>JADGBT010000009.1 GCA_015231375.1 Magnetococcales bacterium | reverse complement strand
TGTCCTCGCCTTCTTGGCAAGAGGTCTACAATTCGTTCCCATTGGTCATCACGCAGTAACATTCGATCCATAGCATCACCTCCTGCAGGACAGGGTACAGATCGAATTATTGAATGTCAACACGCCCTAAGATTCCTTCTTGCGATTGCCGTCCCGTTCCCGTGGGGCCACACCCCCCCCGTGCAGCAGATCCGAAGGGGCGGTATCCCCGCGCAACGGCAAACGGAACAACAAGAAAATCGTCACCACCGCCACCACCGCGTAGACCTCCCCCACCGTGATCAGGATCTCCTGCCAAGGCAAAGGCAACGCCTCGAAATCGTATCCCGGCGGCAACAAGTCCTGATAACGGGAGATGATCCCCTTGAATCCGTCATCCAGCAGATACCGCAAGGCCGGAATCATGCCAAACACGGCCAGGGATCCGGCGGTCAGGGTGGCGAGCAGCATCTGCCAGATGAGTTTGCCGTAAAGGCCGGTCCAGGTGAATCCGCGACTCAGCAGAATGCCGTAGTGATGACGCCGGTGCCCGATGAGGGTTCCCGCCTGGGCCAGCAGCAAGGCGCCCAGAAAGATTCCGAAAGTCAGGGCATAGGCCGGGGTCATGGTGGAGAGCAGATCGCTCAACAGGTTGAACCGGTTCAAGGCGTCTTGATACATGGAGTGGATGTTGAACGCCGGTCGCCCGTCCCGGGTGCGCACCGCCATCAAGGAACGGATGCCCCGGCTCAGACGGGTGGGGTCCGGCATGTAGACCCGCACCGCAGAAAAAGCGGTGCCG
This sequence comes from Magnetococcales bacterium, assembly GCA_015231375.1. Taxonomy (GTDB): domain Bacteria; phylum Pseudomonadota; class Magnetococcia; order Magnetococcales; family Magnetaquicoccaceae; genus Magnetaquiglobus. The sequence goes on along the minus strand of JADGBT010000009.1, from coordinate 104,947 downwards.
GATTCGGTCACATCCCAGGGAGCGTAGACGATCGACTGCCCCGCCTTGGGGCGTCCGGCAGGACACAGACTGTCTCGCAGGGGGTTGTCCATGGGCAGACGGTGACAGGGCAACCAGAGGCGATGGTTGTCGTCATGATTGATCACATCCCACCCGTCGTCCCCGGATTGACGGGTGGCGCCGGGAGCGGCGGGAATCTGGGGACGGGCGCAACGATTTTCCGGGATTTTCGGCAGGCCGGTCAAACCGGTCTTGGCCATCTCCTCCTGAAGACACTGGGCGTAAGAGGCGATCTCGCCCTTGGGATAGGATGAAGCGGTCAGACGCCGATACTCCTCCGGATCCCCCACCCCTTTGGATTTGACATCAAAGCGGATCTCCGGAAAATGAAACGCCGCCAGCAGCGCGTGATAGGTGGTCAGAGGAAACAGGAACGCCACCTTTTCCATGGCCGGCAGGTGATGTACCCACCGCACCCGGAACGGCACCAGTTCCTGAGTGTTGCCGATGTTCAATTCCAGCCAGATGGTATCCAGGGCGTTGCGCAACGAATCCTGGGGCGGTTTTTCCGGCAGACGCCGCAATTTCTTCTGCACCAGGATCGGTTGTACCGCCTCCCGGTAGGCTTCATAGTTGAACCCTTCGGCGAACTGGGATTCGCTCAACACCACGGTGAGCGGCAATCCCATCCAGCCATCGGCCATCTGGTTCTGGTCTTCGATCCAATCCTTGGGAACCTCCAGATTCCACAACGGATCGTTGGGATAGACCGCCCAACCGACCCAGGGGGCACCGGGATCCCAACTCGACGCGCCGGGAAGCCGGATCTTGGGGGAGGCGTCTCCCACCTGACGGTAGGGATAGGCAGTCACTCCGAAGGATTCACCGGGGATGCGTTTTTCCATCTCCTTGAGACGCCCCAGCAGATCCGACCCGATCCCCTGATGGTTCTCCCAGTGGGAGGTGACCCACACCGGCACGCCGTGGGGCCGCAAGGTGCCCAACAGGGCATCGGTGAACCGTTCCAGCAGACCGGCGCGCGTGCCCACCAGCAGCAGGGCCATGCAGATCACCAAGGCCAGCAGCAGGGTCAGCCAAGCGAAGTCCCGACCGCCTCCGGTGCAGCCGAAACGGGCGCAGACAAAGGAACGCCAATAGGCGCGGGCACCCAGCGAGACCCACACCGGGGTCCAGCGTCGTTTGATTTTTTCTCCCGGCAGGGGAGGCGGGTCACGGAGCGGATCGGAGGATTCAGCCATGGTCGAATTGGGGTTCCGGCGGCTTGCCGCCACCCTTGAGGCGCAGGTGACAACGATTGTTGGCCACCATCAGCCAATGGTTGACGCGGGGATCCAAGGCGTCGGACTGGTGGTGGGTGACCCAGATGACCATGCGATCACCGGTGGTGAGCCAACGATCCACCAACGACATCACCTCGCGCCGGGTTTCGGAGTCGAGGTTGCCGGTGGGTTCGTCGGCGAACAGCACATACGGATCGTGGATCATGGCCTGGGCCAGGGCGACCCGCTGAAACTGACCGCCGGAGAGCTGATTGGGATAACGTTCCAGAAACTCTTCGGGGGTGGTCTCTTCGATGCGGCTGCCGTTTTTGTCGCGCAGCAGCACCCGATCCATGGCGGCGTGGACCTTGCGATCCATCTCCGCGTCCGAGTATCCCCCGCGTTGTTCCAGGGGATAGCGCAGATTCTCGCGCACCCGCAGATAGGGGGTCAGGGTGCTGCTCTGATAGGCGAATCCGAAACAACGACGCCGGATTTCGGTCAAGGAGAGGGTGGAAGAGGCGGAGTCCAACCCTTTGGGGCCCCAGGCCGCCTGGGATCCGTCCGGGAAGCTCCACCGCACCCATCCCTCGGTGGGTCTTTTGAGAAAGGTGAGCAGATACAACAAGGTACTTTTGCCACTGCCGCTGCGTCCCAGCACCGGCAGACGACCGGAAATGGTATTGGCGTCCAGCTTCAACCCGCCCACTTGCAGGGTGAAATCCCCCCAGCCAACGGTTGCGGCCCGAACCTGAACGCCCCACGTCATGGCAAAAATTCCTGGGGAATCCAGTAGCCGCGCATGCCACCGATCTCATGCCCGAAGCGATAGTTCTTGTCCGGCCCCAAAGGCACCTGCTGGATGGCCTCGCTGATTTGCGGCAGGGCGCGACCGTTGGGCGTGGCGTCCGGGCATTGACGGGGCTGATAGGGAACGGTCTTGAAGACCGGACGGACATGATCCCGTTCGATGATCTCCAGCATCTCCTTGGACTTGATGGCCCACAGGGCCAACCGGCGCAGCTCGCAGGCCGGGGAGGCCAGGATCTCCTGACCCGCCTTGTCCTTCATGGGATTCTTGTGTTGATCCAGCACCACCAGACGGCCATCCTTGTTGCGCGCCGTGGACTCGGCGGAAAGAGAAGGAACCGGATAACTCAACAACGGACTGTGACGCCGCACCGGCAATCCACCACGCCGCTGGGCGTATTCGGCGGGAGTTTCGCCCGCCACATCGATGGGCGGACGGCGGATCTCTTGTTGCAAACCGAGAATCATGGCACTGATCAAGGCCCGTCTGAGTTGAGACTCCGGCAAGTCGAAATAGCCCTCGAATCCTTTGAGGATGCGAATCCAGGAAGAGAGCGCCCCACTGCTGATCCAAAGCTCCTCGGCCACCTTGTCGTCGGCCTCGACATAGCCGATGCGGGTGGTGTCGTAGACCCGATCCTCGCACTGCTTGCCCAACTCCCCGCAGCTGCCCCGTTGCAGAATGTGCCAATAAACGCCGGGGATGTCAATTCTTTCCCTTCTCAACCGCTCGATGACGGCGTTCAAGGCGGCGCCACCGCGCACATCCAGAATGATCTCGTCGATCAAGGCGCTGCTGCTCAAGGTTTCGACCTTGGCCACCAGACGGCTGATCAGCTTTTCTTCTTCCAGACGGAAGGCGTGATCCTTCACCGCGCCGGCGCTCACGTCGCTGGCTGGCAGACTTTGTTCCAGCAGATATTTGGTCTGCTGTTCGAACTGCTCATAGGCGATGCGGTAGGATTGGGCGTGCTTGACGTGCTGACCCTTGAACGGGGTCTGAATGAAAAACGGAATAACGTTGTTGCTCTTGCTGCCCTCTGCGGCTCCGCCGCGCATCAACTTGGCCAACACCTCGCGGGTGACTGGATGGGCGTATTTGGGCACCGAACGAATGTTGCCCCGCCGGTCCATGTCACCCCGGTTCGCGGTGTAACCGTTGTCGCCGATCACGAACATCAATTTCAGATTGTCCGGGCAGGCGACCATGTCCTTCTTGAGCGCCTGTTCCAGACCGCCATACAGGTTCTCCTGGTAGTCATCCTCCACATCCCCCTGGGTCACCTTGACTTCGGAGATGGCCTGGGCGAATTTCTCGAACTCCTGCTGTTGTGTGGCGGCATCCATGTCGCACACCTCGGACAAGGGATACCCCTCGCCCACCCCGTCGCCGGGGGTGTTGGGAAAGTGCTTATCCGCGTAAGGATCGCGATAGACCCGGAATCCGAAGCGGAACTGGGTCTCCTTGAACCCCTGGGTGTTTTTGAGGGTGTGAATGATCTCCTGAATCACCCCCCGCTGCTCGGCAGTCCCGCGCACCGCGTCGATCACCGGCTCCATGCTGGCGGTGGCGTCGAGCAGAAAGAAGATGTCCACCCGTTTCTTGGCGGACAGATTCTTGTATTCCGGCAGGATCCGACTGGCCAGAGTCGGCGAGATCGCCACCTTCTCCTCGTTCACCCGTCGGCCCACCAGACCCGGACGGGCCAAGGCCACCTTGTAGAACAAGCGCTGCCCCGAGTCTCCAGAGAGGCTTTCCGGGGAGACGTGTTGATTCTTGGCGTTGACCATCTCCAAAACCGGAATGCGCAGCGAAGAGCGGAACCACTCCTTGCCTCCCACCACCGGCTGACAGGTCTGCGGGTTGCGACTGACCGCGTCCTCCAGGTTTTCATAGGTGCACAAGGTGCCGGGGCCTTGTTGATCCGGGGAGGTCAAAGTCTCCTTGGGACGCAGGCTGAAGGCGTTGTTCCACAAAAACCCGTTGGCCTTGTCCACCCAGCCGAGCAGAATGCCGTCTTCTTCCAGCCGGAAACGATCCGCCAGCAGCACCGACTTGTCGGTTTCATCGAAGACGAAATACATATGAAACCGGGAAGCCCCCTCCCGACAGTGACCCGCCCCCCCCACGCAATCCTTGAGATCCGGATCCTGGAAAGGCTGCACCTTGGGTTCCTGACCCGATTCATCCCGCGCCACGGTGGAGGTCTTGATGAAGAACTTCATCTCCAGACCCGAATCGCTCTTGATCGGCAGATTGCGGCACAACAGATCGTGCTTGGCCACCCAGCCGGTGGTTTCCGGACGATCCTTGTAGCGAAAAGCGCGAACCTTGACCCGATCCTTTTTCTCTTCCTGGATTTCCGCCTGCTGATTGAACGGCAGGGAGCCGGTTTTCTTGTCTCCGCTGGCGCCGTCGAACAGCGGCGTGTCGTGACGCAGCACCCGCGCCACGCCCGCCCATTGCAGCTTGTCGTTTTGATAGAACCCGGAAAAATCATAGGCGGCGCAACTGCCGGGCTGACTCTCCCTGGCCTGGGCCTGAAGCGGGGAAGCCACCACCAACCAGCAAAAGGTCCAGGGCAGCAATCGGAAGATGGATCGTATGTTCACGGATTGAGGATCCCCATCAAGTGTCAGAAAGTTGTCACGAGTCGCGCCCGGCCTCGAATCAGGGTTTGGCCGCCACAGGGGCGGTTTTTGCCGTTTTCGGGTCTTGCGAAGCCGCAGCCTTGAGTACCACACGAAATCCGGCCACAGACAACATGGCCGGCATGCACGTTGCGGACCGAACTTCAGGCAAAGGCACGAAATCGTCCTCTCCGACCAGATAGTATCCTCCCGCGCACGGGGTGACCGTCCATTCCCGCACCCCCCAAAGCAATCGTTTCAAGGATTCGCCGCTCAGAATTCCCGCCTTGGAGGCGTTCTCGCGTCCCCCGTCCAGCAACAAGACCGACGCGCCCCACTGCTCGCGACTCGGCAATCCGTAGGCGCAACCGGTCTCACGCCCCAGCCAGTCGGTATAATCCCAGGCCGCCTCCCAGGAGATCCCCTTCACCGGCGCGGTTTCCGACTCGTCCTTGTTCCAGTGCAGACCAATGTGGGCCTTGAGCCGATCCTTGTCCGCACCGGCGGACATCTTGTCCACCACCGCCACATAACGACGAAACGCCTTGAGGGTCACCTCATGCTTTTCGATCAGGAAAGGCTCCTTGATCTGGATCCGGTTCAGGCCGTGAGGCGCGAGAAAAGGCTTGAGTTCCTGAGAGTTGGCATGCAACCGGTACTCCCCGGCGGGCACCGGCAGCAAATCCGGATACAGCGTGCCATCCGGCCACTGGCTCAAACAGCTCTGCCACGACAAAGCCGCACTGGTCGGCCTGGACGAAGCGACGCTCGGTTCCGAGGTGCGCATCATCACCAGCGCGCCGATTCCCCCCGCCACCACCAGCCCCGCTCCCCCCAACAGCAACGCCCTTTTGTGGCGAAGCGGCAGAGTCGGCAAGGTCGGCAGGGTCCAAGATGGGGTCAACCGGCGCCACACGGCCTTCAGACGGGATTCCGGTCTGATCGCGCCGGCAACCGGCTTGCGGACAGCCCCGGAGAGCCGATTGGAACGCTTGCGGACAGGCAGAAGGGGACGTTTGTTGTTCAAGGCGACTCCAGGGTTCTTAAGTATCGGGCTCGCGCGCGACGAAACTTGAAAGTTGAACGGTTTCGTGACACTTTGCCGAACTCTCATTCCAGACATTGGATCCATTGGATCCGGCGTTTCAGGCAGGCGCGCCGGAATTTCAGCGGGACTCACGCCAGAGATTGCGTGTCACCATGAAATCCTCAACCAGACCAAGGAGTTCTCACACCGTGCGGGAAATGGAACGTCAACGGGCCTCGGATCAACTGGTGATCATTCTCGACCGTCCCGCCCACGCGGGCAACGTGGGCGCCGTGGCCCGCGCCATGGGCAACACCGGGTTTTCCCGACTGCGGCTGGTGGCCCCCCGGCAGTTTCCCCATCCCGACGCCGACGCCTACGCGGTCGGCTGCACCACGATTCTGGAACAGGCGCAAATCTTCGACGACATCCCCTCGGCCCTGGCGGATCTGCATCTGGTGGTGGCCACCACCAACCGCCATCGGGGACAACGGCAAACCGTGCTCACCCCGGAAACCCTGGGGGAACGGTTGCGGCACTCCCTGGCCCAACCCGGAGTTCAGGTGGGAATCCTGTTCGGCACCGAACGCACCGGACTGCTCAGCGAAGACGTGGAACGGGCCGGAGTGGTCTGTCACATCCCCACCAGCGGAGAACAAGGCTCCCTCAATCTCGCCCAGGCGGTGCTGATCGTGCTTTACACCCTCATGCAGACCCTGGGCAAGGAAGAAGGCATGGCCCATGACCCCTTCCGCGACGATCCCCCCGCCACAGCCGAAACCATGGAACGCCTCTTCGAACACCTGGAACAGACGCTGACCACCATCGGTTTTCTCAAACCGGGTCAGAAACGACACATGATGGGCAGCATCCGGGCCTTGTTGCAACGGGCCGGACTCGACCACCGGGAAGCCTCCATCCTGCGGGGCATTCTCCACGAGGTGACCGCCTTCCGGGATCGTCCCTGACCCTCCTGCTCTGCCGGCCCTCCCTGACCCCCCCTGCTTTCCGGCCCCCTTTTTTCCAACTTTAAGGCACGCCTCAGCGGCCAAACGGCAGCATCTTCTTCAATCCCTCTTCCAGAGGAGAACCGCTGCCGCCCAGTTTTTCTTGAAGCTTGCCGCCCAATTTCTCCTGAAGCTTGCCGCCGAGCTTCTCCTGCACTTTCTCCATGGCCTTGGTCTTGAGCGCCTCTTCGATCAGCCCGGCCAGATCCACCGTGGTCTGGGGCCTGGACAGATCGCCATGAATCCGCACCGGAATGGCCAAACCCTTCAAATCTTTGAGCGATTGGCTCTCCACATCGTCCAGGGCCACCAGCAGGTTGACCCGCGTGGTCAAATCGAGCTGATGGCGCGGCAGATCCACCTGACCGCCACCGGTCATCTGGAAAGCCGGAGAGGTGGCCTGAAGGTCTTTGCTCTCCAGAACGCCGTTGCGAATCTCCGCCGTCCCTTGCAGATTCTTGAAGGGGGTGCGTCCCGTATCCTGGCCCACGTTCAGGCTCCGCCCCTTGGCCGCCGCGTACCCGGCATAGGCGTGACGAATGGCATAGGTCAGATCCTTCTTCAAATACGCGCCATCCAGCACGACAAAGCCGAGGCGACCATTCAGGCCCTGCTTGATCTCCTGGCTCCGCTTGCCCGCAGAGGTCACATCCAGGGTCAGATTGCCCGTTCCCGCCAGGCTCTCCTCCCCGGCCCACTCCTTGAGCAAAGGTTCCAGTTGCACACCCTGCAAATTCTGCTTCCAGGCCATTTTGGGGGTCTCACCCCGCACATCCAGCGTGGCATCCAGACGGGCGGAACCGGAATACAGTTTCAAGGTGGCCGGTTCCAGACGCAACAGCCCCTCCTTGCCCTTGACCACCGCCTGCACCTCCTGGAAACGTCCGCCCCGCACCTTGAGGGTGGCCAGTTTCAACCGGCCCTCCAGATCCAGGCGTCGCAACAAGGCCACAGGCAACTCGCCTCCCGCGTCGCCGGACACCGCGACCGCCGGAACGCTCCCCGCCGCCTCCCCGGTCTGCGCCGCTCCTTGAACCGGCACGACCGCCGCAGCCGTTGCCGGAGAGGCTCCCGCAGCCGCTTCCCCGCCACTCCCCCGGGGCGACAGATAACGATCCAGATCCAACACGTCCCCATCCAGATCAAAGCGGACCGTGGACACCCCATCATAGGGCCAGGAGAAACCACCCCGCAAAAGGGTATTATCCAGTTTGGCCTCCATCCGGCTCACCTCCAGCCGCTGATGGTCGGCACTGAACGCCCCTTTGATCTGCAACGCGATCAACGCCTTGTCATCCGTGAGGGTCAAAGCCTTCTGGCCCATCTGGACCCACAGGGCGCGCGGATTGAACGGTTGAATCGTCCACTCCCCCGCCGCCACCGGATGGCCCCCCCGTTTGCTCAGATGCAACGACCCTTCGGCCTTGATCTGCTCCCATCCCTCCAGCTTGCAACCGGCCAGACGCAACGACTGACCCGGCAGATCCATTTCGCCGTTGGCCGTCATATGCAGGCTGGCCCCGGCAGCCGGCAACGTGCCGCCAACCGCCTTGACCACCAGATCCATCCCCGGCAGCTTGAACACCAGAGTGTCGCGCCGTCCTTCGATATCCCCCTTGTAGGCGACATCGACCTGACCAAAAGTCCCACCCGGTTTGCCCTCGCCCTTCAGGTTCCAGGTCAGACCGGTGACCGCCACCCGCGACCCGGAAAGCTCCACGCCGCCACGGAGTCGGCTTTCGCTTCTGGCCAGCGGAGAGGCGCCGCCTTCCGCCTTGAGGGTGGCATCCATGCCCGTCAGCTTGATCGCGGAGCCGTCCAGCGCGGCCTCGATCTCGGCGGCCAACTGCATATCCATCGTGCCGACCGGCATCCCTTCCGCCGCCTGCACCTTCAAACCCAACCGGCTCTTTTGCAACAGGATCCGCCCACCCTCTCCCCCGGTGACCACCGTGGCAGCCCATGCCAGATGGGCCTTGGTGGCGGGCTTGACCCGCTCCACATCGGTTTCCAGCTCCACGGCCACCGGTTGACCCGGTGTGACCACCCCCGTGGTCAGCTTCAACCCCTTGAACGTGTATTGCGCGCCGCTGACCGCATTGTTCCAGGTCACCTGGGCGTCGAGGATCTCCACCCCACCCAGGGTGATCGACTTCAACCCGCCGCCCTCCCCGGTCGCCGGAGCGGACGCGTCACCACCACCGGTGACCGGGGTGGACGGACCACTCCTGGCCGCACCCTTGGCATCGGTGGCGGCACCGGCCTTGGGCGCCTGCGTTGCGACCGGAGGCTTCTCCGCGCCACTCGCCGATTCCCAGTTGCCCCGCCCCTTGGCATCCCGCACCAGTTTGAGCTGCAACCCCTTCACGGCGATCCGGTCCGCCTCCAGCCGTTTGGAAAGCAACGGCATCAACCGGGCCCGCACCTCCAGCCGCGCCACCCTGGCCAACGGCTCACTGCCGAAACCCGGCACATCCCCCAGCGTCACATCTTCCAACGACACACCGGCCCAGGGAAACAACGACAGCGCCATGGAACCATTCACCGTCACATCCCGCCCGGTCTTCTCCTTCACCAGCGCCGCGATCTCCTGCTTGTACTGATTGGGGTCCACGAACAAAGGAATGGCAACGGCCACGGCCAACAATACGATGAAAGAGAAAAGCACTCCCATCACAATTTTTTTCATGGCGACTCCTCGCAACCGGCCAGATCAAACAATCAGGCCCGGGGGGATCCCCAGGCCTGTTTTTGTGTATCCTCTGCGTCAACTCATGGCGTCGGCTTGGCCCCCGTGACGGGTTCCGGCTCCTTCCTGGCAGCCGGGGCCGCATCCTTGGCCGTTTCCGGTTTCTTGGCCGCTTCCGGCTCTTTCTTGGCAGCCGGGGCCGTTTCCTTGGCCGTTTCCGGTTTCTTGGCCGCTTCCGGCTCTTTCTTGGCAGCCGGGGCCGTTTCCGGTTTCTTGGCCGGTTCGGACTTCTTGACCGCCGCCGGATCCTCAGAAGAACCCGGAGGTGCCGGGACCGGTTTGACCACCGGCGCCGCTCCTGCGCCCGCAGCCGGGGCAGCCTCGCCAGCGGGTTTCTTGGGCGCGCTCTTGGCGGGAACAGGCGGTCCGGATTCAGGCTCGGCGGCCTTCTCCGGGCCCGACTCCTTGGCCTTGGCGGGCGCGGACTCCTTGCTGCCGGAAGCCGGCTGGGCCGTCGAAGAGATCGGGGCGCCCTCCATCACCGAACGCTCCACCCCCGGACGGGTCGAAAAGAAGGCCAACGTCATGCTGGTGATCATGAAGACCGTGGCCAATCCCGCCGTCATCTTGCTCAGGAAGTCTCCGGAACCACGCGCTCCGAACAGACTCTGAGAACTGCCACCAAACGCAGCCCCCATGTCCGCACCGCTTCCTTTTTGCAACAGCACCACAAACACCAACGCCATGCAGACCAGTATATGCACTACAGTCAAAATCAGAGTCATTGCGCAGCCCTTCTGTTAAAAAACCAAGGATCAGAACGTCTCCGGAACCGCATCGATGATCGCGAGAAAATCGACGCTCTGGAGCGAAGCCCCGCCGATCAACCCGCCATCCACATCCTCCAACGCGAACAAGGATCCCGCGTTGCCAGCCTTGACGGATCCACCATACACGATCCGAATGGCGTGACCATCCTCCCCCAACCGCTCCAACAGGATCCGACGCATGAAACCATGCACCTCTTGAACCTGCTCGGGCAGGGCATGACGACCACTCCCGATCGCCCAGACCGGCTCATACGCCACCACCAACGACTGCCGTGTATCGGACTGGGGCGGCAGACAGGGGAACAACGCCTCCAATTGCGCCCGCACCACTTCCAGGGTGCGTCCCTGTTCCCGCTCTTCCAGGGTTTCGCCCACACAGACGATAGGCTGCAAACCGGCGCGAAACGCGGCGGCCATTTTGCGTGCCACCCGCGCATTGTCCTCTCCCCACCCGGAACGACGCTCGGAGTGCCCCACGATCACATACCCGCACCCCACATCGCGCAGCATCCCCCCGCCCGTCTCGCCGGTGTGCGGACCGCTTTCAAACTCGGAGAGATCCTGCCCCCCGAGCCGGACCAGGGAACCGCCAACCCGTTGATTCACCGCGTACAGGGCCGTTGCCGGAGGACACAGCACCACCTCGCAACGCACGGAACCGGAGCGTGCCACGCGCGCGGACAGACCGGACAGAATGTCTTCCGTCAACGCCTGAGCCGTTTCGATCAGCCCGTTCATCTTCCAGTTGCCGACGATCAGCATCCTGCGCGCCATGTCTCACTCAACCGCCATCATGAATTTTTACGCCACCGAACCAAAACGGTCCCGCCCGGGAGGCCGCTTCCGACCCATCCATCAACTTTTGGATTGTATTCAAACCGTTTCTCAAAATCAACTCCAATTGCTCACGCCGGGTCCAACCGGGCCTGATCCGCCGGAACCCGCTGCTTGCGCACCTCTTCCATATCCACCTGCTTGACCCGCTCCACCAGGTCGGTCAAAGCCGCCTCGGGAACCATGCCCGGCTGGACAAACAGAATCGTGCTCTCACGAAAAATCATCAACGTCGGAATCGAACGAATCTGAAACGCGCCCGCCAGTTCCTGCTCCCGGTCCGTATCCACCTTGGCGAACACCACATCGGCGAACTTCTCCGAGACCCGCTCGAAAATCGGCGCGAACGCCTTGCACGGACCACACCAGTCAGCCCAGAAATCGATCACCACGATATCGTTGCCGGTCACGGTCGCTTCAAAGTTGTCCTGGGTCAAGGCAATCGTCGCCATCCATCGTCTCCGCAAAGGAATTGATCCGTCACACCCGCCAACCGGTCACTCGCATCCCTTCGCGGGGAAAGGGACACCCGTTTCGTTCACGATCTCAAAAGCCCAGGGAACGCAACCGATCCCCCACCACATCCGCCGCGCGTCGCGTCGGCATGGCCAGACTCTCGCGCAACGCCTGAAAGCCGCGACGCTGCTCGGCTCCGCTCGTCCCGTCGAACAACAAGGCGCGCACATCCCCGGCCAGAATCTCGGCCGTGGCCTGATCCTGAATCCGTTCCGGCACCAAGGTCCGCCCCGCCACCAGATTGGGCAGCGCGATATGGCCCACCCGGATCACCCGACGACCAATCTCATAGGTGAACCGGTTGACCCGATACAAAACCGTCATCGGAGTCCCGATCAGAGCCGCTTCCAAAGTGACCGTGCCCGAAGAGGCCATGGCCGCATCCGCCACCGCCAGAAGCCGTCCGGTCATGCCGCGCCGCAGCTCGATCCGTCCGAAAAAGGCGCGGGTCTTGGGATCGGCTTCCACAGCGATCACCCGGTCAAGATCGTCCGCAGTCAGGGTGTCGGCCACAGCCAACACGCACCGCAGCGCCTTTCCCTCTTCGACCACCCGACGGGCCGCTTCCACCATCACCCCCAGATGACGCCGGATCTCTCCCAACCGACTCCCCGGCAACAACACCAGCAACCGTTCCTCCGGCCCCAGCGCCAACTCCCGCCGGATCGCACCGCGTTCGCGCTCATCCGGCAGAGGCCGCGCGGCCAACGGATGGCCCACGAACGTCACCGGCAACCCGGAACCGGCGTATACCGCAGGCTCGAACGGAAACAACACCAGCAGATGATCCAGCAGCCGGGCCAGTTTTCCCACCCGTCCGGAACGCCACGCCCACACCTGCGGGCCAACATAGTGAATCCTGGGAATGCCCATTCCCAACGCCCGACGGGCCAAAAGAAAATTAAAATCCGGCAGATCGATGGTGATCAGCAGGTCGGGGCGTCGCGCGGCCATCATCGCCACCAGTTGCCGGAAACGGGTCACCAGCCGGGGCAGACGCCGCAACACCTCCACCAGTCCGATCACCGACAATTCGTTCATGTCGCACACGCTGACCAGACCCTGGTCGCGCATCCGCACCCCGCCGACACCAAAACTTTCCAGCTCCGGAAAGGTCTGTTTCAGCTCCGCCAACAGTCCAGCCCCCAGATTGTCCCCGGAAGCCTCTCCAGCCACCAGCAGAATGCGGGGCGATCTTCCCGCCCCTCCGCTCACGCCGGACGCCCCCTGCCGGACCACTCGTCGATGGCGCGACGAATGGCCATCACCACCTCCAGGGCGCGACGACCATCCCGACCGCTCACCACAGGCGCGGAACCCGTGGCCACCGCCGTGCAGAAGGCGCGCACCTCGGCCTCCAGAGCGTCGGTCGGGGTCAGGGGAAATTCGTGCTCGTCGATCACCGGCAAAGTGACGCCATCCAGCACCCGCGTTCCGGTGCCGCGACGCCGCACCGCCAGGCCCGGACGCATGAAATCCAGATCGAACAGGGCATCGTCTTGAAAAATCCGCATACGCCGCGTGGCATCCCGCGCCACCCGCGAGGCGCTGACATTGGCCACACAGCCATTGACAAAACGGATCCGGGCGTTGGCGATATCCGCCTTGCCGGACAGGATGCCACTGCCCACCGCCTCGATGGATTCCACCTCGGAACGCACACAATGCAGGATCAGATCCACATCATGAATCATCAGATCCAGCACCACATCCACATCCAGCGCCCGGTTCTTGAACGGGGCGAACCGTTGCGCCTCGATGAAGCGGGGATTGACCAGCTGACCCGATCCCAGCAACGCGCTCACCGCCGGATGAAACCGTTTGATATGTCCCACCTGCAACACCAGCCGGTGTTGATCCGCCAGGGCGATCAACCGGTCCGCCTCCTCCACGCTGGTGGTGATGGGTTTTTCCACCAGCACAGATACACCGGCTTGCAGACAACGCTCCACCACCCGAAAATGGCTGTCAGTGGAAGTCACCACGGAGACCAGATCCACCCGGGGCAAAAGCGCGGCAAAATCCTCCACCGCCTCCACTCCCAGCTCTTCGGCCACCCTGGCGGCCCGTTCCGGCTGCAAGTCGGACACAGCCACCAGTTGCACGCCATCGATCCGGGCATATTTCTGGGCGTGAAACCGTCCCAGATATCCCACCCCGATGACCGCAGCCCGCAACGGACGATTCCCCCCGGTCATGACTCCCTCGCTCATGCTAACGGCTCCTTTCACGCCATCCGTCTTCAAAGATCCCCAGGCCCATCAATCTTGCAAAAGATCCCCATCCCCAGGCCCATCAATCTTGCAAAAGATCCCCGTCCCCAAGCCCCATCAGGACCAGATCATGCCGATCCGCCGCCCGGCGGGTGGCTTCCGGATCCAGGATCATCGCCCCGCCAGCCTCCACCACCGCCACGCGAATGCCACTGCGAGCCATGGTTTCCAGGGTGGCGGGTCCGATGGTGGGCAGATCCAGGCGTTGATCCTGCATGGGCTTGACCACCTTCACGAAGACCGCGCTGTGTTCTCCGGCCCAACCTCCGCCTCCCCGACCCGCGAGCAGACCGCCAGCCCGCGTCAGCATGGCGTCGGTCCCCTCCATGGCCTCGGCGGCCACCACCATCTGGCGACGCACCACCACTCCCTGACCGATATCCAGCGCACCCAGCCCCTTGGCGGCGCGCCAGCCATAACGAATATCCTCCCACTCCGCCTCCGTGGGATGGCGACGGCTCAAACACCCCCGGGGGGCCAGCAGTTCCGGCAGATAGTCGGTCACGGAGCGCAGCCGGAATCCCCGACTTTCCAGTTCGGCGGCCACGGCGCGCAGCAACTGATCATCGTCCATGCCGCGCAGTTTCAGGACCATTTTCAAGGCCAGAGCATCCGGGCGCACCCGCCAGATGTTGGGCTTGCGGATGCCTCCCACCAGCACCAGATCCACCGCGCCTTGCGCGTGGAGATAGCCCAGGGGACGGGTGAACTGTCCCAACCTGATCCACAAAATGGAGTCGCAATATTCGGCCAGGGAGGGGTCGGACTCGCCCTCAAGAGCCACGATCGCGGCCAGACCCGGCCCCCCGACGCGACGCATGGCGCGCGCGAATATCAAGGGAAGCTGTCCAGAACCCGCGATCAATCCGACACGCGCATTCAAGAAAGGAGTCTCAAACAAGAAGGGGCATCAAGTGACGCATGAACGCAGCCAGAGTCCGGGGAATCAGCGACAGATCCCCCTTTGACCGCTCTGGAGAAATTCCAGAATGTACTGCACCTCCACACACTGGGAGAGGTGACGTTCCAGCTCCTCCACCGCCTGCTCCATGCGCAGGTTGGAACGAAACACGATGCGATACGCCTGACGGATGGCCTTGATGGTCTCTTCGGAAAAGCCGTGCCGCCGCAGACCCACCACGTTGACACCGGTGATCTTGGCGCGGTTGCCCGCCGCCGAGACAAAGGGCAGCACATCCATCGAGACCGCCGAAGCCCCTCCGATGAAGGCGTTGCGACCGATGCGGGCGAACTGATGGATGGCGGTCAGACCGCCGATCACCGCGTAATCCTGGATCTCCACATGACCGGCCAGGGTGGTGCCATTGGCCATGATCACGTGATCCCCCACCCGACAGTCGTGGGCCACATGAGCATAGGCCATGATCATGCAGTCGTTGCCCACGCGGGTCAAACCGCCCCCGCCCTCGGTGCCCCGGTGGATGCTGACGTACTCGCGGATGGCGCAACGCATGCCGATCTCCACGCGGGTGGGTTCGCCGGCATAATGGGTATCCTGGGGAGGCTGACCGATGGAAGCGAAACTGAAGATGCGACTCCCCTGTCCGATCACCGAATGGCCATCGATCACCGCGTGGGCGCCGATTTCCGCCTGATCGTGGACCACCACATGGGGACCGATCACCGCATACGGACCGATTTTCACCCCGGAGCCCAACTGGGCCTTGGGATCCACGACCGCGCTGGGATGAATCACGCAGGGCTCATCCATGGGTCGTCTCCTCTTCCGGCGACTCCTGGGAATCCCGCGTCATGGCCATGAGTTCGGCTTCGGCCACCACAGCGCCATCGACCCTGGCAATCCCCTGAAACCGCCAGATCTCCCGACGCCGTTTCAGCAGGGTCAACTCCAGTTTCAGTTGATCGCCCGGAATCACCGGCTTGCGAAAACGGGCCTTGTCGATGGCCATGAAATAGACCAGTCGTCCCTGCACCGCAGCCGGATCGGTGCGACCAGCCAGCATGGCGCCAGCCTGGGCCATGGCCTCCAGGATCAACACCCCCGGCATGACCGGGTGACCGGGAAAATGACCATTGAAGAACGGTTCATTGAAAGTCACGTTTTTCAAAGCCACCAACCGCTCTCCGGGTTGCACCTCCTCCACCCGGTCCACCAGCAAAAAGGGATAGCGGTGCGGAAGGGTCTTGAGAATGTCACGCCACGGTTCCACCTGAACGCTCCTTGAATTAGAACCACTTCTTGGTGTGTTCGTTGAGGCGGCTCAACACCTGATCGGAGATGTCGATCGAGGCGCTGGCGAACAACACCTGTCCTTTGCCGAACACGGCGGTGAAGCCCTTTTCCCGTCCGATCTCCTCGATGACCACACGCAAAGCCTCGGTGATCTTCTTGGTCCAGACGCCGTTTTCCCGATCGATGGAGGCTTGATTGTCCTCCACCAGACGCTGGTACTCGCGGAACTTGCGACGGGTGGTGTTTTCCATATCCGCGCGGGCTTCCCGATTCATCATGTTGCCGCCCTGCTCGACCTTGGCCTTCAAGGACTTGATCTCCGACTCCATGGCATCCACTTCTTTTTGTTTGACGGCCAGCTTCTTCTTGAGCATGTCGCGGGCGTACTGGGCCGCCGCCGAAGAGGCCATGACACGCGGCACGTCCACATAGGCAAACACCGGCGCTCCGCCGCCAGCCGCCTCAAGGGGTGCGGGCACCAACCAGCCACACGTTGCCAGCATCAGTGCCGTCAACCATGACACCATGTTCCGGGACACCGTGTTCCGGAAGGTCCGCCGGGATTTCGTTTCCACCCGGTTCACGAAAGATAGCGCTCTCACAAGGATGTCCCCATGCTGAAGTCAAAGGTCCGCAGTTTGTCGAAATCTTCCTTGATCAAAGGAGTGCTCAAGGAGAAACGCAACGGACCAAAGGGTGAATTCCAATGAACACCGACGCCTGTGGCCAAGCGGATCGATCCGGATTCGCGCACATCGGCGGGCAGATTCCCGTCACCCAGGAATCCGGCATCCACGAAGGTCAGGCCTTTCACGCCCTTGTCGCTCAAACCGAACAGCGGAAAGAACAACTCGGCGTTGACCTGCTCAAAATGCACACCACCATAGGCATCCCCTTCCACGGTGGTCCTGGGACCGACGCCGCCAGGCTTGAACCCGCGCAAAGACGAGCCGCCTCCCAGATAGAAGCGTTCGAAGATGGGCACATCCTTGTCCAGACCATCGATGTAGCCGAGCCGACCCCGGATATGCCCCACCCACTCTTCGTCATCGGAAAAAGGGTAATACAGTTGATTGTCCAACACCACGCGGGCGAAGGTCAGATCCCCGCCCAGCCCGGCCACATCCGTGGTCAAGCGGTGGATGCGGCCCTGGGTGGGCGAAAGATTGTTGTTCACATCGTTCCAGATCAGGGCGTTGCTGACCATGGAACGCCAATAGGGGCTGGCGCTCGCCTGGGCGGCAATGGAACGGGAGATGACCAGACCGGTATCTTCGATATCCACCTGGGCGAGACTGTAGCTCACGTTGTCGCGCATGTTCTTGGAAATCGGAAAGCCCAGCCGCAACGCGCCGCCGAAGGAGCGCTCGGTATAGGCGGAGACATCCCGACGATCCGATTCACGGGCGAACAGATCCACTCCGGCGGAGAGGTTCTTGTCCATGAAATACGGTTCGGTGAAGGAAAAATCGAACTGGGTGCTGTTGCCGGTCAGGGCGGTGGAGAGCACCAACCGCTGTCCGCGACCCAGGAAGTTGTTCTGGCTGACACTCGCCGATCCGATGAAGGAGTCGGTACTGGAGTACCCTGCTCCGACGGTGAAGGTGCCGGTGGGTTTCTCTTCGACCTTGATGCGCACATCCACCTGATCGGGATTGCCCGACGATGGGGTGGTGATCTCGATGTTTTCAAAAAAGTTCAGATCCCCGATACTCTTCTTGGAACGCCGCATCTGGGTGGAAGAGAAACGATCCCCTTCATTCAGGGTCATTTCACGCCGCACCACGTTGTCGCGGGTCCGGGAGTTGCCCACCACCTCGATACGGTTGACATACACACGACGACCCTTGGCGACTTCGAAGGTGACGGCCACGGTTTTGGCGTCGTCGTCGTAGACGGTCTGGGGGCGGATGTCCAAAAAGGCGTATCCGAAATCTCCGATCAGATCGGTCAGGCGTTCGATGGATTTGCGCAACTGGTCACGGGAGTACCACTCGCCCGGCTTGACCCGCAACTCTTCCATCAACCGCGCCTTGGGGAGTTCGTCGAAGTCGCCCTTGACATCGATGGCGCCAAAACGATAACGCGCCCCCTCGTTGACCGAATGGGTCACGACAAAGGCCTTGCGATCCGGGGTCAACTCCGCCACCGACGAATCCACATGGACACGGGCAAACCCTTCGTCCAGATAGACATTGCGCAACTGCGACTGATCGAACATCAACTTGTCGCGATCATAGGCGTCGTCTTCGGTGAACCAGGAGAACATGCCCGAGGCATGGATCATCATTTTGCGGGTCAACTGCTTTTCGGAAAGCTCCTTGTTGCCGATGATCCGCACCTTCTGGACTCTGGACTTTTCGCCTTCCTCGATGTGATAGGTCACCTCCACCAGATTCTGGTCGAGATTCTTGACCGTCATGTCGATCTTGGCCAGGAAAAAGCCCTTGATGCGAAACGCCTGACGCAAGGCCGACAGATCCCGTTCGGTGGTGCTGCGATTCAGGAGGGACTGGGGCTTGATGTGGATGAGTTTCTGCAACTCCTCGGTACCGAGCGCGTCGTTGCCTTCGAACGAAACCTTGCTCACGGTAGGATTTTCCACCACCCGCACCACCAGCACCGGGCCTTGTTGTTCGATGATCACATCCTTGAACAGGCCGGTATCGTGGAGAGCCTTGATGCTGCGACGCAAGGCGTCTGGCTCGATGGGTTGGCCGGGCGTGACCGAGACATGACTTTTCACCGTCTCCGCCTCGATCCTCTTGGCTCCTTCCACGCGGATGGACTCGACGGTCTCGATGGACCACGCGCTGGAAGCGAACGCCAAGGTCGCCACACACAAAGGGATCTTCAATAAACGCTGAATGGAGACCATGCTTGAATGTTCTTCCTCATGGCAAGTCTGTGGGCAATGACCCGGAAAACATACTCCACATGCCTCAAGGGAGCAAGAGACAACATGGCATGGGGAATCATTTATCCCCGGATCATGGACTCAAGGGAAACAGGCGGGTCAAGTCATTCTTCATGGCCCAGGCCATGAGCAACACAAGGCTGAACATCCCGACACGATTGGCATGCAGACGCACGGTTTCCGAGACCGGTGATCCCTTGATCGCCTCGATGAAAAAGAAAAACAGATGCCCGCCATCCAGAACCGGGATGGGCAACAGATTCAAGATGCCCAGATTGATCGAGATCAGCGCCATGAAAAACAGCAGACTGCTCACCCCTTGTTCGGCGGTCTTGCCGGCCATTTCGGCGATCATCAGCGGACCGCCGATCTGATCCGCCGGAATCGCGCGGGTAAGGAGTTTCCAAACCCCGGTCACGATCATTTCGGTCATGCGCCAGCTCTGCTCCGCGCCACGGGCCAGCGCATCCCACAAGCCGTAAGTGACGAACTCGGTGGTGGAACCGGGACCGATGCCGATCAGAGGGGTGCGCACGGTCTCTCCGAAGATGTTGGTCATCTCCTGGACCTTGGGCTGAATGGTGAGCAGCAGCGGACCTTCGGCGCGTTCGATGGTGAAGCGCAACGGCAACCCGTCGGATTGCTTGATGGTCTGGCTCAACACCTCCCAGCGGGGCACGGGGTGATCGTTGATCGCCACCACCCGATCCCCGACCCGCATGCCCGCCTGTTCCGCCGGCATGCCCTTGTTGACCGAACCCACCACCGGCAGCACCTCCCCCACACCCAGCATGAAGGCCAGCACCAGCACCGCAAAGGCGAAAATGAAATTGAATCCCGGTCCGGCGAACACGATGGCGATGCGCGACCACACCTTCTGGGTGGCAAAGGAGTGACGGGCCTCTTCTGCGGACAAAGGGGCCTCGTCCTCCTCGTCGGACTCCCCGAGCATCTTCACATAACCGCCCAACGGCACGGCGGAAAGCCGGTATTCGGTCTCGCCTTCGCCCCGGCACCAATGGGCGATGCGGGGACCGAATCCCAGCGAAAAGACCAAAACCCGCACGCCCACCAGACGGGCCACCAGAAAATGACCCAGCTCGTGGACAAAAATCAACACACCCAGCACCACCAGGGCCCACATCACGGTATTCATTTACGCTCGACTCCCACTGCCATGACGGCCAATCCAGTCCCGCGCACAAACGCGCGCCCAACGATCCGCCTCCAAAAGCTCCTCGACCGTGTTCATCCCCCCCGGCGCGGTCTGTTCCAGGGTCGCTTGAATCAGGCGCGGGATATCCAGGAATCCGATCCGATGGTCCAAAAACGCCTCCACGGCCACCTCGTTGGCCCCGTTGAGCACGGTCGGGGCCGTCCCCCCCTGTTGCAAGGCCCGATAGGCCAAAGGCAGGCAGGGAAACGCCTCCGCGTCCGGCGGTCCGGCAAAGGTCAAGGTGCCCAAAGCGGGCAGATCCAACGCCGCCACCGGGGCGCTGATCCGCTCCGGCCAGGCCAAGGCCACCGCGATGGGGGTGCGCATGTCGGGCATGCCCATCTGGGCCAGCATCGAACCGTCGGGATAGGCCACCAGCGAGTGGACAATGCTTTCGGGGTGGACCACCACGGCGATACGCGCGGCGGGCACTCCGAACAGATGATGCGCCTCGATCACTTCCAGACCTTTGTTCATGCAGGTGGCCGAGTCGATGGTGATCTTGCGTCCCATGTTCCAGTTGGGATGGGCCAGGGCCTGTTCCGGAGTGACCCCTGCCAGCCGCTCCCGCCCCCAACCCCGGAACGGTCCACCCGAGGCGGTCAGGATCAGACGGATTTGCGGATGCAGATCCCCTTCGTCCGGTCGCAGGGTCAACGCAGCCCGTTGGCCATTGTACAACGCCTGAAAGATGGCGCTGTGTTCCGAGTCCACCGGAATGATCCGCGATCCGGAACGGCGCGCCGCGTCCATGAACAAGGCACCGGAAATCACCAGACACTCCTTGTTGGCCAGTGCCACATCCTTGCCCGCGCGCAACGCGGCCAGGGTGGGTCGCAAACCCACGGCCCCCACCATGGCCGAAAGGATCAGGTCCGCACTTTCCCAGCCTCCGACCCGCTCCACCCCGTCCGCTCCGGAGAGGATCTCCACAGGCTCTCCGGCCAGTTCACGGCGGACCGCGCGCGCGGACGCCTCATCCCCCATGGCCACCACCTCGGGCCGGAAACGACGGGCCTGTTCGATCACACGGCGCACCTGGGTGCCGGCGGCCAAAGCCACCACCCGGAACCGGTCCGGGTGGGCGGCCACCACATCCAAGGCGCTGACGCCGATGGATCCGGTGGACCCCAGAATCGCGATCCGCTTAACTCCCAAAGAACCAAGCTCCCAATGGCACGCCGCTCCCGCGCAGACGCAGATAGGCGTAAAACACCGGGGTGACGAACAGCAGGCTGTCGAGTCGATCCAGCAGTCCGCCATGACCCGGAATCAGTTGACCGGTATCCTTGATGCCCGCCTCCCGTTTCAGGACCGACTCCACCAGATCCCCGGCCTGTCCCACCAGCGAAAGCACCAGCACCAGCACCAGACCCTGAATGCCGGTGAAAGGCAGTCCGAACCCCAAGACTCCCACCCAGCCCACCAGGGTGCCCAGAACGGTTCCGCCCCAGAATCCGGCCCAGGTCTTGTTGGGGCTGATGCTCGGAGCGATTCGGCTCCGGCCCCATTTCCGTCCCACCAGATAAGCCCCGGTATCCGTGGCCCAGACCACGAACAACAACAGACAGATCAAAGCGCCACCGTGAGGCATGGCGCGCATGCCATCCAGAAGCACCAACGGCACGCCGCAATACACCACGCCCATGAAACGGAATCCCGCCCGAGGCGACACCATCTCTCCCGGCTTGTACTCCACCAAAGACCAGGCGAACAGGCCCAGCAGCACCAGCATCAGTTCCAGCCCGATCCAGCCCGGATAGCCGCGATAGCCGGTATACAACACCAGGGACTGGGCCAGCAGCAACGGCACATGGATCAGCGGCGAGAAGGGTTCCTTCATGCGGAGCCACTCCCACAGCAACACCCCGCCGGCCACCAGCAACAGCACGAACAAGGCGAAGCGGGATCCGCCCAGAAGCAACCAGATCAGCAACGGCGCCAGGGCAATGGCGGAGAGCGAGCGAGCGATCATCCGGTATCAATCCACTGAAAAGTTGACAAAGCGAACCCAAGCGTTAACGGGCGGCCCCAAAACGACGATCCCGGCTCGCATAGTCCTGAATGGCCTGTTCCAGGTGAGCGGCGTCGAATTCCGGCCAATAGATCGGGAGAAAAACCATTTCGGTGTAAGCCATCTGCCACAGCAGAAAATTGCTGATGCGCTGCTCTCCTCCGGTGCGGATCAGCAGATCCGGATCCACCTGCCCGGCGGTGGTCAGACGGGAAGCCAGCAACTCTTCGGTGATCGACTCGGGGTCGAGCGTGCCGGCGCGCGCGTCTTCGGCCAGGGAACGGGCCGCGTCCACCAACTCCATGCGCCCCCCGTAGTTGATGGCGATATTGAAATCCAGCGCGGTATTGAAGCGGGTCTTCTCTTCGAGTTCCCGCACCAGGATCTGGATGGTCTCGGGCAGCTCGCCGATACGCCCCAAAGCGCGGAAACGCACCCCCTCCTTGACCAGTTCGTCCATCTCCTTGCGCAGATGGATGGCCAGAAGGTTCATCAAAGAGGAGACCTCATCCTGGGGACGGTTCCAGTTTTCGGAAGAGAAGGTGTAGAGGGTCAAAGTCGGGATCTTGAGGTCCAGACAGGCCTCCACGGTGCGACGCACCGCCTTGACCCCGCGTCGATGACCCTCGATCTTGGGAAGAAACCGGGATTTGGCCCAGCGTCGATTGCCATCCATGACGATGGCAATATGCCGGGGCATTTTGTCGGGTGGGATGGTCGTCATGGGAGTGCCGGGCCGCAAGGAATGGACATCCGGCTAGACCCGCATGACATCGGCCTCTTTGTGGGCCACGACCTCATCGACTTCCTTGACACGCAGATCGGTACGCTCCTGCACCACCTTTTCCATCTGCCGCAGGTCGTCTTGGGAGATCTCTTTGTTTTTCTCCATTTTCTTGAACTGGTCCATGATTTCGCGACGCACGTTGCGCAGAGCCACCTTGGCCTGTTCACCGGTCTTTTGGACCATTTTGACCAATTCCTTGCGCCGTTCCTCGTTGAGTTCGGGCAAAGGCACACGAATCAGCACGCCGTCGTTGGCCGGATTCAGACCCAGCTCCGACTCCAGGATACCCTTTTCGATCGCCTTGATGAGTTTCTTGTCCCAGGGTTGCACGGTGATCAGGCGGGGTTCCGGGACATTCAGGGTGGCCACCTGATTCAAGGGGGTTTCGCTGCCATAGGCATTGACCATCACCCGATCCAGAATCGACGTGGTGGCCCGACCCGTGCGCACACCGGCCAACTCCTCCTTGAGCGCATGAATGGCCTTGGCCATCCGTTGATCCAGGGATTGAAGAACAGCGGGATCAATCATCGTGCCACTCCCGTCCGAAGAGATGGAAAATTGCCAAAGAAGCTCCGATTCTTCAAGTCAGACCGATGGTGGTGCCCCGCGCTTCTCCCTTGAGAATCGCCTCCAGACATCCCCGCTCCTGGATGGAAAAGACACACAAGGGAATCCGGTTGTCCCGGCACAAGGTGATGGCGGTCAGATCCATCACCCCGAGTCCCAAACGCAACACCTCGTCGTAGGTGAGCGAGGTGAATTTCTTGGCCCCGGGATTTTTCACGGGATCCGCGTCGTAGACCCCATCCACCTTGGTGGCCTTGAGCAGCAGATCGGCGTGAATCTCGGCGGCCCTGAGGCTGGCCGCCGTATCGGTGGTGAAATAGGGATTGCCGGTGCCCGCCGCGAAGATCACCACCCGTCCCTCTTCCAGATGGCGCACCGCCTCGCGTTGGACAAAGGGTTCGGCCACCTGGGTCATGGGGATGGCCGACTGGACGCGGGTGGGAACGTCACACCCTTCCAAAGCGGCCTGCAAGCCCAAGGAGTTGATCACCGTGGCCAGCATGCCCATCTGGTCAGCGCTGGTGCGCTCCATGCCCAAGGCGGCGCCGGTGGCTCCACGAAAGATGTTGCCACCGCCCACCACCACGGCAACCTGCGCGCCCCAAGCCCGGGCGGCGCGAATATCCAGGGCCAAGGCCTTCAGAAAAGAGGGGTCGAGGCTTTCGCCTCTCTCCCCCATTAGAGCCTCACCCGACAATTTCAACAAGATGCGTCGCATCGCGCGCCTACTGACCGATCTGCTTGGCCACCTCGGCGGCGAAGTCGTCATCACGCTTCTGCAACCCTTCGCCCATCAGGAAACGGGCGAAACCGGCCACGCGAATCGGCGCCCCCAGGGTCTTGGCCGCCGCATCCACCACAGCCTGGACCGACTGATCCGGATCCATGACAAAGGGCTGCTCCACCAGACAGGTGTCGGCGTAGAACTTGGAAAGACGACCCTGCACCATCTTGTCGATAATGCTCTCCGGCTTGCCGGAAGCACGCGCCTGATCGGCCAGGACACTTCTTTCCCGCTCCAGGTCGGATTCCGGCACCTGATCCCGGTTGAGATAAAACGGCGTCGAGGCCGCGACATGCATGGCGACCTTTTTGCCGAGCTCGCGCAATCCATCCAGGTCGGAGGCGGCGGATTCCAGGGAGACCAGGGTGCCGATCTTGCCACCCATGTGCAGATATCCCACCACCGCGCCCTGAGCCACATCCACCCGCGCCACGCGGCGCAGGTTCATGTTCTCGCCGATACCGGCGATCAGGGCGGTCAACTCCTCGGCCACGCTGCGCCCGGTGCCCGGATAGGGCAGACCGGCCAACAGATCAACGCTATCGATTCTGGCGTCGAGTCCCACCTGAACCGCCGTGGTGGCGAAGGCCATGAAACGCTCGTTCTTGGCGGCGAAATCGGTTTCGGAGTTGACCTCCAGCAGCAGTCCGTGATTGCCGGCGGCAGCCACCACCACCTTGCCCTCGGCAGCCACCCGGCCCGACTTCTTCGAAGCCGAGGCGATCCCCTTCTTGCGCAGCCAATCCACCGCCGCTTCCAGGTCGCCATCGGTTTCGGTGAGGGCTTTTTTGCAGTCCATCATTCCGGCTCCGGTCTTTTCCCGAAGCTCTTTCACAAGATTCGCAGTTACGGCAGACATGTCACGTATTCCTTTATATGACGGTATTCAATCAGGAATGGGTCTGAACCATTTCGTCGGCGCCCTCGGACGGAGCGGCGGAGTCGTTGCGGCCTTCGAACATGGCCTCGTTCACCTCCGGACGTTTGCCTTCCATGATGGCTTCACCCATTTTGCTCATGAACAGCTTCAGCGAACGAATGGCGTCATCGTTGCCGGGCACCACCCAGTCGATGTGATCCGGATCGCAATTGGAATCCACCAAAGCCACCACCGGGATCCCCAGCTTGTTGGCTTCGGCCACGGCGATGGACTCCTTGTTCACGTCCACCACGATGATCAGATCCGGCAAACGGCTCATGTCTTTGATGCCACCCAGGGAGCGTTCCATCTTCTCCTTCTGGCGTTCCAGGCGCAGCACCTCTTTTTTCGGCAGAAGCTGCCAGGAGCCGTCGTCGCGCATCTTTTCGATGTCTTTCAAACGACGGATGGAGTCCTGAATGGTTTTCCAGTTGGTCAGCGTGCCGCCGAGCCAACGATGGTTGACATAATATTGTCCGCAGCGGGCCGCCTCTTCGGCGACCAGATCCACCACCTGACGCTTGGTGCCCACGAACAGGACCACGCCCCCGTCGGTGACCCGCTCGGTGACGAAACGGCAGGCGTCACGCAGCATGTAGATGGTCTTTTGCAGATTGATGATGTGGACGCCATTGCGGGCCGAATGGATGTAGCGGCCCATTTTGGGGTTCCAGCGTTTGGTCTGATGACCAAAATGGAAACCCGCGTCCAGGAGTTCACGAATCGAAAACGTTGCCATGATTACAATCCTTGATGTTTGAGTTCGGCTTTGGCCTCCGCGAATGCCGGTTTGTGAAGCGATCCTCACCCCGCGAGGGGAGCCGGGACCGACGATCATCCGCGTGTGAAATGGGAAATGATGAAAACCCGTGCAGTGTAACCGCATGCGCTTTCCGATTGCAAGGAAATCGCGCCAATGGCACGCAATACCCGTTGCCGCCGACCTGCGGAGGGCCTTTTCAGGCCCTCCGGTCCAGGCGGCGTGGCGACGGTTGCACCGTCACGGGTGAAAGGCGACGCTTTATGATTTCAAGATTCCGACTCGACAAGCGTTTCGGGGTCTGCGGGGCTTTCGGAGTCGGCCAAGGACCAGTGTTGGCCATCGTCTACGGCCAGGATCTGGAACAGCACCTTGGCGACGCGCAATTCGTTGATTTCGAGGATCTGCAAGCGGCCATTGTCCAGTTTGACCACATCCCCCACCTCCGGCACCCGGCCCAGCCGACTGAACACCAATCCGCCGATGGTCACGCAGCCCACCGCCCGGGGAAACGGAAAGCCCAACGCGATTTCCAGATCCGCGATATGGGCCGATCCGGTGATCTCCCACTGACTGCCCTTGAGCTTGCGGACATTTTCGGGTTTGCGGATGAACTCGTCGCCGGGATACTTGCCCGCGAGGCGCGAGACGATATCCGCCGGGGTCAGGATGCCCAGCATGGAACCGTGTTCATTGACCACTACGCCGAATTGACGGCGATGATCGCGAAATTCCTTCCAGGCCTGTTTCAAGGAGAGATTGTTGGGCAGAATCAGGGTGTCGGACCGCATGGTGGCGTCAACCGGTCGGGCCAGAAAGGCGGGAAGATCGGAGAGGTGTTCGTCGAGTTGACGCACCAGACGTTTCATGAACACCGTGCCGATCACCCGGTCCCCATCGATCACCGGATAGGTGTAGTGGTTGGTGCGGGCGAAAATGGCCAAGGCATCCCCGACCGTGGCCTGGATGGGCAATCCGCGCACATCGGGTTTGGGCACCATGGCCCCTTCCACCGACTCTTCGTCGAGTTCAAACACCCCCTGGAGCATCCGCCCCTGGTCCTTGTCGATGGAACCGGTGCTGGTGCTGGCGTTGACCACCAAAACCAGCTCCTCTTGCGACATGGACGAAGAGTCGTGGCCATGTCCGCCGCCGCCTACGATATCCCCCTGGCCGCACACGGTCAGAAGCCAGTTGGAAGACTTGTTCATCAGCCAGATGATCGGCACCCACATCACATACAACAGATTGACGATCCAGCCCAGGGCGCAACTCATGGCCTCGGCCTTGTGATAGGCCAGCACCTTGGGCGCCAACTCGCCTCCCACCACATGCAGGAACGAAACGATGGCAAAGCCCATGGTCAAGCCGGCCACATCCCCCCAGGAGCGGGAGGTTTCAGGGGACAGGAACAGACCGAACACCGATTGAAAAGCCGGAGCCATCAACTCCTTGAAGGCATCCATGCCGATGTAGCCCAACGCCATGGAGACCAGGGTGATGCCAATCTGGGTGACCGCGTAGAAACGGGTCGGCTCGTCATGCAGCAGCTTGACGATCTTGGCCCGCTTGTCCCCCATGTCCGCCAACTGTTTGATGCGGCTGCGGCGCGCCGCCGTAATGGCCACCTCCGATCCCACGAAAAAGGCGTTTCCGGCCACCAGAAACAGAATGGCCACCAATTTCCCCAGTAAGACAACGTCCATTCCATACTCCCGTATTAAGGGAAACGTCAGAATCCTCCTCCACCCCCACCGGTGGCGCGGAACGATGAACCCGGTTCATCCTCATGATATCTGTTTGAAGTATCATGGATTCCAACCATCTCCTGAATTGATTGATCTTATTGAAGCATCATTGAATCCTTGGCGCAAGAACTTAAAAAATTCACAATTTTGACCAGGAGCGCGTTTCCTGCTGTCCTTTTTCGCTTACGGAATGACCAGTTAGCCCTGAACACCCAATCAGATTCTTTTTTCCAAGCCTAAAAAAAAATGACTTCATGTTCAGGATGAATTCAGATTGCGGTGTTAAGCTTATTGAAAACGAGCCTCCTCCATCATCATCTTGAAAAGGGGAAAAGGCGCGCACATCACACCACCTTATAATAGGAGTACCCATGGAAGCCCCCTCTCTGCTTGACCCGGCCATCCTGATTCAGCTTGTGCTGTTCGTGGGATTGCTGGGGTGTTCGGCCTTCTTTTCCGGAAGCGAGGTCGCACTATTCTCCTTGAACCAGTTGCAACTCGACCAGATGAACCGAGAGAGACATCCCCGTCTGGCCCTCATCCGGGAACTGCTCAAGGATCCGCGCGCGCTGATCACCACCATCCTCATCGGCAACGAACTGGTCAACGTGGCGGCCTCCAACATCTCGGCCACTTTGCTGATCACCTTCCTGGGAGGCGAGGAGAACTGGTGGGTGAATATTTTCGTCATGCTGCCGATTCTGCTGCTGTTCGGCGAAATCACCCCCAAGACCATCGCGGTGCGCAACAACATCATGATGGCCGGACTGGTCAGCCAGCCTTTGAGCCTGTTTCGCCGTGGCATCACGCCCCTGCGCAAGGTGGTGGGGGCCATTTCCAACTATTTCATCACCTTGGTGATTGGTGAACAGAAGGAAAAACATGCCTCGGTCACCGAAGAGATGGTGCGCACCCTGGCCGAACAGGCCAGTCTGGACGGCGCCATCGACGACACGGAACGGACCTACATCGACAACATCTTCAACTTCGGCAACATCCGGGTGCGGGATGTGATGATTCCCCGCGCCAAGATCTTCTTTCTGACCCGTTCCACCCCGGTACACGAGGTGTTTCAGGCCTTCAAACAGACCGGTTACACCCGCATTCCGGTCTACGAAGGGCATCGGGACGACGTGGTGGGAGTCCTGCATGTCCGGGATCTGCTCAGCCATCATCCGGACGTGGGCAAAAACGCCACCCATCCCATGACCCTGCTGCGCAAACCCTATTTCGTGGCCGCCAACCGTCTGGTCTCCTCGCTGTTTCAATCCTTCAAGGAGAAGAACCACTCCCTGGCCATGGTGGTGGACGAATTCGGGGGACTGGTGGGCATGGTGACCATGCACGACCTGATGGAGATCATCTTCGGGCCACTGCACTGGAAAGCCAATCCCCACGCCCAGGCCATCGAGGTCAAACCGATGGTCAATGGCTGTTATCCGCTGCGGGGCGTGACCCCGGTGGAGGAGTTCATCCGTCTGACCGGTTGCGAACTGGAAGACGTTCAGGCGGAAACAGTCGGCGGTCTGGTGCTGGATGCGCTGGGGGAGTTGCCGGAAAAAGGCCGCAAGGTGGTGGTGGAAGGATGGGAGTTCACGGTGACGGAGATGGACAACAACCGGATCGCCTCGCTGACGGCCTGTCGGCATATTCCAGATCCCGAACCCGAGTCTCCGGTTCAGGCCACGCCGCTGCTCCCCGCACCTCCCCAGGACACTCCCCAGACGGACGATGCGACCACCCGGATGACCAGCCAGTCCAAAGACGAGGAGAAGTGACATGGAAGCCTGGATGACCCTGCCCCTGATCGTCTTGTGTCTGTGCGTCGAGGCCTTTTACGCCGGTTCCGAAATCGCCGTCGTCAGCGCCGACCGGCTCAAATTGCGCCATCTGGCCGCCAAAGGCTCCCACGGCGCGCAACTGGCCATGGAGATGCTCCGCACACCCGAACACCTGTTGACCACCACCCTGGTGGGAATCAACATTGCCATTGTCACCAACTCCTCCTTGTCCACCCTGTTCGCCATCGACGTGCTCGGTCCGGAAAACGCCTGGATCGGCATCATGATCTCCGCGCCGCTGATCTGGGTCTTCGGGGAGATCGTGCCCAAGAGCATCTTTCAGCAAAAGGCGGACTATCTGGCGCCGCGCATCATCTATGTGCTCAAGGTCTCTTCGTTCCTGTTCTACCCGCTGATTCTGATTTTTTCCCTCATCTTCAAGGTGATCAACAAGGCGCTCGGTGGCAAGGCCAGACAGGACATGTTCAGCCTGCGCGAAGAGATCGACCAGGTGTTGCAGATGCGGGTCAAAGAGACCGACATCCTGCCCATGGAAAAAAACATGATCCGGCGGTTGTTCAACTTCGGCGAGACCCAGGCGCGCGATATCATGGTCCCCCTGATCGAACTGCGCGCCCTGGAACGCAACTCCACCTGCGGACAGGCGGTGCGCCTCTCCGGAGAACACGCCCACCTGCTGCTGCCGGTCCACTCCGGTCGCGTGGACAATGTGGTGGGCTATATCAATGTGGTGGATCTGCTCGGCCTGCCCGAAAACCAATCCATCATGAATCACATCAAGCCGATCCGCTACATTCCCGGCGCCAAGAGCATCGAGGATCTGCTCACCACCTTCCAAAAGGATGGAGACCGGCTGGCGATCATCGTCGATGAGTTCGGCGGTTGCGAAGGCATGATCACCCTCGAAGACATCCTGGAACGGGTGGTGGGGGACATGCGCGACGAATACGACGCCAGCGAAAAGGGCACCACCTGGTGGCAGGCCGTGGGACCGGGCCATTGGCGGGTCAATCCCCGCATGCGTCTGGTGGCCCTGCGGGACGAACTGGGCATCAATCTGCCCGATGGCCACTACGAAACCCTGGGCGGATTTCTGCTCGACCATTTCCAGGATATCCCCGGCGAAGGCGAAACCCTGAACCGGGATGGCACCCGCTTCACGGTGACCAAAGCCTCCCGACAGGCCATCCGCGAAGTGGAGATCTACCAGGCCTCTCCGATGCCGGCCGAAGGAGCCAACGCATTCCAGCACTCCCATTAGAATCTTCACCTCCCAAAAGGCTCCCCGCCCGTCTCCCGTCCCGACCCTGCGGGGAGCCTCCCATGTTTTTCAATCGTGGAACTTGGAAAAATGCGCATTCTGATCATTGAAGACGACCGCGTGCTGGCCGATCATCTGAAAAAGAAACTGGACGAAGCGGGATTCGCCGTGGACATGGTGCACGACGGCGAAACCGGAGAGGCCATGGCCAACGAAACCGCCTATCACGCGGTCATTCTGGACCTCGGACTGCCGGACCGCTCCGGGCTGTCGGTGCTGGGCAACTGGCGACGGGCCCGCAATCAGGTGCCGGTGATCGTGCTCACGGCCCGCAACATGTGGTGGGAACGGGTGGAAGGCATCGACGCGGGCGCGGACGACTACCTGGGCAAGCCGTTTCACATCGAAGAACTGCTCGCCCGTCTGCGCGCCCTGATCCACCGCTGTCACGCCCGACTGCAAGGGACGCTGACCGTCGGAGGCTACGCCCTGGACGAAGGACGCCAGAGCGTACATCTGCCGGATGGCAGCGAGGCGCGCCTCACCTCCATGGAGTTCCGACTGCTGCGGATTTTCATGCTCTCGCCGGGCCGGATCCACTCCAAGGAGAGCCTGATGGAGGCGATCTACGATTTCGACAAGGTGACGGATCACAATGTGATCGAAGTCTATGTGAACCATCTGCGCAAGAAAATGGGCCGGGAAGTGATCAGCACCCTGCGCTGGCAGGGCTATCTGTTCACGCCGGGCGAGAAACGGGCATGAGACACAAAGGCACCATCAAGAATCAACTGCTGGTCACCCTGGTCAGCGGTCTGACGGTCATGATCCTGCTGTCCTGGTGGGTGGTGGGCATGGCGCTGCGCGAGTTGACCGCCAACTACCTGGAAGACCGCATGGACGGAGAGATCGCCAGCATTCTGGCGGAACTCTCCCTGGACGAAACGGATACGGTCAAACTCAACGAACAGCATGTCGATGCGTTGTTCCATCACGCGTTTTCCGGATACTACTACCAGATCACGCTCCAGGGGGAGGGCCCGATCCAGAGTCTGCGCTCCCAATCCCTGGGAGACTTCTCCTTGCAACAACCGCCCATCCGGCCTGGCGAGACACTCCGTCATTGGGGAATCGGCCCCAAAAAGGAACCCCTGCTGGTACTGATCAAATCCATCACCCTGCGGGAACGCCAATTGATCATCACCGTGGCCGAAAACCTCACCCCCATCGAAGAGGATCTGGATCACTTCCTGTGGATGCACGGCATCGTCTCCCTGCTGATTCTGGGACTGCTCACCATGATCCAGGTCTTCGCGGTCAAACGGGCGATGCGCCCCATCGAAGAGATTCGCGAAGGGGTGATCCAACTGATGACCGGACAGATCAGCCGACTGCGCGAGGATGTGCCCGAAGAGATCAAACCCGTGGTGGAACAGATCAACCATCTGTTGCTGCGGCTGGAACAGCGTCTGGTGCGTTCCCGCTCCACCATCTCCAATCTGGCCCACGCGATGAAATCCCCTCTGACCACCCTGTCGCAAATCCTGCGACGGGGAGAGCAGGGATTGAGCGACGATCACCATCTGGAAATGATGAATCGTCTGGACTCGCTCCAGACCCTCATCGATCGGGAACTGCGCCGGGCGCGCATGGCCGATCAGCCCGTGCCCGGTCGTTTCTTCAATCCGGAACAGGCGTTGGGCATGCTGGCCCGCACCCTGAAAAACATCCACTTCCAAAAGAAAATCGAAATCGACCTGGATCTGCCTCCGGGTCTCTCCCTCCCCTTCGACGAAGAGGACATGATGGAGCTGCTCGGCAATCTGCTCGACAATGCCTGCAAATGGTGTCAGGGTCAGGTGCGGGTGTCGCTGACGGAAGAGAAATCCCGCTGCACCCTGCGGGTGGAAGACGATGGACCAGGAGTCGAACCGGAAGAGGTCAGCCATCTGACCCGTCGCGGGGTGCGCCTGGACGAACAACGCTCCGGCCATGGCCTGGGGTTGACCATCGTGCGCGAAACCGTGGAACACTACGCCGGAACGATCCAGTTTGGCCGTTCGCATACCCTGGGAGGCTTCCTGGCCGAAGTGAGCCTACCCATCCGGCGGGTCATCTAGTCCCCTCATCCACACGCCGGACGGACAGCATCACCGGTTCAACAGCCACTGTCCGGTCAACGCGCCCAGCAGGGTCATCAACAACGAGCCGATCACATGCACCGCGATGGCCGTGACGCCCCAGACGATCCGGCCTTGCTGCAACAAGGTCATGACCTCGGCGGAAAAGGTGGAAAAGGTGGTCAATCCACCACAAAAACCGGTGACCACCAGCAGACGCCACTCGCTGGAAAGTCCCGGCAACTGGGAAAAAAAGACCAAAGCCAATCCCACGATGTAACCACCGATCAGGTTGGCCAACAAGGTGCCGGGGGGCAGCGTGGCCAGCAAACCATTGAAACGCACCCCCAATCCCCACCGCAGCAACGCCCCCAGCCCGGCCCCCACGGCCACGGCCACAACCGACCATCCCATTGACAGTTTTCCTCTTGAAGGCTGTGTTCTTCTTTGGCTGTGTTCGATCCGGTCCAGTCAGGTCAGGTTCAGGTCTGGCGGCTTTGTCCTTTCCACCCGGATTCCGACCCTCCAAGAAAAACCGCCGCCACACCCGGTGCGACCCATGCCCCTCAACGCGCCATCCCTTGGGCGAACCCCCGGAAAGCCGTTACAATCCTTGCCACCGGATCCCCCGACCCCATCCACCCGCGCCACCCCGACGAGCCGCCATGAAAATTCTGGTCATTCTCGGCCCCACCGCTTCCGGCAAGACCCGTCTGGCGGTGCAACTGGCCCAGGATTGCACAGGCGAGATCCTGTCGGCGGACTCGCGTCAGGTCTATCGCGGTCTGGACCTCGGCACCGGCAAGGATTTGGAGGAGTACGGCCCCATCCCCCACCACCTGATCGACGTGGCGGAACCGGGAGAAGCGTTCGATCTGTTCCAGTTTCAGCAACGCTGCCTCGCCTTGCTGCCGGAAATCCACGCGCGAGGCGCGCTGCCCATCCTGGCCGGAGGCACCGGACTGTATCTGGAAGCCCTCATCCGGGGATACCGGCTGGCTCCGGCCAAACCGGATCCAACGTTGAGGGCGCAGCTGCACACCCTGTCCAACGCGCAACTGACCGCCCGTCTGTTGGCCCTCAAACCGAGCCAGCACAACACCACCGATCTGGAAACCCGGGAACGGACCATCCGCGCCATCGAAATCGCCCAGGCCACCCTGGATCAACCACACGCCCCCGACGACTCTCCTCCCGTGTCGCACCCCGATCCCGACCACGATTTCCTGATTCTGGGCATGCGCTGGGAACGGGCCATCCTGCGCCAACGGATCGCCGACCGGCTGCGACAACGACTGGAAACCGGCTTGATCGAAGAGGTGGCCGACCTGCTGAACCGGGGGATCGCTCCCGCCATTCTAGAGGCGTTGGGACTGGAATACCGTTTCGTCACCCGCTTCGTGCGCGGAGAGTTGAACCAGGTCGAACTGTTCGATCAACTGGTACAGGCCATCCGCCAGTTCGCCAAACGTCAGGAGACCTGGTTTCGCCGCATGGAACGACACGGCATCCGGATCCACTGGCTGGAAGCCGCAAAGGATCCGCTTCAAGAGGCCAGGACGATCATGGGGCGGAACTGGCCGGAGTTTTCCCGGTTCTCTTCCCCGCCGACGCCACCACCGGCAGAGACAGGGGGGTCTGCTCATCCAGACCGAACCGCTCCCGATAGGCCTCCACGCTGAGCTTGTGGGTGCGGCTGATGTGGGTCTTCAATCCCTTGAAGGTCTGACCGCAGATCAAACAGACGATCCCCTGATCGGTCACGATCCGATCCACCGGCACAGCGGGCACGCTCGAAAGAACCGGGGCGGGTTCCGGGGCCACGGGGACGGGTTCCGGGACGACTGGGGCCGGTTCCGAAGCGACTGGGACGGGTTCTAGGGCGACTGGGGCCGGTTCCGGGGCGACTGGGGCCGATTCCGGGGCCACAGCGACGGCTTCCGGGGCGACGGGGGCCGGTTCCGGGGCCACGGCGACGGGTTCCGGCTCGGCGACTGTGGCCACAATCGGGGCGGGTTCCGGGGCCACGGGGATGGGGTCCGGGACCATTACCACGGCGGGTTCAACCACGACCACCGGGGCCAAGACCGCAGCGACCGGTTCCGGCTTGGGGACGATGACCGGGGGCGAGGCCACGGACACCGAAGCGGCAGGCTGAACGCCGGAGGGGGCAAACGGCGCGGAACTCCCCGGCTTGGATCCCGGATCATTCTGTCTGTCCAACACCATCCGGGTGACAATATAACCAAGGACCGATACCAGACCCAAAAATCCCAATCCTTGCATGACCCCCTCCTCGCCGCTGATATGAGTGCAATCACATCATTATCACAAACCTGAACGCCAGGGTCAACCGCGCCAGCGCATCGATCCCCGGGACGATGCTAAGGAATCGTATACCCGCCACCAGAAGTGGTGTATGCTGTTCCCACTCGGGCGGATCATGCGGTTTTGCAGCACAACGCAGATCTCCTTGTCGCGGACTCACACCCTCGGAGCATTGAGAATCCAACATGGCCAAATTCATCTTCGTGACGGGCGGCGTCGTGTCGTCTCTTGGCAAGGGACTGGCCGCCGCATCCCTGGGCAGTCTGCTCCAGGCGCGCGGACACTCCGTCACCATGCAAAAACTGGATCCTTACATCAACGTCGATCCCGGCACCATGAGCCCATTCCAGCATGGGGAGGTGTTCGTCACCGATGACGGGGCCGAAACCGATCTGGATCTGGGCCATTACGAACGGTTTCTCGACATCCCGATGGGACAGGCCAACAACTTCACCACAGGCCGCATCTATCAACAGGTGATCCGCAAGGAGCGACGGGGGGATTATCTCGGCTCCACGGTGCAGGTCATTCCCCACATCACCGACGCCATCAAGGAAGCGATCCTCAACGTCGCGGGGGACGCCTCCATCGCCATCATCGAAATCGGCGGCACAGTGGGCGACATCGAATCCCTGCCCTTTCTGGAGGCGATCCGCCAGTTGCGCATCGATCTGGGTCGGGACAACACCTTGTTCATCCATCTGACCCTGCTGCCCTACATCCCCACCTCCGGCGAACTGAAAACCAAACCCACCCAGCACTCGGTCAAAGAGCTGCGGGCCATCGGCATTCAACCCGACATCCTGGTCTGCCGCACCGACCGGGAGATCCATGCCACGGTGCGCAAAAAAATCGCCCTGTTTTGCAATGTGGATCCGGACGCGGTGATCTGCTGCCAGGATCAGGAGTCCATCTATCGGGTGCCCTTTGCCCTCCATCTGGAAGGCTTCGCCCGCAAGGCCCTGCAATTCCTCAACCTGCGCGGCGCGGAACACCACATGGACGACTGGGAGGCGGTGCTGGAAACCATCGTCAATCCCGGCCACAAAACCACCATCGGCATCGTCGGCAAGTATGTGGAACTCAAGGACGCCTACAAGTCCTTGGTGGAAGCCCTCACCCATGGGGGCATCGCCAACGACAGCCGGGTCTCGCTGCGCTGGGTCAACGCCGACGAACTCTCCCAGGAAGACCCCGCCACCCTGCTCGGCGGCGTGGATGGCATTCTGGTTCCCGGCGGTTTTGGCGAACGGGGAGCCGAGGGAAAAATCCGCGCGGTCCAGTACGCCCGGGAAAACAAGGTGCCCTATTTCGGCATCTGTCTGGGCATGCAGATGGCGGTGGTGGAATACGCCCGTCACGTGGCCGGACTGGAAGGCGCCTACTCCTCGGAGTTCTCGGACCACACCCCCCACCCGGTGATCGCCCTGATGACCGAATGGAAAACCGAACAAGAGATCCAACGCCGGGACACGGAAGCCGACAAGGGAGGCACCATGCGACTCGGGGCCTATCCATGCCAACTGATTCCGGACAGTCACGCCGCCCGCGCCTACGGCACTCTGACCATCTCCGAACGCCACCGCCACCGCTACGAGTTCAACAACAACTATCGGGAACAACTGATCCAGGCCGGTCTGATCATCTCGGGCACCAGCCCGGACGGAGAGCTGGTGGAAGTGATCGAAGCGCCGAATCACCCCTTTTTCGTGGCCTGCCAATATCATCCGGAGTTCAAATCCCGCCCGCGCGCGCCCCATCCGCTGTTCGCGGCCTTCATCAAGGCGTCGCTGGCCAACCGGCGGGGATGAGCCATGGAAGCGGTGCAACACATCGTCACCGTAGGCGATCTGGCCATCGGCAACCGGCTGCCTCTGGTGCTGATCGCCGGTCCCTGCGTGCTGGAAGGAGACACCCTCCCCGCCCGTCGGGAGTTCGCCCTGTCCACGGCCACGCGCATCGGCGCCATCATGAACCGGGTCGGACTGCCCTGGATCTACAAAGCCTCCTTCGACAAGGCCAACCGCACCTCCTCCCAGGGGTTTCGCGGACCCGGACTCGATGACGGTCTGAACCTCCTGGCCATGGTCAAACAGGAGCTGGGTCTGCCGGTGGTCACCGACATCCACACCCCGGAGCAGGCCGCTCCCGTGGCCGAGGTGGTGGACATGTTGCAGACTCCGGCCTTTTTATGCCGTCAGACCGATCTGATCCAGGCGGCGGCCCGCACCCAGCGACCGGTCAACATCAAAAAAGGACAGTTCCTGGCTCCCCAGGACATGGCCCGGGTGGTGGCAAAGGCCAGAGACACGGGCAATGAACGCATTCTGGTTTGCGAACGGGGATTTGCGTTTGGTTACGGGGATCTGGTGGTGGACATGCGCGCTTTGGCCATCCTGGCCGACAGCGGCGCCCCGGTGGTCTTCGACGCCACCCATTCGGTACAAAAGCCCGGCGGACTGGGCAACGCCTCCGGAGGCGAACGCCGTTTCGTGGCTCCTTTGGCCCGGGCCGCCGTGGCCACCGGAGTGGCGGCGGTGTTTCTGGAAACCCATCCCGACCCGGACCGCGCCCCCTGCGACGGCCCCAACATGGTGCCCTTCGATCAACTCGAAGCCCTGCTGCGCCAATTGAAACGATTGGACGAGGGATTGAAGAACGGTTGAGCCTCGCCAGATTTCAAGATCTTTCAGGACCGCTCCCTTGTCCAGGCCCGATCACCGGGCAGCGGGAGCGGTGAAGGTCGGAACCGCTGAAGGCGGCGGAATATACTGCACCGGCAATGGCCACACCCGCATCAAGCCAAACAGCAACCCGATCCCGGCCAGAATCATCGTGCCGGTCTTGATCACCATCCGCAGTTCCAACTCCTTGATGTCACGCTTGAGAGAGACTTCCAGCTCCTTGATCTTGAAATCCAGCTCCTGTTTGGTGGCCAAGCCATCCAGACGCCCCTTGACCTGCTGTTCGTTCCGGTCCGCCAGCGTATCGAATTTGACTTCCACCTGCCGGTCACGTTTGCTCGCCAGATCCTCCACACGCCCATCCACCTGCCGCATCAACGTAGCCAGCACCTTGGTGATCCCTTGCGCTTGATTTTCAGGAATGCCGGCGGCCTTCAACTGCTCCACACATTCCAACGTATCAAAAGTGGTGGTGGTCATGCGTACCTCCAAAAACAGGATGGGGACTGATTGAAGATTACACCACAACCATTCCGGAATCAATTTCGTCCTTGCCAGACTGCCAAAACAAAAAAGCCTCAGCCGAAAACAACTTAAAAAATTTTTCCTACTGTTTGACCTTGACCCAAAAATGGATGAACCCCGGAAAAATCCGGGGACATCCAGTGGACCCACCCCCCCTTGCCCTGATATACTGAAGAGACAGCATGGCACCAAGTCACCGATCTCATCATCAACCGTGCCGGTTGACCCACCCCGGTCAGCCGACGTGGCCATGCCCCTCCATCACCCGAGGCTGGACGAGGTTTTTTTTCGATGCACAAAACAATTCTGCACAATCGTCATGTCGGACTCGGGGCGCGGATGGCGCCATTTGCGGGCTGGGACATGCCTTTGCATTACGGATCGCAGATCCAGGAGCATCACGCGGTGCGCCGTCACTGCGGGGTGTTCGATGTCTCCCACATGGGGGTGGTGGATCTGCATGGCGGGGACGTGATCGGGCTGTTGCGCTGGATTCTGGCCTGCGACGCGGGACGACTGACGGACGGGGGCGGACAATACGGGCTGATGCTCAACGAGCGCGGCGGAGTGGCGGACGATCTCATCACCTATCGCCTGAACGCCACCTTCTTCACCCTGGTGATCAACGCCGGCAACCGGGAAAAGGATCTCACCTGGATCCGCATCCACGCCCCGGCCTATGCGGTCACGGTGACCGAACGCACCGATCTGGCCATCCTGGCGTTGCAGGGACCAGAGGCGGCAAGCCATCTGGGGACGATCCTGCCCGCCACCCTGGCGGAAAAAGCGGTGGCCATGCCCGCGTTTCACATCCTCGCCCAGGACGAATGGCGCGTGGCCCGCACCGGCTACACCGGCGAGGACGGCTTTGAACTGATGATCCCCGCCACCATGGCCGGACACGTCTGGGATCGGCTGCTCAAGGCTGGCGTGGCTCCCGCCGGTCTGGGCGCGCGGGACACCCTCCGGCTCGAAGCGGGCATGAACCTC
Source organism: Magnetococcales bacterium (assembly GCA_015231375.1). Classification (GTDB taxonomy): domain Bacteria; phylum Pseudomonadota; class Magnetococcia; order Magnetococcales; family Magnetaquicoccaceae; genus Magnetaquiglobus. The sequence goes on along the minus strand of JADGBT010000009.1, from coordinate 65,410 downwards.
CATGGCCGCGACATGCACGACAAAAGCAATCCGTTGGAACGGGGACTGGGCTGGACCATCGTCTGGGAACCGGATACCCGCCACTTCGTGGGACGACAGGCCCTGGAACCCACCCGTCAGGATCCGGAACTCAGAAAACGCCTCGGCCTGATCCTCACCGACAAAGGGGTGTTGCGGGATCATCAGGTGGTCTATCTCAACGATGAAGCGGTGGGAGAGATCACCAGCGGTGGCTACTCCCCCACCCTGGAAACCGGCATCGCCCTGGCGGTGGTGGAATCCAGACTGCAACCCGGAGAGATGTGTCAGGTGAATGTGCGGGGTCGTCTGCTGGCCGCCCGCGCGGTGCGCCCGCCTTTTGTCCGGATGGGAAAACCGGCGCTCAAGGATTGATCACCCAGGCCGGTGCTTTCCCCGGTCTTTGCCGCTTGGCCGGTCTCCGGAGGCTCCATGGACCGGCCCAACTCCCGCGACAGCCCCTTTTTCTGGCCGACTTTCAGCGACTTTCCCCCTTCCAGGGGGCCGTGACTGTCCGCGCGCGCGGAGGCTCCGTGAAAAAACATTTACAATAGCGTTTTCTCGCAGCGGATTATCTGCCATACTGGGGCGGTGGTGATCGTTCAAGATGTCACTTTAACGCATTGAAGCGGAAACCGAGGCATGCCATTCATTCCCCATACACCCACCGACATCGACGAGATGCTGCGGTCGATCGGCGTGCCGGACCTGGAGACCCTGTTCGAGGAGATCCCCGATCCCTTGCGCTGTCCCACGCTGGACCTGCCCCCGGCCCTGGGGGAGATGGCCGTGGGACGGATGATGCGGGAGCGGGCCGAAACCGATGCCAATGGCGTGTGTTTCATCGGGGCCGGAGCCTATGAGCACCACATTCCCGCCGCCGTATGGGAAATCGCCGCCCGGGGAGAGTTCCTCACCGCCTACACCCCCTATCAGGCCGAGGCGAGCCAGGGCACCTTGCGACTGCTGTACGAATTCCAAACCATGATGGCCGGACTGACCGCCATGGACGCGGGCAACGCCTCCTTGTATGACGGGGCCAGCGGACTCGGGGAAGCGGTCCTCATGGCCGCCCGCGCCAGCGACAACGCGGGAGGCAAGATTCTCATGCCCGCCAGCGTCCATCCCCACTACCGGGCCGTGGTGCAAACCATGACTGCGGATCAGGATCTGGAGGTGGTGGAAATCCCCTTCGACCCGCTGGAAGGTCGCATTCTGCCCAAGGCCCTGAACCGTTTTCATGGCCAGAAAATCGCCGCCCTGGTGATTCCCCAACCCAACTTCTTCGGCATTCTGGAAGAGGTGGACACCCTCACCGACTGGGCCAAGGCCGAAGGGGCCACCGTGGTCGCCGCGGTCAATCCCCTCTCCCTGGGTCTGCTCAAACCGCCGGGCCACTGGGGCCAACAGGGAGCGGACATCGCCTGTGGCGATGGACAACCCCTGGGGATTCCCTTGTCGTCCGGGGGGCCATATTTCGGATTCTTGTGTTGCAAACAGGCCCTGCTGCGCCAGATGCCGGGTCGCATCGTGGGCCGCACCCAGGACGCCCAGGGCCGCACCGGCTTCATCCTCACCTTGCAGGCCCGCGAACAGCACATCCGTCGCGCCAAGGCCACCTCCAACATCTGCACCAATCAGGGGCTGATGACCGTGGCCGCCTCGATCCATCTCTCCTTGCTGGGACCGGAAGGCTTGGCCAAAACCGCCGCCCTCTGTCACGCCCGCACCCGCACCCTGGTGGACAAACTGACCACCATCCCCGGCGTGACCCGACTGTTCACCGGTCCGTATTTCCACGAAACGGCCCTGCGTCTGCCCAAACCCGCCGCTCCGATCCTGGCGCGACTGGCGCGACTGGGCATTCAGGGGGGCTACGCCCTGGGAGAAGAACACCCCTTCCACGACAAAGGCGTGCTGGTGTGCGCCACGGAGACCAAAACCGAAGCGGATCTGCAGTTCTACGCCGACACCCTGGCCTGGGTGCTGAACGCGAAGGAAGGATGAAGCCATGACCCAAACCCTCTTCGACGCCTCCCGCGCCGGTCGCCGCAACGCCCATCACATCCCGGAGGCCCCGGCCACGCCGGAAGGAATCCCGGAACGCTTTCTGCGCCCCACGCCACCGCCTCTGCCACAGGTTTCCGAGTTGCAGGTGGTGCGCCACTACACCCGGCTCTCCCAGTTGAATTTTTCCGTGGATACCCAGTTCTATCCCCTGGGATCCTGCACCATGAAATACAATCCCCGCGCCTGTCAGGTTCTGGCCTCGCTGCCGGGATTTCTCAACCGTCATCCGTTGGCCTCGGAGGAGTCGGGTCAAGGGGTGTTGCGCTGTCTGCATGAATTGCAGGAAATGCTTGGGGAAATCGCCGGCATGCCCGGGGTTTCCCTGGTGCCCATGGCCGGGGCGCAAGGGGAGTTCGCGGGAGTGGCGATGATCCGGGCCTATCACCGCTCCCGGGGAGACGAGGCGCGCCGGGAAATGCTGGTGCCCGACGCCTCCCATGGCACCAATCCCGCCACCGCCGCCATGTGCGGCTGCACGGTACGGGAAATCCCCACCGATGCCCAAGGCGACGTGAACCTGGACGCCCTGCGTCAGGCCGTCGGCCCCCGGACCGCCGGATTGATGCTCACCAACCCCTCCACCCTGGGAGTGTTCGAGCGTCAGGTCGCCCGGATCGCGCAGATCGTCCACGCCGCCGGAGGACTGCTCTACTACGACGGCGCCAATCTCAACGCCGTGGCGGGCCGGGTGCGTCCGGGAGACATGGGATTCGACGCGGTTCATTTCAATGTCCACAAGACCTTCGCCACGCCCCACGGCGGCGGCGGACCCGGCGCCGGACCGGTGGCGGTCTCCGAGCGACTGGTTCCGTTCCTGCCCCTGCCGATGGTCAAGAAGGAACTCGACGACAAAGGCCGGGAGTGGTTCTCCTGGATGGACGAGACCCAATGCCCGGAGAGCATCGGTCGGCTGGCCACCTTCGCGGGCAATGTCGGGGTGCTGTTGCGCGCCCACATCTATCTGCGCATGACCGGCGCCGAGGGCATGAAACGGGTCTCCGGCTTCGCCACCCTCAACGCCAATTATCTCATGGCCCGCCTGAGCGCCGCCGGCTTCACCGTGGCCTTTCCCGGTCGCCGCGCCACCCATGAGTTCATCCTCACCTTAAAACCCGAAGCCGACGCCTTTGGCGTCTCGGCTCTGGATTTCTCCAAACGTCTTTTGGAATTCGGCATTCACGCCCCGACCATGTATTTTCCATCCCTGGTCCCGGAATGCCTGTTGATCGAACCCACGGAAACGGAAACCAAAGAGACTCTGGACCGGTTCGTGGAGGCGATGATCGCCATCCGCCATGAGGCGGAAACCAATCCCCAACGTTTGCTCACCGCACCTCACGCCGTTCCGGTTCCGGGCGGTGGCGTCGGTCGTCTCGACGCCACCCGCGCGGCCAGAAAACCGGACTTGATCTGGAAGGAGATGATTACCCAATGACCACCATCGCCCATGTCCACGCCCGCGAAATTCTCGATTCCCGGGGCAATCCCACCGTCGAGGTGGAAGTCACCACCGCCACCGGTCGCATCGGTCGCGCTGCGGTTCCTTCCGGGGCCTCCACCGGCGCCCGCGAAGCCCTGGAACTGCGCGACGGTGACGCCACACGTTATCTCGGCAAGGGGGTGCAAAAAGCGGTCACCGCCGTCAACCAGACCATCGCGCCCGAGATTCGCGGCATGGAGATTTTTGCCCAACGCGCCCTGGATGCCCGCATGATCGAGCTGGATGGCACGCCGGACAAATCGGCCCTGGGGGCCAACGCCATTCTCGGCGTCTCCCTGGCGGCGGCCAAGGCCGGAGCCAGAGTCACCGGACAGCCTTTGTTCCGTTATCTGGGCGGGGTCAACGCCCATCGTCTGCCCACGCCGATGATGAACATCCTCAACGGTGGCGCCCACGCCGACAACAACGTGGACATCCAGGAGTTCATGATCCTGCCGGTCGCCGCCGCCACCATGGCCGAAGCGGTGCGCATGGGCGCCGAGGTGTTTCATCATCTGAAAAAAGTCCTGTCGAAAAAGGGACTCAACACCGCTGTCGGCGATGAAGGCGGCTTCGCTCCCAATCTCGCCTCCAACGAAGAGGCGTTGAAAGTGATTCTGATGGCCATCGAAAACGCCGGCTACATTCCGGGAGAAGAGATCTTCCTGGGACTGGACTGCGCCTCTTCCGAGTTCTTCGACGCCAAAAGCGGTCAGTACGACCTCAAGGGGGAAAACCGCATCCTGACCCGTCAGGAACTGGTCGGCTACTACAAGGATCTGTGCGCCCGCTATCCGATTCTCTCCATCGAAGACGGCTGCGCGGAAGGAGACTGGGAAGGATGGCGCCTGCTCACCGATACCCTGGGCGAAAAGGTCCAACTGGTGGGGGATGATCTGTTCGTCACCAATCCCGCCATTCTGGCCGAAGGAGTGCGCCAGGGAATCGCCAATGCCATTTTGGTCAAGGTCAACCAGATCGGCACCTTGACCGAAACCCTGGATGCGGTGGAGTTGGCCCGTCAATCCGGTTATCCGTCGGTGATCTCCCACCGTTCCGGCGAGACCGAAGACGTGACCATCGCCGATCTGGCCGTGGCCGTGAACGCGGGCCAAATCAAGACCGGATCCCTCAACCGTTCGGATCGCATCGCCAAATACAATCAACTGCTGCGCATCGAAGAGTCCCTGGGCTCAGCCGCGCGTTATGCCGGGAAACAGGCGTTCTTCAACCTTTTTCCAGGCGTTCTTCCATCCTGAACACGCAAGAAAGGAGCACACCGACCCTCATGAACACGACCAGCGCTCCAACCGAAAACGAAGAGACCGCCACCATGGTCAAGATCGGCGTGGTGGCCAAGCGTCTTGGCATTTCCATTCGCACGATCCACATGTACGAACGCGAAAGGCTGTTCATCTCCCACAAGAACCGGGCCGGCACCCGCCTGTTCAACGAAGAGGATGTGGAATGGCTGATTGAAATCCGGCGCCTGATCAAGTCCAGCATCAGCATCGCGGGCATCCGCTCGCTGCTGGCCCTGATCCCCTGTTGGGACGTGATCAAATGCCAGTACGGCTCCCGGCAGAACTGCCCCTCCTTGCAGGACAACCAGTTCCCCTGCTGGAGCAACAAGGAGAGCCACTGTTATCAATCCGTGGAGGTATGCCGGGCCTGCAAGGTGTATGCGATGCGTTTTCGCATCAGCGACCTCAAGGGGTTGACCGACATCCGTCTGAAACCCGACCCCCTGCCGCTGTCCTGAAGGCTCCAGGCAAAACACCATGGAAAAGAACGAACCCTTGTTCTCCGACGAACCGCACGCCACCCCCTCCCCCCACGCGCTGGAAAACCGGGAGTGGATGAAACAACTGGAAGCCAATCGCGCCCAGGAACGCGAAGTGCTGGAACGGCTGTTGCTGGTCAATCTCAACGAACAGAAGAAATCCCGCAGAGGCCGCAACTGGTTTCGGCTGTTCATCGCCGGATACCTGATGCTGCTGTTGTGGTTGGCCCATCTTGGCGGGGATCTGCCCCCGATGGATCAGTTCTCGGCCAAACGCAAACATGTGGCCGTGGTGCATCTGCACGGGGTGATCATGGATGAAATGCCCGCCTCGGCGGAAACGGTCATCAAGGGCTTGCGGGAGGCCTTCGACCACCCGGATACCGAAGGGGTGATTCTGCGCATCAACAGTCCGGGGGGCAGTCCGGTGCAGGCCGGCCAGATCTACGACGAGTTGACCCGTTTGCAAAAACAGCACGCCGAAATGCCGGTCTACGCCGCTGTCGAGGATCTGTGCGCCTCGGGCGGTTATTACGTGGCCGCCGCCGCGCCCAAGATCTACGCGGACAAGGCGTCGCTGGTCGGCTCCATCGGCGTGATGATGCAAGGATTCGGTCTGCAACAGACCCTGGAGAAACTCGGCATGGAGAGCCGCATGCTCACGGCGGGCAAACACAAGGGATTCCTGGATCCTTTCAGCCCGGTGAATCCGGCGGAGAAACAGCACGCCCAGGGTCTGCTCAACCGCATTCACGAGCAGTTCATCAAGGCGGTGGAGACCGGACGGGGCGACCGACTCAAGGCCGGACGGGAAGAGCTGTTCCAGGGGCTGGTCTGGACCGGCGAAGAGGCGGTGAAACTGGGACTGGTGGATGGATTGGGTTCAGCCTCCTGGATCGCCCGTCAGTTGATCAAGAACGAGCGCATGGTGGATTTCACCAACAAGGAAGACCTGTTGACCCGCATGTCCAAAGGCATGGCCGGCGCGGCCTTGCAGGCTCTGCCCATCGGCGAAAGCGGCTGGCGCTGGCGGTAGGCGGTCAACTTCTTTAAAAAAAGCGGGGGTCTGGGCGATTCCTCCCCCAGGGTTTTGACTTTCCAACCACAAAATCCCCACCCCCCCACACACGACATCCCTGCAATCACTCCCCGGCTGATTTCAGGGATGTTCCCGGCTTCCCCGGCGGTGGTGGCGTTTCCACACCCACGGGGGGGTGGGATCGGGATCGGCCCACAGTCCGATGCCACGCCTCCTGGCCTCTTGTTCCAGTCTCTTCAACTCCGGATCCCTGGAATAATAGGGATGCTGCCACGCCAGACCGGCCCGCACCAAAGCCGCGCCCAACTCCTCGCCATCCAGGGGGGTCACCCAGGCCACCAGCCGACCATAGCGGTCCCGCTCCTTGTCTACGACCCGGACCGTTCGATGTTCCACCAGACGTTGGGTCAAGGCTTTGGCTTCCCCGGCATAAGGCTGTCCCTGCTCCGGCGTGTCGATCCCGGCCAGTCGCACCTTCTCCTGACGCCCTTCCCGGGAGACCACCAGACTGTCGCCATCTTGAATCCGCACCACCCGTCCACGCCACTCGTCGGCACACGACCAGCCGGGCGCGCACAACCACCCGAGCAGAAAAATCTTGAACAGATCATACGAAAAACCCCGGCATCTGACCCCGATTGGGTGTATGCTGGCATTCTGGCCTATCATCACGACCCCCCAACAAACCGGATAAAGGACTGCTGCAAGGAGAACACCATGTCAGAAGCAAACTTCCTGGCCGATGTCAACAAACGCGCCAATCTCGCCTTCAGCAACGAAATGGAGATGCTTACCTTTGTCCTGACGGATGGCCAACTCTACGGCCTGAACGTCTTCAAGATCATCGAAATCCTCGAATGCCCCAAACACGTCACCCGCATTCCCCAATCCCACCCCGCCATCAAAGGGACCATCGATTTCCGGGGACACGCCATCAATCTGCTCGATCTCTCCGAGGCGTTGGGGCTGGAGTCCATCCCCTACCAGGACCGCTTGAGCTATGTGCTGGTATGCGAATACAGCACCTCGATCCAGGGCTTTTTGGTCAGCGAACCCGACCGCCTGATCCAGAAAAGCTGGAACGATGTCATCCGACCCGACGGCTCCCTCTACGGGGCCAGCTACCTGACGGCCATCACCTACGATGGAGAACGCACGGTCCAGATCCTCGACGTGGAGAAAATTCTCGGCGACATCATCGGCATCGAAGACGCCATCTCCACCGACATGACCCAACGGGCCAAACAGTTGCACATCGACAAGTTTCATGTGCTGGCGGTGGACGACTCCAACGCGGCCCGTCAGCTCATGTCTTCGGCCTTCAACCAACTGGGTTTGCGCCACACCCTCTTCGACAGCGCGGACAAGGCCCTGGAAGAGCTGGAACGGTGCCTGGCGAGCGGCGACATGCCCTACAACATCATCTTCTCCGACATCGAAATGCCGGTGATGGATGGCTTCACCTTCACCCGCAAAGTCAAGCAGAACCCCAAACTGGCCCACATCCATCTGGCCCTGCACAGCTCCTTGAGCAACAAGTCCAACCAGGACAAAGCCGCGCAAATGGGTGCCGACGCCTTCATCCCCAAATTCCAGCCCAACAAGATCGCCGCCGCGATTCTCGATCAGGTAGAACGGGTCGAAGGGGTCGCACGGGCCTCGTGAGGCACGCCACCCGACCGGCTTCTTTCGCTGACGCTGATCTCTCTGTCAGGGGTCCACGCCGAAACCCACCTCGTCCAGACGCGCCACCAGTGCGGCGACCGTCGGACGGGGTGGACGTTTCACCCCCCTGGGAAAGGTCAAACCCGCCAGGGTGAACCGCTCCAACTCCGTCCAACCCGCCTGCTCCAGACGCGACAACGCCTCGTTGCGCAAATCGCTGAAACGCAATCCCTTCACCCGCGCCTGCATCGCCACCGCGCGCAAGGCTTTGTCGATGGTCAGGGGATGACGCACCCCCAAGGAACCATAGGCACCATAAAACAATAAATCTTCATTATCAGGCCGTTCCGGATAACTCAAAACATCATTGAACACCCGCACGACCGCGCGACTCAATGGAACCTGTCGCTCCGCACGCCCCAGAGTTCTGGGAATGGTCGCGATCCGCGCCTTCAGATCCAGATCGCCGGTACGCATTTTCAGGATTTCGTCCTTGTTCATGGCCGTCTGCAAGACGATGCGCACGATCCATCCCAGCATGGGGGTGGATCGACGGTCACACGCGGCCAACAGACGCACCACCTCTCCCGGACTCAAGGAACGCGCCCGCTCCGGCACCGCGCGCGGAGGCGACACGCCATTCACCGGATTGCCGTCCAGTTCCACCTTCCACAGCCCCGCCGCGACCTCGAACAACTCCCGCAACAGATCCAGATCCCCCTGCACGATGGCCGCCGACGCCTCGCGCAGACGCAGATCCCGATAACGCGAAAGATCCAGCGCGCTCACCTCGGACAAAGGCAGCTTTCCCAATCGCGCCGCGATCTGACGCGCCTTGCGCTGCTCGCGCGCATGGGTGGTGGGGGATTTGTGGGAGGAGACCTGTTGCAGATAACGCGACAAAGCCGCCTCCACGGTGGTCTCTGCGGAAAACGACTCCTCCTCCCCGGCACTGGGGATCATGCGCGCGACCTGTCCGGATCCAGACCGTCGAACAACAACCGCGCCAGATGGTCGGCGATGCCCTCGACATCCTCATGTTCCACCCGGGTGCCGGGCAGTCGTCTGCGAATCGGGGCCAGTTGGAAATGGGACAACACCAGACCCAGAATGGCGCAAAACAATAAATGTTCATCCGTGCGCCCGTGGGCCAGCTCAACCAGAATGCCTTTGCTCTCTTCGTAAACCGGCAGAAACACCCGATCCAGCAGCAAACGCAAGCGTTGTTCGTCGGCGTCGCTCATTTCACGCTGCAACAAGGAACGCAAAATCACATCCCCGCCAAAAATCTCGATCCAGAATGAAATCAGACGCCGCAATCGACTCCTGGAATCCCGGGCAACCTCCAACTCCTCGGCCAGGGTATTCACCTTGCCGGCGAAGGCATATTCCAACGCCTTGAAATATAATGTCTCTTTCCCGGAAAAATGATTGTACAAAGCGGCGGCGGTAATCCCCACCGTCTGCGCGATATCCCGCATGGCCACCCCATTGTAACCGCGCGCGGCAAACAACGGCAAAGAGGCTTCGAGAATCTTGACGGCAGTCTTTGAATAACCAGGACTGTTCATAATCCAACCCTTACCCGGACACGCAGGAGGCTCGCCATGACATCACCCCACTCCAATCAAACCGTAATTGCGCACTTTCTCCAACAGCGCGGCCCGTCGGATGGGTTTTCCCAGATAGGCGTTGCATCCCCCCTGATCGAAAGAACGAATGATCGAGTCCAGGGTATCCAACGCCGACGTCATGATCACCACCGTCTCATCGTTGGCGCCCACCTGATGCGCCTTTTCTGCGGCCCGGATGGCCAGAACCGCCTCTTGACCATCCATCTCCGGCATCATGATGTCCATGCAGACCAGTTGATAAGGCTCGTTCGTCTCCAAAGCGGTCTTGAAGGCGGACACGGCCTCCATGCCGTTCATCACCTCGTGACACTCCCCGTGCGGGGCGAGAATCGAGGTCAGAATCACCCGGCTGTTCACATCGTCATCGGCAATCAGAATTTTCACGGCAGTGATGATTTCCTTTAACAGAATGTTGAACAAGACATTTTTTCACCAGAACGCGAAAATCTCTCACGCCTTGCGGCGGCTGCCCGATAAAAAACGGGTACGGACATCCAAATCCAGGAGATTTCCAGATGCAATCCTTATATCCCATGTTGGCATCCGCGCGCAACCGTCCACCCCAGGCCAGACCATCGGGCGACGCGCCAGAAATACCCTTCTTCCCAAACGAAGGGTGGCCAAGACTGCTCACCCTGCTCGTCCCCGCCATGCTGGGGAGTCTGGCCGCCGGTTCCTGGTTGCTGAACAGTCGAGACACCCCGACGCCCCGACCCGGCTCCACCACCCAGGCCAGCCATCAACCGGGTGTCGATGCCAGAGGATCCCCTCCCAGCCTGCCACTTTTCCAGGATCACGCCACCCTGCTGCCCTCCCTGGAATCCCTGGAAGGACTGTTCAATCCGGCTGTCGAACACGCCGAATCCGCAGAACCGGAACCCGACACCCTGCCTCTGACCCACACCCCCCCGCACACCGGACTCTCGCCCCTGGAGGTGCATGTCAACGAAACCCTGCTGGAAGCGCTCGATCCTTACCTGCTCGGACGGGAACAAAAACAGCTCTTCGCCCACAGCATTCCCACCGGTCATCCCGTTCCTTTCCTGGGGGTGAACAGCCCGTTCGGATTCCGGGTCCATCCCACCCTGCAAAGCAACCGTTTTCATCCCGGCGTGGATCTGCAAGCGGCCATGAATACTCAAGTCATGGCAACCGCCGATGGCGTGGTAGAATTCGCGGGCGTGGATACCGGAAAACTCGGTCTCAATGGTCTCGGGCAGGTGATCAGCCTGGATCACTCTTTCGGTTTCACCACCACCTACAGCCATCTCAACAAAATTCTGGTCAAGCCCGGCGATTTCGTGAAAAAAGGGGAGATCATTGGCCTGACCGGCAAAAGCGGCATCGTCACCGCGCCTCATCTGCACTACGAAATCCGCTTCATCCACCAATACCTCAATCCCGCCCCGTTCATGGAGTGGAGCCCGGAACAACCCGATCGGCTGTTCCGGGAGAAGAGCGTTCAGTGGATCGCGCTGCTCGCCATGCTCGACCCGACGCAACCGGCCAGTCATCAAACCAGTCACCAAACCGGCCCGACGCACACGACCCAGGCGGCCACGGATCCGACACCGCGCGTCACCGCACCTCATCCCCTTCGGCCTCAAACGCCACGATGAAGGTCACCGGCCCGTCGTTGACCAGACTCACCCGCATGTCGGCGGCAAAACGTCCGGTGGCCACCACCAGGCCTTCGGCCATCAGACGCTGACAAAACAGATCGAACATCCGGCAGGCCTGCTCCGGCAGCTCCGCGCCATCGAACGAGGGTCGAAACCCCTTGTCGAGATTGGCCGCCAGGGTGAACTGGGAAACCACCAGCACCGCTCCGCCCACATCCCGCACCGAATGATGCATCCGCCCCCGTTCGTCCGGAAACAGCCGCAAGCCGGCGATCTTGCGGGCCATCCGGTCGATCTCCCGCAGACCATCCCCCTTCTCCACCGCCAACAGCACCAACAGCCCCTTGCCGACCGCACCCACCGTCTCCGCGCCAACGGTCACGGACGCTTCGCTCACCCGCTGCACAACCGCCTTCACACGCGATACTCCCTCTTTCAGCCAGGAGTCCTTTCAGCCAGGAGTCCTGATCAGCCAGGAACGCTAAAGTCCATGCCGCTCCCCGTGGCTCTCTTCGGGTTGCCAGTCGGGGAACAACTCCTGGATCGCCGTCAACAACTCCTGGCGAAAAACCGGCCGTTCCAGGATGCGCACCACCCCGCGAAAGGCTTGCTCCTCCCGTTCCGAGATCCTGGAACGCCCCCCTCCCCCCCGGGTGAGAGCGATGATCCGGGTCTCGGGAAACTCCCGCAACAACACCTCCAGCACGCTTCCGCCATCCGGATCCGTGATCAGCAAGTCCGTGATCACCAGATCACACGGGGCCGCCCGCAGAATCTGCCATCCCAGACGCGCGCCCGACGCATCCAGCACCTGCAACCCCTCGTTTTCCAGGATATTGCGCAACAACGCGCAATTCAAACGGTCTCCATCAATCACCAGAACCTGGATCGTCCGTGCCATGGCTTTCTCCTCCCCGCTCCACGCGCACCGCCAGGACATAACCTGAACTGCGCACAGTCTTGATCAGTGACGGTTTCTTGGGGTCATCCCCCAAACGCCTGCGCAATCGACTGATTTGCATGTCGATGGTTCGATCAAAAGGTTCGATCTCCCGACCGTGTGAAAAATCCAGCAACTGATCCCGACTCAATACCCGGTTGGGATGATTCAAAAACACCCGCAACAGGGCGAACTCCCCTCCGCTCAAAAAGATCTTCTTGGACTTCGGCGAGTACAACTGTCGGGTGGGGACATCCAGCACCCATCCGGCAAACCGGTAGGTGGCATTGGTATCTTGCTCCTGCACATCGTCGGGAAGCGTGCGGGCCCGCCGCAACACACTCTTGACCCGCGCCAGCAACTCCCGGGGATGAAACGGCTTCCCCAGATAATCATCGGCCCCCATCTCCAGCCCGATGATCCGATCCATATCCTCGCCCCGGGCGCTCAGAATGATCACCGGAATGTTGGAACGCGACCGCAAATTGCGACACAACACCAAACCATCCTCGTCGGGCAGCATCAGATCCAATACGATCAGATCCGGCTGACTCTTTTCGAGCAGCAGGCGCAACCCCTTGCCATCCGGTACCTTGCTGACCCGGAAACCGTTCTTTTCCAACAGCTTGCCCACCAGGGTACGGATATCGGGATCGTCATCAACCACCAAGACATGATCCGGTATCGCCATGTCATCGTCCCTCCCAAGGTCGATCGTCCAGGAAACGGGTCCAGGAACTACTCATAAACCACTTCCAGACGATCCATGTAGGAGGCCAGATCCGCGATTCCCTGTTCCACCCCCTCCCGATCCTCCCGTTTGGCCGCCTCCTCGATGGCGCGTCCGATCTCGGAGATGCCATCGAATCCGTATCCCGCCCCCGACCCCTTCATGCGATGACCCAAAGTGCGCAGAGTCTGGAAATTCCCCTCGACCAACGCCAATGGCAACTGTTCCAGATCCTTGCCACGATTCACCAGATATCCGGGCACAATCTCGGCAAGATCCTCATCGATGCGCACGGTAATCTTCTCCGGCTCAACGCCCATCCATCACCTCCTGTCACGGCTGATGCGAACCGTCTCACGCTGACCACGATCCAAAGGCCACCTGTTGTTTTTCATGCGGCTATCCGTCACTCTAGCAAAAAATCAACCCTTCGGAAACCTTTTCCCCTCCGCTTCCGTTTTTCGCGGCAAACTCGGATCGTCCGCCAGGGCAAGCCCCGGCAGGAACAGTTCCCGCTCCAAGGCGGCCAGACGATCCCGATACAGGGCCGCCAGCTCGAAGTCCAGATTGGCGGCGGCCTCTTTCATCTTTTTTTCCAACTGCTTCAACTCGACAGACGGACTCCTGGCCGCCGCGCCCGTCGCATAACCACCCGCCTCCTCGGCCACCTTGAGCCGCGCCGGAACCACCGGCGAACGGGCCGCGAACGTATCCCCCGGCGTCTCCATGACCCCCTTGGTCACCGACACCGGCACAATGCCATGAACCCGATTATACGCCTCCTGCAAGACACGCCGCCGCCGGGTCTCTTTCAGGGCCGCCTCCATGGATCCGGTGATGCGGTCGCCGTACAGGATCACCCGTCCCTCCAGATTGCGCGCGGCGCGGCCGATGGTCTGGATCAAGGAGGTCTCCGAACGCAAGAACCCCTCCTTGTCCGCGTCGAGAATGGCCACCAGACCGGTTTCCGGAATGTCCAGCCCCTCGCGCAACAGGTTGATCCCCACCAGCACGTCGAACACGCCCAGACGCAAATCCCGAATGATCTCCAGCCGTTCCAGGGTGTCGATGTCCGAATGCAGATAACGGACCCGGATGGACAGCCCTTCCAGGTATTCGGTCAGATCCTCGGCCATGCGCTTGGTCAGCGTGGTGGCCAGCACCCGGAATCCCCTGGCCACCACTCCCTGAATCTCCGCCAGCAGATGATCCACCTGCCCCATGGCCGGAATCACCCGACACTCCGGCTCCAGCAATCCGGTGGGACGGTTGATCTGCTCCACCACCTCGCCGCCACAACGATGCAGCTCGTACTCCCCCGGAGTCGCCGAAACGTAGACCGTGGACGGACGCATGCGGTCGAACTCGTCGAAGGTCAATGGCCGGTTGTCGAGAGCCGAGGGCAGCCGAAACCCGAACTCCACCAACGTCTCCTTGCGGCTGCGATCCCCCCGGGACATGCCCCGCACCTGAGGGATGGTGACATGACTCTCATCCACGAACAGCACCGCGTCTTGTGGCAGATACTCCAGCAACGTCGGCGGCGGCTCGCCGGGCGCCCGTCCGGTGAGATAACGGCTGTAATTTTCGATGCCCGTGCAGTATCCCACCTCCCGCATCATCTCCAGATCGTGATAGGTGCGGGTCTCCAGGCGTTGGGCCTCCAGGAGTTTTCCCTGTTCGCGGAACCGTTTCAATTGAATCGCCAGATCCCGCTTGATCTCCTCCATGGCGCGCAACACCACCGCCCGCTGGGTGACGTAGTGGCTGGCGGGAAAAATGGCGAACCGTTCCAGCTCCCGGGTCGGATTGCCCGTGAGCGCATCCACATAGCGCAACCGTTCCACCACATCCCCGAAAAACTCCAACCGTACCGCCCGGTTCTCCTCGTGGGGCGGAAAGATCTCCACCGTGTCCCCCCGCACCCGGAAGGTGCCTCGGGCGAATTCGATGTCGTTGCGCTGGTATTGCATCTCCACCAGTCGGCGCAACAAAGTGCGTTGATCGATCTCCTGCTCCACGGCCACCTCCAGAGCCATCTCCTGATAGGAGTCCGGGGAGCCGATGCCGTAAATGCACGATACGGAAGCGACGATGATCACATCCCGCCGGGAGAGCATCGCCCGTGTGGCCCCGTGGCGCAGACGGTCCAGACGGTCGTTGATGGCCGAATCCTTCTCGATGAAGGTATCGGTGCGGGGGACATAGGCTTCGGGCTGGAAATAGTCGTAATACGAGACAAAAAACTCCACGGCGTTGTTCGGGAAAAACGCCTTCATCTCGCCGTAGAGCTGACCGGCCAAGGTCTTGTTGTGGGCCAGCACCAACGCGGGCCGCCCCAACTCCCGGATCACCTGGGCCATGGTGAAGGTCTTGCCCGACCCTGTGACCCCCAACAGGGTCTGATCCCGTTTTCCGGCCCGCCACCCGGCCACCAACGCCCGAATGGCCTCCGGCTGATCCCCCCGAGGGGCGAAATCGGACACCAGATCAAACAGGAACTCCTCCCGACCCGACTGGATCAGGGGTGAATGGGTGCTCGACATGCTTTCCTCCTTGACAAAAACGCTCCTGCACACAGATTAAACCGTTATGCGCGTGATGGGAACAGTCAGGCACAGGCCAAAAAGAGCCTGACACCGGGGATCACACCGTTTCCGCGCCATCGCAGCCCCTCGCGCGCCAACGAAACAACCTTTGGGACAATGACGTCTTTTGAAACCATGAAAGACGTCATTGTCGCATCGAGTCCCGGCGCGTCAACCCCTATGCCCTTCGAGTCCACCCTAAAGATGGCCAGAATCCACCATCCCGACCCCTTCGACCCCTGGCTCAGTCAGTCCCTGCCCCGCTGGCGCGAAGGGGATGACATGGAACTCAAATCCGCCCGGGGCGGACTGCCGAAAAGCCTTTGGGAGAGCTACAGCGCCATGGCCAATACCCAAGGCGGCGTCATTCTGCTCGGGGTGGAAGACAACGGCGACGTGACCGGCATCGCCAATCCGGCGCATCTGCAAAAAACCTTCTGGGACACGATCCACAATCGCGGCAAAGTGAGCATCAATCTGCTCACCCCCGAAGACGTAAAGGCCATTCCTCATCCCGCCGGAGTGGTCCTGGCCATTCGGGTTCCCCGCGCCTCACGCCGCCAGCGTCCGGTCTTTCTGGGCCAGAATCCTCTTTCCGGCACCTATCGTCGCAACCACGAAGGGGATTATCACGCCACGGAACCAGAAGTCAGCCGCATGCTGGCCGACCGGGGAGACGAACCCGCCGATGGACGGATTCTCGAAGGGTTCGGTCTGTCCGACATCGATCCTGCCACCCTGCGGCAATACCGGAACCGCCTCGCCTCCCACAAACCCACCCATCCCTGGTTGAACGAGTCCGACCAGGATCTGCTGGCCAAACTGGGTGGCTGGAGACGGGAGCGCGTCACCGGAGTGGAGGGACTGACCATCGCCGGAATCCTGATGTTTGGCCGTGAAGAGACCATCCGCGAGGCGGTTCCGAGCTATCATGTGGATTATCGTGAACGTCTCTCCCTGGACCCCGAGGTGCGCTGGACCGATCGTTTGACCCTGGATGGCACCTGGCACGCCAATCTGTTTCAATTTTACCAAAGAGTGGTCCAACGTCTCACGTCGGATCTGAAACTCCCGTTTCAATTGGAGGCCACCCTCTTTCGCAAAGGAGAAACAGAGGTCCATGAAGCGATCCGCGAGGCTTTGGTCAATACCTTGATCCATGCCGACCACCTGGGACAAGGAGGGATCGTGGTGGAAAAACATCCGGATCGCCTGGAATTTTCCAATCCGGGCGCACTGCTGGTCTCCCTGGATCAACTGGTGCGCGGCAACGTGAGCGAGTGTCGCAACAAGGCGTTGCAAACCATGTTCATGCTGATCGGAACCGCCGAGAAGGCCGGATCCGGCGTGGACAAGATCTTTCGCGGCTGGAAGGCTCAAGCCTGGACACTGCCCACCGTCAGTGAACAAACCCAACCCGACCGGGTCACGTGGCAACTCCCCCTGGTCACACGACAAGACCATCATCCGGAAACAGGTTCCACACACAGCGACTCCGACTCCACACATCACGACGACCTGGACTCCACACACAGCGACTCCGACTCCACACATCACGACGACCTGGACTCCACACATAACGACTCCGACTCCACACACAGTGACAACCAGCAGGATCCGGTTCTCCTCGCCATCGCAACCCCGGCCAGGGGCAATCCACGTCTGCCTCCCGAACAGATGGAATCGATCATCCTGACACTGTGCCGGGGTCGTTGGCTCACCGGTCGCCAATTGGCCGAATATCTGGATCGCCATGCGAGTGGACTGCGCGCCCGTTTTCTGACCCCTTTGGTCAAGCGCGGTGTGTTGTCGTTGAAACACCCGGACAAACCCAATCGCGCCGACCAGGCTTATACCTCCAACGGGTCCGCGTGATCTGGTATCAAAATGTAACACCGGTGGAACATTCAGCGATCTTATGCGATCCTGTTACGTTATCGTCAGAACAGGCTGTTCCGATGCCACCTCTTGACTCTGCCGGATCCGCGAAAAACGATCACCCATGGACCCGTTCAACGACAAACGCCTCTGGCGCATACAACAGCCGATCATCGCCTCGTTCCTGTTGACCTTTGGAGCGCTCATCCTCATTTTCCTCTTCTCCTTGCACTGGATGCACGCCGAGCAGGAACAACGCCTGGGCGAAAACTTCCAGAAACAGATTCACGACACCTTGCACCTGCTCATCAACGAAAACCAGCACGCCATGGCCGGACAGTTGTTGGGACTGACCCGGAATCCGCTGCTGGTAGAACGGTTCCAGGCCAGGGATCGAGACGCGCTGCGGCAAGAGACCGCACCGCTGTTCGCCCACTGGCAAGCCAATCAGAACATTACCCATCTGTATTTTCACGATCCGGAAGGCATCACCGTGCTGCGCGTCCACCGTCCTGAGATGCACGGGGATCGGATCGACCGGGAAACCATGCGCATGGCCCAAAAAACCCGTCAGACCAGCCATGGACTGGAAATCGGACGCCATGGTGGCCTCACCTTGCGGGTGGTGATGCCCTGGCGGGTGGATGGTGAGATCATCGGCTACCTGGAAATGGGCAAGGAGATGCCGGCCTTTCTGGATCCCCTGCACGCCACCTTTCTCGTCGATCTGCATCTATTGATCGACAAGGCCGTGCTCGACGAACGCGCCTGGAAAGCCGATCGCCCTGACACCGATGCGGTCGCCGACTGGGATCGTTTTCCGGATCTGGTCTACGCCGGAGGCACCAACCCTGTCCTGCCTGTGGAACTGATCCGGCATCTTCACGCCCCTCACCTGAAAACCGGCACCTTTCCAGGCCGACTCACGGAGTCGTCCGCGTTGAATCATCTGCACTATTTCATCATTCCGGTCCACGATGCCGCCTCCAGGGCCGTGGCCAGACTGGTGGTGCTGTTCGAGGATCAACCCCTGGAAACCATCACCCGGGAGCACAAACAACGGGTGATTCTGGGCATCGGTCTGAGCGCCCTGTTTCTCGGCTGGATGTTTCACCGTCTGCTGTTGCGGGTGGAAGGCAATCTGCGTCTGGCCACCGCCGAATGGCGTCACGGCGAACAGCGCAACCGGGCCATTCTCGATACGGCGCTGGATGCCATCATCTCCATTGACACCAAAGGCAACATTCTCGAATTCAACAAGGCCGCAGAAAGAATCTTCGGATTCCGCAAAACCGATGTCATGGGCAAGGACATCAGCGAGACCATCATTCCCCCCGAAATGCGGGAGGCCCACCGCCTGGGACTGATCCGCTATCTGGCCACCGGCGAACAGAAGGTCATCAACCAGCACATCGAGTTGGACGCCATCAACGCCCAGGGAAAACGCATTCCCACGGAGATCGCCATCACGGTGATTCCGGATGCCCAGTTCACCTTTTTCACCGCCTTTCTGAGAGACATTTCCGAACGCAAACAGATCCTCTCCTCCCTGAACGAAGCCATCGCCGCCGCCGAATCCAGCAATCTGAAGCTGCGTCAGGAGGTGCTGCGTCATCAACAGACCCTGGCGAGTCTGCAAGCCAGCGAGGAGCGTTTCCGTTCGGTCACGCTGTCGATCCAAGACGCCATCATCGCCACGGATCAGGAACAAAACATCATCTTCTGGAACCAAGGCGCCGAAATGCTGTTCGGCTACTCCCGGGCCGAGATTCTGGGAAAAAAACTCACCCCGCTGATTCCGCAACGACATCGGGAAGGCCATCGGCAGGGATTTCAACGCTACCTGGAACGGGAGACGGCCCCGCTGCCGGGTCAGACCTCGGAGCTGTCGGGTGTGCGCCAGGACGGGTCGGAATTTCCCTTGGAGATGTCACTCAACTCCTGGACCCACGCGGACGGAACCCGTTATTTTTCCGCCGTGATCCGGGACATCACGGAGCGCAAGCAGACCGAGGCGATGCTGCTGGCCGCCAAGGAGAGCGCGGAAGCGGCCAACCGGGCCAAGAGTCTGTTTCTGGCCAACATGAGCCACGAAATCCGCACCCCCATGAACACCATCATCGGCATGGGATATCTGCTGTCGCAAACCTCCCTCACGCCGGGTCAGCACTCTCGGATGCGCAAGATCCAGTCGGCGGCGGAGACCCTGTTGGGCATCATCAACGACATTCTCGACTTCTCGAAAATCGAGGCGGGTCGGATGGAACTGGAACATCTGCCGTTTCATTTGGGAGAGGTGATGGAAAAGGTGGCGGGCATGGTGGCGATGCGCGCTGAGGAAAAAGGGTTGGAGATTCTCTTCGACATCGCCGCAGACCTGCCCCGCGACCTGATCGGCGATCCGTTGCGCCTGGAACAGATTCTGATCAATCTGGGAACCAACGCGGTGAAGTTCACCCCCACCGGAGAGATCATCTTTCGGGTCGAAGCGATGGCGGTCACGGAACAGACGGCGCGGCTACGTTTTTCGGTGCGCGACAGTGGCATCGGACTGTCCGAAGCGCAGATCGCCGGACTGTTCCAACCGTTCGTGCAGGCCGACTCTTCCACCACCCGGCACTACGGCGGGACCGGCCTGGGATTGGCGATCTGCAAGAGTCTGGTGGACAAGATGAACGGAGCGTTCACGGTGATCAGCGCGCCGGGATCCGGCAGTGAATTCGCCTTCACCATTCCCCTGGAACGCCAGAAACCGTCCGAGCGCCATCCCCGTCCCCGCCTCTCCACCCCTGGTCCGTTACGGATGCTGGTGGTAGACGACAATGAAAGTTCCCGTCACATACTCCAAGAGATGGCGCGGGGACTGACCTGCTGCGTGGAGGTGGCCGCGTCGGGAGACGAGGCGTTGCAGAAGATGGAACAGCGCTCCCGGACCCACGCCAAACCCTACGACGTGATCCTGCTCGACTGGCAAATGCCGGAGATGAACGGCATCGAGACCGCCCGTCGCATGCAAGCCCATCGCCTGCGAGAAAACATGGCCCTGGATTCGTCGCTGGTGATCATGGTGACCGCCTTCGGTCGGCAGGAGGTGATGAAGGAGGCGCGCCGCGTGGGGGTGAGCGGTTTCATGCTCAAGCCGGTGACCCCTTCCATGCTGCTCAACACCCTCCAGGAGGCGCTGGGCAGGGGGATCTCTCCGGCAGACAACGGCAACGACGCTCCGGTTGCGCCGCAACTCCAGCCACAACCGCTCCAGACGCCGCCCCAGACCGACACGGACACGATCCTGACCCGACTCCGAGGAGCGCGGATTCTGGTGGTGGAGGATCACGACATCAACTGGCAGGTGGCCGAAGGGATCCTGACCCGGGTGGGCGCGGTGGTGAAACAGGCCACCAATGGACAAGAAGCGCTCACACGACTGCTGGAACAACCGGACGCTTTCGACGCGGTGCTGATGGATCTGCAAATGCCAATCATGGACGGCTACGAGGCCACCCGATTGCTGCGGCGCCATTTCGACGCCAAACGACTGCCCATCATCGCCATGACCGCCAATGCCTTGAAAAGCGAAAAGGATCATTGTCTTTCCCTGGGGATGAACGACTATCTGACCAAGCCGGTCCATGTCCGGCAGATGTACGCGGTGCTGGCGTCTCACCTGCGTCCCGCGCCCCAGGAGACCACGGACCCGCCTCCTCCGGAACCGGCCGCCGTCCTTTCCGGCGCACAACCGCTCCCCCGGTTGCCGGACCCCCGGTTGTCGGACTCCCGATTGCCGGACCCCCGGTTGTCGGACTCCCGGTTGCCGGACCCCCGGTTGCCGGACTCCCGGTTGCCGGACCCCCGGTTGCCGGACTCCCGGTTGCCGGACTCCCGGTTGCCGGACTCCCGGTTGCCGGAGCTTGCGGGAATCGACACCCGTGAAGCCCTGGAGCGTCTCGGTGGAGATCAGACGCTGCTCACGCGTCTGATCCGCCAATTCGCGCATTTGCACCAGGGTTCGGTCGCGCGGGTGGCAGAGAGGCTCGACGCCGGGGATCCGGAGGGCGCGCGCAGGGTGCTGCACGGCCTCAAGGGAGTGGCCGGAAACCTGTCGGCCCACGCGCTTCAGGCCGAGGCCTCCCGCCTGGAAACCCTGGTCAAAGAGGGAGACACGAGCGGTTGCCGGGAGGGGCTGGAAACGTTGCGCCTCGCGATGGAAGGATTGCTCCACGCCATCGACCGCCTGGAACACGACACAGACCGCGCCAGTCCGGAGACGGAGACAGAAACGGAAACGAAGACGGAAAGGGAACCGTTCCCCGTTGAGACGGTCCAACGGGTGCAACGCTGGCTGGAAGATGGCGATTACCGGGCCAGGGAGGCCTTTGCGGCCCTGCGGAAAACATTGGCCCCATGGGCAAAACCGGAAACCCTCTCCCGTATCGAACAGCATCTGGAGGTGCTCGCGTTCGACGAGGCCGCGCAGGCCCTGAAACCCATTCTGATCGAAGGTCAACACGCCCCCAAATCCATGCCGGACCCCATGCCGACCCCCATGCCGAACGATTGGCCGTCATGAGTCGGGCACGCCGGTCCCCAATCCGATGGACCAGACAGGCCCGCCCAAGCCACAACAGGAGCACGCCAGGATGAGTCGAGAGACCGCACCCACCACCGTTTTGGTCATAGACGATGAACCGACCAATATCGAAGTGCTGGCCAATCTGCTGCAACCGGATCATCGGGTGCTGTTCACCACCGATCCGGGCAAGGCGCTGGCCATGGCGGAGCAAAAAGATCCGGACCTGATTCTGATGGACGTGATCATGCCCGGCATGGATGGCTACGAAGTGTGCCGACGGCTGAAGAAACATCCGACCACCCGTGACATTCCGGTGATCTTCGTGACCGCCATGGGGGAGGAGCAGTTCGAGACCATCGGTTTCGAAGCCGGCGGGGTGGACTACATCACCAAGCCGATCAAGCCGCATCTGTTGCGCGCCCGTGTCCAGACCCACATCGATCTCAAGCGCAAGAACGATCTGCTGAAACGTCTGGCCTCCATCGATGGTCTGACCGGCATTCCCAACCGGCGCAGTCTGGACGAATTCCTGTTTCAGGAGTGGCACCGGGGAGTGCGGCACGAAACCCGGCTGTCGGCCATGCTGATCGACGTGGATTATTTCAAGCGCTTCAACGATTCCAGAGGACATCAGGCCGGAGACCAGTGTCTGAGACAACTGGCCGAGGCGTTGACCCGCTCCCTGGAGCGCAAGACCGATCTGGTGGCCCGCTACGGCGGCGAGGAGTTCGCCTGCGTGCTGCCGGAAACCCCGTTGCAAGGCGCGATCCACACCGCCGAAAAGATCCAGCAGGCCGTGGCCGCTCTGGCGATTCCCCATCCGGATTCCGCCGTATCCGGAATCGTCACCTTGAGCATGGGCGTAGTCTCCATCACCCCCCGCCGGGGCGTGGAACCGGAAGAACTGCTCAACGCCGCCGACCGACTGCTTTATCTGGCCAAGCAGTCGGGACGCAATCAGATCCAGTCCGCCCCCTATCCGGAAAAACCCGACCACGCCCCGACTTCATGACTCCAGGCCGGGCCAGGAGGGATCCGGTTTCCGCCCCTGTCCGACAGACCAGACCCAATCCCGCCCCAACCTCATGACTCCAGGCCGGGCCAGGCGGTTTCGGCCAGCGCCCGCACGGCTTGATGATCGATCTTGCCGGGTCCGAGCAGGGGCAGGGTCTCCACAGACCACAGAAACGCGGGCACGAACAGCCCAGAGACGCCATCCCGACGGGCGATGGCCATCAGGTCGGCCCGGTCCGGAGAACGCTGCTCGGTGACCAGGAGGATCCGTTCCCCTTTGCGGGAGTCGGGCAGGGCCACCGCCGCATGCCGGGCGTCGGGCCAGACCGTTTCCGCCAGGGCCTCGACAGCGGCCAGGGAGACCATTTCGCCTCCGATCTTGGCAAACCGTTTCAAACGTCCGACGATATGCCAGAACCCTTCCGCGTCCACGGTCACCACATCCCCCACGTCATGCCATCCAGCACCCGGACCCGGGGCGGAAACCGGCACCACCCGTCCATCCCCGCCCGGCGGAATGTAGCCGAGCATCAGGTTGGGACCGCTCACCAGCAGCCGGAATCCCGCGTGCATGCCGGGCACCGCTTCCAGATGACAGCGCACCCCGGCCAGGGGACGCCCCACGCTCTCCGGGGCATGGAGCAGCGGGGTATCCACAGACAAGGCGGGTCCGCACTCGGTGGTGCCATACCCCTGGAAGATCGCCACGCCGAACCTGTCGAGCCATTGACGACGGGTCCGTTCCCGCAGGGGTTCCCCTCCGGCGAACACCAGACGCAACGAACGAAAATCCACGGGATGGGCCACCCGTCCATATCCAGACAAAAAGGTATCGGTCCCCACCAGCAAGGTGGGACGGATCCGCTGGGCGATTTCGGCGATGGCCCGATAGTCCAGGGGCGAGGGGTGGAGATACAGCCGCACGCCGGAAAAAATCGGCGCCAAAGCGGCCACGGTCAGACCAAAGGCATGAAACAGGGGCAACACATCGAGCATGCAATCGCGTCCGGGTTCACACAGCAGTCCCACCCGCAACTGGACCTGACGGATATTGGCCAGCAAGGCCCCATGGGACAAAGCCACCCCCTTGGGTTCCCCTTCGGTGCCAGAGGTGAACAGGATCACCGCTTCCGACTCTGGAGACACGGCGAGGCGGGCCGGAAAGAACGACGCCAGGGTTCCGGCCAGCAGGTTCCAGGGACGCCGGGCCTCCGGGGCCAGATCCTCCACGCACACCACCGCCGTTTCAGCGGACAGTTCCGCGATCAAAGAGGTCAAACCGGCCTTGTCCACAAAACGGCGGGAGGTCAGAACGGTGCGGATGCGGGCGGTGCGACAGGCGGAACGGACCGTGGCGGCTCCGGCGGTGAAATTGAGCATGGCCGGCACCCTGCCGATGGCCAGCAGGGCGAAGAACACCACCAGGGATCCGGCGGTGGTGGGCAACAGCACGCCGACCCGTTCTCCCGGAGCGGACCGACGGGCCAGCACCCGTCCCAGGATCACGGAACGGGCAAGCCACTGGCCATAGGTGAACCGCATGCCGGAGGAGTCCGCGATGATGGGGGTGGAACGCCCCTGATGGGCCACGATGCGCCGGGCCGCCTCCCACAAGGTGGACGGTTGTCCCCGGGCCAAGAGTCCGGCCTCTTCCAGGCAGTCGGTCATGGCCAACTCCGCGCTGCGATGACGCTCCCGGCCCGGACCCAACGTGAGCATCCGGGGCCGGGAAACCGTCAGCTCCAACGGGGGTCGAATCCGTCCACCGCGCCACCAGGCGGTGTTGTGCAGCCAGAGGGGAATCACCGGCACACCGGCCAACTCCGGCAGATGGGCCACTCCCGGCAACACCCGCCCCACAGCCCCGTCGCCAAACCCGCCGCCGGAAGGAAACACAAACAGATGCCCCCCCTGTTTCAGGTGACGCACCAAAGGCTTGAGGGTGGCGGGGTCCAGGGGATCGTGGGACACGAATCTCAACCAGGAGCACCACCGAGCCAGACGGGGCGAGGGCATCTCCACCGGATGCAGGGCCACCAGGGTGTCATCCGGCAAAAAAGGCGCCACCAGCAGCCAATCCAGCGGATGGTCGTGATTGGCCACCGCCACCCATCCCCCCGCGACGGCGCGCAACCCGTCGATTCCCGAGACGCGCATCCGACGCGTCACCAGCCAGGCCGTGAGGGTTCTTCTCCATCCCTGCATGATGCGTTCTCCTTGCATGATCCCCGATGAAGGCATAAAATAAAAAAATTTTGAAAGATTCTATACGATTGAAAAATTTTCGCACGCTGCGCGATTCCACGCCCTGGCTTTTCGGACACACCATGAAACCTGTCTTCCTCACATCGATCCGCTCCCTTCTGGCCCTCCTGGCGCTGCCTGTGTGGCTGCTTGTGACCGGAGAACTCCACGCCGACACCCAGCAGACCATCCGCGCGCTGGCCGCGTCAGCGGAAAAAGATCTGCACGCCCGGCGCTTCACCCAGCCAAAAGGGATGAACGCCTTGGAAAAATACCAAAAGATCATTGCGATGGAAGCCGACAATCCCCTGGGATGGGAGGGACTGCGCACCATCGTCAGCTCGTTCCAAAGGCTTTCCAAAGAGGCGGCGCAGACCGGCAACCCCAATCTGGCGCTTCAGCGTGCCCAGAAAGCCAAACGGGTGCAAGCCCTGCTGGACCAGCGCACCCGCACGCCAGGGGAGAAGAAATCCCCCAAGACCGATACCCGGAAAAAAGAACTCCCCACGCCCAAGCCCATTCTCAAGGCCGCCGCCCAGGATGAACCCGCCGCATCCACGCAACCGGCCCCCCAACCCAACGCCACCCCAACAATCGACGTCAAACGGGACGATTCCCGGAAACCGGACTCCAAACCCGACTCCAAACCCGACTCCAAACCCGACTCCAAGCCGGACTCCAAACCCGACTCCAAACCGGACTCCAAACCGGACTCCAAGCCGGACTCCAAACCCGACTCCAAACCCGACTCCAAGCCGGACTCCAAGCCGGACTCCAAACCGGACGCCTCCGCACCGACGACACCCGCGCAGCCGGAACCCAGAACCACCACCGGGAGCGTTCCCAAACCGGAAGTCCCGCAACCCGAGCCGCAAAGCCCACCACCGCCGCGCGCGCCGTTGCCGCCTCCCCCGCTCCCTCTGCCCCCGGAGCCATCCTCCACCGAGCCGAAACCACCCGAAAGCGCCCCCAAGGCGGCCTCAAAGGCCGAGACCACCTCGGGTCTGCGCACCCAGGCGGAACCGGTCACCGGCATCGAATTCGTCGAAATCCCCGCTGGCTGTTTCCAGATGGGCAGCGACCGCCACGATCCGGACGAGAAACCGGTACACGAGGTGTGTGTGCAAAGTTTCTGGATCGGTCGCACCGAGGTGACCAATGGTCAATATCGCCGCTTCGATCCCAAGCACTCCAGCTCCGCCTATGATGGCCACGACCTCGACAGCGATCTGCAACCGGTGGTCAACATCACCTGGGATCAAGCCAACCGGTTCGCCCAATGGATGTCGGGTCGTGGCGGGGTACATTTCCGTCTGCCCACGGAGGCGGAATGGGAATACGCGGCCCGCAACGGTTCGACCCGCGACTTCCCCTGGGGCGACGACCCGGCCGAAGGGTGTCGCCATGCCAACGTGGGAGACGCCAGCGCCAAACAGGCCTGGCCCAAATGGAACGTCTTTCCCTGCACGGACGGTTACGCCGAAACCGCGCCGGTGGGGATGTTCCTGCCCAACGGCTTCGGGCTGCACGACATGATCGGCAACGTCTGGGAGTGGATGTCGGACTGGTATGCGCCGAGTTACTACAGCGGTGCGCCCAAACAGGATCCACAAGGACCGAACCAGGGATTTTTCCGCAGCGCCCGTGGCGGCAGTTGGGCGGTGTGGCCCGACTACGCCCGCACCGCCAACCGTACCGGCATCGATCCTTCCCATCCGGATCTGCACGTGGGTTTCAGGCTGGTGATGACCCCGTGACCTCCTCCCCACACCGATCCGAACGGACCGGCAAGGGAGGAGGCGCGAGGGAAACAGAGAGGATCACTCGTACAGCTTGGCGTTGGGCAGGAACTCCACCGGATTCACCTGCCACTTGACGTGATCCTCGTGGCCCTTGATGACGAATCCGGCCTTTTGATCACTCTTGTAAGCCATCAGATCCACCTCTCTGGGCTGGATCCGCTGTCCGGTCTTGCCATTGATCACCAGGGTGACCACCGGATGCAACAGGCTTTCATGGTTGGGACGGTTGACCACTCCCAAAAAGCCATTTTCCAGGCGCACCAGGGTTCCCATGGGATAGATCCCCACACACTGGACAAACTTCTGATACAGATCCGCACTGAAGTGGTATTTGCTCCACTCCAGCATGCGCTTGAGGGCCATGTGGGGCGGATTGCCCTTGTGATAACAGCGATCCGAGGTGATGGCGTCGTAGACATCGACAATGGCCGCCATCTGACCGAAACGGTTGATCGCATCCCCCTTGAGCCCCAAAGGATAGCCCGAACCGTCGAAACGCTCATGATGCTGGGCGGCGACATGCATGCTGACTTCGGCGATGCCCGGCGTTTCGGAGAGGATCTTGCGGCTGTAGGTGACATGTTTTTTCATGATGGCAAACTCTTCGTCGGAGAGTTTGCCCGCCTTGTTGAGAATGCCTTCGGGGGTGCGCATCTTGCCGATGTCGTGGAGCATGCCACCGATGCCGACATTGATGATATCCTCCTCGGCCATCTCCAGGGCGCGACAGAACGACATCAGCATCACCCCCACGTTCACGGAATGCATGAAGGTGTATTCATCCCGCTGCTTGATGAGGCTCAACGAAAGCAGGGCGTCCGGATTGCGGAACATGGAATCCGCCATGTTGCGCACCGCGTCCTTGACCGGTGACAAGGTGACCTGTTTGCCCAGACGGGCGTCTTCGAGAATCGATCCCACCAGATTGCGGGCATGGGCCTTGACCTTGGCGGCCTGATGGATCTCGCGATCCATGGGCACCTCCTGGGGGGTCTCCTCTGGATCGTCTTCGGCCAGATCGCGCAACTGGGCTTCCAGCATGGCCTGGACCTCCGAGGCGGTGGGCGCCTCCTCCACATCGCGCCCACGGGAGGAATCGATGTAAAGCTCGGCGATGCCGTGGGCGATGATCGCTTGCACCTCCTCGTCGGTACGGATCATCCGGGGACCGCGAAAGGCGTTCGGATCCCGATCCTGACAACAGGGATCCTTCCAATCGTGGTTGAAATCATGCACGAACATCCCGGCCCTCAGGTGTTGAACCGTAATCTTTCTGATCATCATTGCCTCCGACCGCCCGAGAAAAACGCCACGCCTCACCCATTCTCCGCTCTTTCGCGGTCCGCCGCCTTTCCGGTCCCGAGTGACGCTCCGGAACCCGCGCATGACGCCAACGCCTGTCGCACCATCTCCTCGGCTCCGGCCTCGTCACCCTGCAAGAAACGCTCAGCCACGCCCTGATCCAGCAACTCCCGCCAGAAACGTCCACGGGCCGCCAATCCTCCCGGCACCTCTCGTCTCCACACGGACAGACGCCGGGCCAAGGCCCCCACCCCCTCGGGCAGCCACGCCTCGATGCGCCGCCGCAGATAACCCGCCAGCGCGGGCGCCGCCCCGCCGGTGGTGATGGCCAGAGTCACCGGCGGACGCACCACCACCGCCGGCCAGATCAGGGTGCAGAAACGGGGTTGATCCACCACATTCAACCACACCCGCCGCTCCAGGGCCGCCGCGTGAAGAGCGGCGTTGAGGGCCATGTCATCCGACGCGCTGACCGCCAGCCACATCCCGTCCAGATGGGCCGGGACAAACGGTCCGCGACTCCAGAAAGCCAATCCCGCCGCCACCGCCGCCGCCAGTTCTCCCTCCAGGGAGTCGGCGAGAATGGTCAGACGCGCGCCAGCGGCCAACAAGGCCAACCCCTTGCGACTCGCCTCGCTCCCCGCCCCCACCAGCAGACAGGGACGATCCCGCACACGCAAAAACAAGGGCAACAGCGTCTCTTCCACCATGGGCTGATCTCTCGCTTCCTTCCTGCCAGCCACCCCCGCGCCCGTCAACCGCTGCGCGCCATCCGCCGGATCATTTTTATATTGACATCATCTTCTATGTAGATCATCGTGAGCCCCTTGGCAACCGATGAAACCATCACCGCCCAAAATGATACACCCGATCCACCGTCTCCACACCTCCTTTGATGACCGTTGATTCAAATGAGCCAGAACCTGGATGTCCGCCACCTGCCCGCGCCCGAACCCATGGTCCGCATTCTGGAGGCCGTGGCCACCCTGTTTCCCGGCGAGACCCTCCAGGTCCGCCACAGCCGCGTTCCCCATCTGCTCTATCCCCGGTTGCAGGAGCGGGGTGTGGCCGTGGAGACCCGGGAACTGCCGGATGGAGAGGTGCTGCTGTCGATCCGTCGCCCGGAACGACCTGCCACGTCATGACCCCTCAATCCTGTTCACCCACACCGCCGACACCGCCATGACCGGTTCCTCCCCTCCGTCTCCGCCCCCCTCCCCGGCCACCGCGTCCCACGACGACGCGAACGCGCCCCTGTCCGAAGAAGAGATCATCCGCCAAGTGGGAGCAAGGACACGATACTACTATGCCGACGGGCAGTTCTCCTGCGCCGAAGCCATGATCAAGGCCTTTGCCGAGGTGTTCGCCCCGCATCGCGTCGATTCCCGCCTGATCACCCGTCTGGCCACCCCCTTCAACGGCGGATTCTCGGAACTGCAACACACCTGCGGGGTGCTGACCGCCGGACTGATGTCCATCGGCCTGGTGACGGGACGGGATCAGCCCGGCGACGAAGAGGCCAAGGAACAAGCCTACACCCTGACCCAGATCTATCATCGACGCTACATGGATGCCGTTGGCACCGACTCCTGCCGGGAACTGCTGCAACGCTGGAAAGAACAAGGCGTGGAAAAATCCCTCTGCAAGGCCCACGCCCAACGCATGAGCGAACTGCTGGCCCGCACCATACTGCAAGTGGGCTTCCACGACCTGTCCACGGACGAAGAGGAGTAAGCCGCCCCTCCGCGCGACAGGCCATTATAACCTTGGCCCGCCGTCGGATCGGCAGGACAGCAAAGACTCCTTTATGTTGTTTCAGCGTTCCCCTTGGAGATACAACCAGATAACCCGTTCATTTCAAACATGAACCAAAACACGGATAAACTGTAGACCGAATCCGAAGCAAAAAAAATAGGCTAAACGCATTTTCTTTGCAGCATTCTTGAGTTTCTCATTGTCTATAAGACTCAAGAGGTATAAGATTCAGACTCTTTTGCGCTCCAGCAGCGCCTTCAGATCGGCAAAAGGGTGATGCGTGGCCCCAGATTCCGCCGCATCCGGATCACCCTGGCTGTCATGAGATGCTTGATGTTCTTCGTACCGAGAGTGTTCGTTATCATGGCAATATAAACACAAATTTTCCCAATTGCTGCCATCACCTGGATTATTATCGTGATTATGGTCCTTATGGTGAACCGTGAGTTCGCTTAAATTCTCCCGGATGAAGCTCCGTCCACAGCGGGCGCACACCCAGGGATGAATCGCCAAAGACCGCTCCCGATAGCCGGCCATGCGCTCATCCCGGGATTTGCGCGCCGAAACGATCAACTGATCAACCCGCTCACTGCGGATGGCCGTCGCCTTTGGACGAACGGGCTTGCTGCTGGACACATTGGACATGCCTGTACTCCCATAACAGTTGAAGAATCCGAAAGGATCGAAACCCGAAACAAAATGATGATAAACCCATACCAACGTATGGATTCACCGGACAAAGGTCAGAAAAACCGATTATTGCATTTTTTTAACAACACATCAAGAATGCATGAACAGGCAATAAATTATAAAAATTAAACACAAGGCCGATTCAGGCCAATAAACGCCCATAAAAGGTCATAGATTATT
Source organism: Magnetococcales bacterium (assembly GCA_015231375.1). Lineage (GTDB taxonomy): Bacteria > Pseudomonadota > Magnetococcia > Magnetococcales > Magnetaquicoccaceae > Magnetaquiglobus. Next base: position 34,406 of record JADGBT010000009.1, on the reverse strand, counting down.
ATTAATTAACAAATTATTAAAAATAATAGTTTTTAATTCTCACCAGAGTCCTCTCCTGAACAAAAATGTAACAGGTTGCAAAACTCTGACGGAAAGTATACACACATCGTTGACGTAACCATTCATCATAAAGGATCCAAAAAAGCCATGACAGACAGAACCAGCACGTTAACCTTGAGCGACCGTATCCAAACAGCCCGGAAATATGCCAGCCTCACCCAGAAACAACTCGCGGACCGGGTCGGCATCAGCCAAACGGCGGTACACAAACTGGAGTGCGGACGCTCCCGCTCCTCGCGGCGCACGGTCGCCATCGCCCTCACCTGCGGAGTCGATCCCATCTGGCTGGACACCGGTCGGGGCGAAATGAGTCTAGGCGGCCCTCCCGGATCCGGCCCCGGCATGAGCGGCGTTTCGGAATCCGCCGAAGGCTATCGGGTTCCGGTCATCGCCCGCATTCCCTTGATCACCTGGGAAGAGGCCAAAGCCTATACCCCGGAAACCGCCGAATCCCATCATCCGGAAAACGTCAAATCCTGGATCCCCGTAGCCCCGAGAACCAGCTCCAAAGCCTATGCCCTGGAAGTCCCGGACGACTCCATGGAACCCGAGTTCACCGAAGGGGAACTCATCATCGTCGACCCCACGATGAAAGCCGAGCATAACCGTTTTCTGATCGCGCGGACAAGCGAAGACAATCGCGCCACGCTCAAGCAATTGATCGTGCATGGTGCCAGACAATACATGAAACCCCTGAATTCCCGGTATCCGCTGATCGAAATTCAAGGCCCCCTGATTGTCAGCGGCGTGGTCGTGGCCAAATACAAGGACTATTGATCCTTCGGCTCAAAGCCCCACAGCCCAAGCCACTCCCTTCCGGTCGACGTCCCCCCAGACCATCCCCCGACCGGAAGGGAGGCTCCTCTTCTTTATATATAAAGAAAAGCAAAACCGTCGCGCCAACTCTTCAAAGTGCCACTCTCTCCACACCACCTGCACCGATCCGTCGATCCCCGCCTGCAAACGGCACGGATCTTCATTCTGGGAGCAGGCGGCCTGGGCGCGCCGCTGGCCTGGTTTCTGGCCCGCGCCGGCATCGGACACCTGGTGATCGCCGACTCGGACCGGGTGGAACGCTCCAATCTCCCTCGTCAGATTCTACACGTCACCGCGCGGGTGGGAGCCCCCAAAGCCGAATCGGCGCGACTGACCCTGCAACGCATCCACCCCGCCACCCGCGTCACCCCGATCCCTGCCCGCATCACCGCAACCAACATCCTGCAAGCCGTGGCCGGATGCGATCTGGCGGTGGATGGCAGCGACAATTACAGCGCGCGTCATCGGCTCAACCGGGCCTGCCTGAACTGCCGGATTCCACTGGTATCAGGGGCGGTGTCGGGTTTCGAGGGACAGGTGGCCACCTTTCATCATGGGGTGGATCCGGAAGCGCCCTGTTATCACTGTCTGTATCCGGAGACGAATGCGAACGACACCTCGGAGACCGACCCGACGACCTGTGCCACCGCCGGGGTGCTGGGCCCGGTGGCCGGGGTGATCGCCGCCTTGCTGGCCGCCGAAGTGGTGAAAACCGTGTTGAACCGGCCCGCGCCGCACGACACCGGATCGCTCCGCTTGATCAATCTGCGGAATTCGCTCGACCTGCGGATCGCCATTCCCAAAGATCCCGCCTGTCCGGTGTGCGCCCGCCCCCCGATCCTCCCCAACCCGCCAACCTGACCCCCCGATCCTTCCCGGACCACGCCATCAGCCATGCCCTTCCCCCCGGGCCATGCGCACGGCATGGGGCACCAGATCCGCCACCGCCTCCAGACTGCACAACGCTCCCCGTGTCGAACCCGGCAGGTTGATGACCAAGGTCTGCCCCCGGAAAGCGCTCACCCCCCGCGTCAAGGCCGCCAAACGGGTCTGCCGCAACCCGGCGGCCCGAATCAACTCCGAAAATCCCGGCAACTCCCGGTCGCACACCGCCCGGGTGGCCTCGGGGGTGACATCCCTGGGACCGGGACCGGTCCCGCCCGTGGTCAGGATCACCGCCAATCCCCCACCCTCGGACCATGCGATCAGCGCCTCGCGGATGCGCGTCTCTGCGTCCGGCAGCACCTCCCGCACCACCACCTCGCCGCCGAACGCCCGCACCGCCTGCTCCAGGGCGGCACCGCTGGCGTCCGCAGCCAGATCCCGACTGTCGGACAGGGTCAGAATCCCCACCCGCAACCCGGACCAGGAGACCTCCGCCTCGCTCCGGCTCCGCTCGCGCGGACCGTGGTCCGGCCCGCACTCAACAACCGGTGGGCCGACGCCGTCCGCACCGACCGACGCGCCACCCCCCCCGGTCCCGGAAGCCGCCTCGCATCCGGGACAAACCTCCACCCAGCGGGAACCGCCCCGGATGGTGAACTCCTTTTTCCACAAAGGCACATCGCGTTTCAAACGATCGATCAAAAAACGGCAGGCAGCGAACGCCTCGGCCCGATGACGCGCCGCCGCCGCCACCAAAACGATGTTGTCGCCCACGGACAACCGGCCCACCCGATGCACCACCAGCACCGCCTCCACGCAAAAACGGGAACACGCCTCCTGCTCGATGCGGGCCAATTCGGATTCGGCCATGCCGGGATAGTGTTCCAACACCATGGCCTCGACCCGATCCCCGTCCGCCTCATCCCGCACCGTACCCACGAAACTGACCACACCCCCCACTCCGGCGCGTCCGGCAATCAGGGCAGCCACCTCCCGCTCCAGCGAAAAATCGTCGGTCTGAATGCGAATCATCGATCCCCCCACACCCATGCGCCGGAAAACGGCTCTTTTTTTGTTCCGGATGATTGTCCTTTCCGCCCGATGAGGGTATCATAAAATGGACATCCAGTTTCCGAAAGAGTCGTCGCACCCTCCTTCGGTTGGAGCCCTCCATCGTACGCCAGTCACCATGACCCGCTTTCCGTTCCGCAATCACCGCATGCTGGTGCTGGCACTGGTCGTCCTGTTTGCCCTGTTCGACCACACAGCCCCCATCCAGACCCTGGAACGCTGGGCCTATGACCGTGGACTGCGGGCCATCACCCGGGACACCGAAAACCGGGTGGTGCTGATCACCATCGACGACGCCACCCTGGACCGTCTGGGCGAATGGCCCCTGGACCCACGCCATTACACCCGACTGTTGGACATTCTTCAGCGGGGAGCGCCACGGGTGATGGGATTCACCTTTCCGATCCCGTCCAACACGGATGACGCCATCCCGCTGGCCAACGCCTTCCGACTGGCCGGCAAGGTGGTGATGGGGGTGTCCGGCACCCTGGGAACCACACCCATGCCCCCGGTTTCCGCCTCCGCTCCGACGTTCATGAACGCTTCGGCCCTGCCCACCCCATCCGCGCCGATTCCGAACCTCGACGCCCTCATCACCCTGCACACCCTCCACTCCCCACGGGAAGAACTGGGGTTCAACGCCGCCCGTCTGGGAGTGGACATGCTCCCTCCCGACCCGGATGACGTGATGAGAAGTCTGCCCCTGATGGTCCGGTTCCACGATACCTTGTACCCGACCCTGACGCTGGCCGTGGCCATCGAAGCCCTCTCCTCCGCGCCGCAGACCCTGCGTCCCCATGCCGACGGCAGGCTCCAGATCAACGATCTCCTCCTGCCCACACGCGCTCACGGCTGGTTGCATCCTTATTTTCATCCCGGCGTCAATCGGCAACCGGAGTTCGCGACCTACTCCATGATCTCCATCCTCGACGGCAACGTCCCCCCAGATCGCTTCCAGGAGCGGGTGGTGCTGATCGGTCCCACCGCCTCCCGGCTGACCCGCACTCTGGCAACCCCCACGGGCCGCGACATGACGCCTTTGGAAATCCATGCCCAGGGGGTGGCGGCCCTGCTCGACGGTCAAGGTTTCCGGATTCCGGAGTGGGCGGCCCCGCTCCGGTACGGATTGTATAGCGCGATTGGCCTGTTGCTGCTGTCCGCGCCTCCCGGCGGCGTGGGCGCCCGGCTGACGCCCCTGATGATCACCGTGCTCCTGGGTCTGCTGGTGCCCATCGCCCACGTCCGACTGCTGGACACCCTGGGATGGTGGGTACCGATGGCCGGTCCGATGGCCATGCTCACCCTGGGACTCTTCCTGCCCATGCTGATCGACACACCGTATCGCGCCCCTCCCAGATCCGACGCCAGACCCGGTGAACAGAACACCCGACTGGCCCTGATCCTGGCTTATCAAGGGCAAAATTGTTGGGATCTGGCCATGGAGCATTTTTGCCTGTGCGCCATGGATCCGATGCTGATGCAGATCTCCCGCCAGTTGGGTCAGGATCTGGAAACCGCGCAACGTCACGCCGATGCGATCCTGGTCTGCCAACGCATGCTCCGCTTCAATCCAAACGATGCGGAAGCGGCGGAACGGCTGCAACGCATCCAGGCCCGACTGACCCCGACGCACGCCGCACACCTGCCCCACTCCCTGCCTGCGGAGCAGCCGTTGCGCCAAGTGGGAGAATATTCAATCCTCGCGGAACTGGCGCAAGACGCCCTGGGCACCTTGTTGCTGGGACGGGATCCCGAATCCGGTCAGGCCGTGATCCTGCGTCTGCCCGGACCGGGCCTGCACCCAACTCCCGAAGCGGCCGCACATGCCAGACGGACCTTCCTGAAAGACGGGGAACGGTGGCTGCGTTTTCAACACGACGGAGTGGTCTCCCTGCTGGCGATCCAACTGGAGTCCCGCCCTCCCCATCTGGTCATGGAACATTTTCCCATTTCCGGCAACCTGGAGCGCCACGTTCATCCAGATGATCCCCTGCCTCAGTCCCTGATTCTCTACATCATCACCCGCGCCGCCTTGACCCTGGATCACGTCCATCAACGGGGCGTGATCCACGGCAATCTGCGCCCCGAGGATCTGGGATACGATCCCAAAACCCGTCAGGTCTGGATCAAGGAGTTCGGACTGGCCAGACTGTTGGGGACAGATCCCGCCGGTACCGGCATCTCCCCGTATGCCCCACCCGAGTCCCTCGCGCCGGGGGGCAACGATCCCCGGAGCGATCTGTATGCCCTGGGGGCGATTTTGTTTCATCTGCTCACCGGCCATCCCCCTTTCAAGACCGACGACCCGGAGACCCTGCGCACCCGGATTCTGACCGGTCCACCCCAGTCGATCGCCGAACTGCGTCCGGAAATCCACCCGGATCTGGCCAGGATCGTGGAAAAATCCCTGGCCGCCAATCCGGCGCGCCGCCACGCGCGCGGCGCGGATCTGGCACGGGAGCTGGTCGGGTACATCCGTGGCCAGGTACACGCCTGACCTGTCGAGAGTCAAACGCCAAAACGCACGCGTCTTCCGCAACGCCATCCGCTGCAACCCGGATTGCCATGGACGCTACTTTGCTGTAGTTTAAGCCACCCATGGACATCCATGACCGGCACGGCAGCGCGCGGCGCAGCACGCACCATCACCGTCACAAACGCCGCACAAACGCCGCCCATTCCCATCGATTCCGGTCTTGAATCCGCCTCTTTCGAAACTTTAAAGTACAAAGGATCGTCTCCTCATGAGATTCACCCTGTTGCCTCTGACCCGGATCCTGGGGCTGGTCGGTCTGCTGACATGCTCTGGCACCGCCCTGGCCGCCGCCGAACTGGCCATCGGCATGTCCACACCGCTGGAGAGCGGTCCCGTGGCCCTGGGTCAAAATACCCGCCTGGGTGTGGAAAGCCTCTTCGACAGCGTGAACCGGGCTGGCGGCGTCCACGGTCGCCAGTTGCGCCTCTTGGCGCTGGACGACGGCTACGAACCCAACAAGGCGGCGGTCAACATGCGCCACCTGATCGAAGAGAAGAAGGTGCTGGCGGTCATCGGCAATGTGGGCACGCCAACGGCAGTGGTTTCGGCGCCGATCGCCAACGAAACCCGGACCATCCTGATGGGCGCGGTCACCGGGGCCGGACTGCTGCGCAAAACCCCGCCGGAACGCTACATTTTCAATTACCGAGCCAGCTACGCCGAAGAGACCGCCGCCATGATCGACGGTTTGCTGGGCATCGGCATCAAGCCCAAAGAGATCGCCTTCTTCACCCAGAACGACGGCTACGGGGATTCCGGATACGCCGGTTCGGTGGCGGCGCTCAAGAGTCGCGGATTCACCGAAACCGACTCCCTGGCCCATGGACGCTACACCCGCAACACCACCCATGTGGAAGGTGCCCTGGCCACCATTCTGGATGCCGAAGTCGAACCCCGCGCCATCATCATGGTGGGGGCCTATCCGGCCTGCGCGGCCTTCATTCGCGAGGCGCGCAAGGATCTGCCCCAGGCGCTGTTCCTGAATGTCTCCTTTGTGGGCAGCGCGGCCCTGGCCAAGGCGTTGGGCAAGGATGGCGAAGGGGTGATCGTCACCCAGGTGACCCCGGCCCTCCACGATCCCATGCCCGGCGTGAAAGCCTATCTGGAGGCGTTGCGCCAGTACCGGGCGGACGCCAAACCCGATTTCCTCTCCCTGGAAGGCTATCTGGCCGCGCGTCTGCTCGTGGAGGGGATCCGTCGTTCCACCCTGGGCGGCAACCCGGCCGAAGACCGGGAGTCCCTGGTCAACACGCTGGAAAACCTGCGCGATTTTGATCTGGGCATCGGCACACCGGTCAGTTTCGGCAAGACCGATCACCAAGCCAGCCACAAGGTGTGGCCCACCCGCTTGGTCCAGGGGGAGTTTCAACCCCTCGCCTGGAGCCAACTGCGATGAGCGCCCCATCCTCCCCGACCCTTTCTTCCTCCCTCTTCGACCGGTTGAGCCGGTTGTGGTCGCGTCCGGGCCAGACAGCGCACCAGACCTGGACCATCCGTCGTCTGCTGACCGCATGGGCGGCCATGGGATTGATCGCCACGGTGGTGCTCGCCGGAGCGGCGGCCTTTGCCACGATCCGTCTGACCACCCTGCAAAACCGTGTGGTGGAGCAGATCCTGCCAGTGGAGACCTCGGGACGGCGTTTGAGCGGCATGCTTTTGGAGTACCTCAACCGTCAGAACACCATGGTGCAGGCCACCTCCCCGGAGGCCCTCGGCTCCGTACCGGCCCGAGCGGAGATGGATCGGCGTTTCAGCGCCGAACTGGAACATCTGGGCGCGCTCGGACAGGGCATGAGCGGTCTGGAACAGCCCCTGACCCAGCTCAAACACTCCTTCGCCCAGTATCTGGAGCAGGATGACCGGCTTTTGGAGCTGACCAAACGGAATCTGGAGCTGATCCAGCGGATGAAGAGCCGGACCACGACCCTGGATCAGACGGTGGAACGGATGACCATCCTGGCCGAAGGCATCAAGGGCAAGGTGACCCTGGCCACGGTACGGGGCAAACGTCAGACCCGGCGCGCCCTGGACAACCGCGCCTCGGAAACGGAACTGCGCGCGCTGGCCGCCACGATGCTCACCGGAAGCACAGGCCGCATCGGCCAGGTGACGGAGAAGGTGATCGCCAGCGTCAACACCCTGTCGATCCTGAGTCGTCAGATCCGCCTGGAACCGACCCTGGATGTGCTGACCAGCCTCAAGGCCAATCAGATCAAGCCTGCGGTGGATCTGGCGCGCCAGTCCATCACCCTTCTCAAGGCCAGCACCCAGAACGCCCCGCCCGGCGTGACGGAGATGACCGAGCCGTTGGAAAAGGAGTTCGCCAACCTGACCGCCCTGCTGGTGGATGGCCAGGAGGCGGTGTTCGGCATGGCCTGGGACACGCTGGAGCTGGAGCGTCAGACTGCGGCCAGCCGTCACGCGGGAGAGACCATTCAGCGTCAGGTGATCCAACGTCTGGAAGAGATCGACGCCTGGGCCGACCAGTTGAACGCAGCCGTGACCCGCGAGGCCGCGACCGTGAGCCGCACCAGTCAGATTCTGGTCTACAGCGTGGCCCTGGTGGTGGGCGTGTTCATGGTGGGCTTCGGGATGCTGCTGATCCGCCGGATCACCGGCTCGCTGGATCGGGCGGTGGACGGCGTGAATCGCATCGCCGCCGGGGATCTCACCACCCATCCGGGACCGGTGCGCAACGACGAACTGGGTCATCTGCTGATGGCCATGTCGGGGATGGCCGCCATTCTGAAAGGGATTTTCCTCTCCTTGTCGGAAGGATCCGGCAACCTGTCCGAGGCCTCACGGGAGTTGTCCGAGGTCTCCGGGGAGATGAACACCAGCGCGGAAACGCTCACCCGCAAGGCGGCTTCCGTCTCCAACGCCGTGGAGCGTTCCAGCACCAACCTCAACCACATCGCCACGGAAGCCGAACAGGCCAGCGCCAATCTCAACACCCTGTCCGCCGCCGCCGAAGAGGCCAGCACCAATCTCAACACCATCTCCGCCGCCGCCGAAGAGGCCAGCATCAGCCTGACCGCCGTGGTCAGTTCGACCCATCAGGCCACGGAACGGATGGAACAGGTCAAAAGCGCCGCCGAACAGACCAGCGACAACGTGCAAGGGGTGGCGGGAGCGATTCAGGTGATGACCAACGCCCTGGGCGAGGTGCGTCAACGCTGTCTGATGGCCAACCAGTCGTCGGAACGGGCCAACCGCGAGGCCAACCGCACCCAGGAGGTGATGGACCGCCTGATGGAGTCGGGTCAGGAGATTCACAAGGTGGTGGATGTGATCAACAGCATCGCCGAACAGACCAACATGCTGGCGCTCAACGCCTCCATCGAGGCGGCGGGAGCCGGCGACGCGGGCAAGGGCTTCGCGGTGGTGGCCAACGAGGTCAAGGAACTGGCCCGTCAGACCGCTGCGGCCACCGGCATGATCTCCGACACCATCGCCCGCATGATCGACCACTCCCGTGACGCCTCGGACTCGGCGGATCAGATCGTCGCCATCATTCAGACCATGGCCACAGCCAACGAGGAGATTCTCGAAGCGGTCGAGGATCAGGACCGCTCCGCCCAGGGCATCGCCAAGGCCATGAGCGCCGCTTCGGAACAGACCCGTTCCGTGACCGAGGGGATGAGCGCCACCAGTCAGGATATGCTGGATGTCAGCCGCGCGGTCAGCGAGGTCTCTTTGGGGATCGCGGAGGTGACCCGCAACGTGTCGGAACTGTCCGCCGGCGTGGTGGAGATCACCCGCAACGTGGCCCTGGCTTCCAGCGGCAGCCAGAACATCACCAGCAACGTGCTGGCCGCCGCCGAAATGGCCCACGAGATCGCCACCAACATGGAACCGGTGAATCAGGCCGTGGCGGACGTGACGCGCATGAGCGCCCAACTCAACCAAAGGGCGCAGGGCATGTCCGGGCTGTCCGGATCCCTCAAAGAGATTGTGCAGCGCTTCAAATTGGAATCCTGACATCCTGGAATCCAACAACGTGCCGGCAGACCGCTCTTTTGGAAGATGGTACAGACGTTGTTCCATCTTTCGTGCATAAAGACCGGTCTGCCGGCGTGACACACACAGTCTGCCCGACAACGAACATCCCTTTCAGTCATACGGACCTTTCGATTCAAGACCTACTGTTGCGCATCCCGGCTTGATGATCGGGAATCATTTAAACAAGAACAGCTATCAACGACTCACCTCCCTGGATTCCAACATCCTTCCCCCCATTGCCTCCGAACATCTCGCAATCTATTTGAAATTACATAGTTTTTTTCATTTCAATGATCCAAGATCAAACTTACAAAAAAGATCGTTGACGCGTATTTCAATTCATGATAATTGGTTAAAGTTAGCTGAAGGTGTTGTTAAAATCATTCAGAGTTGGACAAACTCCAAATCACCTAATCATCGTTCACACGGGGGATTACATGAAAATAAAAATATTGACCGCATCACTCGTCGTCGGAGGAATGCTGTGCGTCGGGAACACCGCCATGGCCCATGGCACGCTGTTTGATCACTCCACGCACGCCTGGCACCACAGCGCGCACTGGTATCACAACATGTCGGCGGCTTTCGTCGCCAATTTCGCCCCTGACGGAGACAGCGACAACGATGGCGTGAAAAACGCCATCGACCACTGCCCGGCCACTGCGGCGGCGGCGGTTGTGGACCGTTACGGCTGCACCAACGACGATGCGGATCACGATGGCGTCCACGATTTCTGGGATCTGTGCCCCGCTACCGACCCGCTGGCCAAAGTCGATGTGCATGGCTGCGCCCTCGACAGCGACCAAGACAAGGTGCCCGACGTGAAAGACGATTGCCCCCATTCCGTTCCGGGCGTGGCCGTCAACGCGGCGGGCTGCGCGTTGGATACGGATGCGGATGGCGTCACCGACGCGGCCGACAAGTGCAACGACTCCGCCCGTGGGCAGAAAGTCTCCACCGCCGGTTGTGGCGTCGCGGCCGTGTCCGTGGTCAACTTCGATCTCGGCCAGTCCTATCTGCGCGCCGGCGACCGGAAGATCCTCAATGAAACCGCCAAAAAGATCAAAGCCAGCCCGGGCACGCGCTTCGAGATCCAAGGCCACGCGGACGAAAGCGGCTCGGCGGCCAACAATGTGGGCCTGTCCAACCGTCGCGCCCAGGAAGTGCGCGCCTATCTGATGAAACAGGGGATCAAGGCCGCCCAACTGGCCACCGTCGGCTATGGCGACACCCGGCCCGCCGCTTACAACCTGACCAGCGAAAAAGATCGCCAACCGATCAACCGTCGCGTTGAAATCCAGGCGTTGCCCGGAAACCACTCCATCCGTGAGACGGATTCCATGCGCTGAACGCCGCGACACCAAACCGTCGCATCCATTCCCAAAACGACTGGAATGCCCACACGCTTCCAGAAATGCCCTTGAGAGGAGAACGCTATGAATTCAATGAAGTCCGTCGTCAAGAAATCCCTGGGTGCCGTCTCCCTGCTGCTCCTGGCCGCCGGTTGCGCCCCGCATCCGGAACTGGGCGCCCCGATCAATCATCACGACTCCCTGGAACGGACCCTGGTCAACACCAACGCCAACACCGAATTCCACATCAAGATGGATGTCGGCTCCTTCTGTCGGGCCGGTGACTACTGGGGCGCCAACCTGCGCAACGACACGGGCAACCTGTACGGCAAAAAACCACTCAACACCGATTTCGTGCATTTCCTGCGCACCGGTGAAATGGACGCCAAAGCCCAAACGACCCCGATGGGACGCTTCTACTTCGGCGTCAACCAGGAACTGCGCGCCAAGTTCCACTCCTGCTTCCGGACCACGTTCGGCCGCATGGACGCCGATGATGTCCTGGGCTATCACGTCTCCACCGCCGCCGGCGAGATCGGTCGCGAAATCGGCGCCGGCTTCGCCCAGTGGCCCAAGAAGTTCTTCCAACTCAACCTGGAACGCTCCAACTCCTTCCAGGGCAAGTTCGATCCCATGCTCAAAGAGACCAACAGCCATGCCGTCGCCATGCTGGAACTCTTCCAGGAACTGCTGACCTCCGGCTCTCCGGCCGACCGTCAGGCCTTCAAAACCGGCTTCGTGTGCAGCTATCGGGATGCCATGAAGCAGACCCTGGCCGAGATCGCCAAGGAGATGCCCGCCGTCTCCCAGAAGAACATCCCGGTGAGCGAGGATCTCTCCCAGTCGGTGGTCTGCGCCAACTCCGCCATGACCGGATACGAGTTGACCTACAACCGTACCGAGAATTTCATGACCACGGCGCTGGAAGGCCAGTTCTACGCCAACCACACCACGACCCTGACCGACAACGACAAGCTCGCCTTCCGGATCTTCGCCGCCGAAGAGATCTATCTGCGCAACTACCGTCGGGCTTTGCACGCCGCTGGCGTCAATCTGGGCAATGCCTTGTTCCATGGTCTGAAGGATCGCAACGATGGCGTGGAATATCTGCGCAATCTCTCCATCGCGGTTGACAAGCCCGGCGACATCCAACTGTATCTGGCCCCCGGCTTCCGTGAATCCTTCGAGCACGGCGGAGAAACCTACCTCAACGACATGCTCGCCCAACTGAACCTGTCCAAGGCCGCCCCCCAGAAAGCGGCCGCCAAACCCGCCGCCGCCAAACCCGCCGCCGCCAAGCCCGCCGCCAACAAAACCAGCCAGGTGCAGGACTCCGCCCCGGTCGTCTCCAAAGTCGAGACCAAAGCCCCCGAGTCCCAACCGGTTTCCGCCGCGCTCGGCACGGAAAGCAAGGCTGGCGGCTGTTTTGTCCACATCGGCTCCTTCAGCAAGGAGAGCAGTGTGACCGAGGCCAAGAATCAACTGAAAAGCAAAGGGATCGACAACGTTTCCCAGCGTCCCGTGACCGCCAAACCCAACACTCCGGAACTGATGCAGGTGCGCGTGGGTCCGTTTGCCTCCAAGACCACCGCCCTCACCGAACGGAATCGTATCGCCGGCAGTTATGCCGGTTCCATCGGCGGTGTGCTCTGCGACATCTAAGCCGCAGACTTTGACCCCCCAGGCTTGACCCATGTGAAAGGGAGCGCTTTTTTCCAAAGCGCTCCCTTTCCATGGATGCCAGCGGGTTTTCAGGCCAGAAAGCGGCCCCAAAAGGACAAAAGACAAAAAAGAACAAAAAAAAAGACCTGACCGGTAATGGGTCAAGTCTTTTTTTTTGGTGCCCAAAGGGAGAGTCGAACTCCCATATCCTTTCAGATACTAGAACCTGAATCTAGCGCGTCTACCAGTTCCGCCATCTGGGCTTGTCTCGATATGCGCAAAGAATAACCGCCATCCGACGGCTTGTCAACAACAAAGTGCAAGGATCTATCGGGAACCGGGGAACTGGGCCAAAAAGGGCAGTCCGAACCAGGGACCGACAGGCACCAGGCGCGCCAGGATCGCGTCGAGTGTGGCGGGGGTGAAAATCTCGCGCAAGGTGGCAGGCAGTCCGGGGGTGACATAATAGACCAGAAAAATCGCCACATACATCGCGGCCGTGGCCCATCCATCCGGAGCGGAGAGCTTGAACGCGCTGCCCAGGGAGGCGGAGACGCCCCCCTCGCCAAACAGATTCAGGCTGTAGAGTTCATCCAGCAGCAGGTGTACCAGATAGCCCAGCAGCACGAACAGGCCGGTCATCCAGGCGAACCGCTCGGACTGGTGGAACAGACGCATCAGGAGCAACGCGGTCAAACCGGCGAAAAACACCCCGGCGGGCAGAGAGTGAAAAATCCCCCGATGCACCGTGAAGCGCACAAACATTTCGCACACGGCCAGCTTGATGAACAAAAAGCTCACCATCCACAACACGGTCAACTCCACAATCGAGTAGACCGGCACCTGACTGAACATGATGAAAAACGACCCCAGCAACGCAAACAGGGTAAAAGCCAGATCCAGCGGCCAGGAATCTTCGGCATCCACATCCGGCAGCACGCCGCCGATGGTGGCCGCGATAAAACCGACCAGACCGGTCTGAGGATCGGCCAATCCGGCGACCATCAACGTGGCCACGCCCACCCCTCCGATGACAGCGGCCACAGCCACATGGGTATTGAATCCGGCCATTCAGCTCTCTCTCCGGTTCTCCAGCCGTTTTTCCACGGTATAGACCTGAATCCCGGCCCCGGAACGCCAACATTCGCCATCCAGCCCGGCCTTGCGGCACAGGTGGGACAAGAACGCCTCTGGATTGGGAAGCTGTTCCCACACCTGGGGCAAGAAGGTGGCCCGTCGTCCCTGTTTGCTTAAGATCACCCCATGCACGCCGGGCTTGAGCCGCCGGATCAGATCCTCCCCGTCCCGATGGGGAAACGGCTCCGGAGCGCTCAGCAAGGAGACCTCGATGGACAACCGTTCCAACTCCTCCACGCTCACCGGCGCGAACCGGGGATCCCGAATGGCCGCCGACACGCCATTTTCCAGCAGATCCTCGGCCAGGGGACGATGGGCCACCAAAGAACCGATACAGCCCCGCAAGGCTCCCTGATCGGTCAGGGTGATGAAACAGGCTCCGGGTTTGGACAACTCCTCCCACTGGGCGCTCACGGCAGAGATGGACAACCCCCGACCGCCCGCCAGAATCGAGGCCAGATGGGCCCGGACCAGCTCCGGCAGGCCCACCCCGGAACGGGACTCCCCGACTTTCGGAGCCGAAACGCTGCGCTCTCCGGTTTCCGGGTAAAACAAATAACTGGCATATCCCACCACCCGCTGTTTGTCTCCCGCCGTATCCCCGGAGTTGCGCAAATCGGTCAGAACCGGCTTCCAGCGCCGTCGGCGCGCCGTTTCCAGGATCGCCCGCACCCCGACGTTCCCGCACGCCTCGCAGGAGGACATCTCCTTGATATCACGGGACAAGATCGCCTCGTTGCTGCGGGCGTCCCGCCGTCTGGCCTCGTCATAAGGGTGATAGTGGGACAAATCCGTGGAGATCACGATCAGATCCCCGGGTTTCCAGCACTGTTCCAGCAGGTCCGCCAAATGTCCGCCGCTCATCTCGCCGTAGACGATGGGAATGATGCGAAAATGGATCAAGGTCACCTGAAGAAACGGCAACTGGGTCTCCAGGGAGTGTTCCAGACGGTGTGGCGCCTCGTCCCGGGTGACATCCGGCCGCGAGGCCAGACACTCCACCCCTTCCCGATCCACCGGAATCCGTCCCAACGGGGTCACATAGGCGTCATAGTGGCCCACCGATGCCCCCTCCAACCACACCCGATGGCTCGGACCGATCAGAAACACCCGACGCGGGGCCGCAGCCGACGCCCGCGACACGCCCTTGTAGGCATGGGCCGCCGTCAACCCGGAATAGATGAATCCCGCATGAGGCGCCACCACCGCCACCGGTTCCTCCCGTACCGGCGGAACCTGCTCCAGCAGCCCTTCCACCAGACGGCGCAACCCCGGAGCATCCCCCGGATAGAACAGGCCAGCCACAGCCGGCGCACGCACACGCTCCACGTTCATTCCCGTCACCTCTGATTTATGAAAAATCCCGGTCCAGCGGCCACACCAATCCGCATGGAACCCTTCCACCCAATCTGCCCTCACGCCAACGGATACAGCCCACCCTGCCCGACCGAATCGGTCCGGCGAAAAAATCTGGTCAAACACCCGTGACCAGGACTAAACTGCACCAAGAGGATCCGCACGATCCACGCCACTTTGACGATCCTGAAAAAACGCCATGCGAGAGGTCTGCCAAATCGATGCGTCACCTTTTGTCCGTCTTGTGCCTGTTGGGACTGCTGCTCAACCACGCTGAGGCCGATCACGGCCTGAGCCTGGATGGCGTCTTGAAATATCCCCATGACTTCAAAGGATTCGACTACACCAGTCCCCAGGCCAAACCCGGCGGCACCCTGAATCTGCACGCCCTGGGCAGTTTCGACAAAATGAATCCCTACACCCTCAAAGGCTCGGCACCCGACCTGCTCGAACCCCTGATCTTCGAACATCTCATGGTCCAGGCCCAAGACGAACCCTTTTCCCAGTATGGACTGCTGGCCCAAAAGGTGGAAGTGGCCGCAGATGGTCTCTCCGTGACCTTTCACCTGGATCCGGCGGCGCGCTTTTCCGACGACTCCCCCCTGACCGCCGAGGATGTCAAATTCTCCTTGGAAACCCTGCAATCAGACCAGGCCCATCCCTTCTATCAATCCTACTGGCGAGACATCACCGCCGCCGAGGTGGTCTCCCCGCACACCATCCGCTTCCGTTTCCGCCAGGCCAACCGCGAACTGCCCCTGATCGCCGGAGAAATCCCGGTCTTCTCCAAAGCCTTTTTCACCAAGACCCCCTTCGATCAAGCCAACCTGACCCTGCCTTTGGGCTCTGGACCGTATGTGGTCGAAGAGTTCAAGGCCGGAAAGATCCTCACCTACAAACGCCATCCGCAATACTGGGGCAACACCCGTCCGGTCAACCGGGGGATGTACGCCTTCGAGCGCATCGTGCTGAAATTCTACAAGGATCCGGTGGTGGCCCTGGAGGGCTTCAAGGCCGGAGAGTTCGATTTTATGCATGAAAACAACTCCAAACAGTGGGCCAGAGACTACGAGGGGCCCAAATTCACCCAGGGCCAGATCAAAAAGGAGACCCTGCCCCACAAACGGGGCGCGGGCATGCAAGGCTTGATCTTCAATCTGCGCCGTCCGATGTTCCAGGACATCCGGGTGCGCAAGGCCATGGGATTGGCCTTCGATTTCGAATGGAGCAACGACAATCTCTTCTACGGTCAATACACCCGCTCCAAAAGCTATTTTTCCAACTCCGAACTGGCGGCCCAGGGTACCCCCTCCCCGGAGGAACTGGCCCTTCTGGAACCGCTGAAAGACAAACTCGACCCGGTGGTGTTCGGTCCGGTGCCGACGCCCCCGGTTACCACCCCGCCCCACTCCTTGCGTCACAATCTGCGGGAGGCCGCCAAACTCCTGAAAGAGGCCGGCTGGACCTTGGGTGACGACGAGGTGCTGACCGATGGCAAAGGCCACCGCCTGGAAATCGAAGCCCTGCTCGCCGCTCCGGCCTTCGAGCGCATTCTGGCCCCCTACGCGGCCAACCTGGAAAAACTCGGCATCCGCCTCCAATACCGCACCGTGGACACCTCCTTGTATCAAAGCCGGGTCCACGACTTCGACTACGACATGATCGTCAACGGCTTCGACCAGTCCCAGTCGCCGGGCAACGAACAGCGGGACATGTGGCATTCGTCCAGCGCCGCCATCCAGGGCAGTCACAACCGCATCGGCATCCAGGATCCCGCCGTGGACGCCCTGGTGGAGAAACTCATCTACGCCAAAAACCGACCGGAACTGATCACCGCCTGTCGCGCCCTGGACCGGGTGCTGCTGGCCGGTCACTATCTGGTGCCCAACTGGCATCTGACCTATCACCGCATCGCCTATTGGGACCGTTTCGCCCGGCCGGAAAAACCGCCGCTGTTCTACTCGCCGGAAGGATGGCTGCTCTCTTGGTGGATGAAGTGACATGGGCGCCTATATCCTGCGCCGTCTGCTGTTGATGATTCCCACCCTGCTGGGGATCATGGCCGTCACCTTCGTGGTGATCCAGTTCGTGCCCGGCGGACCGGTGGAACAGATGATCGCCCGCATGGAGGCCGGCGCCTCCGGCGGACACGGAGAGGTCGCCACCCCCGCTGGCGGTGGCGTGTATCGCGGCGCCAAGGGGTTGAGCCCGGATCAGATCGCGGCGTTGAGCAAACTCTACGGCTTCGACCGTCCGGCCCACGAACGCTTTTTGCTCATGATCGGCAACTATCTGCGTTTCGACTTCGGAGACTCCTACTATCATCACCGCTCCGTGACCGCGTTGGTGATCGACAAGCTGCCGGTCTCCATCTCGTTGGGCATGTGGACCTTTCTGCTCACCTATCTGGTGAGCATCCCCCTGGGAATCCGCAAGGCGGTGCGCCACGGCGACCGCTTCGACGCCGCCACCTCGATGCTGATCCTGGCCGGATACTCCATTCCCGGATTCGTGCTGGGAGTGCTGCTGATCGTGCTGTTCGGCGGAGGCAGCTTCTGGGATCTGTTTCCGATTCGCGGGCTGGTCTCGGACCACTGGGAATCCCTCTCCTGGCCCGCGCGCATCATCGACTATCTGTGGCACATGGTGTTGCCGGTCTTCGCCTCGGTGGTGGGATCCTTCGCGGTGATGACCATGCTCACCAAAAACAGCTTTCTGGAAGAAATTTCCAAACAATACGTCCTCACGGCCCGGGCCAAGGGCATCACCGAACGGGCCGTGCTCTACCGTCACGTGTTCCGCAACGCGCTGATTCCCCTGGTCACCGGTTTTCCCGGCTCGTTCGTGGCCGCGTTTTTCAGTGGCAGTCTGCTCATCGAAACCATCTTCAGCCTTGACGGCCTGGGGTTGCTGGGGTACGAATCGGTCATCAACCGGGACTATCCGGTGGTGCTGGCCACCTTGTATTTCTACACGCTGCTGGGACTGATCACCAAGCTGATCACCGATCTGACCTATGTGGTCGCCGATCCCCGCATCACCTTTGAAGGGGCCCACTAAAAAAGCACCAAACCCCCGGACTCAAAAATCTTCTGGCGTTCACCACCGGTGTGACGCTACAGTGATGCTACAGTGATTCTTGAAACAAGCCGTATCCGGACCGCTTACCCGCCACTTGCGTCACACAAAGGAACCACCCATGACATGCCGCGTCGATGAAATCCTCAACGACTCCCAGGAATTGATCCGGGAGACCATCCTCCGCTTCGCCGAGGATCTGACCACCGATTTCAACCTCGATTCCGCCAAGAAACAGGACCTGCCCGACAGCGAAGCGTTCAAAACCCTGCGCGGGGCCATGGAGACTTTTGCGGTCTGGTATGTGAAGAAGGGATAACTCCCCGCTCCCCGCCCCGCATCCCCATCACGGTGCGGGGCGGCAATCAGGTTTTGCGGCAACTCCCGCACCCTTGCTGACCAATCGTTTTGTCCTCGCTCGCAAAAACCCGCCCCACCCCCACCAAAAAACACCCCCCTGGCCGGAATTGCCATGAAACCCGCCACAAAATCGGTTAGCATACCCATTCATGGCCCCCTGAAAACCCATCCCGTGGAGAGTCCCATGCCTCTTTCCCGCCCCCGCCGTTTCCGTGTCCACCCTTCATCACGGAGGATGAAGCTGTTGCCCGTGATCGCGCTCGGTCTGCTGCTGGGATCCTCCTGGCCAATGACCGCGCTGGCCGCATCCGGCGCTCCGGACGAAAAACCACGGGTCGGAACGGTCGTCAAACCGGCAGACGCTGAAAAAACCACCGACAACGCGCCTCTGCTGACGCCACCCCCCTCCCCTCCAGCGGCCAAAAACGATCCCACAGCGGCCAAAGAGGCGGAAACGGGCAAAAAGGCCATGCAGGCCAAAGATTTCCAGCAGGCCATGACCCGCTTTGCCAAGGCCCACGAACGGGATCCGGGCCACAAGGACTGGCTGCACAACGCGGCCACGGCCAGCCTCCAGGCGGGAGAGACCGCCAAAGCCCTGGAATACTTCCGCAAGGCCGCCACCCTGGCGGCCAAGGGAGGCGACGCCAAGGACGCGGCCATGTACAATGGAGAGATCAGCCGACTGGTCAACACCATGCCCGCCTGGGTGGACGAAACCTTGAATCAGGCCGGAGCCATTCCGGCCAACAAGGCCGGGGTGGCGGGGGTGTGGTCCAAGACCCGGGAAGAGGCCATGGCCGCCGCCGAAAAGGGGGATCTGGACACGGCCATCCGGCTGGGAAAACAGGCGGCGGATCTGGCGCGGGAGAATCTGGGAGCGCAACACGCCGCCACTTTCATGAGTGAACGGGAGCTGGGCACCTATCTGACCCTGATGGGCAAAATCGCCGAGGCCGAACCGCTGCTCAAACTGGCGCAGACCCACGCCCAGAATGCCCTGGGATCCAACCATCCGGAAAGCCTCACCACCGGCAAGGCCCTGGCCGAACTCCTGGAACTCCAGCACAACCCCAAAGCCGCCCGTGATCTGTATCAGGCCGCCCGCGTCGGCTGGGCCGCCAAAATCGGGGCCGAACACCCCCTGGCCATGGACAACGATCTGGCCCTGGCCCGACTGCTCCAGGAACAAGGCGCCCACGACGAGGCGGAAACGATCCTGCGGGCGGTGTGTCCACGGTCCGCCGGGGTGCATGGCTATCATCACCCGGAAACCGCCCGCTGTCTGGAGCGGTTCGCGGCCATGAACATGGCCCGCGAGGCTTTCCCCATGGCCCGGGATGGGTATGAACAGAGCCTGGCCATTCTGGAAGCCATCCTGCCGAAAGAAGATCCCACCCCCCTGGCCACCCGCATCGGGGCCGCCGAGGCCAACCGTCGTCTGGGCGCGCTCAAACAGGCCGAAGCGCTTCTCAAGCCGGTACTGGCGCGGCTGCCCGCCGGCACCCAGGATCCGCTGACCGTCGAAGCCACCACCGCCCGGATCCATCTGCTGACGGACCAGAATGATTTCCAGGAGGCGGAAAACCAGACCCGCAAACTCCTGAAGGAACTCGCCGCCGCACACGGAGAGGAGCACCCATCGACCCTGGCCCTGCGTGTGGAGCTGGCCACCATCCTCGAAAAAAGAGGAGATCTGGCCGCTGCGGAAACCCTGCTCAAAAGCACCCTGGAAGCCCTCACCAAGACCCTGGGGGAGGCCCATCCGGTCACCATCACCACCCGCAACAATCTGGGTCAACTGCTGGAACAGGCGGGACTCTACGACGACGCGGAACCGGTGTTGCGACAGGCGCTTGAGCTGGCGCACAAACAATTCGGGCCCGAACGCCCCATCACCCTGACCACCATGAACAATCTCGCCTTGCTGCACGAAAGCCAAGGCAACTTCGACAAGGCCGAACCCCTGTATCAAAACGCCATCGACTCCTATCGCAAACGGCTCGGGGAGCGGCATGTGGACACGATGGCGGTGATCAACAATCTGGCCTATCTGCATCTGCTGCAACGCGAGCCTGCCAAGGCCGCTCCGCTGTTCCGTCAGGCCATGGAAAGCTGGAGCGCCACTTTGGGAGAACGCCATCCCCGCACCCTGAAGGCCGTCAACAATCTGGCCCGGGTCACCCATCACCTGGGACAGCATCAAGAAGCGGAGAAACTCTTCACACAGGCCCTGGAAGGACGCCGAAAAACCCTCGGAGAGCGTCATCCGGACGTGATCCGCTCCATGAACGACTTGAGTCTGCTGCTGCGGGACATGGGCCGCCACAAAGAGGCGGAAGAGCTGGCCCGCCAGGCCCGCGCCAAGGCCGAAGCGGCGGTCGGACCGTTGCATCCCTACGCCTTCGAGGTGCTGGAGACCCTGGCCTCGATCCTGGAAAAGACCCGGAACCCGGAGGCGTTCAAGGTACGCAAGGAGCTGTTCACCCGTCGTTCGGATTTTCTGGATCGCATGCTCTGGTCCACCGGAGACAACGCCCGGGAGGGATACATCCGACTGCACGCCCCGGAGCTTCACACCTATCTGACCCGGCTGGGGGAGATGGATCCGGCCAGCGGAGGGCGCGAAGCCTTCGAGGTGGGTTTGCGGCGCAAGGGGCTGCTGCTCAAGATCACCTCGGAAATCCGGCAGATCGCCCGCCTGGGGAACGATCCGGCGCTCAAGGCGATCAGCGAACGGTTGACGGAGACCCGCAAACGCTTGGCCTCGTTGACGCTTTCCGGTCCCACCCCGGAGAGCGCCGATACCCATCTGAAGGTGATCCACGATCTGGAAAACGACGTGGAGCGGCTGCAACTGGAGCTGGGACGGGCCAGCAAACGGCTGCAACACGCCACCACGCCCATCACCCTCGACACCGTGATCCAACATCTGCCGGAAAAAGCGGCCCTGGTGGAGTTTCTGGCCTACAAGGACGAAGAGCGCAGCGGCTTGCAGGCGGCCATTGTGATCAAGGACAAGGACAAGACGATCTTTGATCGGGTGGTCTATCCGGACCCGGACGGCATGCAGAAAATCGTCACCGACTATCGGGCCATCATCCAGGACGAAGAGGCCGACGAAGAGAGTCTCAAAAAAATGGGCCGCGTCGCCTATGACCGGATCTGGGCTCCCATCAAACAGCGCATCGGCATGCGGGAACAGGTCTACGTGGTGCCGGACGGCATGCTCAACATTCTGCCGTTTCAGGCGCTGGTGGATCCGGAGAACGACTATCTGGCCCGGGATACGGATCTGCATCTGCTGTCGTCGAGCCGGGATCTGGTCCCTTCCGGCATTCCCGAGGCCAAAGGCCACTATCTGATCCTGGCCGGTCCGGATTACAACTCCGACACGGTGGGAGGAGACCAGGCCAAAAAGCTCAAGGAACAGGAAAAAGAGTCGGAATCCCTCCAGGGCAGACGCTCCTCCGAACTCAAGCAGGGGTTGCGGGCCTTTTCATCAGGCATGCGGGGACTGCATTTCGATCCGCTGCCCGGCGCGGAAAAAGAGGGACGGCTGATCTCCAGTCAGGCCGCAGGCCGCAAGAAAGGCAATACCGTGCTGATGAAACACGATGCCCAGGAGTCGGCCTTGCAGTCGATGATGGCGCCACCGGAGATTCTGCACATCGCCACCCACGGCTTTTTCCTCAAACCGGACGACAACCTGAAAAAGCGCCTCCTGAAACTGGCCCGTGGTGGCGAGTTGAAGCTTCCCCCGCCCGGAGACAATCCGTTGTTGCGGGCCGGACTGGCCTTTGCCGGCATCAACGCCAACGCCCGCTTTCTAGGGGAGCTGGACACGAACAACGACGGCGTGCTCACCGCCCTGGAGGTGCTGGGCATGGATCTGACCGGCACACGCGTGGCGGTGCTATCGGCCTGCGAAACCGGACTCGGGGAGACGCACGAAGGCGAAGGAGTCTACGGATTGCGCCGGGCCTTCCAGGAGGCCGGAGCCAAATCGGTGATCGCCTCGTTGTGGGAGGTGAGCGATGCGGGCACTCAGGCGCTCATGACCAATCTCTACGCCCGTCTCGGAGAGGGCATGAGCGCCCATCGGGCCTTGCGGGAATCGCAACTGGATCTGCTGGAGTCCAGCGAGTGGAAACACCCCTACATCTGGTCGGCGTTCATGATGGTCGGGGAGTGATCCGGGGAAGGCTCATCCCTGCATCGGGTCGGCGTTCATGATGGTCGGGGAGGGATCCGGGGAGGCCTCCGGGGAGCCGCTCTCCCCGGAGGCGTGAATCACATTGGCCAGTCGGGCGAACTCCGGAATCGAGAGGGTCTCGCCCCGGCGTTCCGGATCGATTTCCGCCCGTTCCAGCCACTGACGGGCCGGATCCCCCATCACCCGCAGGGCATTCGCCAACACTTTGCGGCGCTGTCCGAACGCGGCCCGCACCACCCGGGAGAAGATTTCGGGGTCATCCACCTGGGCCAGGGGGGCGGCCCGCCGGGTCAGTCGCACCACGGTGGAGTTGACCTTGGGCGGGGGACGAAACGCGCCGGGAGGCACATGCAGCACCGGTTCGATCTCCATCCACAATCCGCACGGCACCGACAAGGCCCCATACGCCTTGGTGCCCGGACGGGCGTAGAGCCGTTCCGCCACCTCGGTTTGCACCATCAGGGTCATCTGGACGATGGCCGCGCGTTGCTCGATGAAACGCATCAATAAAGGGGTGCTGATGTTGTAGGGCAGGTTGGCCACGATGCGCAGCTCCCCGCCCAGGGTTTGCGCCAACGCCCCATAATCGACCCGCAAGGCGTCGGTCCGCTCCACATGCAGCGCCCCCAGACCGGCGGTGCGGTGCAGCAGAACCGGCAACAACTCCGCATCCAGCTCGATGGCCCACACCCGACCCGCAGCCCGCAGCAGCCAACCGGTCAAGGCGCCCGGTCCGGGACCGATCTCCACCACCCGATCCCCCGGCCCCACCCCGGAGGCCCGGACAATCTCCCGCGCCACCTCGGAATCGGCGAGGAAGTGTTGTCCAAGCCGTTTCTTGGCCACCGGAACCCCCATCCCATGACCGGCCGAGGTGGTCGTCATCCCACGAAACGGCGCACGCGGGGAATGAACTCCGTGGGCGTGAACGGCTTGTTGATGAAGTCGTTGGCTCCGATGCGAAAAGCGGTCTCACGGGTTTCGATGGTATCGTCACCGGTCACGAGAATCACCGGAATCAGACGGGTCTTGGGATCGGCCCGCACCTTGGCCAGAAAGGTGAATCCATCCATGCCGGGCATCTGCACGTCGCAGATGATCAGATGACAGGCGCGACTCTTGAGCACCTCCAACGCCTGCAAGCCATTGGTGGACTCCAGGGTCGAAACGCCATCGTTGTGCAAGAAGGCCAGCAGCAACTGACGAAACTCCGCGTCGTCGTCCACGATCAGGGCCATGGGGACCACTTCCGGCAGTTGGGCGTAGAAGATGCTGCCGATGCCCTCCTTGGATTCCACCGTCAGATCGCCGTGATGGGCGCGCAGCAGATCCCGGCTGAACGGCAATCCGTAGCCGGTGCCGTGTTCGCCGGAGGTGCCCACGGTGGAGGTTTTCTCTTCCAGCTTGAACAGCTTCGGCAACCGTTTCTGACGGATGCCCACGCCTGTGTCCAGCACCGCCAGGGTGGAGGGCTTGCCGGGAGGACGCAACAGGGTGATCCGATCCCCCTTGCTGCAAAATTTCACGGCGTTGGTGAGCAGATTGTGCAGCACCTCGCCGAACAACGCCGGATCCGCGTGCAGCCGGAAGGCTTCGGGCAGGGTGTTGAGCAGCTCGATGCCTTTCTGCTCGGCCAGGGGCCGAATCGACTCCAGGGCCTTGTCTCCGGCGAAACGGGCGTTGAAGAAACGCGGCTCCGGGACAATCTTGCCGGTTTTCAGGCGGCTGATGTCCAGAATCTCGTCGATCAAGGCCAGCATCTTGGCGCTGCTTTCGGTGATCCAGGCCAGATAACCTTTTTGTTTCTTGCTCAAGGGATTCTTGGGATCGTTGTCCAGCAGTTCCAGAAAACCCAGAATCGAGGTGAACGGTCCTCGCAGATCATGGGCCACCAGGGAGACGAATTGATCTTTCAGGTTGGTGGCCCGCTGGGCCGCGTCCCGCGCCCGCAGCAAAGCCGCCTTGTCCTTGCGATGCCGGGTGACATCGCGCAGGATCACCACCACATGCCAGGCGTTGCGGATCTGGATGGCGGACGAGGAGGCTTCGACCGGAAAACTCTTGCCGTTTTTATGCTTGACCATGAATTCGACCACCCGGCCGATCATGGTGCCCTTGCCCGTGCGGCTGAAACTCTTGAAGGTGTTCTTCAGACGGGTGGCGAACTCCGAGGGGGGGAGCAGGTCCAGCACCGGACGGCCCAGAATGTCTTCCGGGGGGTGGCCAAACACGCGTGTGGCCGCCGGGTTCCAGAAGGTGACCCGCATCTGGGCGTCCAGAATCAGAATCGGATCGAGGGCCGCCGAGGCGATGGCATCCAGACGTTCCCGGGCCTCGCTCAAGACGGCGGCATCGGTTTCGACCCGTTTTTCCAGTTGGGCCTTGGCCTTTTGGAGTTCGGCCAGGGCCGCCTCCAGATTGCAGGCGGTACGGCTCTTTTCCAGCACATGATGGATGGTCCGGTTGAGACTTTCCACGCTCAGTTCGCTTTTGCGCAGATAGTCGTCGGCCCCCACCCGCACCGCCTCCACCAGCGCCTCGTCCCCTTCGGTGCCGGTGAACAGAATGAATCCCGCCCGACTCCCCATGGCACGCAGATTCCGGATCAGATCGATGCCCGATTCGTGATCCAGACGATAATCCACAAAGGCCACCTGCGGATCCATCCGCTCCACCTGCTTGAGCGCCTCTTCTCCGGTGGCGCAGGCAACGGGGACAATGGTCCAGCGGGTGAGTTTCTTGAGCAGTCCGGACAACAACGCCCGTTCCATCGGGTTGTCGTCCACGACCAAAGCATGCATCGGTTCATCCATAGCTTTGATTTTCTGTTATTTTTCGTAATTTTCAGGTGAATGGAGAACAGCCGTGTACCCGGATCGTTTCGCTTTGCAGCATAGCACGTTTTCTTCCCGGGATGGGGAAATGTCTCCACTCCGGACCATTTTTTTTCTTGCGGGGGCCAGGATCCGGGCGGATGATGATCCGTTATCACGCGCCCGGATCCGCCCTACGCTTCAGGCTCCGATATAAATGTTAACATCATGTGAATGACACGGCGTTTACCTGATCCGTTCGGCATGATTCAGGGCGGTTTCCGGAACAAGTCGAAATTAATCTTGATTGTTCCATAATGATATGGATAAACTGTCTGGCCACGTGTTCGGCTTTGCCGATTCTCACGCCAGACAACCGGCACGGCTCTGTATCGCCTGGATGAAATCGCCTGGATGAAAGAGTTAGGGTGTGACCGTTGGGTATGAATGCCAAACCACACATTGTGATCGTCGAAGACGATCCGGTGACCCGGGGACTGCTCGCCGCCTACTTTGAAAAAGAAGGCTACGCCGTCTCCGAGGCGGAAAACGGATCCCAAATGTGGACACGTCTGGAAACCACCCGTACCGATCTGGTACTGCTGGACATCAATCTGCCCGGCGAGGATGGCTTCTCTTTGACCCACGCCCTGCGACTCCGTTCCGACATGGGCATCATCCTGGTGACCGCCCGCAAGGAGGACGTGGATCGCATCGTGGGCCTGGAACTGGGCGCGGACGATTACGTGATCAAACCCTTCAACGAACGGGAACTCCTCATCCGCGTCAAGAACCTGCTGCGTCGCACCCGCAAACAGCGCGAAGAGGACGAACTCCCGGTCACCCGGCACCTGTTCAACGGCTGGACCCTGGATACCGAACGACGACGGCTCATCACCCCGGACGGTGCCCATGTCCCCTTGACCAACGGCGAATATCTGCTGCTGGCGGAATTCGTCCGCAAACCGGGTCGGGTGTTCACGCGGGATCAACTCCTGGAGGCGATCAGCAGTCGCGACTGGATACCCAACGATCGCACCATCGATGTCATGATCAACCGCTTGCGCCGCAAACTGGGCGAAACCTCCAGCCCCCGCATGCTGGTCACCATTCATGGCGTCGGCTATCAACTGGTGCCGGACGAAACCTGATGGCGCGTGGGACAGGGGGGCAAACGCCACTCGACCACCCCCACCCGGAAATCCGGCAACCAGGCCCGAACATCGCCCCTGTTGCGCGCGATGCCCCGGGTGTATACTTGGCACGATTTGCAAATTTTGCTCTCCTGACCACATCAAGCTGGCTGGGAAAACCCGATGCATGGCCCGATCCGCCCCACTTCATCGCCTGAGCCTCTCCCCACGAACCGCATCGTTTACCGGTTGATCCTGCTGTTGACCACTGTCATGGCCGCGCTACCCCACGATCTCCCGGCCTCTCCCAAAAAGCGCATCCTGGTGGTCAGCAGTTATCATCGGGAGTACCTGTGGTCCCAGGAGACCCACCGGGGAGTCAGCGCCGCGTTGCTGGAACTCGGCTATCTCGACCATCCGGACCAAGTGACCACCTATACCCGAACCGATACGGTGGAATCATCACAAGCCGTGGTCCAGAAAGTGTGGATGAACACCAAGAACAAAAGCGACCCGTCGGAACTGGCCGTGACCACCCGCCGGATTCTGGAACAGGCCCAACAGTTCCAGCCGGATCTGCTGCTGCTCGGCGACGACAACGCGGTCCGCCACATCGGCTCCCACTATCTGGACACGCCGGTTCCGGTGGTGTTCTGGGGGATCAACATCTGGCCCCTCAAATACGGTCTGCTCGACAGCCTGGAAAAACCCGGCCACAACGTCACCGGAGTCTACCAGCCCGGATACATGCAAGACGGCCTGGAACTGCTGACCCGACTGGTTCCGGGCATCCAGACCCTCGCCATCCTGTCCGACGACTCGGAAACCAGTCTCGCCAAGGTGAAAGATCTCCATCGCAAGGCCGAACAGGGCGCGCTGCCGGTGCGGATCGTCGGCACAGTGGTCACCAACCACGAATCGGAGTGGAAAAAAGGCGCCCTGGCTCTGGCCAGTCAGGCCGATGCCATTTTTCTAGCCAATCACCACACCATCAAGGACGCGGAGGGCCTCCCCGTAGATCCCCTGGCTCTGGGAGCCTGGTATCTACGCCACATCCGCAAACCCGATATCGGCGACGCAAAGCAGTTCGTCCAGGAAGGCGTCTTGTGTACCGCCGACGACTCTGGATACCGGCAAGGATACGAGGCGGTCCGCATAGCCCACCGGATTCTCGCCCAGGGTGCCGATCCGGCCCACATGCCCCCGGTCGCACCCCCCCGGGGAGCGCGCATCGTCAACCGGGAACGGGCGCACATGCTCGGAATCGCTCCGGAAATCCTGACCAGTCCCTGGATCGACGAAATCATCGAACAGGCCGAAGCCTTCCAGCACCATCCGGAATCCCCATGAACACCCGACGCCGATCGATCTTCCACACGCTGCTGGGCTGGTTTGTCGGGGTGGGCGTCCTGCTGATCTTTTGTTTCGGATCGGTCCAATACTGGATGATCAAACGCCAGATCCAACAGGATATGGAACGCTCGGCCCGGCACGTCGTCGATGAGGCGGTCGCCTATTTCGACAAGGTGCAGGCCATTCCTTTGCAAAGCGGCCTGCGCATCCTGGAACAACTCTCCGGCCTCGACGAGATGCTCCGGGCCTGGGGGGACCGGACACTGCTGATCAAACCCGAGGTGGAACGACTGTTCACGCACGTCCTGTCGTCCCAAAAAGGACTGTTCCTGTCGATCCGCTACTTCGATCGCCAGGGCCAGGAGATGGTCGCCGTCAGCGGCAGGCAACGCATCCGCCAATACCGGAATCTCAACCACCAACCCGACGACAACGACCCGTATGACCAGCAGGCCAGAAAACTCCATCACACCTTGCAGGAACTCCCCTTCGGCTCCACCCGCTTCGCAGGCCCCTTCCAGATGCCGGATGGCCACTGGACCGTATTGGCGGGCATCCCCAAATGGGATCCGGAAATCGGCGGATTCGCCGGATCGATCCTGCTTCACGCGGATCTCACCGACTATCTGCGGCATGTGACAGCCCTGAAAGTGGCCGGATACCAGGGGGCGCGCCTGTATCATCCGCCGTCAACGCCCCTCATGCCTCCGGAAGGCGACCTCCTCCTCCCCGCAGACCCGAAGACCATCCCGATCCACGGGGAGATCCGTCTCGGAGACGGGGAACCCCATCTGACCCTGCGGATCACCTTTCCGGTCACTCCGACCATGATCGACGACGCACTCCGCAAGGAACTGCCGCTGCTGTGGCTGTCGGCCCTGCCGATGCTGCTGCTGGTGACCGGTTGCGCCTATCTGGTCTCGCGCCGATTGGCGGCGCCCATCATCCAACTGCGTCAGGGCATGACGGCCATCGGTCAGGGTCGCTTCGACACCACCCTGGCCGTGACCACACACGATGAAATCGGCGATCTGGCCGCGACTTTCAACCATATGGTCGGCGATCTGCAACGCATGACTCGCGAACTGGAACGCTCCAGCGCCGCCGCCTCTGCGGCCAATCAGGCCAAAAGCCTGTTTCTGGCCAACATGAGCCATGAAATCCGCACCCCCATGAACGCCGTGATCGGTCTGACCGATCTCTCCTTGCAATCCGAACTGCCCCCCAGAACACGGGACCACCTGAACAAAATCTCCGCCTCCTCCCGTTCCCTACTGCGGATCATCAACGATATCCTGGACTTCTCGAAGATCGACGCCGGACGGCTGGAACTGGAAAAAGTCGATTTTCTGCCACGGGAGCTGTTTGAACGCTTGGCCGATCTGTTCCGTCTGCAACTGGCGGAAAAAGGACTGGAACTGATCCTGTCCATGGCCGAGGAGGGACGCACCGCCTTGCACGGGGATCCGTTGCGCCTGGAACAGATCCTGATGAACCTGATCGGCAACGCCATCAAGTTCACCCCCACCGACGGGGAGGTGGAAGTGTCGGTGCGACGCGTCCCGGATGAAGAGGTACCAATCCTGCTGCATTTTTCGGTGCGCGATACCGGCATCGGCATTCCGGAAGATCAGGCGGGCCGACTGTTTCAGCCTTTTTCCCAGGCCGACCTGTCCACCACCCGCACCCATGGCGGCACCGGACTGGGACTGGCCATCAGCAAACGACTGGTCGAAATGATGGGAGGACGCATCTGGCTGGAAAGCGCACCGGGACAAGGCAGCACCTTTCATTTCACCGCCGCCTTTCAGCACGCGGTCACCGGCAACCGCTCGGATCTGCTGCCTCCCCAGGAGTTGCGCCATCTGCCCGTGCTGCTGGTGAACCGCAACACGCCCAGCCGCAACGCCCTGGCAGACATGCTGCGTCTGTTCACCTTCGAGGTGGTGGCGGTCTCCACGGCCCAGGAGGCGCTCGATCAGGCGGCTTTGGCCCGCGCCGCCCAAAACCCGTTCCGACTGATCGTGCTGGAGGAGTCCACCCCGCTCCCCCCGGACAGCCTGGAAAAGATCCGCCAGACCAGCATCGATCCATCCCGCTCCCGTCCCCCTTGCAGCCTGCTGCTGTTGAGCAACCCACTCCCCCCGAACGCTCCCAGAAACCGCCGCCACGGCAACATCGCCGGAATCGCGCATCTGCACCTGATCAAACCGATCCACTGTTCGGTCCTGTTCGACGGGATCATGACCCTGTTCGGCCAGGAGGTGGCCCGACCGCCCGACAGCGGCGCGCATCCTCCGGACCTGACCGCCTTCCACCAACACCTGCACGGCGCCAGAGTGCTGCTGGTGGAAGACAATCCCATCAACCAGCAGGTGGCGCGGGAGAATCTGGAAAGTGTCGGCATCGTGGTCGATGTGGCGGAAAATGGACTGGAGGCCATTCAACAGGTGACCACTGGCCAGTATGATCTGGTGTTGATGGACATCCAGATGCCCCTGATGGATGGTCACGCCGCCACCCGCATGATCCGCACGGATCCGCGTTTGCAGCATCTGCCGATTCTGGCCATGACCGCCCACGCCCTGGAAAACGATCAACAGGCCAGCCTGGAAGCCGGCATGAACGACCACCTCACCAAACCCATCGACCGCAAACGGCTGTTCGAGACCTTGAACCGCTGGATCGGGCCGCGTCCGTTCCAGCGACCGGAACCCTCAGTCTCGGCCGTTGGAGCGGACGCGGCTGCCAGGATCGCCATGCCCGAACCTCCACCCCTGCCCGGCATCGACAGCGAAGCGCTGCTGGAGATGATCCATCACAAGCAGGCCTTGTTGTGGACGTTGCTGACGGAGTTCCAAAACCACTACACCACCGTGATCCAAACCCTGCGGGGCATGCTGCTGGGCCGACGCGTCAACGACCTGGAGCAGGCCAGCCGATTGATTCACGCCTTCAAGGGGTCTGCGGGGAATCTGTACGCCATGGCGTTGTTCGAGGCGGCGCGGGAGTTGGAAATGGCCATCCGGTCGGATCAACGCCATGTCTGGCCACTGCTGCTGGATCGACTGGAAACCGAACTGGCCACCGTGCTGGCCTCCATCGCCCACTGGCTGCTCCAAGATGAAGCGAAAACATCCGAATATGCCGCGCCACCCCCGGAAGCGTTGACGACACCCCATTCAGACCGGACGGCCTTTCTTGACAACGGGCCGGATTCCTGACCTCCCTGGAATGTCCGTTCCCCTAAAAGGCCTGATCTCTAAAGCTCCTGACCATCGTGGAACACCTCCACGTACAACGGTCCATTGACGGTCATGAAATAACACCGGGCACTGTGGGGCACGCCATAGGTGGGCAGATCCACCGGATCCGATCCCTGCACAATGGTGGGAGGGGTCAGATCGATGCCATCGTTGATGCGACTTTTCAAGGCGCCGGCCAGAATGTTGGTCAATTCGCCGAACGCATCCCGACCCGTCTCGTTGAAGGAGTCCAGCGGCTCGCCCCAAAAAGCCGACGCCAGCCCCAATGCCGCATGCATCGGCGCGGAAAGATGCACGCCCCCGGCGATCTGTCCCCGGAATCCGACGATGGCCGTTACATCGGCCTTTGGCGCATGCGACGAAACCGCTGTCGCGTGCAGAAGCGCCGGTCCATCTCGCATGCCGATATCGGTGGAAAAAAAAGCGATGGCCATCTCGTGCATGGCATCCTGAATGGTGTCGATCAGAGTGGCCTGTTGATGGATTCTCATGATTTGATCTCCGCGAATCCGGCTATGAACTTTTGCCGCTTTTTGAATGATTTAAGTTGTAACAATCCAGAAAAATCGATTTCGGAATGAATTCCGCTCAAGGCAGGGCATTGGGTTTCATGAGGATAGGGAAACGAAACCCAAAAATCAAGCAAATTTTTGCTGCTATAGCAAATTTTTCAGATTTAGACTGTCATCCAAAGCCCGTCTGACCCGCTCCACCAACTCCTGCCAGTCACCCGCTCCGGCTTGACGAAACAGACGCATGGAAGGATACCAGGGGCTTGTTGCGCGATTTTCCAGCCAGCGCCATTCACAGGCTGTGTGCAACAGGGTCCAGACCGGCACCCCCAATCCCCCGGCCAGATGGACGATCGCCGTATCCGTGGAGATCAGCAGATCCAGATTCCGCAACACGGCGGCGGTTTCGGCAAAATCCTCCAACTCCGCTTCCAAAGAAACGATGTCGTGGCGTTGACACAACTCCCGGGTCAATTGGGCCGCAGGGGGGCCTTTTTGCAGACTGTAGAAGGTGATGCCAGGCAACAGGGTCAAAGGCAGCAGATCCTGCACGGTGCAGGCCCGATCCCGATTGACCGCCGTCGAAGGATTCCCCGACCAGCACAACCCAATCCGCCACCCTTTTTTCTCCCCGAGTCGCTCCCCCCAGGCCTGGACCCGCTCCGGCGGCGCCACCAGATAGGGACAGGAATCCGGCAGCGTCTCCAACGTGATCCCCAACAGGCCCGGCAGACTCATGAGCGGCACATGACGGTCGTAGTCGAAAGGGGGAGGCGCTCCGTCGTCCAACGCACGCGCGCTCACCAGATCAGCCAGTGACGAAGCGGCGAAAAGCCGCGACAACTCCGGGCGACACTCCAGCAACACCCTGCCGCCCCGCTCCCGCAGCAAAGGCGCGAAACGGGCGAACATCAAGGCATCGCCGAATCCCTGCTCGGTGTAGACATACAAACGCAACCCCTCGGGCAGACGCGCCCCCTCGGGGGGCAGTCCCTCCCAGCGGGGCACGGGACACAGACGCGGCGCGTGCGTGGGCAGACGAAACCGCCATTCATACTCCTGCCAGCCCTCGTGGTACTCACCGGTCTTGAGCCGCGAAGCCGCCACCCCCATATGGGCCGGGGCATAATCCGGATCGCAGCGCAACGCCTCCCGGAAGCGCTCCAACGCCGCGACGTGATCGCCATGCTCCTGAAAGATGACCCCCAGATTATAATGGGCGATGGTCAGATCCGGATTCAGCCCCACCGCGTGCAGATAACACGCCACC
Source organism: Magnetococcales bacterium (assembly GCA_015231375.1). Taxonomy (GTDB): domain Bacteria; phylum Pseudomonadota; class Magnetococcia; order Magnetococcales; family Magnetaquicoccaceae; genus Magnetaquiglobus. Next base: position 1,528 of record JADGBT010000009.1, on the reverse strand, counting down.
GCAACCGCCGGATCCCCCTGGGCCATGCGCAGATTGCCCAGATTGATATGGGCTTCGGCCAGATCGGGTTTCAAGGCGAGGGCGGCGCGCAGACTCTCTTCGGCCCGCTCGTTCTGACCCAAGGCGCTGAAACAGGATCCCAGATTGAAATGATAATAAGGATGACCCGGATTGCACGCCACCGCCTTGCGCAACAGATGGACCGCCAGATCGGGACGGTTCATCGAGGCGGCGCTGATACCCAGCAGATACAGCGCGTCGGCGTTTTCGGGGTCCAGGGTCAACACCTGTCGCACCCAGGCGTTCACCTGCACCGGATCCCGACGCCGATGGGCGGCCAGGGCCTGCTCCAGCAACCGGGAGATTTCAGAAGCGCTCATTTTTGCGACTCCAAAGCCAGGGCCATGGCGGCCACCGGCTCGTTCCAGCGGTCGGTCACGCTTTGACGAAACAGGGTCATGGAGGCATACCAGGGGGTGGTGGATCGGTTCATGCCCCAACGCCAGTCCGGCGCCCGGGGCAACAAGGTCCAGACCGGCACCCCCAAGGCTCCGGCCAAATGGGCCGTGGCCGAATCGATGGTGACGATCCGATCCATCCGGCTCATGATCGCCGCCGTGGCCGCGAAGTCGGTGAGATGAGCATCCATGAACCGGATCGATACCCCTTGCGGAATCGAGGGCAATGGTCGATCCGGCTCACTCTTTTGCAGACTGAATAGGCTCACGCCCGGCACCCGCGCCAAGGGCAGCAGATCGTTCAAGGTGCAGGAACGACGCCGCAACGGATCATTGGCGTGCAACGGTTTGCCCTCCCAGATCAGCCCCACTTTCAGGTCCGGCCCTGCCAGCCGCTCGGCCCATACGGCGGCCTGTTGCGGATCCGGAGTCAGATACCCTGCCGCCGCCGGAATGGTCTCCACCGTGGTTCCGAGCACGCCGGGCACGGAGAGCAGCGGAATCTGAAAATGAACCGGTTCACGGAAATCCGGATGGTTTTGCACCCGCGCCACACCGGGCGCACGCTGGAACAGGGTCACCAGAGGAGTGGGCACGGTCAGCAACACCCGCGCTCCCAGCTCGCGCAGCACAGCGGCGAAACGGATGAACTGGATCATGTCCCCGAATCCCTGCTCGCCCAACACGAGAAGGGTCCGGTCGCGCAGCGGTTCCCCCTGCCAGCGGGGAACCGACGGGCATGAATACGGAACGCTGGGCTGATCGAGTTTGAAACGCCACTCGTATTCCCGCCACCCTTCCGGGTAGTGCTCCATCATCAGATGGGCCATGGCCAGATTGACGTGGGCCTGAGCGTGATCCGGTCGGGCCTGCAAGGCCATGCGAAAACACGCCAGGGCAAGCTCGGGACGGTTCCGGGATTTTTGACACAGCCCCAGATTGATCCAGGCGCCGACCAGATCCGGCTTGAGACGCGCCGCCTGCGTGAACCCGTCGATCGCCTCTTCGATCTCCCCCAGATCCATCAGCAGATCCCCGAGATGGAACCAGGCCGTCTCGCTGTCCGGCCC
>JADGBT010000099.1 GCA_015231375.1 Magnetococcales bacterium | reverse complement strand
GGGGGTTCCAAGGACAACGGCTCCAAGGGTGGTGGTGGCTCCAAAGATGGCGGCTCCAAGGGCGGGGGTTCCAAGGACAACGGCTCCAAGGGCGGACAATCAGAAAAGAGCCATGATGATAATGGCCATGGAAATGACCCTGGCAAAGTCGATCCGAGCAATCCGGGCGATTCCAAAGAGGCGGCCTCTGCTGGTGGCGGCTCCAAGGGCGGGGGTTCCAAGGGCGGTGGCTCCAAGGATAGCGGTTCCAAGGGCGGTGGCTCCAAGGATAGCGGTTCCAAGGGCGGTAGCTCCAAGGGCGGTAGCTCCAAGGATAGCGGCTCCAAGGGCGGTGGCTCCAAGGGTGGCGGCTCCAAGGGCGATGATGGCTCCAAGGGCGGAGCGGGCGCCAAAGAACATGACGACAACGGCCATGGCAATGACGCGGACGGTGTCGATGAGAGCAATCCGGGTGCTTCCAAAGGGGTTGCCGGCGGTGATGATGCCCAAGAAGATGGCGCCTCTGGAGATTACAGCGACATCAAGGGCACGCACGATTATACCGAAGAGTCGAGAAGTTACGACAAGACCACCTCCGGCAGCAACAAGGCCGACGACATGAGCGGATCGTCGAAAAACGATCAGATGGATGGTGGCAAAGGCAACGACAAGATGGATGGCGGTTCCGGAAACGACAAGTTGAGCGGCGCAGATGGCAACGATCAACTGACAGGCGGCACCGGAGACGACATTCTGAATGGTGGCTCGGGTACCGACACGTTGACGGGCGGAACCGGTGAAGATGTGCTGAACGGCGGGGCCGGAAACGACCTGATGGATGGTGGTCAGGGAGATGATCTGTTCCTGTTCGGATCCGGCGGTGGTCAGGATTCGGCGGATGGGGGTCAGGGCGGCAGTTGGCTGGACACCGTGAATCTGGAGGATGTGGGTGGTGGGCCTTCGGTATCCCTGGAGAGCACCGGGGATTGGACCTTGCAGACCGATGCCGAATATACCGTGAACAACGATGGCAGCATCGACTTCTCGGATGGGGACGCCTCCGGGACCATCACCTTGTATGACGGTTCGGTGCTGGAATTTCAGAACATGGAGCGGATCGAGTGGTGAGACTCACCCCTCCTGCATGAAAGCCGATGATGAATGAATACCTGAAACCGCCTCTTGATGGGGCGGTTTCATGGTTTTGGGGGTGATGCGGTCATGGTTTTGGTGTTGACGACAAACAAAGGGAAGGCCACGTCTGCCGGGTCATCCACCGTGGGCAACGGTCGTTATATCCTGGAGGGCAAAATCGGCTCGGGAGCCTTTGCAGAGGTGTACCGCGCCCGTTGTATCGGAGAAGCGGGCCTTTTTGCCATCAAGCGGACTTCCGACGAGACCGGCAAACGGGTTTTGCGCTGGGAAGCGGCGAATCTGCAACGATTGCGGGGCGCGCCTTTTGTGCCGCCCATGCGGGAGTACTGGATCGAGGCGGATGGCTGCGCCTGTCTGGTGACGCCGTTTCTGGACAGTGGCGACCTGAAGCATTACGTGCGCGCCAAGGGGGGTCTGGACGAACGCGAGGCGTTGACCATCTTGACGCGGGTGGCCGAGGCTCTCACCTTTGCCCATGCCCTGCAACCCCCGCTGGTCCATCGGGACATCAAGCCCGACAACATCCTGGGTCACGCCGATGAGGCGGGAGTGCTTCACTGGTTTCTGGCGGACTGGGGATTGGCCGAGTCCTGGCAGAATCACCATGCTCCCCGTTTTTCCGGCACCTCCCGGTATACGGCGCCGGAGGTCTGGAAGAAACGGCGTTATCTGGTATCGGATGTCTATTCCCTGGGCATGACCTTTTATTTCATGCTGTTCGGACAACCCGCCTACAATGGCACGTCCGCCATGGTGACGCGGGGGCAGCGGGCGCCGGAACCGGTGGTGATTCCCGAGGGGTGTCCCGAGGGGTTGAAGGAACTGCTGGCGGGCCTGTTGGCCAAGAATCACGTCAAGCGTTGGCCCTTGGCAAAGGCGCTGGAGCAGATGCGGTGCCGGCTCGGCGGATTGCCTGCCCTGGGGACCAACCGGACCCCGGAGGCGCATCCACAGGTGTGGACCGCCCGCCATCGGGGATTTTCCATGGAGTTCGTCTGGATTCCGCCGGGTGGATTTGTCATGGGGTTGCACGCGGCGGACGCGGATCATGCGGATCGGGTGATGCAGGCGTCCGAACAGCGTTGCACCCCTCGACACGCGGTGCGGGTGGATGGTTTCTGGATGGCGCGGTTTCCGGTGACCCGGGGGCAGTTCCGGTTTTTCGTGCGGGATTCCGGATACAAAACCACGGCGGACCGGGATGGCTGGGCCAATCCGTATGTATCGGAGTCGGGCCGCTGCGAGCGGCGGGAGGGGAGCAACTGGGAGCGTCCGGGATTTGAGCAGACGGATGAGCATCCGGTGGTGAATGTCTCCCACGACGATGCGTTGGAGTTTGCCGAATGGCTCTCCTGGCGTTGTCACCGACTGGTGCGTTTGCCCACCGAAGCCGAATGGGAGCGGGCCTGTCGGGCCGGGGGAGAGACCCGTTTTCACGGCGGAGAGGTGATCACCTCCCAAGAGGCCAATTTCGCGGGTCAACAGGGGGGCACCACGGCGGTGGGTTGTTATCCTCCCAACGCCTGGGGGGTATACGATCTGCATGGCAATGCGCACGAGTGGGTGAGAGACTGGTTCGCGACGGATTTTTACGCCCGTTCGCCACAGGACAATCCGTATTGCGACGAAAAAGCAGCGGGAGAACGGGTGTTGCGGGGTGGATCGTGGCTGTCGCCGGATTGGCGGGTGCGGTCCGGGGCCAGGGATCGGTATCATCCGGGCCGGTCGGATGGAGATATCGGATTCCGCCTCTCTGCCCTGGCCTATCCCTGGGAAAACAGAAAAATTTGACTATTAAAGAAAAAGAGGTGGTCTGGAGGATTCATCCTCCAGGGTTTTGACTTTAAAAATAACAAAAAAATAAATTTATTGTTTAGAAATAAAAATTTTATTTTCTTAAAGTCAAAAGATCAAAACCCTGGGAGATGAATCTCCCAGACCCTCTCTTTTTTTTCAATAGTTTTCACTCATTTTCGGGATTGGCCAGCAGGTACTCCGCCATCGGACGGTCGAACCGGCTGATGTGACCCGCCTCCCAATCGATCAACGCCCCCAGATCATACCCCTCCTGTCCTTGCACATCCATGATGGTCTGAAGCAACGGCCCCTCCAAGAAAGCCTGATGCGCCTTGAAATGGGCCGCGAAACCGGGAAATCCGCGCGTCATCATCCGTTGATCCTCGTCGGCGAAGTGTTGCTCAAACAAGGTTCGCAACTCCAGCAAACGCGCCTGGGTCTCTTCAGGATCCGCGCCATGGGTGAGAATTTCTTTCAGCGCGTTCATGCGATCCAACAATCCCTGATGCTGCCGATCCAACGCCTCGATCCCGGTGACGGCAAACCGGAGCCATTTATAGGAGAGTTTTTTGTGGGAGAGAATGATCACAGGCATTGGGGTTCTCCTAAAAGATAAACAAAATAAAAATCAAAATCATGGGGGAGGACTCCCCCAGACCCCCGCTTTTTTTTCGTAACTATTCACCACCCCTAGCTTGCGAAAATTCCTTGACATTGGGGTGCGAAATTTCTTGATACTCCTTGCGTCAATCCGATTCAAGGAGATTCCCGTTGAGAATCAACTCAGACGACATCCGC
>JADGBT010000098.1 GCA_015231375.1 Magnetococcales bacterium | reverse complement strand
TATGCATGAGGCTCTTAAAATTTTTACAGCCATGCAAGACATACCCAGTCAAATGCCGCGACATAATGAATGGCGCCTATTTTATCACCGCAATCCATATATGCGATGTTGGAGTATTGAGGATCTAAGAGATTGTTGGGATGAGGTATTAATTATTACTTCTTTAGAATTCATTATTCATTCACCATTCAAACCTGGCAGGAATGTAGTAGCTATAAGTATGGAAAAATTTACTCATTTATTAGAAGAAATTGCATTTCGCGGCTTGACACTGTTAAAATTCAAATATGAATCTGGGCGTATGCCTGCTGCTGCCAAGAGGATCGATATTCCTGCTACTGCAAGACAATGGGTAGAGAAATATTTTAAATAAATGATCAGCCAACACGATTAAGACAGCATTTCTTTCGTTGACTTCTTATGGCATATCATTTGTATCGGGTAAATGACGACAATGACCATCACCGAAACCGACTTGACCGCCATGGTGCGAAGCATTGTTGCAGCCGTACAACCGGAGCAGGTCATTCTGTTCGGCTCACTGGCCCGAGGGGAGTCCACCGAGGAGTCGGACATCGACCTTTTGATCGTAGAGCAGGAGGGTTTCACGAGACGGAGCCGTTGGCGTGAGTTGCAGACCATTCGCCAAGCGATCTCCGACTTCCGTATTTCAAAGGACATCCTGCTTTACAGCCAGGAAGAGGTGACGCGATGGCGGAGTTCGTTGAACCATGTGGTAGGCCATGCCCTGAGGGAAGGGAGATTGCTCTATGAAAGACCCTGATCAGGCCACCATGCTGCTGCACATGGCTGAGAAAGATTACCGCGCCCTTCTGGTGATGCAGGATCCCGAGGCTATTGCCACGGAGATTTTTGGGCTGCATGTCCAACAGGCTGTCGAGAAGGGAATCAAGGCGTGGTTATGTCTGCTTGGTGTGCCTTATCCAAAAAAACATGATCTTGATGAATTGGCCACCCTGTTGGGCAAGGTTGGGGAAGCCATGCCCGACGCATTCATCCCGCTGCTGACGTACACCGATTTTGCGGTATCCTTCCGGTACGAGGCATTTGACGATTTTGGCGACGATATTGACCGGCAGGCCACAACAGTCCTGGTTGCAGGGTTCCTGAAGCATGTGAACCATCTGCTGAACACCATGAATTGATTCAGGGGACCATCATGAACACCACCACTACCGTAGTTGCCATCGAATCCCAAGCCCGCAAATTGCCACCTTTGGCGCGCCTAGAATTGGTAGACGCCATCCTGAGCAGTCTGGATGAGCCGAATCAGGAGATGGATCGACTCTGGTCCCAGGAGGCAGAAGAGCGCCTTACAGCCTATCGGCGTGGGGAGATGAAGGCCATCCCCCTGGCTGAAGTGTTGGCCAAGTACCGCACACCATGATGATCCACTTTCTCGAAATTGCCCAACAGGAACTCGATGAGGCGGTGGCATTCCATGAGGCGCAAGCCAAGGGACTTGGACAGGTATTCCTCGCCGAGGTACTGGCCGCCCTGGAACTGATGCGCCGCCATCCAGAGGGGTGGCAGCAACTCAGCCGCAACACCCGGCGCTGCCGCTTGCGACGGTTTCCCTACGGAGTCATTTATCTGGCCGACCAGTCAGAAATCCTGATTGTGGCCATAGCTCACTTGCACCGTCGTCCAGACTATTGGCATGAACGTATTCAGGCAGACAAAACATGATCCTCAAAGCCCTCACCCTGGAGAATTTCAAGGGCATCCGTGAGCCGGTGCGAATCGAATTCGCGCCGATCACGTTGCTTTTTGGCCCCAATAATGCCGGAAAGAGTACCGTCGTCCAGGCACTGCATTACGCCCGGGAGATTTTCGAACGCGGCAACTGCGATCCCGGTCGCACACTGCTGGGCGGGGATGTGTTGGATCTGGGTGGTTTCGACAGTCTGGTTTACAACCACGACCGCAGCCGCCCTATCCGTATGTGTTTTGATTTGGATGTCTCAAAAGAAGATTTGGGAGATTTGGAGCAGTGGATCAACATACCCTCCTTTGGCAATGCACAATTCATCCACCCACCATCTCGTGCATCCGTTGAGGTTAAAATTCAATGGTCTGACACTTTGCAACACCCACGCATTGCAAGCTGTTCTGTCGGGTATGATGGCAAGGCACTGTTCAAGACCGAAAGCTCCGTGGATGGTCGCAGAATCACGTTTCAGGTCGAAGAAGCAGAACATCCCGTCATGACCTGGGTTGGCCCCTCTTTGCGTGTTGTACCGAATATGGAGCCTATCCCCTTGGTTGAGTATCAAACACCCTTTTCTGGAGATATCCCGCTCCTGATCAGTGCGGCAACTGTGTTGCCACCAAGCGGCAAACCTCTGGAGTTTCCTGAACTTGGGATGCTATGGGAGCCAGAAGATGATGAACAGGCATCCTGGCAGCATCACGCATTGGTGATCAGTTCGTTGTTCATCGCACCCATCATGCTGCTGCGCGACAGCTTACGAAAATTCCGCTACCTGAGTCCCTTTCGCGAAATGCCCGGTCGCAACCATCAGCCTGCCCGTGCCCCAGACGAATTCCGTTGGTCCAACGGCATGGCCGCTTGGGATCTGTTGCTCCTCAAAGGTGAGGCACTGGTAGAAAAGGTCAACGACTGGCTTACCCGCGAGGACCGCTTTAATGCTGGTTATCGAGTTGAGGTGAAGCACTATAAAGAATTGGAGGTCAACGGCCCCCTGATGATGGCCCTGACCGGCGAGAGCGTACTGGACGATGAGGAGTGGATCCGCGATGCGGTGCGAAGCCTGCCGGAACGGCGACGACTGCTGATCCGCGATCAACGCCGAGATGTGGAACTTTTCCCCCAGGATGTGGGGGTGGGCATCTCCCAGGTGGTGCCAGTGCTGGTGGTCGCCATCCACACCCAAACAGGCATCGTTGCCATTGAGGAGCCGGAATCCAACATCCATCCCGCTTTCCAGGTGGTTCTGGGAGATCTATTCATTTCCCAATCCCATACCAAGCCGGATATCATGTTCCTGGTGGAAACCCACAGTGAGCACCTGATGCTCCGCTTCCTGCGCCGCATCCGGGAAACTGGCGAGAATGATCTCCTCCCGGGAACTCCGTCATTGACCCCCGATGGGATTGCGGTTTACTTTGTCGAACCCGAAGAGGTTGGTCCCCGCATTCACCGCATCCGCATCGACAGGGATGGAGAGTTCATCGACCGCTGGCCCCGTGGTTTCTTCCAAGAGCGCATGAAGGAGCTGTATGGATCATGATCTATGAGTTCGCACTGGATCCAGAGTTGGTAGCCAGCTGGCATGATCGAAAGGAATACGCCTTCTTTGCGGGCCGTTTTGGCATGGATGCAGGGCGGGTGGTCTCCGGCTACCCCAGAAAATGGCGGCAGATGGTGATGAGAGCCTTTTACGATCAGCATAAAGGCGCGAGTGAAATCTCAGCTAAACGAATAGAGTCCCTGCTGGATACCCTCTGCGAAAAGATGGTCAAACGCCCCAGCAGCTTCCCGGAGCTGCCATCATGGCTGGAAAAGGCAGAAAGAGAGCATGGGGAGCGCCCCTTTCGCGGCATCCTCAGCCACAGCAATCCCCGCAACCAGCCCTTCATCGTCACCACCGGTGAACTTGCCTATGGCACGATCACCGATGAGAAAAACTCCCAACATTGGGAAGTCTATAATGGACCCCAATTTTCAGACCATGTGATAAGCTCTGAACCATCTCTAACATGCGAGGAGTGGATATGAGCAATATACGCAAACAACACACCAGTGTTTTCAAGGCAAAGGTAGCGCTTGCGG
>JADGBT010000097.1 GCA_015231375.1 Magnetococcales bacterium | reverse complement strand
GGATGTCGTCTGAGTTGATTCTCAACGGGAATCTCCTTGAATCGGATTGACGCAAGGAGTATCAAGAAATTTCGCACCCCAATGTCAAGGAATTTTCGCAAGCTAGGGGTGGTGAATAGTTACGATTCGGCATGGTTTGTTTTTCTTGTTATTTTTATGGCGAATTTTATGAAACATGATGTTGCAACAAGAGGACTCGAAAAGAAATGAAGACCGATATTGATTATAATCGTCCGGTCGCGTTGGCCGATGATGTGTATTGGGTTGGTCGTTACGATGACGGAATTGGTTTTTCCAGCAATCCTTATCTGATTGTCGATGGCCGGCAGGCCGTGTTGATCGATGGTGGCAGTCGCCCGGATTTCAGTACGGTGATGCGGAAAATACTCCAGACCGGCGTGGCTCCGGGTTTCATCAGCCATTTGATTTACCAACATTATGATCCGGATCTGTGCGGAAGTCTGCCCAATCTGGAGGACATGATTGACAATCCTGAGCTTGCCGTTGTTTCCAAGCAGGAAAACAATTCCTTCATCAGACATTATGGCGGTCGGTTGGAGCCTTGGTGCATTGACGGGATGGGGCGGGAACTGATCCTGGAATCCGGCCGGAGTCTGCGTTTTGTTCCGACTCCTTACGCGCACTCGTCCGGAAGCTTCATGACTTGGGATGAGAAAACGGGAATCCTTTTTACCAGTGATTTGTTTGGCAGTCTGGGAGTCGGTGTGGATTGGAACTTGTTTTTGAGTGTGGATCCGGGTTGTCATGGTTGTCCGCAATCCATTCCCCGCAATCCTCGGCATCTTTGTGAGACCGTCAATCACTCCTGTCCTTTGTCCGGGATCATCAATTTTCATCGCAAGGTCATGCCGTCGAATGTCGCGTTGAGATTCGCTTTGGAGAAGGTGCGAGAGATTGATCCGGAGATGATTGCCTCTCAACATGGTTCTGTGTTGTGTGGGAGGACAGTGATCGATCTGGTGATGCGGAAATTGAGAATCCTGGATGATGTGGGGATTGACGGGGTGTTGAAGGAGAGGGATCGTGTCTGAGCCATACGCTTTGCTGATCGAATGCGCCCAACAGCAGGATCCCCTGATGGATCGGGTGCTGGCCTTGATCCTGGAGCAGAAGGCCCGATTGGCGGAGAAGCGGATCGGTGATGCCTTGCTGGTGGAACTGGTCAGGCAATTGGTGGAATCGGAACGTCAATTGACTGCGCATAAAGAGGGTCTGTTGCAGGCCAAAGAGGTTCTCGAACGGCAGAACAAGGAATTGATCGAAGCGGATCGATTGAAACAGGATGTGGAACGGATCACCCGTCACGACATGAAATCCCCTTTGAACGGGGTGATCGGTTATGCGGATCTGTTGTTGGAGTCGGGCGCGCTTTCTGTGGAACATCGGCAATATGTGAAGATGATGCGGAAATCCGGCGTCACGGTGTTGCATATGGTCAATCTTTCTTTGGGATTGTACCGGATGGAACAGGGCGCGTATCAACTGGAAGCCGAAGATGTGGATCTGATTCCCGTGATCCGGAGCATTCGGGATGATGCGCACGCCTTGATTGCGGGTCATTGGTTGCAACTGGAGACCCGGTTCAAGAATGGTTCCGCCGTGGATTCTTTTTTTGTGCGGGGAGAAGAGGTGCTGTGTTATTCGATGCTGGCCAATCTGATCAGAAACGCCTTGGAGGCCTCGCCGCCAGGAGGCGTGGTGACCGTGGATCTGGGGGTGCGCGATGGCATGGGCGTGATCGAGATTGTCAACCAGGGGGTTGTGCCGGAAAAGATCAGGGATCGATTTTTTGAGAAATATGTTACCATCGGCAAGAGTGCGGGAACCGGTCTGGGAACCTATTCGGCGCGGTTGATCGTGGAGACTTTGGGGGGAGGAATTCGGATGGATTCGTCTCAGGCCCAAGGAACCCGCATCACGGTGACCCTGCCTCTGGCCGAGCGGACCATCCGGTGGTACGGTCATGCCGTACTGCCACAGCAGTCCTCCGATGGCGCGGAAGCCCTGGATTCGGGCCGGGAGTCTTCGGAAAAGAGCGCGTCCGGAAACCGGGTTTTGTTTGTGGATGCGGTGTCGTCGCGCCTGGAAAGATTGCAAAAGGCCCTGAAGGAACGGGACCGGGATGCGTGTCTGCGCGAGATCTTCTGGTTGAGGGGCGGCGCCTCGGAAGCCGGTGTGGCGCGCGTGGCCAGTCAGGCCGTGCGTTTGCAAGGGGTTGTGGAGATGGAGGAGTGGGAGGAGGCCGGTGCGGCTTGCCGGACCTTGGAATCCATCGTGCAAAAGGCGGTCGTGACGCTGCAAGCAACGCAACAGTCGGACGCGCGTGTTTCATGAACATGAAATCTTATCAACTTGATTGAATCGGGACATTCTCAAAGAGGAGACCAGCATGACAGCCCCCTTCCAGAGCGGAATTCTCGCGCCTGTGCCGGCTCATGGACGTGTTTTGGAGTTTCAGGCCGTTTCTGACGCGGATATCCGGAGCGCCTTGTGCGCCTTGAAGCGTTTGCCCGTGGATGGGCGCTGTGTGATCGGTCTCGGTGCGGGACTGGTGCAGGGGCTGCATCATCCGATTCCGGGTTTGCACGCGTTTCCGGCTATGAGCGGTCCGGGTTGTGCGATTCCTTCCACCCAGGCGGATCTGTGGTGTTGGGTGCGGGGGAATGACCGGGGGCATATTCTCCATGACGCCAGAATGGTCACGGCCCTGGTGCAGTCGGCGTTCCAACCGGTGCGCAGCGTTGATTTGTTCAAGCATGACCGGGGATTGGATCTGACCGGTTACGAAGACGGCACGGAAAATCCCGATGGGGAGGAGGCGCTGTCCGCCGGGATCCTCATGGGCGCCGGGCCTGGATTGGATGGTTCCAGTTTCGTGGCGGTGCAGCAATGGTGTCATGACCTCGCGGTGTTCGCGACGTTTTCCAGACAGACACAGGATCACATCATCGGGCGTCGCCGGGAGGACAACGAGGAGATCGAGGACGCGCCTCTGTCGGCCCACGTCAAACGAACCGCCCAGGAGAGTTTCGAACCGCCAGCGTTCATCGTGCGTCGCTCCATGCCCTGGGCCGATTCGTCGGGAGAAGGGTTGATGTTCCTGGCCTTTGGTCGCTCCCTGGCCGCTTTCGAGGCGCAACTGCGACGCATGACCGGTCAGGAAGACGGGATTGTCGATGGACTCTTCCGGTTTTCACGTCCTGTGACCGGTGGCAGTTTCTGGTGTCCTCCCATGGGGGATGACGGTTTGGATCTTTCCGCCATCGGCCTTTGAAGAGCATGGGGGGGAATCGTCTTTGGTGTTCCTTGTGAAAATTCATGACGGTGCCGGTTTTCTCGTCTGAAAATGGTGTGGATTCATCCTTCCAAACCACAAACGGCGCGTGCCGCGAGTTTGTCTTTTTGCGGCATTGCGTTGGTTTTCTGACTCCTTCCTGTATTGTTCAACTGAACGCTTCAGAAATGGACATGGTGTATTTTATGGCCCATGTCTGTCTGTTCCTGTATGTCCGGAATTAAAAATCAAGAACAAATGCATGATTGATCTGTTGAGCCTTTCAGGCTTCCATGGAATGGAACGTTCATGAATGAGATTGACAATTATTTTTGTCTCCAAGATAATTTTGTTCAGTTTGACACGGTTTGACCGGGTTGTTGTTTGTTAACATTTATTCATTGATGTTTCACGCTTCTGCTAGGGCGTGTTGACATTCAATAATTCGATCTGTACCCTGTCCTGCAGGAGGTGATGCTATGGATCGAATGTTACTGCGTGATGACCAATGGGAACGAATTGTAGACCTCTTGCCAAGAAGGCGAGG
>JADGBT010000096.1 GCA_015231375.1 Magnetococcales bacterium | reverse complement strand
CATCGTTTATTCCCCACCCGTGACCCCTTTGCTTTCCGCCGCCCGCGCCCGGGGATTGAAGATCGAAAACGGCCTCGGCATGCTCATCCACCAAGGCGCCAAGGCGTTCGAGATCTGGACCGGCCAGCCCATGCCCGTGGATGCGGTCCGGAAAGGGCTGAGAGAACAGCGGGGGGTGGGATCGTTGCGGGGGTGAGGAATCAGGCAGAGTTATATTTTTGAAGAATTACATATTACGCAAAAGAAGAGTCGCAGGATTGACATCGCTGGATGGATAAAAAATTGGATCAATTTTTCCCTCACCCAAGGGATTCTGAACACCGAACCAGTCAGCGATATCCTGGAAAAGAGAGTGGATGATTGGATTATCGGTTGGAGTTTTTTGAATTTTCTTCCAGTTGAGCATCGTGAGTGATTTTTTTCCGTGCATGGTTTCTTGGTAAGGAAATTCTGAATGGCGTGATCTCAAGTATATCAGATACTGTTTTGCGTGGCATTCGTGACGCCACCAGGGTTGGTTGATTTTTTTCTTTTCTTCATTTTCTGCATAACAATTTGGCAACCACTGAGGATCATTGCTTTCAAATTGTTCCATATCGGTGGCATGCACCAGTAGTGGTTGAGTGGAAGCGGGTACACCAGCCATTGAAAGCGCCTCCAGGTCGCCGAACAAATAGGATTCAATCATGGGTTTTAATAAATGAAAGGAGCATTTATTACGGATGATCTCACGAATTTTGAGTTGATTGTTTGGAAGATTCGATAGATGCATTTCAATCGCTTTCTTGAAATGGTCGGTCACGATTGACTCCTGCCCCAGATTGTGCAGCTCTACATCATCCAAAACCAAAACCAGATCGGCTGGTGTGCCTTGACTGCCGATTGTGGCTTCGGCCAGCATGGCTTTGACCAGTCGTTTCATGCGTTCTGAGGGTGATTTCGATGGATCCAAACGGGAGCATGTCACCCCATCCACTTTGTGGGGTGTTTCCCAAATGACGTTTTGACCATTTCGTTGAGATGGAAAAAACCGTTTTAGCGATTGGGGAAGCGCTTGTTTTTCCATGTCTCCGGTGACAATGAGTTTGATCCGGGCCATGTTCAGGCATCGTCCTCATTGCTGCCGATCTCTCCTTGCTGATAAAGTTCTCCCAGCTTGAATTGCGCCAGCCACTCCGTGTTTTTGAGTTGATTCAAAGGAATCGGAAATGATTTATCCGGCTCCGATTTCATGACGAATACCTGTTCCGGTGAACCGTTTAACGCATCGAGTACCACCGGAGAATGGGTTGAGAGCAGTACTGTCAGGTTGTGTCGTTTCGCCCACTGGTCTGTCTGCCGGAGGAAGATGCGGATCGCATAGGGATGCAGACCGTTTTCCGGTTCGTCTATCGCCACCACCCCACCATCTTCGGCATTGGCGATTTGGCACAGAAGCACCAGCAGTTGCAATACCCCATTGGCCTCGTCGGCCAGAAGACAAGGAAGTTCTTGACCTGGACGATAGAATCGAGCTGTCAGGGTGTTACCCGCTGTCACAAAGTCCATCGCCTCCACGGTGTTGGGAAAGGCGGCATTGAGTCCTTCGACCACAAACCGAAAGCGATGGTTTTGGCTGCGGTCTTGTGACCAACGCCTCAATACGGCGAGAACATTGGTACCCCGTGCATCCGGGAAGGTGTCTTCGGTAGCGTTCGAGCCATGACGACGCAAGGACCATAAGTCCGGGTCGTGGTGGACGCGGATGGATTTCAGCAGCAAGGCCATTTTGCGCAAAGCAGGTTCAAGAACCCCGCGATCCATCAGGATACGCAATCCCAGCTGGGTTTTGGAGTCGATCTGTTGGTCGTCATAGTAGATCTTGCCCAGAGTATCCCGTGTAAAGATTTTGGCTTGACGGTGCAAAAATTGTTCATCGACTTGATGATCCATGGTACCGCTGCGCGGAAAAAGTCGAATGCGCCAACTGGCATGGTCCTGGTCCAATCCAAGTTCCACGGGTTCGTCTTTCGCTCCCCCCCAGGATCCGAGATTGCCGCCGCCTCCCAGAATTCTGGAGACTGCCTCGGGCAGATTCCGTTCATAGGCGATACGCAAGAATTCCAGAGTTTTCAAAAGAGTTGTTTTGCCGGAGCCATTGGCGCCAATCAGTACATTCAGGCTGGTAGGTTCCCAATTGGCTTGACGCAGAATGCGGAGATTGTTCACATGGAGCGTGAAACGCGGGGTCTGAGCCGGTCGGATGAGATCCACCAGCAAAGGAATTTCATCTTCAATGTCGGTTTTTTCGTGCGCCACAAGGCCGGTTTGAAGTTGGAACCAAGATTTTAGATGATTAATAACGCGTTCCTTGAAGCCGTCACCACGTCCCCACTCGGATTGGCACCTGTTCCATATTTTGTTGTTTTCGTATAATTTATTTTTGATTTCATTTGTAATACTATAAGAATATTTTTGGATGACCTGGATTTGGCCTTTTTCATACTGCCGCTTGCGCAGTCGGAGATGGTCCTGGATGATATGATATTCGGGAGTCTGTTCAAGTTTAGTCAATTTTTGGGTGACTGCGCGGACTGGTTTGTCGAGCCAAGCCGTGGCCTTTCGGGCGGCTTCGGCGTGAATGGCGGCATAGAGATTCAGGCGGTGATAATTGCCATTACGCAGACAGGTCGCATAGACCACTGAAGCATAACGGGTATTCTCAATGGCTCGATAGGCTCCGGATAATGGATCTCTGAGCGGCGCTTCGGAGAGGGGGTAGTGCGAGAGCAGTTCCTTGAGTTGGGCATCGATCCTTTGGATCAAGGGGGGACGCAGTGTATTGGAAGCATTTTCCAATACTGTTTTGGCATCCTGAAGGAGCTGTTCCAGTTGTTGTTCAACTTTCAAGCGCACGTCCTCCAGACGATTGTTGAAAGAAGAGGATAATTGATCTCGATTGTCTTGCAAAACATCGAAGGCAATGATCGGAATGGAATGGTTTGATTGATTCAGCCCGCTGTTTTTGAGAACGCACTGACATTCATCGATTTTGATCTGTTGTCCAACCTCCCGGTCACCATTGGCCCCGTTGACCTGATCCGCGTTTCCTTGGTCCACCAGTATCATGAGGGTACGCGAGAAGGTTTGGCGCAGTTCACCGTCATTGTCCATGAACTGTATCAAGGCGCGTATGGCCGTTCCAGGCGCATCGTTGAAGGATGCGCACAGGACGATTACACTCCGTGGATCAAGCAGGTAAGATCTCAGATCATCCCGTGTTTCAACAACACCATCCACATCCAATCCTCTGGAGTCGATGAATTCCGGGATTAATTCGTTAGAGCCCGACATGGAGAACTGCAGATTGGAAACCACGATCTCCATGTGGTGCGGCAGCATCGCGGTTGCTTCCGTGCCGTTGTTGATGGCCTCGATTTGTTTTTTAAGTTCCTTGCGTGATTCGTCATCGGTTTGTTTCCAGGACCATTGCTTTTGGTTGCGATCGGGCAGCTTGGCGCATTCCACTAAATGGTCGGCGAATGTTTCTGCTGAGTTGAAACGGGTAACCGCATCATCGAATGGTCGTACCGTTCGTTTTTTTCCGGTTTCAGCGTCAGGCTTCTGATACTCCGTGTAGCCGGTCATGCCCAGGATGAGCCGTTGAATCTCCTGGGGGGTGACGGCTTGTTCTTCATTGGAGCGGGTGGTGGCGGGTTGACGGCGACGCCATGACTCTTCGGCATGAATTCTGATTTCTTTTTCCATCTCCTCCATGGAAAAGGGTTCGATATTTAAAATCAATCCTGAAGGTTCTGTGTCACGGGTTGCACGAATACGTATCTCGCAGACCGTTGTTCGTCCAGAACCAGTGGTCAGTACTGATAATTCCTTGAGCTGTCTGCGATCTTTTGGAGGTTCTCCCACAAGCAGACCCGTTGCGATACCGATCAGGGAGGATTTTCCGATACCGACCGGTCCAATAAAGATGAAACGATGGTTCTTTTCGTTGAGATAATCAATTTTTTCCTGGATGGTCGCTGTCAGCGCTTTGGATGTTTCTTGGAGATCAGAATGGTGCAGACTTTCGAGTTTCTGTATTACGGATTTGGTTTCCTTGATTAAATCGTTCATTACTATTTATCCTTTTCTCACCCACACTCCGCCAAAAACGCCTCGAACTCCTGTTCGACAAACACCGGATCCACGCTTTCGTTCCAGCGATGATGATAAGCCTCCAGCAACCGTTCCGCCGGGGTGACGCCGCTGTCGGCGGTG
>JADGBT010000095.1 GCA_015231375.1 Magnetococcales bacterium | reverse complement strand
CAATGAATAATCGATGATCGGCAGCCCTCTTCTCTGGATGTCCTCGCCTTCTTGGCAAGAGGTCTACAATTCGTTCCCATTGGTCATCACGCAGCAACATTCGATCCATAGCATCACCTCCTGCAGGACAGGGTACAGATCGAATTATTGAATGTCAACACGCCCTAGCCATCAGGAACGCTCCTGTGCGCCGGTGGCTTTTTCTTCCGTTTCCACCCAGGTCATGGGATGGCCTCCCCATTGATCGACCGCCTCGCGAATGGTCAGCAGCACCTCGTCCGGCACCTGAAAGGGAATCTCCCCGTGATTGTCGGAAAGAATGAAACCTCCTCCCCGTCCGGCCTTGGCGAGCGCCTCCCGGACCTGCTGAAAGCAGGTTTCCCGGTTCCAGTGGCGCATGGTCACGCCGTTGAGGTTGCCCAGCAGCGTGACCCGTCCGGCCACGGCTGTCTTGAGCGTGGCCAGATCCTCCAGCGCGCTGACGCCCACCACGCTCGTACCGGTCTCGGCCAGATCGGCGAGAACCTCCTGTCCGCGACCCGAAGCCAGATGGGTGGCCGTGGGACCATGAATCCGGGCCAGGGTGCGTCGGGCGATGGGGTGACCGGTACGCAAGAACAACGCGCGCGGTATGTTGGTGGGGGAAGAGAGCGGATCGAAATAGCAGATGGCCGTGGCGCCCGCAGCCAACTGGGCATTGGCCCAATCCACGCAAAAAGCCTCGTTGACAGCCATCAGGCGTTCGAAGAGGGCAGGATTCTCGTAGATCAGCTCGATGTAACGGTCGAAACCCATCTGCATCACCGGCAACGAAAAAGGAGACATCACCACACCGATGATGGGCAGCGTGTCGCCCACCCGCCGCTTGAGACCGTCAATCGCCTCCAGCACCTTGAAAAGACAGCGGGTCCGGGAGACGATGGGAGGCTCCAACGCGGTAATGTCGTGGAGCGCGCGGATCACCGGCATGCCGGAGTTGGGAGGACCATCTTCGCAATAGAGGGTCTCTGCGCCGAACGCTTCCACCTCCAGCGGCGCATAGAAGAAAGGATAAAGGCAATCGCTGCGGTATTTGTGTTGCAGACGCATCTGCCCTTCGATGACAGGCTCGGCGCGTGAAAAATATTCCTCGATGGTCAGGCCCAGTTCCTTGGCGCCGTGCATGGTCGTCAGCAGAAACAGCGGCACCCGATCCGCCTCCCGATGGCTCAGGGTGGTCAGCACCCGTTGCATGGCGGTCATCATGGACGTTCTCCCATCCACTGCCGGGTGATCCGAATGGCATCGGCGGCATTGCGTCCCATGGCATCGGCGCCCACCTCCTGCCACAAGGTGTCGTCGAACAGAAAAGGCGCTCCGCCCACCGCGATCCGCACTTTCAGGTTGTGGTCCGTCAGGGCCGTGCGCAGCGTTTTCACCTGCAAGGCGGAAGGCAGCATCAGAGTCGAAATGAGCAGAATCTCCACCCGGTCCGCGATCACCCGCGCCACCAATTCATCGACCGTCATGCGTCCATAGTCATGGATGGGAATGCCGCTGGCCCGCAGCATGGCATGGACGATCCGTTTGCCCAGCAGATGATAGTCGTTCAAGACCGCGATGGCTTGTCGGGGCGGGGCCGGTTGCGGGCCATCCTGGGGCTGGAGCGGCAGATCGCTCACCAGTCGTTCGCACAGGCGGCGCTCAGGTAGATCTGGGAAAGAGCCAGACGTCCTTCCTCCCAGGCCCGTCCGATCTCTTCCAGCGTGGGTGTCACCAGCGCTTCCACCATGTCCATGGGCAGGCCAAGACTCATGGCCTGCCGGAACAGCGCCTCGGCACGGGAAACGTCGTAACTTTCCAAGGCCTCACGGAATTCGGATCGCAAGATGGTCAGTGCCGGTTCCAGATCCATGCGTTCATCATCCTTATTGTGTTTCCGTGTGGTTTTGACTCTTTCGGCGGAAGCGTACCGAAAGGGGATGACAAGTGGGTGGACAAGGATCTCCCATGGGGGGAGGGTGATCCCGGCCAACCATGGAGAGCAAACCTCTTTTTCTGTCCAGGGGGTTACCATACCATGTTTTCTGGAGTTCAGGAATGTGTCTGTGTGCGAACCCCCGCTACGAGGGCGGAAGTGTTCTTCTGTGAAGTCAGGCGTGGCGATCTGTGCCTTTTGCGCCGCTTGGAATTTTACGTGCTATTTAAGATCGATGCGAAACGGTGTGCGTCAATTTTTCTCCGTCACGCCGCCAAGGCTTTCGGCTGCATGTCTTGAGTGAATCGCCACGGCAGGAGTGCTTCGGAATGCTCCACCGGGCCTGGGCAAGCGAGGTGCGCGCGAAGCTGGACGTTCTCGGGTGGGGCGACTCAGCTAACCTGACACGATTTCGTCGTTCAAGTGCCGCAGAAGGTCTGAAATGGCCATTGGGACGGAGGCGGGGGATCGGCATATTCTGCCAGGGCGGGCCGATCGTCCCACGGGTGGCGCAAAAGAGCCAGAAGCGTTTCAAACGGTCCGGTGTCACCCTGGAGCGCGGCCTCCAGGGCCGCCTCAACGCGATGGTTGCGTGGAATGTACGCCGGATTGGTGGCCCGCATGCTGGCCAATCGTTCCGCATCGCTCAGTGTGTCCTGTTGCAGGCGCGCCCGCCATCGTACCGCCCAGGCATCGAACGCAGCCGGTTGTGTGAACAGAACGCGGAGCGTTTCATCGGTTCCGGCGTTCACCGACGCGGCGCAGAGGCGTCGGAAGGTCAGAGTGAAATCAGCCGCTCCGGCCTGCATGGCCGCGAGCAGATCCTGAATGAGCGCAACGTCCTCCTCAGCGCAAGAGCCAAGACCGATTTTGCGCCGCATTCCCTCCAGCCAGTATTGGGTGAAGCGTGCGGGGAATCCGTGGATCACCGCGCTTGCACGCTCCCGGGCGTTTTGGTTGTCCGGCTCCATGATCGGTATCAGCGCCCCGGCCAAACGGGCCAGATTCCAGGCGGCGATATCGGGTTGTTTTCCAAACGCGTACCGCCCCCACGTATCGATCGAACTGAAGACCGTGGCCGGATCATAGGCATCCAGGAAGGCGCACGGGCCATAATCGATCGTCTCCCCGGAGACGGTCATGTTGTCGGTATTCATCACCCCATGGATGAAACCCACCAGCATCCAGCGCGCGACCAGATACGCCTGACGCTCCGTCACCGCCTGCAACAGGGCCCAATAACGGTCATGCTCAGGAACAAGATCGGGAAAATGACGCGCCAGCACATGATCGGCGAGAGCTTGCACCGCATGGTAATCGCCCCTGGCTGCAAAATACTCAAACGTGCCGATACGGATATGACTGGCGGCGACTCGCGTCAAGATGGCACCCGGCAAGGGCTGTTCGCGTCTCACGATTTCTCCCGTTGTGACGGCGGCCAAGGCGCGTGTGGTCGGAATGCCCAACGCATGCATGGCCTCAGAAAGCAGATACTCGCGCAATACCGGACCCAGCCATGCCCGGCCATCACCTTGACGCGAATAAGGGGTCTTGCCTGATCCTTTCAACTGGATATCGCGTCGTTTTCCGTTTCGGTCGATGACCTCGCCGAGCAGAATGGCGCGTCCGTCACCCAACCGGGGCACGAAATGTCCAAACTGATGCCCGGCGTAGACCATCGCGATCGGGGCGGCATCTGTCGGCAACCGGTTCCCGGAAAACAGATCGGGCGCCGAGGGTTCAAGAATGGCCGGATCCAGGCCAAGCTCGTCGGCCAGGGCATGGTTGAACACGATCAGACGCGGGTCGGCAACCGGAACCGGGACAACGCGCGTATAAAAACGTTCGGGCAGTGTCTGGTAACTGTTGTGGAAATGAAAGATAATCGGAGGTGATGTCATGGGCGGATCCAATGGAAAATCAAACGGTTTCCAAAAATGCTGGCGTCTGCCCTCTGGGTGTTTACGGGGTTACGCTGGCATTATACCGAGTCTGAGAACATCTCCTCCAGGGAGTGGGCCTCCAATACGCGAAGACTCCACTCTTCCAAAGAGGGCAGATCCGCCTGGGTGATTTTTTCAACCGCCCAGGTTGGCACAGCACCAAAACGACGTTGCAATTGGCGCAAAAGCAACGCGGTTTCGCCTTCCTGGCGACCTATCTGCATTCCTCGCCGTTCACCTTTGGCGATCATGTCTTGTGCGAACATGGACATCATGTTTTCTTCCTCCTCGGGACGTACCCTGCGAATGATTTCACGCACCGTCGGTTCATCGTAACTGCGGTAGGTCTCCACCACATAGCGCATGAGAAACCTGAAATCCTCATCCGGAATGGTGATCAGTGCCTCGACCAGTAACTCTTTTATCTCGATTTGTTGGC
>JADGBT010000094.1 GCA_015231375.1 Magnetococcales bacterium | reverse complement strand
ACCGTTCCTCAATCGCAGCAAGGTCATGCGAACCCTGTGTGCGAAGGCTGAGGTTCCCTATTTCCGGTTCCACCCGATCCGCCACCACGGAGCTTCGGCGTTGGATGCCAGCAACGTCTCCATTGGGGCCATCCAGCGCATCCTGGGACACGAGAATCGGACGACGACGGAAATCTACCTGCACAGCATCGGCAGCTCGGAACGCGATGCCATGGAGGCGTTTGAGTCGGCCCGGCAAAAGTCACACACGAACTCTCACACGGTTCGCAGGAGCGCGGATGCCAGCCCGGCGGCGGTGAGTTGAGATCAGTGAAACGAGGGTGGAAAACGTGAGTATGGATGAGGCTGATGGGGGAAAAGTCACACATGAACTCTCACACAGGCCTCGGCACCCACAAAAAAAGCGGCACCGCCGAATCAGTAACAGCTTGATTTGCAAAGAAAATTTTGGTAGCGAGGGGGAGACTTGAACTCCCGACACACGGATTATGAATCCTCCTGAATACGTTGCATCGCGTTGCATCTAACCATATGAAGTATTATAAATCAAATGATTATCTTGCTTGACGTTGCAGCATGTTTCCTGTATTTTCTTTTCTAGTGGGTACTATTTGGGTACTGGAAATCGACCGGGAACCCAGTACCCATCTAGGTTCCAGTTTTTTGCTGGGTACTGGATCCATCACCAGGAGGAACCCATGGCTGTCAAGCTGACCAAGCGTATCGTGGATGGAGCACAACCGGGCGAGAAGGATTCGTTTCTGTTCGATTCGGACGTGATCGGATTTGGACTCAAAATCACCCCTGCCGGACGTAAAGTTTACTTGGTGCAGTATCGAATTCAGGGAACCAAAAAACGCCTGTTCATCGGAGTGCATGGTTCACCATGGACTCCAGACCAGGCCCGCCTGGAGGCGATCCGCTTATTGGGCTTGGTGGCGCAGGGAGTAGACCCGGCACAAGAAAAACAGGATTTGAAAAATGCCGAAACCATGGTTCAACTGTGCGATATGTATTTTGCTGAGGGGGTAATGACCCTGAAGCCAAGAACAATTGAAGTGGATCGAGGTCGAGCGGAACACCACATCAAGCCATTATTGGGTCACATACGGGTCAAAGACGTTACGGCTGGCGATGTGGAAAGATTCATGCAGGCTGTTGCGGAAGGGCAAACCAAATGCCTGAAGATCACCAAACCGCGTGGACGCAGTGTCGTCACCGGTGGGAAAGGAGTGGCCAATCGCTGTATGGCCCTATTGAGCGGGATGTTCACCTTCGCCATGCGACGAAATATGCGATCTGATAACCCGGTCAGAGGAATCAAACGATTTCCAGAACATAAACTGGGTGGCAGACTGACTGCCGAAGAACTTGGTCGCATCGGGGATGCCATCCGGGAGCTTCAAGAAGAAGGGGTGAATCCCAACGCCCTGGCTGCAATCCGCTTCATCGGCTTGACCGGAATGCGCGTAAGCGAAGCGTTGGGCCTGACTTGGCAAGCCGTCGATTTTGAGACTGGAGTTGTTCACTTGTCGGACTCCAAAACCGGCCAGCAAAATTTGCAGATTGGCGCTCCGGCCCTGGCGTTGCTTGCATCACTGCCACGGGTTGCAAACAACGATTATTGCTTCCCTGGCGCTCTACGGGGACAGCCATTGACAGGCATCACCCGGCCTTGGTATGCCGTGAGGGAACGGGCCGGATTGCACAGATTGCGCCTGCACGATCTAAGGCATGGGTTTGTGTCTCAAGGCGTGGTTGGTGGGCTTGGGCTGTACACCATGGGGTCACTGGTAGGACACAAAAGTCAATTGACGACCCAACGGTATGCCCACATGGGGAATGATCCCCTTCGCATCGCCGCCAATCGTGTTTCAACAGAGATCGCCGCCGCGATGGATGGCGCTTCCAACGCGGATGTGGTGACGCTGCCTGCTGATCGAAAGGTGAAGGCCGTATGATATGGAATGGTCCAGCGCAAGATTCAAACGACCTGTCGTGCTGACCAAACACGGTCAAGCCCGCATGGTGGAACGAGAGATCCCACTTCAGATGGTGGCGGATCTGATCGAGACCGGCGATGCAATCCACAAGGATGAACGCCATTTGTGGATCGTCAAGGCTTTCCCGGAACGGAGCGATAATTTGATCTGTGCGGCAGTGGTCATGGAAAATCTGCTGGTGGTCAAGACCATCATGCACAACTGGCAGCGGGTGGAGGTGCCATGAATATCGACTACGACGAGCAGGAAGATATCCTTTTTATCCGTTTCAACGATGAACCAGTGGAGAGAGATATTTCCTATGGGTGGAACGTGAATGTCGGCATGACCGCCAAGGGGATCGGTCAGATGACCATCCTGGATGCCAAGGCCGATGGCTTGTTGCCATTGAGATTGCCCCAGGCGGTGTTGCAACAGGCAATCGTGGGATGACCGTTCCCCCCTCCCACTGATGGAAGGAGACCGTAGATGACCGCACTGACCATCACCGTACCGGAAGCCTCCATGGCTGCGCTGCGCCGCTCTCCGGTCGAGTTCGCGCAGGAAATGAAGTTGGCGGCAGCCATGCTCTGGTATCAACAGGGACTCCTTTCCCAGGAACGGGCGGCGGAACTGGCGGGCCTGAACCGACGGGATTTTATCAGGGCATTGGCCCGCAACGGTCGGGAGGTCTTTGCCCTGACGGACGAAAGCCTCGCCCGTGAATTGGGCCTGGAAGGGCCAGAGGCATGAGCCGACCCGGGACTCTGCTTGTCGTCAACACCTCGCCGTTGATTCACTTGGCTGAGGCTGGGCTGTTGCACCTTTTGCACGAGTCGGCGGCAACCGTATGGGTTCCTGAATCGGTGGCCCGTAAAATTCACTCCTGCCGTGCTTGCTTTCCGGCCAGATCGACGTAAAGACCATGCCCAATGCCTGATATCCTCCCTCTGCCTGCCGACTACGCCCCCTGGCTGGCCGAACTGAAAGGCCGCATCCACAGCGCCCAGCAGCGGGCAGCGCTGGCGGTCAATCGGGAGTTGGTGCTACTTTACTGGCAGATCGGACGGGATATCCTGGCCCGACAGGGGCGCGAGGGGTGGGGAACGAAAGTCATCGAGCGTTTGGCCCAGGATTTGCGCAGCGCCTTCCCGGAGATGAAGGGCTTTTCATCCCGCAATCTTAAGTACATGCGCGCCTTTGCCGAGGCGTGGTCGGAGGCGGAATTCGTGCAAGAGGTGCTTGCACAATTGCCCTGGTATCACCAACTGGCCCTGCTCGACAAATTGCGCACCGAGGCGGAACGCCGCTGGTACGCCGCAAAGGCCATCGAAAACGGGTGGTCGCGTAACGTGCTGGTGATCCAGATCGAAACCCGGTTGCACGAGCGCAGCGGCAAGGCGCTCACCAATTTCCCGGATCAGTTGCCACGCCCATTGTCCGATTTGGCGCGTGAATCCCTGAAAGATCCTTACCGTCTTGATTTCCTCGGTCTGGGGGAGGATGCGCAGGAGAGGGCCATCGAAGCGGCCATCGTCCAGCACATCACCGATTTTCTGCTGGAGTTGGGCGCGGGTTTCGCCTTCGTCGGGCGGCAGGTGCATCTGGAGGTGGGGGGCGAAGATTTTTTCCTCGATCTGCTCTTCTATCACCTCAAGCTGCGCTGTTTTGTGGTCATCGAGCTGAAAGCCGGGGCGTTCAAGCCTGAGCATACCGGGCAACTCGGCTTTTATCTGACGGCGGTGGATGCCCAGATGCGCCAGGAGCACGATGGCCCGACCATCGGCCTGCTGCTGTGCAAGAGCAAGAACAAGGTGGTGGCAGAGTATGCCCTGCGCGACTCTCGGCAGCCCATGGGAGTGGCCGAATATCAACTGATCGAAGCCCTGCCCGCCGAGTTGCAGACCAGTCTGCCCAGCATCGAGGCCATCGAGCAGGCCCTGTCCGGCGACTCCGGAGGATGAAACCCCATGAGAACCCAAGCCTATAGCAAAAAGCAGTTGGTCGAGCAGCCCGCCTCCAGAGTTGTTGGCTGCGCTCGGCTGGCAGACGGCATCAGCGATGGAAGAGCGCCTGGAAGTTCTTCAGTTCAAGCGTCAGTGTCGTTTGATCCTTTGTGTTGCCTGTTCCCTTCCCGATGCGCTTCAAACGCTTCACCTTGAATCATCGGCTGATACCGGGTCAGCTTGGCCGCCTTGCCCTTGCGGATGAGGCGAAGGTCAACGCCGGGCTGGTCCGGCTGCTGGGGGGCAGCTAACTTGATGCGATGATCTCATCCCCTGATGATCAGGTCTGACCCGGCAGAAACCCTCTCCATCCCGTTACGCCTCCTTTGGTCTTCCCTGACCTGCGATCCCCCCGCATTGCCTGCAATATAATCAATATCGTTGACATGTATTATAATATAAGTTAAAGTATAATCAGAGTGCTCTGTTTTTTGCCGTACCGACAGAGCTTGTGATTACGTCTGTACCGCACGAGAAGCGCATGCAACTCAAGATCCTCCCGCAAGGCCGCGTTGACCTTCGCGCCGATGTCTTCGGCTTCAGGCCGATGGAGCAGATAGTCGAAACGGGACTCGGCGGGCAGGTAAAGGATGCTCTCGGCGTGGTAGGCGGCGGGATCATCCA
>JADGBT010000093.1 GCA_015231375.1 Magnetococcales bacterium | reverse complement strand
TTTGTGGATAACCAGGACCCAAGCCGGTGGGCATTGCCAAGTATTCAGTGTCTATAAAAATAAAAGCAAACAAGGTTCAGAGCTTATTCGCTTCATAAAATTGTCTTGACGATAGGGTCCACTTCACCCAGGACCGCAACGATGTTGGGCAGTTGAACCCGATGCTGGCGCTTGCGTGGGCCAACCTGGACTTGGTGGAAGAGGCCGAACCGGAACTCGGCGTGGCGTTGGCGGATGCCGGGTACTGGTCGGAAGGGAACGACAGGTTAGCGACAGTGGATTGTGAACTGCTGATCGCGACGCGCAAGGACTGGAAGCAACGACAGGCGATACGTGATCAATCCGCGCCACGGGGAAGGATTCCCAAGGGGTTGTCTGCCCGGGAACGGATGGAGCGGAAGTTGCTGACCAAGCGCGGCAAGGCGCTGTACAAGAAGCGGGGCCAGACGGTGGAGCCGGTGTTCGGACAGATGAAGGGGACACAGGGTGCGGACGAGTTCCGGATGCGCGGGTTGGAGTTGTGCGATGGGGAGTGGAATCTGCACGCCGTGGCGCATAACCTCAAGAAACTACAGGTGGAATGCGTCCGCAGAGGGAAGAAAGGGGCCAAATGGCTCCATTGAAGCGGGATTTCCGCTTTTTTGTCGGTGAAACCGGGCTACCAGGGCCAGATTTCGGTCAACTGACCGCCGAAACCAACTGGTCAGTCCATTTTGCGACAGGCTCTTAGGCTCTCTGCTTGGTCCATCGGGATTCTCCTTTGTCGTATGCTTGGCGGCTCACGACTCTGAAGTGTCCCGGTGGACTCCTGTAAATGTCAAACTACTACTGTCACCCCGGCAGAGCCGGGGGATTACCCATTGGATTTACAGCAGTTTACGGACTCAATCTACGGTGGTTGACGATTGAAGAAGCAACCCGTCTGCTCCAGGAGTTGCCGGAGCATTTGGCCTCAATGGTGGAGTTCATTTTGGCCACCGGGTTGCGCGACTCCAATGTCACCGGGTTGGAGTGGTCCCAAATCGACATGCAGCGGCAAATGGCCTGGATCCATCCCGATCAGGCCAAGGCTAAAAAGGCCATCCCTGTGCCCTTGAATGCCGACGCAATGAGGGTTCTGGAGCAGCAGCGTGGGATGCATCCCCAGTTCGTGTTCACCTACCAGGGGCATCCCGTGACCCGGATCAACAACTGGGCCTGGAAAAAAGCCCTGAAGCGAGCAGGGATCGAAAATTTCCGTGAGCATGACCTCCGCCATACCTGGGCATCCTGGCACGTTCAGTCCGGGACGACGTTGCATGCGCTCATGGAACTGGGGGGGGGTGGAGCGATATCAAGATGGTGCAGCGGTATGCCCATTTGGGTGGAGCGCACTTGGCTACCGATGCGGCACGGCTGTGTCGAAATCACGACACAAATACGACGCAACCAAAGAAAAAGGCGGTCCCGTTTGCACGATAACCGCCTGATTCTAAAATTTTTTGGTAGCGAGGGGGAGACTTGAACTCCCGACACACGGATTATGAAGCAGGAAGCCTCAGGTTTCACAACCTCCTCAAATTCAAATAGTTACATGTATTTCAATGGGTTGCCAGTTGTCAAATTTTACAGATTTTCCATCTGTTGGCCGATTTTGGAGCAATTTTCACACACAGATTCACACACAGAACTCACACACGGAAATGACCCCCTCAGCGGCTGGCAATGACCTCGATTTGCGCCAGAACTTGGTCGAGTAACGCCTTGGTCAAGGCGACCGCATGCTCCCTGTCCAATGGCTCATCCCACGGGCTGGACTCATACCGGAACTGAACTGCAAACGGATTGAACTCCCCACCCAATGGCACTCTTCCGTTGGGGCGCCATGTTCTTCCAACAGCATCAGCAGGCGATGCAGCTCATGGGTTTTTGGATACGCCACCCCCAAGGCTGAAAGCCATGCCTTGAACCCCTTCTCGATGGCCTGCTGAACATGGAACCCGAAAATGGCATCGGAGAAGTCCTCCACATCCCGCACCATCTTCCGGCAGGCCCTGAGATCATCCCTGGCCAGCGCCAGCAAGGCATGTGCGTGGTCAACTCCGCTCATACACCACTCGCCCCTCGCGCAAGGCCCGACACACCACATGGTTGATGCTGTCTTGCCACTGGACGACCTCTTCCGGGGAATAAAGCAGGAAGTCGAAGGAAAAGGGCAAACGGCCCATGGCAGACCAGAATCGCGCCAAAAGCCTTCTGCGGCCATGCTGACGTATGATCTCCCCGGAGGCCACCACCAGCAGGTCCACATCCGAGTCCGCACGCGCATCCCCCCTGGCACGAGAACCGAACAGGATGACCTTTTCCGGGTCGGCCTCGCGCACGATCCTGGCGACCGCCTCGCTCACCAATCCGTCAGCAGATGTCTGAATGGAGGCGTCCATGATTCTTGCCAACTCCATCAAAAGGTTGTGTCAACATTCTCCAAATCCATTATGGGGTGGCCGACAGGCATTGGGCAAGAGAAATGCCTTTCCCAGCTTTGCCCGGCAGGAAGATCGGTAGTTCGATCACCTCGGCAGGCAACGCACGCTGGCTTCCCGGTCGAAATCTCCGCTTTCTGGTTCACTTTCGAGCAGGATGACGCTATGCTTACCCAAGGATCATCGTATGAGCGATCGTGCCATCAACCTTCGCAAGAGTGCATGCCATGGACTACATGACCCGCATTGATTGCAACCCGAGCCTCTGCGGTGGCATGCCGGTCATCAAGGGCACTCGCGTCACCCTGCGCACCATCCTGGCCAGCCTGGAGGATGGTTGCACCCCAGAGCAAATCATCGAAGGGTTTCCATCCCTGGTAATGGACGATGTACGCGCCGTCATCGCCTTCGCTGCCGCCTCGGCCCGCGAGGATCTGCCCAGGCCAGCGATTCCAAAAGTGGCATGAGAATCAAACTCGACGAAAACATCCCCGTCCTGCTGGCACCTTTGCTGGCAGCTCTCGGACACGATGTGGACACGGCCCGTGTTGAACAGTTCGCTTTTAATGAATTTGATTAATCATACGTCCTTGTATCAATGGTTTTTGAACGGCCTTTTCTAATAGTGATTCTCACGCCTGATATCGACGCATCTCAGCCCTCTCGATTTTCAGACTGTGGTGTTGCTTCGTCAGACTTGGCGGGTATCCCCGGCATGCGCACCACGGGTTCAAACCCGGCCTCTCGGATCTGGCGTTGAGCCTTTTCGGCGGCGCGCTGTATGGCGACCTCGGCCCGACGAAAATCCGGGTTGGTCAATCTGCGCACAGGTTCAGGTTGCTGGGACATGGTTTTCTCCCTCCTCAAGCAAAACCGGCACAAGGCCGTTGGTGTCATAGAGCGCCCATTCATTGACCAAAGGCCGGTACAGTGTCTGAAAGTTCAGCCACCCCTTGGTGAAGCGGCGGCGGATGGTCTTTTCCGGCACATCGTGCCCGCCCAGACGTACCCGCAGTCGTACCCGCTGAATGGCGAACTCGGCATCAGGCAGAGACAAAAAATAGAGACTCACCCGATAGCCCAAAGCCTGCCATTCCGGGATATGAACGGCATAGCCACGCCCGCTCAAGGTGGTCTCAAAGGCGAAGCTCACTCCCTGGCGAACATAGCCGTGAATCTGCTCCAGCATCAACCGTCCGGCCTGCACGGCGGCCTGCTCCGGGGCAAACGGACTCAAACCGGCAGCGATCAGATCGGCGTTGACGAAGCGCAGGCAGTGGACCTCATGAGGCAGGAATTCGGTGGCAAAAGTAGTCTTGCCTGCACCGTTCGGGCCTGCCAGGATCAGAATTTTGCGGTCATCGCCCATATCTGGATGATCTCCTCCGGGGAATAACGCAACGTATCGAAATAGAAATCCATTATGGAGTGGCCGACAGGTGTTGAGCAAGAAAAATGCCTTGTTCTGCCAAATGCGGCAGTCGAGCAACGGAATCAATTGCCCCCTGATCGTCATGGCTGTATGGTAAGGAGAGTAAGAACGCCATGCTGGAGACGACCGATGCTCGCCATTGCCAAGATCACCTCCAAAGGCCAAACCACCATCCCGCAGGATGTTCGTACCGCGCTGCACATGGCGCCGGGTGACCTGATCGCCTGGGAAGTTGGGGATGACGGCACGGCCACCGTGCGCCGCGTACAACCCATGGATATCGAATACCTGCGCGCTGTTGAGGGTACGCTTTCGGAATGGAGCGGCCCCGTCGACGAGGAAGCCTATCGTGATCTTTGAGCAATTCTCGGTGGTGCGTGTGCCGTTCCCCTTCACGGACCGCGAGGCATCCAAGAACCGCCCGGCCCTGGTGCTTTCCCGTGCCGAGAGTTTCAATACCTCTGCCGGTCATTCGATCATGGCCATGATCACCTCGGCCAGCCATCCTCCCTGGCCCCTCGACTGCCCGATCACCGATCTGACCGCCGCAGGCTTGCCTGTTCCCTCCCTGGTGCGCTTCAAACTCTTCACCCTGGATCACCGGCTGGTACGGGGTCAGCTTGGCCGCCTTGCCCCTGCGGATGAGGCAAAGGTCAACGCCGCGCTAGCCCGGCTGCTGGGAGGCAGCAGAACCTGATGCGCTGATCATACCCTGATGATCAGATCTGACCCGGCAGAAACCCTCTCCATCCCGTTGTGACCTCCAGATCCTCCCTGACCTGCGATCCCCCCGCATTGCCTGAAAAATAATTAATATCGTTGGCAGCAATTTTGGACATGGCGAAATCCGCTTGACTGAGCTCAGACCCCGCCGAATTCACCCGGATGAAGATCTCGGTCACCGTCTCGATGTCCAGATCCTCGACCAACTCGATCACACCCA
>JADGBT010000092.1 GCA_015231375.1 Magnetococcales bacterium | reverse complement strand
TTGAAACTGTACGTTGTGGCTGAAGTTACTCGCTTCCACAAGGTCGCCCCCCATGCGGGGGCGCGGATTGAAACGCTGGTGTAGGCGGGCAACCCCTTGCTCTTGCGGGGGTCGCCCCCCATGCGGGGGCGCGGATTGAAACTATATAACACGTGGGTGAACGAGTGTTCACATGCGGGTCGCCCCCCATGCGGGGGCGCGGATTGAAACGGGAAACAGGGTGGCAGTCGGCGCATCGGCCACGGTCGCCCCCCATGCGGGGGCGCGGATTGAAACTTTGGTGGGTTTGGGAGGAAGTTTGCTACCAGGGGGTCGCCCCCCATGCGGGGGCGCGGATTGAAACTGGGATTTTCATGTCAATCCTCCTTGGTCAAAAGGTCGCCCCCCATGCGGGGGCGCGGATTGAAACTCAACCAGCTTGCCGTCTGTACCCCTACAGGACAGGTCGCCCCCCATGCGGGATTGAAACGTTGTGAACGGGCAGGTACTTCCCTGACGGAAAGGTCGCCCCCCATGCGGGGGCGCGGATTGAAACCCGTCGCCAGGCGGGTATGGATGAATTATCCTTGTGGTCGCCCCCCATGCGGGGGCGCGGATTGAAACTTGGGTCAGGATCCGCGCCGCTTTGGGTCCGGTGGTCGCCCCCCATGCGGGGGCGCGGATTGAAACATTGTGCACAGGCAAGTATTTCCCCTCGGGGAACGGTCGCCCCCCATGCGGGGGCGCGGATTGAAACAAGGAGAACTCAAACTGCCCGATATCGATCGGTGGTCGCCCCCCATGCGGGGGCGCGGATTGAAACATATCCATTTGCAAGGAGGGAAAGTTTTCATGGGGGGTCGCCCCCCATGCGGGGGCGCGGATTGAAACCCCGCAAGTCATGTGAACATTTGTCCATTCTCTGGGTCGCCCCCCATGCGGGGGCGCGGATTGAAACAGGCTATCCACCTCTATGGAAAGGCCAAACAAGTGGTCGCCCCCCATGCGGGCGCGGATTGAAACGACTACCAATAGGTTGTTAAAACCCACCCAAAAGGTCGCCCCCCATGCGGGGGCGCGGATTGAAACAAAATAGTAATAGGAAAATCAACCACTTATCGCGGTCGCCCCCCATGCGGGGGCGCGGATTGAAACTCAACGTCGGATTCGTATGAATCTAACGTTGAATGGTCGCCCCCCATGCGGGGGCGCGGATTGAAACTCGGACATCCCGACACCAACGCCCCGGCTTATGGGGTCGCCCCCCATGCGGGGGCGCGGATTGAAACATGTCGCGCACCACTTGCATATCCAACCGATATGCGGTCGCCCCCCATGCGGGGGCGCGGATTGAAACTGATTGACTTGGCTTTCGCCCTTTCCCTGTCAATGGTCGCCCCCCATGCGGGGGCGCGGATTGAAACCTCGAATTGTTTGTTATCCTAACTCCCGTCGCCAGGGTCGCCCCCCATGCGGGGGCGCGGATTGAAACACGTCAAAATACCGGGTCACACCAAGACCCAGCAGGTCGCCCCCCATGCGGGGGCGCGGATTGAAACTCGATTGATTTCTTCGAGACATTGCATTGTCGCCGGTCGCCCCCCATGCGGGGGCGCGGATTGAAACGACTACCTATGGGTTGTTAAAACCCACCCAAAATGGTCGCCCCCCATGCGGGGGCGCGGATTGAAACTCGATTAATCTCCTTGAGACATTGCATTGTCGCCGGTCGCCCCCCATGCGGGGGCGCGGATTGAAACCCAGTGCGTTAAGCTGTTTTTGCTCTCCCCGACCGGTCGCCCCCCATGCGGGGGCGCGGATTGAAACTCCGTTGTGTGTGGTGATGCGGCTCGTTGCTGCAGGTCGCCCCCCATGCGGGGGCGCGGATTGAAACTTGCAGGAAAGCGCGGTGAACATCGCGAGTCCATCGTCGCCCCCCATGCGGGGGCGCGGATTGAAACCTCGAAACACCCATTCAGACTATCCACTTCCACGGGTCGCCCCCCATGCGGGGGCGCGGATTGAAACAAAATAGTAACAGGAAAATCAACCACTTATCCCGTCGCCCCCCATGCGGGGGCGCGGATTGAAACTGTAAACTGCTTAACTAACTCCCGGCAGATATCGGTCGCCCCCCATGCGGGGGCGCGGATTGAAACACCCATCCTACCACCATGCCCTTTTGATCGGATCGGTCGCCCCCCATGCGGGGGCGCGGATTGAAACGGTATTGGTGGCTTCGGTCATTTTGAATCTCCGTGGTCGCCCCCCATGCGGGGGCGCGGATTGAAACTGTATACACCCCCCCAACACCAGCCTATACATTCGGTCGCCCCCCATGCGGGGGCGCGGATTGAAACTTGAAAGATTTGACAATCCAATCCGACACATCCCGGTCGCCCCCCATGCGGGGGCGCGGATTGAAACATGACCACTTTTTTTGAACGCCTACGCGAAGAACGGTCGCCCCCCATGCGGGGGCGCGGATTGAAACCGTCGTGGCGTGGGTGGTGCAAGGGGTTTTAGAGGTCGCCCCCCATGCGGGGGCGCGGATTGAAACACAGCCTACGGTGGCCTGCTGGTGGGCACCGATGGTCGCCCCCCATGCGGGGGCGCGGATTGAAACCTGTACGCCTGCGGTCTCAAAGAGATCATCACCGGTCGCCCCCCATGCGGGGGCGCGGATTGAAACTTTTGGTCTAGGATATCCCGTTGTCCAGATTGAGGTCGCCCCCCATGCGGGGGCGCGGATTGAAACACGATATCAGAGTCAAATGCCAGAAGATTTCAGGTCGCCCCCCATGCGGGGGCGCGGATTGAAACGAGCAGGGGCTTTTGAACATCCAGGCGGCCAGCGGTCGCCCCCCATGCGGGGGCGCGGATTGAAACGACCGCCCTGGGCGGCATGTCGGCCAAGGCGGTGGTCGCCCCCCATGCGGGGGCGCGGATTGAAACATGCGGTCATCAGACGCATGGCTTGGATTGCCGGGTCGCCCCCCATGCGGGGGCGCGGATTGAAACCTCAAATCCGCTTAACAAGCGGTTTTGCAGATAGGTCGCCCCCCATGCGGGGGCGCGGATTGAAACATTGGTTCGTACTGTGGTAGCGCTAATGTTGGAAGGTCGCCCCCCATGCGGGGGCGCGGATTGAAACTTCTGCTACGGCCGATAATGAACTCAACATTGGCGGTCGCCCCCCATGCGGGGGCGCGGATTGAAACTTGTAAACATGCTCTCCTGCCACTGTGGATAACTGGTCGCCCCCCATGCGGGGGCGCGGATTGAAACCACAATCGTCGTCCTTGTAATGTGCGCATGGATCGGTCGCCCCCCATGCGGGGGCGCGGATTGAAACGTCCCAGAATCTTGGAAGCGGTCCGAAAATTGAAAGGTCGCCCCCCATGCGGGGGCGCGGATTGAAACGTTGTGAACGGGCAGGTACTTCCCCGCGGGGAAGGGTCGCCCCCCATGCGGGGGCGCGGATTGAAACGACTACCTATGGGTTGTTAAAACCCACCCAAAAGGTCGCCCCCCATGCGGGGGCGCGGATTGAAACTATAAATTACCAAGAATA
Source organism: Magnetococcales bacterium (assembly GCA_015231375.1). GTDB lineage: Bacteria > Pseudomonadota > Magnetococcia > Magnetococcales > Magnetaquicoccaceae > Magnetaquiglobus. Next base: position 1,520 of record JADGBT010000092.1, on the reverse strand, counting down.
TATTCATTTGAAGGTTGGTCGCCCCCCATGCGGGGGCGCGGATTGAAACCGCTCTATCATGAGCGGGAAGCTAGGATTAACCGGTCGCCCCCCATGCGGGGGCGCGGATTGAAACGTTGCACCACGTCTGTGGCGAATATCTCCAAAAGGTCGCCCCCCATGCGGGGGCGCGGATTGAAACATTAAAATGGCGATTACCCCAACCCAGCAGATGCGGTCGCCCCCCATGCGGGGGCGCGGATTGAAACTCCTGGTTGCCCGCTTCATGGAACTCCACGAACGGTCGCCCCCCATGCGGGGGCGCGGATTGAAACTGACTTGATTGATTGATTGATTGATTGATTTTTGTCAAATCGGTCGCCCCCCATGCGGGGGCGCGGATTGAAACAACTCGACAACGATCCTGCCAACCACCCCTTTCAGGTCGCCCCCCATGCGGGGGCGCGGATTGAAACTACAGCAGACGCCCCGCCGTAGGTGCGCAACAGGGGTCGCCCCCCATGCGGGGGCGCGGATTGAAACGCCCTCATAGCGACCCGGAGTGGCGAACAGTTCCGGGTCGCCCCCCATGCGGGGGCGCGGATTGAAACTGCGGCAGTCGCCCCGCCGTAGGTGCGCAACAGGGGTCGCCCCCCATGCGGGGGCGCGGATTGAAACTGTGTGAGGCGAACATGCGTCCGGTTTAACGGGGGGTCGCCCCCCATGCGGGGGCGCGGATTGAAACAAGATCCGGGGTAATCACGACATCTCGCTGCTCAGGTCGCCCCCCATGCGGGGGCGCGGATTGAAACTGGAAGAATGTCCCTGAAGACGCGAATTTCTGGGGGTCGCCCCCCATGCGGGGGCGCGGATTGAAACCTGGATTGGCATACCGATTGACAATCGGTATGCGGTCGCCCCCCATGCGGGGGCGCGGATTGAAACACATCCTTTCTGACTTGATTGATTGATTTTTGTCAGGTCGCCCCCCATGCGGGGGCGCGGATTGAAACCAGGCTTTGTGCATTTCTGGACCCAAGGGTTTCAGGTCGCCCCCCATGCGGGGGCGCGGATTGAAACCCGCTCATGATAGAGCGGGAAGCTAGGATTAACCAGGTCGCCCCCCATGCGGGGGCGCGGATTGAAACTACTGCTATAAATCGATGTTCATGTTAATTGAGGTCGCCCCCCATGCGGGGGCGCGGATTGAAACTCTCGAAGATCGAGGCGCATGGCGCCATGACCCGGTCGCCCCCCATGCGGGGGCGCGGATTGAAACCTCGCGCGATCCAAAAAGCGCGAACGGGAAGCGGTCGCCCCCCATGCGGGGGCGCGGATTGAAACATTCGTTGCACCACGTGTGCAATGAATATCTGCAGGTCGCCCCCCATGCGGGGGCGCGGATTGAAACGCCCGAAGATTTTGGAAGCCGTCAGAAAGTTAAAGGGTCGCCCCCCATGCGGGGGCGCGGATTGAAACCTCGAAACATCCGTTCAGGCGATCCACTTCCACGGTCGCCCCCCATGCGGGGGCGCGGATTG
>JADGBT010000091.1 GCA_015231375.1 Magnetococcales bacterium | reverse complement strand
CGGACCATCACTGTTACATCGAACCCTTTGCAGGAGCGGCGTGGATTCTGTTTCGCAAGCGGCCGTCATCCTGCGAAGTCTTAAATGACATCAACGGGGACATCATCAATTTGTACCGTATTGTCCGGTGCCATTGGGAGGCGTTCGTGGAATCGCTACAGTGGGTGCTGTCGAGCCGAGAAGAGTTCGATCGTTTCCTTGATACGCCGGTGGGCACATTGACCGACCTCCAGCGTGCCGTTCGTTACTACTATGTGCATAAATTGTCGTTTGGTGGACGACAGTCAGGTCGCGCCACCTTTGGGATATCGACAACCATGCCGACCAGACTCAATCCGTTGTCTGTTCGGCGGGAGATTGAACTGGCGCATCGGCGTCTCGCCAGGGTCACCATCGAGCATTTGCCGTACAGGGAGGTGATTCAACGCTATGACCGCCCGCAGACCTTTTACTATCTGGATCCCCCGTATTGGGATTGTGAGGGGTGTTACGGCAAGGGCATTTTCGGAAAGGAGGATTTCGGAGTCCTGGCCGAACTGCTGTCCGCCATGAAGGGCAAATTCCTTTTGAGCCTCAACGACCGTCCACAGGTCCGCGAGATCTTCAAAGGATTCCATATCGATCCGGTGATGACCCGCTACTCCTGCCATGTCAACCGGAACATGCCGGCCCGGGAGGTGTTGATCCGGAACTATTGACATCTCTACGTCATCCCCCCATCGAGGATCATTTCAGCCCCTCGATGGGGTTTTTACGGCAGGTGCTGTGTGTGATTGTCGGTTGGTTTGGAAGAGCGGTTTGCTGCTGGGGGGATTTTGTTGCTGGCTGCGCAAAAAGTTTGTTGCAAATTTATCGCGCAATTTTGGCCAGATTTATCGCGCCGCGCTTCAGCATTTCTGTCTTCTGTTTCCCGGCGCCAGGGCAGCGACAGGATGTGACATCGATCCTGAAAAATTTTACAATTCCGTCAGGCTCTCCTTGCGGATCTTGAGGATGGGGGAGAGCAGGTATTCGATAATGCGCCGGTCGCCGATGGAGATCTCTGCGGTCACGGTCATGCCGGCAGTCAGAGACTGTCGTTTGCCATGGATGCGCATGGCATTTTGCTCCAGGGTGATGCGCACCGGATAGACCAGTCCCAACGGTTTTTCCTCCACCGCGTCGCGGGAGAGATGACGCACCCGGCCAAGCAGGGTGCCGTAACGGGTGAATAGAAAAGTTTCCACCTTGATTTCCACCGGTTGTCCGGCCTCGATGAAGCCGGCGTCCTTGTTCAGCACCATGGCTTCCACTTCCAGGGCCGAATCCTTGGGGACGATCCACATCAACTCCTGGGCCGGAGTGACCACCCCGCCTTCGGTGAAGATCTTGAGTTGCTGCACGGTGCCATCTTCCGGGGCGCGCAACTGGCCGCGTTTCTGACGGGTGCGGGCCTTGTCCAACTCCTGTTCGATGGAGGCCGCCTTGCGGTCCGCTTCCAGATATTGGCTCCAGGTGGTCTGTCGGAACTGGGCCGTGATCTGTTTTATCTTCATGCCCAAGGTTTCCACCGCAGCCAATGATTCATCGCGTTCATGGCGCTTGCCGACCAACGACTCTTCCGTCTCGATGCGCTCTTGCTCCAGGGTCAGAAAATCCATGCGCGTGGCGTTGCCGGTCCTGGTCAGGGACTCCTTGGCCCGGACCCGTTCCTGAATCAAAGGCAGGATCATTTCCAGTTTTTTGATCTCCGCGCCGATTCCCTTCGTTCGCGCCTCTTGCTGTCTGCGCGTGCTGGCCAGTTCCACCAGTTGGGCCTGATGCTCCGACCACAGCCGATGCAGCAGTTGTCGGTGTCGCTCGACCATCTCTGGCGGCAGCCCTTCCGGCGGACGAAAGGCGTTGACGGGATCCTCAGGCCCTTCACCCAGGATGCGCAGGCGGGCCGCGTCCGCCAGTGATTCCTGCCATTCCCGTCGCAACCGGGACTCGTCGGCTACGCTGTCGGCGGGATCCAGTTCGACAAGCAGTGTGCCCGCCTTGACCGCTTCGCCCTCTTGGACGTGAATCCGGCTCACCACCCCGGACTCCAAAGGTTGGATCACCTTTACCCGACCGCTGGGAATGATTCGCCCCTGGGCGGTGGCGAAGATCTCCACCCGACCCAGCATCGACCAGGCGATGGCGATTGAAAACAGGATGATCAGCAATCGGATGGTCCAGCGTCCGGCGGGTGAAGGGGGAGCTTCGGTGATCTCCAACACGGCGGGCAGGAAGGCGGTTTCGTGGCCGATCCGGTCCTCCGGTTTTTTCTTGTTTTCGTCCTGCCAAGCCAGGCGGGCGATCTCCCAGTGGCGACGCAAACCGTGGCCCATGTTCAACTGGCCCGCGCCTGAATCAGATGCAGATGGGCATAGCGCCCGCCGTTGGAGAGCAGTTGCTGATGAGTGCCATCTTCCACCAATCGTCCTTTTTCGATGGTGAGAATACGATCCGCCTGTCGTATCGTGGAGAGCCGGTGGGCGATGATGAACACCGTGCGTCGTGCGCAGATGGAGCGCATGTTGTTCTGGATCACCCGTTCGGATTCGTAGTCCAGGGCGCTGGTGGCCTCGTCGAAAATGAGGATCGCCGGATCGTTGATCAATGCCCTGGCGATGGCGATCCGCTGTCTTTGTCCTCCCGACAGGCCGCCGCCCCGTTCTTCCAGGATGGTGTCATATCCTCTGGGCAACTCCAGAATGAATGCGTGCGCTCCGGCCTGTTGAGCTGCCTGGACCACCCGAGTCATGTCGGCGCCCGGATCGACCAGAGCGATATTGTCGCGCACCGAACGGTTGAACAGATAATTCTCTTGCAACACCACCCCGATGCGTCGGCGCAGCCAGGCCGGTTCCACCATGGCCAGATCCACGCCATCCACCAGCACCCGTCCGCTTTCGGGGACGTAGAGCCGTTGCACCAGTTTGGTCAGGGTGCTTTTTCCGGAACCCGATGGTCCCACAATTCCCACCACCTGCCCGGCGGGAATCTCGAAGGACAACTGGTGCAGCACCTCCGGTCCGTCGAGCCGATAGCGGAAGGAGACCCGCTCGAAGGTGATTCTGCCGGTGATCGTGGGCAGGGAGATTTTGCCTGCCTGTTCGGTGGGCAGTTCGGTGGGTGTATTGAGTACGTCGCCCAGTCGCTCCAAAGAGATGCGGGTTTGCTGAAATTCCTGCCACAAGGAGGCCAGCCGTAGAATCGGCCCGCTGACCCGTCCTGACAGCATGTTGAACGCCACCAGTTCCCCCACGGTCAGCCCTTTGTCCATCACCAGATAGGCCCCGAACCACAGAATCAACGCGGTATTGATCTTGTTGACGAACTGGGCGCATTGCCCGGCGATATTGGCCAGATTGCCCGCCTTGAACGCGGCCTGGACATAGGCGGTCAGTTGTTGTTCCCAGTGGCGGCGCATCTGGGGTTCCACCGCCAGCGACTTGATGGTCTCCATGCCAGCCACCGATTCCACCAAAAAGGCTTGGTTTTCCGCCCCGCGTCGGAATTTTTCATCCAGTCGCGCGCGCAACACCGGAGTGACGAAGAACGACAATAAAAGATAAAACGGAATGGCCGCCAGCACCAGCCCGGTCAGCAACGGACTATAGAACAGCATCACGCCGATAAACACAAATGTGAAGAAGAAATCCACCACCACTGTCATGGCTGTGCCGGTGAGGAAATGGCGAATATTTTCCAGTTCCCGCACCCGCGCCACCGTGTCTCCCACGCGTCGCACCCCGAAATAACTCAACGGCAGATCCAACAAATGCCGAAACATCGAGGCTCCCAACTCCACGTCGATGCGGTTGGTTGTGTGAGAAAAGACATAGGCGCGCAATCCCCCCATGACCGTCTCGAAGACGGAGATGACGATCAGTCCGAAGGTCAATACATGCAGGGTGGACAGCCCCTGATGAACCAGAACTTTATCGATGACCACTTGAAAAAATAGTGGAGAGATCAGGGCGAACAGTTGCAGAAAGAACGAAGAGAGCAGCACTTCGCCCAGCAGTTTCCGGTATTTGACGATGGACGGGATGAACCAGCTGACGTCGAACCGCCGCCGCGCGCCGGTCAGTTGGGCGCGATGGGTGAGCAGCAGCAACGCGCCGCTCCAGACCGGCTCGAACAATTCTCTGGGCAAGGTCAGCGGTCGGCATTCCAGAGGATCTTGCACCAGCACCTTGCCTTCCCGGCAGGCGGCCAGAAGCACGTAGCGACCATCCGTGCGTTTGGCCAAGGCGGGCAGCGGAGTTTTTTCCAGTCGTTCCCAGGTGGTTCGCACTACTTTGGCTTTTATCTGAAATTCTTTGGCGCAGCGCAAGAGTTCCACATCTCCCATCACTCCCACCGGCGGGGCGAACTGATGGCGCATCGCCGAGCGGTCCGCCGCGATGCCAAACAACCCCATGACGGTCAGCAGAGACTCCAACCCGGTATCCACGACAGGGGCGGGATTGGCAATCTGTGGTTTTCCCGGTTTTGGTTTGGATAAGGACATGGCTGTTACCAGATGGCATGATTTTTAGATGATGTTGTGCATGATAACAAGTTGACATTATGCGGATACTTCAAATTTAATGTTTATTTTACAATATGTTATCAAATAATGAACGATAATTTGTGTGACAATGAATTTCTCATGGATCGATTTGAAATCATCTTGACATGTCTTTAAGCAAACCGCAACATGGTTGCGAACGGAATTTCTTTTTTCTTTAGGTTTTTGCAATGGGCCGGGTTCCGACGATCTGTCTGTAGTCCAGGTGCTTTAAGTCCCGGATCAGAACCAAACTGGAGTTGATGTCTGGCAGACCAATTAGATTCGTGATGTCAAGGCGGCTTGAGTATGCGCCTATGAAGAATCATATAAAAATGTTGCGATGATTTTTATTGATAATAATCAGAAATCTCGGCCTCTTGACAAGCTGTCGTGGAGTAACAACAGATGGCTCCTCGCTGTTTCACGTGGGTAGGGTGAAGTTTAACTTGCCCCCGATGAGGTAGGCCATGGTGATGAAGTTGGTATCCGAGCGGTAGCCCCTGGCTCGCGCCTTGGCGGCCTGGAGGAGGCT
>JADGBT010000090.1 GCA_015231375.1 Magnetococcales bacterium | reverse complement strand
GCAAAAAACGCCAGCTTCCCGGTCCAAAGCGGGCCGATCCCCACTCCAAAGAGGCGAACTCCCCGGACCAGACCGTGCCGGAAAGCCCGCTCAACCGCACCGGAGCCACCCAGGGAGCCACCCGCTCGAAAGCCCAACGCGCCGGCATCTGCATCCCCAAAAACAGCCCGTAACACACCACGCCGAACACCACCTGCCCACGCCAGACGGTCATCGCTCCGCGCCACGCACCTGACCACCCGGCCGCTCCGGCCACGCCAACACCACCCGGGAACTCACCTGACCCGGACTCTCCTCCCGATCCAAGGTGATGTTTTCCGCCCTGGCCCCGTGCCGGGAGTCCAGCTCACTCAACCACCCCATCAACCCCTCGAACGTCACCTTCTCGAACCACAAACGCACCCGACCCGATCCTTCCGGCTCCACCCGCCGCAACGCGCCACCCAATCCCCGCTCACGCGCGGTGCGGTCCGCCAACGCCAGCAGGGACTCACCGCCGCCAGTCGCGCCGTTGCCACCAGCCGCCGACGGTTGGGACGCCAACCCGGCCGCCTTGAGACGCGTCACCTCCTGGGCTGCGTTTTTCATCCAGGCCAACGTCGCGCTTTTTTCCGCCACCACCCGACGCCGACCCTCCAGCCACTCCAGCCCCGGCTCGATCACCCACATCTCCACCAGCAACGCCACCAGCACCAATCCCCCCCCCACCACCACGCGCCGCTCGCGGGGCGCCAGGGAGGCCAGCCCACGGGCCGGCCAGGAGAGCCATCCAGGCCACCTCATGGGGATTCCACCTTGAGCCGGGCCGCGATCCCCTCGCCTTCACGGCTCGCCGACTGGATGCCCACCGCCAGACCACTCCCCTCCATGCGCTGCTTCAAAACATCCAGCCGTTGCAGATCCGGCAAACGCACCATCAACTCCAGCTTCCCCTCGCCATAACGCACCCCATTGACGACACTCTCCGGAATCTCCCGCAACGCCTGGCCAGAACGTCCGAACACCGACAAGAACCCCTTGCCCGTGTCGCTTCCCCGTCCGCCGCCCTTCAGGCTTTCCAACTGCTGGGTCATCTGCACCCTGGGATTGACGATGCGCTTGACCTCCGGAAAACTCTCCCGAAACACTCCCTGAATGGCCCGATCCAGCTCAACGGCCCGCTGTTCGAGCCGAAAGGCTTCCAGGCCCGCCTCACCGCCGCGCATCAACAGCCAGATCAACAACAACGCCAAGGTGGGACGCAACGCCCGCACCACGCCGCCCATCCGGCTCGCCGGGGCGAACGGACCTTGCGCCAGATCGAGGCCGCCGCCCGGTCGGTCATAAGCGGCCAGCACGGTCAGCGGATCCCCGGAAAACGGATGCCACTCCACCCCGACTCCCAAAGACGCGAGGGGTTCGGGTTGCGCCTGAAGAGCCGGATCAAACCACACCCCGAGCCGCTCTGGAGGCCGCGCCGCCGCATCCGACAACGCCAGTCCCAAAGCCATCGCCAGATTGGCCGGATCCACCCCGAAACCGGCGCACTCCCCGGTGCGCACCCAGGCGCACTCCGGGGTGAGCAGCACACTCCAGACTCCCGGCTCCAAAGGCAGCAGCAACGGAGCGGGCACCACGGCTTCGGGCTCCACGCCCGCCGCGCGCACCGGTTCCAGCCACTCCTCCAGTTGCCGCACCGCCACCACCGCCACCGGCAACTCCCCATCGGCGCCGCGTCGGCCCAAGGCGAAATGAAGCTGTTCCACCGGCGCGGAGAGAGACTCCTCCAGCAGATAGGGAACCGCCTTGAGCAGATCCCGCTGTCCAGCCTTGGGCGGGGTGACACGGGTCAGCAGCACCTCTTCTCCCGGCACCACCAGCACCAGCCGCCGACCCGCCAGGGCCGCGACCTGCGCCACCGGATCACGCCGCGCCGTCCGCGCGCCGTCACCGGGAGCGGTCCAGATGACACGCCCCTCGCTGTCCGGCGGCAGACGCATAAGCCATCGTTCACCCATGTCGTTTCAGACCCACCCGGCCAAACGGATGCAGGGCTCCATGTTGTTTCAGGTTCCTTGCCACGATAAAGGGGTACCTCCCGGTTCGCGGGCCACGTCAAGGCCAACCCGCTGGAAAAAAATACATTATCCAGCCAGGCTGCGTTTGTCGAGTCCGCGAGAATTTTTCTGGCTGGAGGGTGTATCGTCCGGAGCGAATCTGGTGCATAATAAAAGCAGGAGGCTGTCCATGCAGCCCGTCACCCCTCATCCCCTTTAAGGAATCCTTGATGAAGCATCTCTCCCTTCTTGCCGGCTCCGCGCTCGCGCTCGGCTGGCTTTCGATCCCGGCGGCCATGGCCGCAGACGCCGCCGCCCCCTTGAAAACCAACAAGGAACGCTACAGCTACGCCGTGGGCCAGCAGATCGGCACCCAGGTGCAACCCCTCACCGACAGCCTGGACTCCCAGACCTTTCTGCGCGGTCTCAAAGACGTGCTGGAGAAAAAGCCCCCGGTGATGACCCCGGAACAAATGACCCAGGCCAGAACCGAATTCCGCGAGGTGCTGCAAAAGGATATGGAACAGAAAAATCTGCAAGCCGGCGAGAAGAACCAGAAAAAGGGCGCCGCGTTCCTGGCCGAAAACGGCAAGAAGACCGGCGTCACCACCACAGCCAGCGGTCTGCAATACGAAGTGCTCACCCCCGGTTCCGGCCCCAAACCCAAAGCCACGGATCAGGTCAAGGTCCACTACCACGGCACGCTTTTGGACGGCACGGTGTTCGACAGCTCGATTGTGCGCAAGGAACCGGTCACCTTCCCGCTGAACCGGGTGATCCCCGGCTGGACCGAAGGGGTGCAATTGATGCCCGTGGGCGGAAAATACCGTTTCGTCATTCCGTCCAAGCTGGCCTACGGCCCCAAGGGCGCGCCCCCCAAGATCGAACCGGAATCCACCCTCATCTTTGAAGTGGAACTGCTGGAAATCGTGGGCGACAAGGCCCCGGAGAAGAAATAACCGGACTCAAAACAATAGCGCAACAGGATAGAGCAACAGGGGGTCCGGTGACTTGAAACAAGGCGCCGGATCCTGCTCCCTGTTCATCCAGAAACGACCACCACGCAACCCTTCTCAGGTTGGCCCGAAAGGGTTGATGATGGTCAATCTCCCCTCCACCACCTGCCCATGTTGCATATCCTCGGTATAAAGTGTCACACAACCCGATTCAAGCGCGGCAGAGACGATCAAACTGTCCCAATAGCTGAAACCACTTCTTTCCCGCAAAACAGACGCCCGCAAAAACAGTTCCAGTCGATCCGGCACCAGATGACATGCGGCATGAAGCCGCTCCAGAATGCGGCGCAACTCCTCTTCGTCGATGCGGGCCTTGTCACGCAAGATGCGTCCCACTTCCCGCAAAACCTGCCCATTGATCACGGGCAATTGACACAAGCCAACCAGACAAGCGCGGGCCAACCCATGCCGCCGGTCTCCGGAGGCAACCAGGGCATACACCCACACATTGGAATCAACGAAGACAGGCCCGGTCATAGATTTCGGTCCGCCGCATGGGCAGTCCATCCCCCACGGGAGAATAAGAAGTGGCCAGCAGTTCGGCCAATGGCCTGTTGGTCACATGGGTCACAGTGTCCAGCGGCGTGCGCGACTCTTCGAACAAGACAATCACCCGCGCGTTCACAGAGTGAAGCGGCAGTCGATCACTGGCCACCTCAATTCGACGATTCAAAATGGTTGCGTCCAACTCAACGGCCATCATGACGCCCTCCTCAGCCCTCGTGTTCGCACCCTGCGCACCCCCCATCCGACCCGAAGCCAGGATTCCACGCCTCGTTCTTTTGTTTGAGCACTCCAATCGACAACCATGCCCACCGGATCCTGCTCCCTCACCCCATCACCGGCGCCCCGCCGCCGCCCAAGGGCAGGCGACCATGCAGGAGGTCCAAAAAGGAGTTCTTGCCCAAAGGCGGGCTGAAGAAAAAGCCCTGCACCTCGTCTCCCCCCTGCTCCTTGAGGATCTGGATCTGCTGATCGCTTTCCACCCCTTCCACCACCACATGCAGACCCAACTGCCGGGCCATGGAGAGAATCGCGGAGGTGAAGGCGGAATTGCGACCGTCCGGGGTGAGATCCCGCACAAAGGAACGGTCGATCTTGATCACCTGAATCGGCAGACGCTTGAGCAGGGCCAAAGATGAAAACCCGGTGCCAAAGTCGTCCATGGCGATGGAGATGCCCAGATCCCGCAGTTGATTCAGGGTGTTGGCGGCCTGTTCCGGATTGCCCACCATCATGCTTTCGGTGATTTCCAGTTCGAGGTTGCATGCCGGAAAGCCGGTTTCGTTCAAGGTCTCCTCGACCATCTGCACCAGATTCTCCCCATCCCGGAACTGTAACGCCGACAGATTCACCGCCAGTTTCAAATCGTTGAACCCTTCCGCGATCCAGCAAACCGCGTCACTGCACGCGGTGCGCAACACCCAGGCCCCCACCCGGTTGATCAGACCACTGCCTTCGGCCAAGGGAATGAACTGCTTGGGAAACAATACCCCCTCGCGGGGATGGTCCCAGCGCACCAAGGCCTCCATGCCGGTGAGACTGCCGGTGGTCAGACGGATCTTGGGTTGGTAATCGATAAAAAATTCATCATTCTGGAACGCCAGCCGCATCTCCCCTTCCAGGGTCATGCGGTGATGGGCCTGCCGATCGATCTCCTCGGAAAAAAAACGGTAAGCATTGCGTCCCGACTGCTTGGCCAGATACATGGCGGAATCGGCGTTGCGGGAGAGATCGTGCGGCGTGGCCCCATCCGACGGAAAGATGCCGATCCCCACGCTGCCGGAGATGGAAACCTGCTGACCTTTGAGAGTGAAGGGGGTGGAGAGCTGTTCGAGGATTTTGCGGGCCACCAGTTCGGCCATGGATTCGTGCAGGATGTCGGACAGGATGATGGTGAATTCGTCGCCTCCCAGCCTGGCCACGGTGTCGGACTTGCGCACCACCCCCTTGAGACGTTTGGCCACCTCCACCAGCAGGGTATCGCCCGCATCGTGACCCAGGGTGTCGTTGACCCACTTGAAGCGGTCCAGATCCACGAACAGCAACGCGAAATTCCGGTCCCGCCGCTCCCCCATCAGCACCGCCTGTTGCAGACGGTCCTGAAACAGCTTGCGGTTGGGCAGA
>JADGBT010000008.1 GCA_015231375.1 Magnetococcales bacterium | reverse complement strand
GCGCGCAGCCTTGGTGTTCTTCCGTTTTTCGTTTTTTGAAAAACGGAAGAACACCCTTGCCAGAAAAGGAGCTTGACTTAAACGCAAAGAAGAATCATTCTCAATAGCGCCTGTCGGCTTTTCACTTCGTCCACTCAACTTTGACAATAATAGAGAATCGCGACCCATGCATCCACCACCCGACTCGATCCCCTCTGCCGCCCTCACCGTTCCGGTCGGCGTCAACGCCCTGGTCACCAGATCCGCTTCAACCGCCGTGGTGCGGCGCCTGCGCGCTGCGCTTTTTTCGCAAAAGGCGCGAAAAAAGCTTGTTTGTAAAGCGCGCTGAAAGGCAAAGGATGAAAGGCAAAGGATGAAAGGCAAAGGACGAAAGGCAAAGGACGAAAGGCAAAACCCTGGGAGATGAATCTCCCAGACCCTCTCTTTTTTTTCAATGGTTTTGATGGTCTTGATGGTCTTGATGTTTGGAAGCGTTTCGGTCCTCTGGATCGCGGATTGCCTCAATCGGAATCACCCTCGGATTGGACTCCTGACAGGATGAACTCCTCCTCCTCTTCCGTGAATCCGTAGAACACCCCGAACCCCCTCCCCCGCCACACCCGCCACACCCGGATGCCCCCGCCGATTGGGAAAAAGCCCGCTTCACCCGTAACAGGATGTAAACCAAACAACCCATCCCGATCAACGCCAGAATGATCCCATCCACACTCACGTTCATGTCATGAAAACCATCGACCCACCGTGATGATCACAAACGCCAAACTCCAGGCAATCCCAAACGAAAACACAACCGAAAACCCAGCCCACCGCCATCCCCCCGCCTCACGCCGAATGGCGGCAATCGTGGCCAGACACGGCGTGTAAAGCAACGTGAATACCATGAAACCAAAAGCAACCCGTGGCGACATCGCACCAGAAAGCATCGTCTTGAGCGAAGCGGATTCCTCGGCGTTCTCCCGATCCTCCGAATACAAAACCGCATAACTGGCAACCACAACCTCCTTGGCCATCAACCCGGTCAAAATCGCGACCGTATCCTGCCAGGTCAACTCCAATGGCGCAAACAACGGTGCCGCACCCCGCGCAATCCGCCCAAGATGACTGTTGGCCAAAGCCTCCTGATCCCTCTGCCGGGTCAGTTGACTCAGAGACGCTTGACGCTCCGGACTCTCCGGCCCACTCTGCAACCGCTCGATCTGACCCGCGTAATCCTGACTCCACTCGATCTCCTTGGGAAACTCCTTGAGAAACCATAACACAATGGAACCTACCAGAATCACTCCGGCAATCTTGTTGAGAAAACCCAATGCATTGTCCCACATGTGCCAGATCAACGCCCTCAACGTGGGCATGCGATAAGGCGGCAACTCCATGACGAAACTCTCCGGAGCGGTCAAAGGCAAAATACGGTTGAGCAACAAAGAACCCGTCAAGGCCATGGCCATGCTGATCAAATACATCAAAAACACCATGCTGGCCGCATACTCGCTGAAAAAAGCCCCCGCAAACAAAATGAAAACTGGTAACCGCGCCGCGCACAACATGAATGGATTGACCAGAATGGCAATCAATCGCGCCCGTGGCGTCTCGATGGTACGCGTGGCCATCACCGCCGGCACATTGCATCCAAAACCGATCACCAAAGGAATCAATGCCTTGCCGTGCAATCCGAACGCATGCATCAGCCGATCCATCAGAAACGAGGCGCGAGTCAAATAACCGGTCTCGCTGAACAGGGCCATGAAGAAAAATAAAATCACGATGTTGGGCAGAAAAACGATGGTCCCGCCAACCCCGGCCAATACCCCGTCCACCACCAGATCACGCACCATGCCGCCAGGCAGAAATCCCCCCACCCGCTCGCTGACCCACGCCACACCCGCCTCGATCCACCCCATGGGATACTCCCCCAACGTGAAGGTGGTCTGAAACATCAACCATAAGAAGAAAAAGAACAAAGGCATTCCCAGGATCGGATGCAGCAGCAATCCGTCCAAACGGGCCGTCCGGTCCGGACCCGACGCCTCAACCCCGGAACGATCCACCACCTCGGTGATCAGCGCGTGGACATGCGCGTAACGGGCGTCGGCGAACAACATTTCACACTCCCCGCCATGCTCGGCCGCCAATCCGTCCCGCTCCCGCTGCACCATCTCCAACAAAGAGGCGTGATCCCCCTCGCGGCGCAACAAAGCGTCATCCCCCTCCAGCAACTTGATGGCCAGCCAACGAACCTGATGCGGCGTCATGCGATCCGGATGAAACTGCCGGATCCGCTCGCTCACCCGCTCCACCGCAGCCACCAGATGATCGTCATAGTCGATGACGATCGGTTCGGGAGTCCGCGCGTCGCCAGACATCTCCAACAGCGTGGCGCGCAACCGGTCCAACCCCTGACCCGTCACCCCGTTGACCTTGATCACCGGTCCCCCCAGACGCCGGGATAAAACCTCGGCGTCAATCGACCACTGCTTGCGCTCCGCCTCGTCGATCATGTTGAGGACAAAAACCATGCGCCGCCCCATCTCCACCAACTGGGTGGTCAGATACAACGCACGCTCCAGATTGCCCGAATCCAATACATTCACCCAGATGTCAGCCCGCTCCTCGTGAATGTAATCACGCGCGCCGCTCTCTTCCGGAGTCTGGGTGGTCAACGCGTACAGACCCGGCAGGTCCGCCAGACGAAAGGTGACCCCCCCGTGATCGAAAACACGCTCCTGAACCGCAACCGTCACGCGGGGATAGTTGCCCACCGGATCGTTGCTGCGACATAACCGATTGAAAATCGTCGTCTTGCCGCTGTTGGGATTGCCGATCAGTCCAACGGTTACAGTCGGTTCGGAAGCCATGCCTTTGAGCGCCTCGACCTTGTGAAATGATGGTGGAAGAAAGTAGAAGAATTTAGACCGCAGAAACCAGAATGTTCCTGGCGTCGTCGTTGCGCAACGAAAGACGATACCCCAGCAGAGTGTAAATGCGTGGATCCCCCATGGGAGCCTTGGTCTCCAGGGCGATCTCGTTGCCCCGTACCACCCCCAAAGCCATGAGACGACGCTTGGCGATGGCATCCCCGATCAATCCCTCGATCCGGGCGGCTCGGCCTGCGGGCAACTCGGCCAGAGTCATGGATTTTTTCTCGGTGGCTGCAACGGTATGCTTGGGATGATCCATGATGAAAACTCCAAAAGGCAACGGGTGGAAGGAGCTTTGAGTCCGGCTTAAATATAAATGAAAAGCAGTCTCATTGTCAAGTGGGAAGCGGATGGCGCGGTCGTTTGGTGGCGTGAAAAATGGTGAATGTCTGCTTGATGTGTCGCGGGATTATGGAAAAACTTGGCATATCCGGCGTTGGTGATGGTTTATTAATGTCTGTTTTCCAGTTCGGACCGATAAACGGAGGCGTTGTTTTTGCCGTTGCGCTTGACTTCATACAGGGCAAGATCGGCTTTGCGCAATAATTCGTTCGGATCCGTATCGTGGAGGGGATAAAGCGCGACGCCGATACTGCAACCGATACGACAGGATTGTCCGGTCACTTTGAATTCCTGCCTCATGGTGTCGATGATTTTGTGTGCAACCACCAGTACATCTTCTTCGTGGGCGAAGCCGACCAGAAGCACGCAGAACTCGTCCCCGCCCAGACGGGCGACCCGATCCGATTCCCGCACACACTCCACCACCCGCTGACAGGATTGAATCAGCAGGATATCTCCCGTCTGATGTCCAAAGGTGTCGTTTACCTGCTTGAACCCGTCCAGATCGATGAACAACACCGCGCACAGCCGATGTTCCCGACGTCCCCGCACCACTTCCCGACGACACTCTTCCAGGAAGGCCCGCCGGTTGAGCACGCCGGTGAGCGGATCGTAACGGGCCATTCGGGACAGGTCGGACTCCAGATGATGACGCTCCACGATTCCGGCCAGGGTATGGACGGCGGCGTGCAGAAACTCCGTTTCGTCTTCGGGCAGGATTCGACCGTCCGCCACGAACAGATTGAGCACCCCCAGCAGACGTTTGCGGGACAGGATGGGCAGAATATGATGTCCGTGAGGCTTGATGCCCGGAAATCCGCGTTCGTGGCGATGATCCAGATGCGATGTGAACAGCGCCTGTTGGGATTCGGCCACCCGTCCGCACAGACAGTGGCCCACAGGGATGTGTCGACAGTTTTCCGTCAGGGCCGGAGGCAGTTTGACCTGGGCGGCCAGATACAACTCCTCGCCGGAGTCGTTCAACAGAAAAATCGCCCCACGGGATTCGAGGGTCAGCCAGGGCACCGCCAGGATGGTCTCCAGTGCCGAGGTGAGCATCTGTGTCAACGTGATCGGGGTCAAAGACATTTCCAGCAAAGAGGAGATGGCCATGCGGGCGGTCAGGGCCCGTTGATTGCGCTCCTCGGTCTGCCAGCGGGCATGCACCTCCCGCATGGACACAAGGCCCGAGGCGATCTGTTGCGTCACCGTGATCAGATAGTGGACTTCCGCCTCCTGGAAGGCCTGTTCCCGGTCGGCGTAGAGATTCAACACCGCCATCACCTGGCCCTCATCATCCACCACCGGCAGCGCCACGGAAGAGATCAATCCCATCTCCATCAGTCGTGCTTTCCAGGGGTGGAGGGTGGGATCGGAGGGAATGGATGGGCAGACCTGTGGAAGCCGGGTCCGCACCGCCCGACCGGTGGGACCGTGACCGATTTCCAACCGTTCCGACCAACTGACCTGCAACCCCTGAACATAATGGTTATCCGCTCCCGCCCAGGCCACCGGTTCCACGCGGCATGCGTCATCGTGGTGGAGCACCCCGATCCAGGCCAGACGATATCCCCCCTTGCGGACTACATGATTGCAGAAATGTCGAAACAGATCGGTCTCCGAGGTCGCCTGCCTCAACGCCTGGGTGCAGCCGGTCACGGCGTGTACGATGCGTTTGGCGCGCTCCAGTTCGTTTTCATAGCGTTGGAGTTGTTTTCTTAATTTATGAATCCGGTGTATCTCACGATGGTTGCATGGACACTGATTTTTCTTTTTGGCGGATTTCATGGTTTGTTTCCAACGATGGTGATTGAATTATAAAATTTATTCGTTTTGAAATGGATTCCGTCATGACTTTGTTTGATCGGAAGCGCACGTTTCAAACAGTTTGACATGTCGATTTTTCAAAATACGATTATGTTCGAAGAATGAGCATGCTGGCAACTGTAAAACGGAGTGTTTTTTTGTCGGTATTATGATGACATGACCATGTTTCACGTTTGGTTCCTCATTGAAACAGGAGAGTCGTTCTGGTGGATGTTTACAGGATGGGCCATTGGATTGGTGGGGCCGCACGATTTTTCAGAAAGAAGGGGAGAGGTGATACGGGTGGCGTGGTGTGGAAGTTCCGGGCCGATGGTGCGGCCTCCGTTGACGGCTGCGATCAAATTGTGGGGGTGCCCTTGTGATCAGGGGTCATCATGCCTATCTCATTCATCAAAGCAACCTCATTTATTGACCCGGTTTGACCCAAACCACTTAAGGATCCAAGACCATGCAACAGGAACGTTTGACCACCAAATCCCAGGAGGCTTTGCAACACGCCATCGGTCTGGCGGCGGGCAAACGGCATCAGCGGCTGGAGCCTGAGCATCTGCTGACCGCGTTGCTGGAGCAGCGCGACGGCATGATTCGTCCGATTCTGGAGAAACTGGGGGTGCCTTTGGTGCGGCTCACCGAGGAGCTGAACCGGCTGCTGGAGCGGATTCCCCGGGTGGAGGGGGCGGGAGCCGATCAGGTGCTGTTTTCCCGGCGCATGCAGGCGTTGTGGGCCGACTCGGACCGGCTCGCCCGGGAGATGCGGGATGCTTATGTCTCCACCGAGCATTTTCTGCTGGCCATGGCCGAGGAGAAGGAGGGAGATCTGGCGCCGCTGCTCAAGCGTCTCGGGGTGACGGGGGAGGCGTTGCGGCGCACCGTGAGCGAGATCACCGGCAATCGCCGGGTCACTTCCGCTGATCCGGAGAGCGGCTTTCAGGCATTGGAAAAATACGGTCGCGACCTCACCGAATTGGCCCGTCGGGGGGAGCTGGATCCGGTGATCGGGCGTGACGACGAAATCCGGCGGGCGATTCAGGTGTTGTCGCGCCGCACCAAGAACAATCCGGTGCTCATCGGCGAAGCCGGGGTGGGCAAGACCGCGATCGTCGAGGGGCTGGCGTTGCGGGTGGTGCGCGGCGACGTGCCGGAATCCCTCAAGGGGGTGCGTTTCGTCGGTCTGGACATGGGCGCGTTGATCGCCGGCGCCAAGTATCGGGGAGAGTTCGAAGAGCGGCTCAAGGCGGTGTTGAACGAGGTGCGCGAGGCCAATGGCCGGGTGGTGCTGTTTATCGACGAGATGCATACCCTGGTGGGCGCGGGGCGCACCGAGGGGGCCATGGACGCCTCCAATCTGCTCAAGCCCGCCCTGGCGCGCGGGGATCTGCACTGCGTGGGGGCCACCACCCTGGACGAATACCGCAAGCATGTGGAAAAGGATCCGGCCTTGGCCCGTCGTTTTCAGCCGGTGATGGTGGGGGAACCCGGTGTGGAGGACGCGGTTTCGATTTTGCGGGGTCTCAAGGAGCGTTACGAGCTGCATCACGGGGTGCGCATCACCGACGGGGCCATCGTGGCGGCGGTGACCCTTTCGGACCGTTACATCACCGACCGTTTTCTGCCCGACAAGGCCATCGATCTGGTGGACGAGGCGGCGGCGCGCATCCGCATGGAGATCACCTCCAAGCCCCAGACCATCGACGAGCTGGATCGGCGCATTCTGCAACTGGAGATCGAGCGTTCCGCCTTGTCCAAGGAGACGGATCCGGTCTCCTTGGAACGTCTGGCGCAACTGGAACGGGATCTGGCCAACGACAAGGAGCGTTCCACCGCTCTCACCTTGCGCTGGCAGCAGGAGAAATCCCAGATCGACGCCGGACGCCGCATGAAAGAGAATCTGGAAAAATTTCGTCAGGAGTTGGAGGAGGCGGAGCAGCGGGGGGATTTGAACCGGGCCGGGGAGTTGAAATACGGGGTGATTCCGGATTTGCAGCGGCGCATGCTCGAATCCGCCGCCGCCGCCCCGGAGCGGGATCGGCTGTTGCGCGAGGAGGTGGGAGAAGAGGAGGTGGCCGCCGTGCTGGCCCGCTGGACCGGCATTCCGGTGGCCCGCATGCTCGAAGGGGAGCGGGACAAGCTGTTGGCCATGGAATCCCGGCTCGCCAGACGGGTGGTGGGTCAGGAGGAGGCGTTGTCCGCAGTCTCCCGGGCGGTGCGGCGCGGTCGGGCCGGATTGGGAGATCCGAATCGTCCCATGGGGTCGTTTTTGTTTCTGGGCCCCACCGGGGTGGGCAAGACCGAACTCACCAAGGCGTTGGCCGATTTTCTGTTCGACGACGATCGCGCCATGACCCGGCTGGACATGTCCGAATACATGGAAAAACACTCCGTGTCCCGCCTGATCGGAGCGCCTCCCGGTTATGTGGGGTTTGAAGATGGCGGACAGTTGACCGAGGCGGTGCGGCGGCGTCCCTACGGGGTGGTGCTGCTCGACGAGATCGAAAAGGCCCATCCGGATGTGTTCAACGTATTGTTGCAGATCCTCGACGACGGACGGCTCACCGACTCCCAGGGGCGGGTGGTCAACTTCAAGAATTCGGTGATCATTCTCACTTCCAACATCGGTTCCGCCCATCTGATCGCCACCCACGAACACGACCCGGAGGTCACCCGGGGCCGGGTGATGGCCGAATTGCGGCAGGCGTTCAAGCCGGAATTCCTGAACCGCCTCGACGAGATCATTTTCTTTCACCGCCTGGAGGCCGGGCAGATGGAGTCGGTGGTGGAGATTCAGTTGGATCGGATCCGTCAGGCCTTGGCCCGGCAGCGCATCACCCTGGAGTTGACCCCTGCGGCTCGGCAGTGGTTCGCCCGGGAGGGGTTCGATCCCCACTACGGCGCCCGTCCTTTGAAACGGCTCATGCAGCGCCACTTGCAGGATCCTTTGGCCGAGGCGCTGCTGGCGGGAAGGTGCCGTCCCGGCCAGACCGTCACCGCCGATGCCGACGCCAACGGGGTGAAATGGGACATGGGGTGAATCCGACAAAGAATACCTTTTCCATCGGGGGGGTGAATCGTGATATATTGCTTCCGTAATCCCCTTTTTTTCTGGGTAAGACCCGAACCTTTTGGTGAGCCACGACCACGACCGCATCCCCTTCGATACGCTGAAGTTCGTGGAAACCCTCAAGGCTTCCGGTTTCGATGAATCCCAGGCCAAAGGCATGACCCTGGCCATTCAGGAGGTGCAAAAATCCAACCTGGACGGAGTGGTCACCGAAACCAGACTCGAACGGGAACTGGCCCCGATCCGCATCGATCTGGTGGTGATCAAATGGATGCTGGGCATTCTCATGGCGGGTGTCATGGCCCTGGTTCTCAAGGCGTTTTTTCCGTATTGACCTTTGTTGCCGGATCGTGTGTTTCATGGTGGACCTTTCACAGCGGATCGTTTGAATGCTTATCGAATTCAGCGTCACCAACTATCTCTCTTTTTGCGAACGCCAGACCCTGAGCATGGCGGCCAGCAGTCAGTATCGGGAAAATCCGGAAAACACCTTTGCTCCCGGTCTGCCCCGCATGCCCAAACTGCTCAAGTCCACCGTGATCTACGGTCCCAACGCCTCGGGCAAGAGCAACCTGATCCGGGCTGCGTTGTTCATGTGGGATTTTGTGCTCAACTCCTCCAAGGGTCAGGAGGGGGACATCATCGATGTGCATCCTTTCTTGCTCAACAACAAGAACCTCCAGGCTCCCAGCGTCTTCGAGATGATCTTCATCGAAGACGAGATTCGCTATCAATACGGTTTCGCCGTCACCCGGGAACGGGTCACCCACGAATGGCTCATCGCCTATCCCAGCGGACGCCCCCAGCGCTGGTTCGAGCGCTATCTGGACGCGGAATCCGGCAAGGAGGTGTGGAACCTCCACAAGAAATACATGCCCGGCAACCGGGAGGTGTGGCGGGATGCCACCCGCAAGAACGCCTTGTTTCTTTCCACCGCCATTCAGCTCAACAGCGCATCGTTGCGTCCGGTGTTCGACTGGTTCGACAAACGCTTGCGGGTGTTTCGTCCCCATGTGGAGGTGAGCAAGGAGTTTTCCGCCTCGTTGTGCAAGGATGCGGAAGGTCGTCTGAAGGTGTTGAAATTCCTCAATCAGGCCGACATGGACATCGAGGGGATCCGTCTGGAGAGCCGCTCGGTGGGGGATCTGGGCATGGACGACCTGCCCCCGGAGGTGCGAGCCGCGCTGCAAAAGGAGATGTCCAGCACCATCGTCACCGAAATCCGTTTCGAGCGTTCCATGGCCGACACCGGCAAGCCGGTGCTGCTGCCCTGGGACGCGGAGTCCAGGGGCACGCAGAAACTGTTCGCTTTGGCCTGGCCCTGGATGAACATTCTGGGACAGGGGCGCGTGTTGTTCATGGATGAAATGGATACCAGTCTGCATCACCATCTGGTGAAATTTCTGTTCGGCCTGATGCACGATGTCACCACCAACCAGTACCGCGCCCAACTGATCAGCACCACCCACGACACCGCCTTGATGGATCCCGGGGCGTTTCGTCGCGATCAATTCTGGATGATGGAAAAAAGCGGTGACCGGTGCAGCGAACTCTATCCGATCTCCGATTTCGACATCGAACAGGGGGAGCCGTTGCAGCGTCGTTATCTGGAAGGGAATTTCGGAGCGATTCCGACCTTCAAAAGGTTCAAGGAGTTGTGAGCGTCCTGTCCGGGGGAGGTGGTGTTGTCCGTGGCCACGCCTCCCGGATCCGGGAGCGGGCCGGTCCCTCTTTGGAACGGGCCGCGCCGCGCCGTCCTCCCCACGATCATCATCTGCTGTTGGCTCCCGCGTCGGCCCTGGATTATCTGGGCGCCCTGATCACCGCGTTGCGATTGGAAAAAAAGCTTATCCTCGTCCCGTTGCCTCCCAGAGAGCAGTGGCTGAAAACCTGTCGGGAGCAGATGCGTCGTGCTGGACCCTTCGGGCGCGTGGACCTGCTGCTGGAGTGGGACGGACAGGACGCTTCAAACGTGTGGCTCGACTGGGAGGGGTTCCAGGAGGAGTTGGGCGCGGCAACCGGAGTTCGTCCCCGACTGGTCTGCTGTCGTCCGGTGTTCGAGGTGTGGATTCTGCTGCATTTTGAATCCCTGGGTCCGGAGTGGGAGCATGGGGAGTGGGTGCGGGAACGGGCGCGTCAATGCCTGGAGAGTCTGCCCGATTCCGGATCCGCCACGCTTTGGGAGCGCACCGCTTCCCGGCTGGGTCTGGCGGTGCGCCGGTCGAAGGCGATGGCGTGGCAGCGGGTGGCCGGGGCCGGGGATGATGACCGTCTGCCCGTTGTGCCCGGCACCCATCTGCACGAATGGATTCGCGCTTGGTATCGCATGGCCCGCTGCGATCTGCCCTCCGGCGACGACGCGCCGGGGGCGGAGCCAACCTGAAACGGCGTGGCCTGGACGCCAGGGCTGGAATCGCTTGAATCCGGATTGATCTTGGAATTCTTTGTGTGTTTGGTCCAAAAGATGCATTTCAATGCTTCTTGAAGGGCCTCTGCGGTTTGGATTTTTTTTGGTTGATGGTCATTCATTTTTGTGTCATGTTTTTTTAATAGGCGATTTTTTTGCAATACGCTTCTTTCGTTGGATGTATGGGTTTGACTGTTTTTTGATCTTTCTGTGGTGTTTTTTTCATGAATTCCGAATGACCGGACTTCATGCGAAGATGTTATCGACGGTCGGAAAGCCGAACCTTGGAGCACATGCGCACCGTGGATCAGACCAGCAGAACGGATCGCCAGGGATTGGGGAATGTGTGGGCCGGGTTCAAGGTGGCGATCGCCTTGATGCTGGGATGGCCTTTTATCGTCGTCTTGTTGCCGATGTGGCTGGTCTACAGTTGGAATGAGCGTCGGCTTGGGCGTCCGGCGCCGTATGCCCCCTGGTCGGTGGTCGGACAGGCGTTGCGGCGCGGGCGCCAACGGGGCGCGGAACCGCAGCGATCGGTTCCGGTGCGCGCCGGGCCTGTCTTCTCCTGGAACCAGGAGCTGTCCCCTGGGTCCGCCACCGCAAGATCCGCCGCCGATTTTGAGCCGGCACCATCGACCATCGACGGGCAGCCGTCCAGCGGCGTGGCCCTGGTAACCGGCGGGGATGGGCGGCTCGGTGCGGCGATCGGTCTGGAGTTGGCCCGTCGCGGCTGGGATGTCGGCGTGGTCTACTACCGGGAGCGGGAGTTTGCGGAGCGGACCGTGGAAACCATCGCGCATGCCGGAGGGGTGGCCCATGCGTTTCGTCTGGATCCCGCCGATCCGTCCGGCGCGCAGACCCTGCTGGACGAAACGAGCCGTCTTTGGGGCCGAGGGCCTGGTCTGCTGGTGAATCATGCCGGCCTGTTTCTGCCCGCCGGAATCCACGGGGGATCCTGGAACGAGCTGAACGCGTTGCTTCAGATGAATCTCCAGGGGCCTTTGTGGTTGTCGTTATGCGCCGCGCAACGCATGCTCGGGCAGGGTGGCGGGCAAATCGTCACGCTCTGTGATGTCTGGGGCGAACGCCCTCTGGCCGGATACACGGCCTACAGCGCCGCCATGTCGGGCATGCTCATGGCCACCCAGGCTTTGGCCAGGGATTTGGCGCCCGAGGTGCGGGTGAACGCCATCGCGCTTGGCGGGATCCCGTTTTTCACTTTCAACGGGGGTGACGCGCCGGATGGTGGCGTGCAAGACGCTCGGAGCCTGCTGGCGGAGCCGTCCGGGACATCCAAAGAAGAAGAGGCCGTGATCCTGGCCTTGCGTTATCTGTTGAGTGCCCGTGAACTCACCGGAGAACTCCTGCGCGTGGCTGGTGGAGAGTCCCGGTTGGGATGAAACCGGTGCGGAATCGACATTCTTAACATTTGGCTTGGGGAGTTCGCCTCTCATGAATCCGCTTGATGCCTCGACCCAATCCCGCATTCAGGCCGCCTCGCAAGGGTACATGAACAACTTCGACGACGTGCAGCGTGGCTGGGCACTGGTCGTTTTGTTGTGTGTTCTGGCGGCTTTTCTGGTGGGTTATCTGGTGATCAACCGTGCGCAGCGCCTCCGGATGGAACGGGAACGCCGACAACGTCAGCAGGAACGGCAGGCGATGCGGGACAAGAACGGAAGCGTAAGAAGATTATAGAAGATCGTAGAAAGCACCTCATCAACGTGGCCGTCATCCGGAGCGGCGAACCTTTTTTGGGTCGATTTTCATGGATATTGCAACAATCATCGGTTTGGTGATGGGATTTGGACTGATGGGCTGGGCCATCCTGATCGGTGGCTCGTTCATGCTGTTCGTCGATATTCCCAGCATGATCATCGTCTTTGGGGGTACGATCTGTACCATGTTCATCAAGCACACCATGCAGGAGGTGTTCGGCTCGGTGGGCATTTTCATGAAGGCGATCCTCAATGAACCCAAGAATCCGGAAGAATATGCCACTCATTTGATCAACCTTGCCAATCTGGCGCGCAAGGATGGCATCCTCTCTTTGGAAAAGATCAAGGTCGATGACAGCTTTTTGCAGTTGGCCATCAACCTGTGTGTGGATGGCGCGGATCCCGCTTTTGTGGAGGAGATGCTCAACAAGGAGGTGAGCTATCTGAATGAGCGTCACAGCAACTGGATCGCCATCTACGAAGGGATCGCCGAGGCGGCGCCAGCCTTTGGCATGATCGGCACCTTGATCGGTCTGGTGCAAATGCTCGCGGACATGAGCGATCCGGCCAAGATCGGTCCGGCCATGGCCGTGGCCTTGATCACCACCTTTTATGGCGCGTTTCTGGCCAATCTGGTCGCCATTCCCATTGCGGTCAAGCTCAAGGCTTACAGTCAGAAAGAGCAGGTGGTCCGGCAGATGGTCATCGACGGCATGGTGGGGATCCAGAAGGGCATCAATCCCCGCATGCTGCAACACGCGTTGCGCGCCGCCGTGCCCCCGATTCAGCGCAATTTCGATTGACCGGTCATGATGTTCGCGTACACCGCCTGGATGAGAGGATAAAACATGGCCGATTGTCCGCCGTGCAAGAAAGGAGCTCCCGCCTGGCTGTTGACCTTTGGCGATCTGATGTCGCTGCTGTTGACCTTTTTCATCTTGTTGATCTCCATGTCCACGACCGACAAGGTCAAGTTCAGCGAGGCGGCAGGATCGCTCCGGGATGCGTTCGGCATCCAACGTGTGCAGCAGATCATTCCTCTGCCTACCGGCGAGGATATCATCGCCAGTGAGTTTCAGCAGGAGATCGTTCTGGTGCATCTCCAGGAGAAACTGCAACTGGTTTTGGAAAACAAGATCGACGCGGGCGAAGCCGAGATTGTTTCCCTCGAAGAAGGCTTTCTGGTGCGCATGGATCACGACGCCCTGCTGGTCCCCGGAGGTCATGGCGTGCGTCCGGAAGCCAAACCCTTGTTGTTGCAAATCGCCGCTTTGGTCAAGGATCTGCCCAATCAGATCCGGGTCGAAGGGCATACCGGTGATGACGCCCCGCCTGCCCGGTATGCGAGCAACTGGGAGTTTTCCGCGTTCAAGGCTGCCGCCGTGGTGGATTTTTTGGTCAAGGAGGGGAATATCGAACCCCGCAAGCTGCAAGTGCGCGCCATGGGGCAATACGCCCCCAGGGTCAGCAACGCCACCAGTGCCGGACGCAAAGAGAATCAACGCATCGAGATCATGATCTCGCGCGAGCCTGCCAGTCCCTCGCGCTTTGCGCCGGAGATGCCGACTTCATCCCCGTCCGCTCCGGGGTCCGGCGGCAAGTCCTCCCCTGCCGGTCGTGACACGACCACGCCAGTCGTCGTTCCCATCCCCGGTTTGTCGGTGGCGACCCCCGAGGAGAAACTGCCTGCCGCGATGCGCTGAAAACATCGCGTGCCAGTCAAAACCGTGGAGAGTACCGTCTCCAAACCGTTGTCCCCGGACCGTGCCGGACCCTTGCAATTTAAATATGGAAAGTTCGGGTCCAGGCGTCGGTATCCGGGGAGCGGTCCAGGTTCGCGCGTTCTAATCGGCAGAGCCGGAAGCGTCTGAAACGCCGGAAGCGCCGGAAGCGTTGGAAGCGTTGGAAGCGTTGGAGAAAAAACGTTTCCGGACCCACAGCCCGATGAACAGCAGACCGATTCCGGTGAAGAAATAGATCTGGTAGTGCTTGACCTGCTCTAAGAAGGCATCCATGGCGTGTCCGAAGATGAAGCCGCCATACGCGAAGCTGATCGCCCAGAGGATGGCGGCCAGGGCGTTGAGGATCACGAAGCGCGCCGTGCGGATTTCGCTGGCTCCCAGAGCGAACGGGGTGACGTTGCGCACCCCGTACACGAAACGAAAGCCCAGGATGAACCAGGTATCGAATCGTTTCAGCAGTTCCATCACCCGATCGGTGCGTCGTTTCCAGCTTTCGCTGCGGGTGCGTTTGACCAGCAGATGACCCCAGCGGCGACCGATGAAGAAATAAAGCTGGTCTCCGCAATAGGTGCCGGCAAACGACGACAGGATCACCAGATTCAGATCCAGAAGACCGGTCTTGGCCATGTATCCGGCCACCAGCACCATGGTCTCTCCTTCCAGAAAGGTGCCGATAAACAAGACGATATAACCGTATTCGCGTAAGAATCCTTCCAGCGTTTCCATCATGCGGGTGATATTCCTTCTGACGTGATGGGAGGGGTGCGGGATCGCAAAGGGTCCAAGGGGTCCACCAAGGGGTTCACGGAAAAGGGGTTCACGGAGGGGGCGGGATGTAGCCGTTGCGGGTCAGGATCTCCTGACCGGCGGCGCTGCGGATCCACTCCAGGAATTTTTTGATTTCCCCCTGGGGTTCTCCCAGAGTGTACAGATACAAGGATCGGGACAACGGATAGGTGTGGTCCACGGTCGAGGCGGTGGTGGGCGGGACACAGGGGGCATCGGCTTCGTGAAGCGTGGAGATGCACAGGGTCTTGACCGCGTTGGTCACGAAGGCCATGCCCGAGTAGCCAATGGCGCAGGGCATTTGCGCCACCATGTTGACCACGCCGTCGGAGGCGTCCAGACTGAGCAGTTGCGGATCGAACTGTTCATTCTTGTTGAGGATGGCCTGCCGGAAAAACAGGTAGGTGCCGGAGTTGTTCTTGCGGCTGATGGGCTGGATCTTCTGGTCCGGACACCCCGGAATCCGTACCCCCAGAGAACTCCAGGAGAGCAGCGGATTGCCTTTGCTGTAGATTTCGGTCAGTTGCGGCAGCGACAGCCCGTTGATGGGATTGGACGGGTGGACCAGGATCGTCACCGCGTCCTGGGCCACCACATGGGCGACCGGAGCGGCCTGGATATGCTTCTTGGTGAACAGCAGCACCTCCCGGTCCCGCAGCAGACGGCTCGACGCGGCGATCTCCACATGTCCGTTGAGCAAGGCGGCGATGCCATTGCCCGAACCGCCTCCCGACACCTCGATGCGGATCGGGTTTTTCTGGTTTTGGGTCTGGTAGACGTGCGCCCACTCCTTGAGCAGCTTGGCCAAGGTGTCTGATCCTTTGACGCGGATCTGGGCATGGACGTTCGCGCCCAGAGCTTCGGACGCGCACACTCCACCCGGCAGCAGCAACAGCGCGCACAACCAGAACGTGCCGAAAAGGGTCGAGGGTGCGTTGAGTTTCATGTATTGATTCCACCTGCCTGAGGATGATTCAGGATTGCGGTTGATCCGGCGTACATGGGATGTGACGGGAGGCGGCCAGCAGATCCGCCTCCATTTCCGGTGCCGCGACCCAGATCTGGGTGAGCGGGCCGTCGAGGGCCAGCAGCGCCTCCAGGGATTCCCGCCCCCGTTTCCGGTCCGAGTAGGCCAGGGGTTCGTCCAAGGCGATGAAGCGGGGCGACGATCCGTCACCACCGGCGCGGGCGATCAGGGCCTGACAAAGGGCCAGACGCAAGGCCAGGCTCACTTGACGACGCACCCCGGTGGAGAGCGCCGTCAGGGGGACAGGCTCGTTGCGATGGGTGGCCTGGATCTCTCCTTGGAGCGCGTCGTCGAAACGCGGCGTGTGGTAACGTCCACGGGTGACCACAGGCACCAGCTCGGCCATCACCCGGTTCAGCTCCTCCACGAACAGGGTGTGCAGCGTGCCGCTGGCCCCCTGGAGCAGCTCCTTGGCCAGGGTACGGATCCCGATGGCGTGCCGGTCCTGTCGATTCTGCGCCTCGTGCGCTGCCAGGGCCGCGTTCAAGCGGTTTTGTTCCCGTCGTCTGGCCTGCTCGTCGGCCACTGCGGCTGCGGCCATGACGGCTTCGGCCTGACGGTCGGCCTGCTCTTGTCCGGCGGTCAGAAGCCGGGTCGCGATCCGTTCCCGCAGACGGTTTTGCTCTCCTGCGAAGATGTGCAGCCGTTCCGCCAGCAGACCGGTCTCGGCGGTCAGACGCGCATCGTCCAACAGCGGCGCGCCCGCGCCCTGGCTCCAGTGTTTCAGGTCGTCGCGCCAGGGGGTGTTCTCCAGGGCGAGGAGCTGTTCCACCTGTTTTTTCAGCGAGAGACCGGCGGCGCTGTCGATGGTGTCGATGGTCTGCCACGCCGTGGCCGCCTGTTGATCCAGCCGCTCCTTGCCCGCCACGGCCTTCCGGAGGCGGTTCCCGACGAAGCCCCGGGCGGTCAGGTTCCACAACACCAGCAGCGTGAGCGCGACAGCGGTATACAGCAGCAGCAGATTGGGCGCCCGGTTCAAAAACGGCAGCGCGTTGTCCAACGACGCCGACACCCAGCCGGGAAGATGGTCTTGGATGATCTTCTGCCACACCACCAGCGTGGCGAACCAGCCGCCCAGACTCAACACGACGAACCCGGTGGCGCGCCGTTTGCGCTGCTCATGCCGTTTCTTGGCCCGCTGTTCCCGGTTGGTCAGTCTGGCCCGTTCCGCAGCCAGGGTGGCCGGGTCGCCGGGTTGGGGCGCGGCGGCTCCCAGCCAACGCAACAACCGTTGCCGTTCCGCCTCGACCGTGGCCAGGATCTTTTCCAGCTCCTCCAGACGGGCTGTCCAGTCCGTGTGCCATTGGCGCAACCCGGTCGCGGGCGGATCGACCGGATCCAGGTGGCGGGTCAGACCCAGGGATTCGATCTCCCGCAAGGCGCTGTCCAGCGCCACGCCACGGTTGTGCCACGCCGTCCGGTCGATCTCCGGGGAAGGCGAGATCCACCCGTTGCAGGCCGTCGCGATGCGCTGTCCGGCTTGGGCGATCCCCGCCTCCAGCCCGGACCAGCGGGCGAGGGTGGCGTTGGCGGTGGCGATCCGGGAGCAGGCCCGCTGGTGCGCGGCCTCCCGTTCGCCAAGGGTCGCTTCGCGCAGATTCAAGGAGGTCAGCGCCTCCCGCAGTCCGGCCTGTTCGGCTTGACGGGTCTCGATCTGTCGGGCGAGTGAGTGGTTTTCGGCGTCGAGGGCGGTCCCCAGTTCTTGCAGCAAGGTGACGCCCGCCAACGTCTGGATGGTGCCGTTGGGACGACCATGACGCCCCTGGGCCTGATAGAGGGTGTCCAGATAGCCGGAAAAATCGCACCCGATGATCGGTCTCATGGCCCGATCCACCGCTTCGATCCCTGAAGCCAAGAGTTTCCCGTCACGGGTGAGGGTGGCTTCCTGGTTGCCCTGGCGGTCGAGTTGGCGGCGCAGGGTGTGCGGAATCTGGTCCGGACCGACGAAATCCAGCGTGACCGAGCCTTGATCCGCTCCCCAGTGGATCGCGGCGGCGATGGCCTCGGGCGCCAGTTGGACCGTGCGTCCGAACAGGGCCAGACAGAGGGTTTCCAGGATGGCCGATTTGCCGGATTCGTTCGGGCCGGTGATGAGAATGCCGCCGCGCGCGGGCAGATCGTCGAGATCGAGCTTTTCGAAGCGCAGGATGTTTTCGGATTGCAACCGCCGGATGATCATGCGGATTTCTCTCCTGGGGAACGGGTGGTCTCCAGGCGGGTCAGCAGCAGTTGCGTGGCCTCGCGGAGTCTGGCGGCCTCGATGGAGCGCGTGGGATTGGGATGGTGTTCCAACGCCTTGCGGCAGTGGGCTTCGAGAACGAACAATGGATCCTGGACGCGGAACGAAGCGCCGTTTGCGGACGGTTCAGGGAGGGGCATCGGTTCACCTCGTGGCGGGCCGGGGGTCGTGAAGACGCAAAGAGGCTTTTCGGAGTTTCTGGACTCCTGGATCCATCTTATTCGTTTTGCGGTTCCGGGTAAACCCGGCATCTCATCAGATGAGGCGGATCGGCTGAAAACCGTTGCCCGGCTCGCGAAAATTGGTCACCTGACCCCGATAGGCCCGGGCCGCGACCCCCAGAATCCGATTCCGGTAGACGAACAGGCGGATATCGGTCTTCAAGGGGGTGCCCTGGGAGTCCACCACGGTGAGGGAGGGGGGAACGTGACGCTGCACCAGGGTGGCGGCGGGTTCGAGGGAGTCGAAGCGGGCGCGGCTGATCTTGTCTCCCATCAGCACCCCCCGACCCCCGAATCCCTGGCAGGGCTTGAAGACCCAGCGTGCCCGCTCCTTCCAGACCTGATCGCGGTCGCGCTGGTGGAGAAAACGGGTTTCCGGCACGCAGGAGGCGATGAAGTCCGCCTCTTCCGGGGAACAGCCCAATCCGACCAGGGCCGCAGGATCCGACCAGACCACCAGATGGCGTTTGTCCGCCAGCAGACCGTAGAGGCGGGGATTCGGGGTGAGGCAGACGCTGCGGTTGAGCCAGGCGGCTTTCAGACCCGCGAGCGGTGGGCTTTCCAGGTAGAAGTCGCAGTGGCGGTTGTAGATCAGATCCACCCGGTTTCCGGCGTGGAATACCCCGTCGGCGTTCATTTCCAGTTCGGACGGATCGAGAATGGCGCAGGGGCTGCCCGCTGCGGTGAGCAGGGTGGCGCAGGCGACCATCTCCGGATACAGGAACTGGGCTTCCGGTTGGGCGTCCAGGATCACGATGCGTCGCGGTCTGGCCGCAGGATCGCCGCCGAAGCGGGCCATCTCTTCGAAAAAGGTCTCCAGCAGTCGGGTCTGATGGCGATCTTCGGGGTCGTGGATTTCCGGAGGAAAACGCGGACCCGGCGGAAAGCAGGGATTCTGGGCGCAATGGGCCAGGAGCGCGCCACCGGCGTTGGTGTTGACCTCGATCAGGCGCGGCCCTTCCGGGGTGAGATGGAAGTCATAGCCCATCATCACCGCCTCGTGACCCGGATCGAACCGGGCGGTCTCCGGGGTGTCCGGCAGGAGGCGGGGATGGCTCAAGGCCAGTCGGCGCAGGGAGCGGGCCAAGCGGATCATGTGGCGCAGATCCCGACGGCGGATGGTGACGTGGGGGCGGTGGGGATCGGGTTGCCAGGAAAAGGGGCCGGGGGTCATGGTGGGGCGGTCTCCGGGGGTCGGGCGGCGAGCAGGGTGGCGGCGTGTCGGGAGGCCAGGGTGCCGACGAGGGCGGCGAACGCCAGGGTCAGGAACAGGGCTTCGTGACCGAATCGTTGAAAAAAGACCCCGGAAATGGCCACGCCCAGGCCGCCGCCCATCCCGTAGGAGAGGGCCGAAAGCCATCCCTGGGCCGTGCCTCTGGCGTCGGGGGGGGCGAAGTCGTGGACCCGGCGCACCGAGGCGACGTGAAAGGTGCCGAAGGTGAATCCGTGCAGCAGTTGGGCGCAGGCCAGCAGGATGATCTCCGTGGTGGCGGCGTACAGGCACCAGCGCACCGTGGCCACCAGCAGGGAGAAGGTGAGCAGACGCGCCACGCCGAAGCGGTCGAGGATGGCCTGGGAGCGGTTCATCAGCAGCACTTCCGCCAAGACGCCCACGGCCCACAGCAGACCGATGGTGGTGCGGTTGAAGTCGTGTTGTTGCAGATGGAGGGACATGAAACCATAATAGCCCCCATGGGAGAATTGCATCATGGCGGCGCTGAAATAAAACCAGCGCACATCGGGCCGGGCGAACAGGGTGGTGAGGGGGGTTTGTTGTCCCGTGTGGGCCGGGGAGCGGGGCAGCGCGGCGGCGCACAGGGCGGTGGCGCCCAGCAGGAGGGCGATGACCACCGGAACCGTTTCCAGGCCCAGCCGGTCGCTCAACGGCCCGACGGCCAGAGAGAACAGGATGAATCCCCACGATCCCCACAGGCGCAACCGGCCATAGTCCCAACGGTGTTTGACCGCCAGTTCCATGGCCGTGGCGTCGGTCAGGGCCAAAGGCCCGGTATGAAAGATGCTGAACAGCACGGTGACCGCCAGAATCCAGACCGGTCCGGAGTCCAGGAAGAACAGACAGAACGCCCCCAGGGAACCGACGCAGGTGGTCAGGATCACGGTGTATCGGCAGCCCCGGTCGGCCAATCCGGCCCACAGGGGCGGGGCCGGAATGCGGATCCACTGGGTGAGGGCCGTCAACAGACCGATGGCTTGCGCGCTGTATCCCAGACTGGCCAGATGCAAGGGCCAATAGGGAATCCACACCCCCACCACCGCGAAGTAGCAGGCGTAGAATCCCATGATGGGCCAGCGGGACGGGGTGGTCAACGGAAGGCGGAGGGGCCGGGCCGGTGGGGTCAATAGCGGAACAGAACCCAGTGGGGGATGGCGATCTGGAGTTCGTAGCCGTTGGAGCGGGATTCGAACAGTCCGTCTCCATCGGTGTCGATGAGATAGTAGGGCGCGCCGTTGACCGGAATCACCTGGAGCTGATAAATGGCCCCATGGGTCATGAATTCGCGCACCTGATTGCCCTGGGCGTCTTCGTATTTGCGGATGACGGTTTCGTGACCCGGACGGTCGGGATCGAGATTTTCCCGCAGTTCCGAAACCAGCGGTCCTTTGGCGGGGACCGGTTGGGCTTCTCCCCTGGGGGTTTCGGCGGCCAGGGCGGATTGGGCGGTCAGAAGCAGCAGCGCCAGCAGTGTGGAACACACCACCCGTTCGCGGCGGTCGCGGAGACGGGTTGGACCTTGGGCAACAAGAGAGGGTGATTGGGACTTCATGACGACTCCCCGGCTGTTTCTGATGGATGGCTCCGGATTTTTGTACCGGGCGTTTTATGGCGTCAGGCCCCTTGCCAGACGCGACGGTTTTCCGACCAACGCCATTTTCGGCTTCTTGAAGATGATTCGCAAGGTGGTGCATGAACACAAGCCGGAATACCTGGCCATGGTGTTCGACGCGGGCGGTCCGGTATTTCGTCATGGACTCTATCCCGAATACAAGGCCAACCGCCATGCCATGCCGGATGATCTGCGGGCGCAGATTCCGGTGATCCGGCGGCTGGTGGCGGCTTGGAACATGCCGATCTTCGAGCGGGTCGGCCACGAGGCCGACGACCTGATCGCCACCCTGGCCCGTTTGGGGGAGCGGGCGGGATGGGAGGTGGCGATCGTCACCGGGGACAAGGATCTCTCCCAGATGGTGTCGGAGCGGATCCGGATTTTCGATCCGGGCAAGGAGCGCTGGATCGGTCCGGCGGAGGTGGAAGAGCAGTGGGGCGTGCCGGTGACCCGCCTCACCCAGGCCATGGCGCTGATCGGCGACACCTCGGACAACATCCCCGGCGTGGCCGGGGTGGGCGTCAAGACCGCAGCCAAACTGATCCGCCAGTTCGGCGACCTGGAAACCCTGCTGGCCCACGCGGATCAGCTCACCCAACCGGCTTTGCGCAAGAACCTGATGGATCCGGAAACCGTGCGGCTGGCGCGGCTGTCGTTGCAACTGGTGACCGTGGATGACGGGATGGATCTGCCTTTCGATCCCGAGGCGTTGCGGCGTGGCCTGCCGGACGTCGAGGCGTTGCGGGCGCTGCTGACCGAAATGGAGTTCGCCTCCGAGCTGCGGGATCTGGAGCGCAGTCTGTCTGCGACCCCGGCCTCCTCTTCCCGGTCGCTCCCGGCTGCGATTCCGCAATCCCCTGGGGAATCCCCTCTGCCCGGCATGCCGGAATCCCTTGGTGAATCCCTTTTGCCGGACATGTCGCAATCCCCTGGGGAATCCCTTCTGCCGGGCATGTCGCAATCCCCGGCCGCGCCCCCGGAATTCTCCTCCGCATCCCCTGCCGGGGAGGGAATGGAGGCGTCCGCGCCGTTTTCTTATCGGGCGGTGACCGATGAGGCGGACTGGGTCGCGTTTCTGACCGTCTTGCGGGGTCTGGGGGCTTTCGCCCTGGATACCGAGACTACCGGTCTGGATCCGGCGTTGGCCGAGCTGGTGGGGTTGTCGTTTTCCTGGCAGGGCGGGGAGGGGTATTACATTCCGGTGGGGCATCGGCCTGAAACCTTGCCGGAGGGGCGGCAGTTGGATCGGAAGCGGGTGCTGGCGGACCTTGGGCCCATCCTGGAAGACCCCGGGGTGAAGAAGAGCGGTCAGAATTTACGGTTTGAATACGCCATGTTGCGCCGCTACGGCATCACCCTGGCCGGGATCGATCGGGATACCTTGTTGATTTCCGGTCTGTTGCACGGCGCGGGGCGGCGGCACAATCTGGATGCCCTGGCGTTGGCGGAGTTGGGGCGTCAGACCATCACCTTCAAGGAGGTGGCGGGCGTGGGCAAGAAGCAGGTCACCTTTGATCGGGTGGCGTTGGCCCAGGCGGTGCCTTACGCTTGCGAGGACGCGGAGATCGCCTGGCTGCTGGCCGAAAAGATGGCTCCGCAACTGGCGGCGATCCCTGCGATGGAGCGGCTGTATCGGACCATCGAGCTGCCGTTGATGCCGGTGCTCGGCGAGATGGAGCTGGCCGGCACCCTGGTGGATCGGGGGGCGTTGGGGGTGCTGACCGAGGATTTCACCCGGCGGCGCGAGGTGTTGACCACCCGCATTCACGAGCTGGCCGGAGAGGTGTTCAACATCAACTCCACTCAGCAGTTGGGAGAGATTCTGTTCGGTCGCATGGGCATCAAGGGGGGCAAGCGTACCAAGACCGGGTTTTCCACCGATGTGGAGGTGTTGACCCGTCTGGCCGAAGCGGGGCACGAGCTGCCCGAACAGGTGCTGGAGTACCGTTCCCTCACCAAATTGCAATCCACCTACACCGACGCCCTGGCCGAACGCATCGATCCGGCCAGCGGACGGATTCACACCCGTTTCAATCAGGCCGCCACCCTGACCGGGCGGTTGTCCTCCTCGGACCCCAATTTGCAGAACATTCCCGTGCGCCGTCCCGAAGGCAAAGCGATCCGCGCCGCCTTTGTCGCCCCTCCCGGATGTGTGTTGCTTTCCGCCGACTACAGCCAGATCGAGTTGCGCTTGCTGGCCCACATGGGGGACATCCCCCGTCTGAAGAGCGCCTTCGATCAGGGGCTGGACATCCACGCCGCTACCGCCGCCGAGCTGTTCGGAGGCGATCCGGCCCGGGTGGATGCGGAGTCCCGCCGGCTGGCCAAGACCATCAATTTCGGCTTGATCTACGGCATGAGTCCGTATGGACTGGCCAAGCGGCTCAAGATTCCGGTGGGGGAGGCTTTTGCCTACATGGATTTGTATTTCCAGCGTTACGACGGGGTCAAGGCCCACATGGAACGCACCATCCGTTTTGCCCGGGAGCATGGTTATGTCGAGACCCTGGGGGGACGCCGTTGTTTCGTCGCCGACATCGACCACACCAACCGCACCCTGCGGGAGTTGGCGGAACGCACCGCCATCAACGCCCCGCTGCAAGGCTCCGCCGCCGACCTGATCAAGCTGGCCATGATCCGCCTGCACCACGCCTTGCGCCGGGAGTCCCTGGCCAGCCGCCTGATCCTCCAGGTACACGACGAACTGGTCCTGGAAGTGCCCGAAACCGAACTGGAACAGGCCCAATCCCTGACCCGGGAAGCCATGGAACAGGCCCTGTCCCTGTCGGTGCCGCTGCGGGTGGATATGGGGGTGGGAAGGAACTGGGCGGAGGCGCATTGATGTCATTGTCTGAAGTGTTGACCCGATTGCGGGCTTTGCCGGATGATTGTCCGGAGCGAGTGTTTGCCGATACCTTGGAATTGGATTTGCCGTCGTTGAGCAGTCGTCATCCTTGGGCGAATCGGCATGGAAACAATGTTCAGCCGGATTTGGAGGCGCTTTTTGTCTCCGGGTTGGGTGGGGTGTTGGCCCATGGGGACGATGAAACGTTTCTGAAAGCCTTGCATGCAACGACCGTTCGGCTTGAGGGGGCTGTGCGGCCTCATTTTTTGTGCGCCGGGAATGCGCCGAACCGTTGTCCGGTGCAAGAACATCGCTTGACCCGTTATGTGCGGGTGCCCTTTTTCTACCAACAATGGATGGATCCGGCCCAGGCATCGCCCACGCCGGATCCTGCGACCATGGGTCGGATGGTGCGGCGCCATTTGGCCCGTTTGGGTCGGATTACCGCGCCGTCACTGGAGAAGTCCTGGATCGCTTGGCCCATGGATGTGACCGGTGGGCATCTGCCGTCTGGAGCCTGGGTGGTGCGTGCGGCAGACGCGCCCCACCGTCGTGGGGAGATGGCGATCCTGTCGGAGGATGAAAAAGTCCGCAAGGTGGTGGAGTGGCTGGCGCTTCCCGGATTCTCCACGCCGGAACAAAGGCGTGAGCATATCGGTCTGATTGCCATTGACTTTGTTTCGTCCACCCCGTTGTATAAACCCACGGTGCTGGATGCCCTGAATTCGGTCTTTTTCTGGCCTGGACCCACGACGGGGTGTCATGGGCTGACACAACCTCTTGAGTCTGATCTGGTGAGTCCTGATAATCGAAGGAGGGGCTTGGGCGTTTCGGAGCAGTTGTGTGAGCCTCTGGAGGTGCCGGTGTGGGATGCGTCGGGGCAGCTCATGGTGGAGCTGGTGGGATTTTTTGCGGATTGAGGCTGGGAGGCAAAGGGTGCGCGACGCGGGGCAACGGTATGTGGAACGGCTGCGGGATCTGGCCGGCGCAGGGGTGGACGCCCTGGAACGTGAGGCCAAATCCCGGGTATTGGAGCATGCCGGTCCCTGGCTCGGAGACGATGAATTGACCTGCGTGGATCTTTTCTTGCGCGCCTACCGGGGGAGCGGGGAGGAGCATAGGGAGGTGTTCATCCGCGCCGTGTCCCGGTTGCGTTTGCCCTTTGTCCAAGGGTGGAACGAGGGGGAGAAGATCGGGCATGACACGGTGGCGTTGCTGGATTTTGTCTTGATCTTTTTTGAAGGCATCGGAAAGGATGGCTCTCCAGCGCGCCACCTTCTGAAGAAACTGGCCGATTCCGTGGTCATGAGCCGGGAGGAGTTCAACCGTCAGGTGGATTCACCCCAGGCTGCGGCTTTGCTGGGGCGTCTGGAGCGGTTGCATGTGCATCATCTGGAGCCGGACAATGCCGCGCAGCTCCACTCCCTATTGCGTTTGTGGGACCGGGTGTGTTTGGGGCATGGGCAGCCGGTGGATATCGGACAATGCGCGCGACTGCTGGAAGCTTTGGTCACCGTCTCTCCGGAGAGCGTGCGCACCAGCCATTTGTTTGTTTTCTTCCAGGCCACCAAGAGCCTGGATGCCCAGGAGCGTACCCGGTGGTTGCGATCCCTCTTCACCCTGGTGGGGGGCAGGATCGAAGAAGCGGGACTCCGTCAACTGACCAGGGATGCACGGGAATGTCTGTTTGGCCAAGCGGCGGCAATCCCGCAAGAGGAGATGAGGATGTTCCTGCATTGGCTGGAGTGGGTTTGGCCTGTTGAGGATCGTGCCGGGTTTGAGCGTTTGCACTCCGCGCTTGACAGGGAGATCCAGGATCAGTTGCGCGCCGAGAGGAGTCCGGCGAGCGACAATATTGTGGCATTCAAACGGCAAATGGCAGCCTGATGCAATTCATTTCGTTTTACAGCTTCAAGGGTGGGGTGGGGCGTACCAACGCTTTGTTGAATGTGGCCTGGATCCTGGCGCGCCGGAAATATTTCGTGGTGGTCGTGGATATGGATCTGCACGCCCCCGGCCTGACCCTGATGCCCGAAATGGCCTCTTCCGAAACCGGGGAATCCTCTGGATTGGGTTTGATCGATTTTTTGGCGGACGTGTTCAATCCCCACAGCGAGATGGTGCTGGATCTGAAGTCTTTGACCCATCGACCCCGTTTGGTGCCGGGGCAAGAAGACAAGGCGTTCAAGGGGGATTTGTTGTTTCTGCCTTGTGCCCGGATGGGAGATCAGGACGCGGATGAGCGTTATCGGAGCAAGTTGCGCCATCTGCCCCTGAATGCCTTGAACGATCTGCGGGAAACCGGGCGCAACACGGCGGTGATTGACGAAATCCGTGCTCAACTCGCCACCCTCACCTCGGATCGTCTTCCGGGTCGCACTCCGGATTTTTTGTTTCTGGATGCCCGTACCGGGTTTACCGAAATTGGCGACCTGATCATCGGCGGGGGGTCGGATCATGTGGTGGCCCTGCTCGCTCTGAACGAGCAGAACCGTCGGGGGCTGGAATTTCTGTTGTCCGAATTGCTGAACGAGCGGGATTATCCTATCAACGAGTTACCCTCCCGTCTGACCATTTTGGTCGGGCCGGTTCCGGATGGGGAGGAGAAACTCAAACAGGAGGCCATGGATCGCATCCAGGGCACTTTGAGCCGGTTTGCCCGACACGATTCCACCACCGATACCCCGGAGGTTATGCCGAAACCCATTGCCATTCCGTATCATCCCATTCTGGCCCTGACCGAACAGATCATCGCCAGGGATTACCCCCAATCCAGACCGGCTTTGGCTTATCGGGAGTTGGCGGAGGTTTTGGAGCGTCGGGTGATCCCGGTCGCCGAATCCAAAGTGCGCATTGTCGCCGAATCCAAAGCGCGTATGGCCTCTTTGCTGCCCGTGGAACAAGAGAGTGGGACGGATGGCTTGATTCCGGAAGATGTTCTGGTTCACAAAGGGGAACGGAAAGGAAAATCCAGACATCCTCTGGGAAGGGCCATCCCCTGGAATCTTCTTTCTCCAGGCAAGACTTGGCGGGATCTGCTGTCCGGCTTTCCGCAAGACGCGCTTCCCAGGTTGGATCCAGACGCGTTGCTGAATCAACTCGCGGTCTCCGCCATGAGTATTCCGGAGAAACAGTACCTTCTTCAGAAGATTCCTGCTTACAGTGGGGAAGAGTTGGGGTCGTTGAAAGAGTCCCTGCAAGTGGAACAGGAAGGTTTCCTGCAATTTCCCGAGGAACAGTGGTCTGATTTGGCACGGGATGTGGGTTTTCGTTTGGGTGAATGGTTTGTGTTATTGCAGGAAATCGCCATTCCTGTGGATTGTCTTTTGCTTAAAAACAAATCAGATCGTGATCGGTTGCACGGGATGGTTGATTTTCAATTGTTTTGGTTTGGGTGGGCAGAGGTGTTGTCAGGTAAAGCTCGTTGGCAGGATATGTTGATTGTGTCTGAAGTTGGCATGGCGCTTTTTCCTCAGTCAGGGAAAATGCACTGGATGGTGGGTCGTGCAAGGGAAAGTTTGGAAGACTATGAGAATGCCGAGATTTTTTATAAGAGTTCCTTGTCGATATTTGAACAAGAAGATGACCACTTTGCGATAGCGTGGGTAAAATCAGGTCTGGGTAATGTGTTGATGCAGCTTGATCGTCTTGTTGAATCGGAATCCGTACTCCGGTCGGCGTTTGATATGACTGTCGATAAAGAGTATCAATCAGTATTGAAATTTGTTTCGATTTTGTATGGGTTGCTCTTGGTTGAATTGAGAAAATTGAAAAAATCTGAAGAATTATTGTCAAAGTCTTTGAAGATCACAATCAAACATGATCCTTATGAAATAGTGATTTGTGGTGTTTTGGTTTATATTTATATTTTAAGCAATGATGCAAAACTCGCTTCTGAATCTCTTGAAAGGGTTCGTCGGTTAAACGAAAAGCAGAACGATCCCTTCATTCGTGCCAGCATTTATTATGCGGACGGTGAGATTTTGTTGCTGCGTGGTTTTTTCGAGGACAGCAAGCAGCGATTGGATCTGGCTGGTGATGAATACAAGCGGTTGGGAAATACCTCCGGTCGCGTATTGGTCCTGTCGGCCAAGGCCCGTCTGGCGTTGGCCGAGGGAGATCCCGACTCTGCGCGGCGGCTGTTTCAGGAGGCCAGAGAGTTGGCTGTGGAAAAAAAGTTGCCTCTTCGGATCCGGAAGTTGGATGAAGAGATGGCGCGCGTTCTGCCGAATTGAATTGGATTGTCATCATGCCCATCTTCCGCCTCCCCCCCGAACCTGTTTTCCCCGATCCTGTCCTGGCCGGGCAGGAGGGGCTGTTGGCTGTGGGGGGGGATTTGTCGGTGCGGCGGTTGCTGGTGGCTTATGCCGAGGGGATCTTTCCCTGGTACTCCAAAGGCGAGCCGATCTTGTGGTGGAGTCCAGATCCTCGGCTGGTGCTGGATCCGGCGGAGCTGCACGTTTCCCGCAGTCTGCGCAAGACCCTGCGGCGGGGAACCTATGTGGTCACCTTCGATTGCGCCTTCGCCCACGTGATCCGCGCCTGCGCCCGGGCGCGGGAGGCCACCGGCACCTGGATCACCCGGGATATGGAACGGGCCTTCATCCGGTTGCATCGCCTGGGACTGGCCCACTCCGCCGAGTCGTGGATCCTCGACGAGGAGTCCGGTTTTCCTCAACTGGTGGGCGGGGTCTACGGGCTGGCGCTGGGAGCGGTCTTTTTTGGCGAGTCCATGTTTTCGGTCCAGCCCGACGCCTCCAAGGTGGCCTTCGTCACCCTGGTGGACCATCTGGTGGCGTCGGGATTCGAGATGATCGATTGCCAGGTGGCCTCGGATCATCTGTTGCGCTTCGGCGCGCGCGAGATGCCACGGGAGCTTTTCTTGTCCCGTCTGCGCACGGGCCTGCTCAAACCCCGATGCGTGGGATCCTGGCGTTGATCGGGGTGGGGATGACCGGTTTCAAGGGGCGGATGGCGGATCGGAGTGCGGGCTGGCTCCGGGAGCGGGCGCGGGGTGCCAGCGGAAACGGCGCAGCAGACCGGCCAGAAGGATCAGAAAACTGGGCGGAGGCGGCTCCACCACGTGGATCGGACAGGTCGGCGGGGTGGAGGCGTGCTGCCAGGGAAACCAGCCGCTGTACAGATTGCGGGCCGTGGCCGAGTCGGTGAGGATCAGGGTGGCCCCCCATTGGGCGGTGAGTTGCGCCATTTCCGTGGCCGGATGGCCGGAGAGCAGCGAGCAAGGCCACTCTCCGGCTCCGGCCTGGGCTGCGGCGGTTTCCAGTCCCCCCAACATGGAGGCCGCAGCACAGGCAAAGCGATCCTGGACAGACCAGGGTCCAGGCTCCGGAATCCATTCGTGATCGAACAAAACCACGAAACGCAACAGGGCCTGATGCCGCCGCGTCAGCGCCAGGGCGGCGCGGATCACCCGTTGCGGGTGGTCGCGCAGATCCACGACGGCGATGATGCGGGCGGTGGGTGGCATGGGCGTCTCTGCTGTCTTTGCAGTGTTCAGGAGGCCGGTCTGGGCGACAGGAGTTCCGACTCGCGCGCGGCGGCGCGTCGTCCCTGGATCAGGGCGAACACGATGATCCCCGCGCCCAGGGCCAGGGCCAGAATCATGATCAAAAAGCTGGAATTTTTCATCACGGTCATGGTGGCGGGTTCCATGGGCGCCATCCATTGCAACTGGGCCAGATAGACCGGAATCACCAGGGCGCGACTGACCATCACCGTGAGCATGATCACTCCCATCACCAGCTTGATCATGTAGGGTTTGACGTAGGTGGTGCCGATGGCCCCCAACTGAATGCCGAACAGGGAACCGGCCAGGATGATCATGGCCAGCCGGATGTCCACATAGCCGCTCCAGGCGAATTTGATGGTGCCCCCCAGACCCATGACGAAGGCGATCACCAGTTCGGTGGCCGAGGCCATGAGGCTGCTCATGCCCAGCACATAGATCTGGGCCGGAACGCCGATGAATCCGCCCACGGCGATGGTGGCCGCCAGCAGGCCGGTGGCGAAGCCCAGAGGAATGGTGAACAGAACCGAGATGCGGGTGCCGAG
The DNA here is from genome assembly GCA_015231375.1 of Magnetococcales bacterium. Lineage (GTDB taxonomy): Bacteria > Pseudomonadota > Magnetococcia > Magnetococcales > Magnetaquicoccaceae > Magnetaquiglobus. Next base: position 83,348 of record JADGBT010000008.1, on the reverse strand, counting down.
GCTGGAGAAATAGACCATGGTGCCGGGAATGTGGATGCTTTGCACCCACAAGGCGAGGCGACCGGGTTTCTCCTCTGCGGCGGTGCCGGCGCGCATGGTTTGGAGGGTATCGCGCATCACGAAGCCGCCGACGATGCCCAGCACCACCACGAAGGCCACGGAGACGTAAAGATTGGAACCCACATCGCCGAAGCGTTGTTTGATCACCTCCTGGAAGTGGGCGCCGGTGAGCACGCCCGCTTCGGCGGACAGACCCATGATCAATCCCATCTTGACATCCACCTGACCGTAGCGCGCCCGTTTGATCGCCCCCACCAAAGCCTTGGGAAACTTGTGGCACATGTTGCTGGCCACGGCGACGATGCCTGGAACGCCCAGGCTCATCATGGCCGGGGTGAGGACAAACGCCCCTCCCGAACCGATGAATCCGCTGACCAGTCCTCCGACAAATCCCACGATGAACAGATACAGTCCGTTGGTCAGATCCAACTGGATGAATTGAAGCGCTTCCATGAGGCACGTTCCCTTTTGCTTGGTATTGAAACCGGATGGTTTCAGTTCTTGGCGCGAATCCCCAGGCTTTCCCAGAACTCGCCGGTGAAGCGGCCATGCACCAGGGAAAACGTGAAGGCGATCATCACGGGCAGAATGAAGAACCATCCGCCACGAGACGACCAGGCCAGAATCGATTGCTCGAAGATCAGGAGCAGGGCGTACAGGATCACCGACGCGCCTCCCCAGAGCAGGAGCTTGCCATAAGAACGGGTATCCGGTGGTGCCGATGCCATGATTGTCTCCCGATTGCGCCAGGTTTGGAGGTTTTTTTGCCGTTGGTGGCAAACTATGGCAAATCGAACGTTAAGCCGAGGTTAATGGAGCGTTAAAAAGGCGTTAAGCGAACAGGAATGCCAAAAAATTCCATCATCCTGTTTTCATGGGCCTGTTTTTGGGTTTGGGGGTGTGAACGTTCGGCCAGAGCCTGAAAAGCGAGTCCCGACACGGTTTCAGCAGGGTCGCCAGCCGGGAGGGTGGCGCGGGCAGAGGATGCACGGCACCGGTCAGGGGGTGAGGAGGACAGAGCCAGGCCGGGGCATCGCGTCCGGTGATCCGTTTCACCTCGGTCTGAGGCGTCAGGATCAGATCCGCGCCCCAGGAGGCGGAGAGTTCGGACAAGGCGCGGTTGGCCGGTCCGGCGAGCAGCTTGAATTCCCAGCGGGGCATGTCCAGGCTCTGGGCCAGTGGCTTGAAGCGCTGTTCGAGGGCTTCTTGAGTCTGTTGTTGCCATTGGGCCGGGGTCAGGAAGGGCACATGACAGCTTTCGGATCCCAGGCCGATGTCGCCCATCAACGTGACCCAGAGCAGATCCCGCACCCGGGAGCCGTTCAGGAGGGTCATCACCTGTCGGGCGGTGTTCTCTCCGGCGGGCAGGGGATCGACGATGGCGATGACCCGGTAGTGGTGACGCGTATTCATGGTTTCAGGCCGCCAACGGGGGAGCGGGCATGGCCACGAGCTGCGCTGGCCGGAGCGGCTTTTCGTTGCGGATGGTGTCGCACTCCTTGAATAGCTGGTGGCTACACAGGGCGCAACCGGCGGGATCCATGCGGGCGAAGATGGCCTGGATCGCCTCGTGTTTGGAGGCGAACAGTTGTTCCCGGCCAATCTCTTGGAGGAATCCGCCTTTTTCCAGCAGGGTGCGGGGGTTTTCCTTGAGCCGGACCAAAGAGAGGCTGCCTCCGGCCAGACGGCGTTTGCTGGCCTCCTGGGACAGGAATTCGGCGCCGGACAGATCGATGAAATTGATCCCCGAAGCCACGAGGATCAGGTGGGAGTCGGGTGAGGTATGGCTGTCGAGTTGTTTTTGGACCGGGCCGATGGCCGCGAAGAACAAGGAGCCGTCCACCCGGGCCACCTGGATGCGGGGGCAGTGTTCTCCGCGCAAGGCGGCGGAGGTGAAGCGGCGTCTGGGGTGGTCGGGGTCCGGAACCCGAAAGACGATGCGGGGATGGGAGGTGCGGGCCAGATGGATGCCCAGCGACAGCATCACTCCCAAAAGAATGGCCAGTTCCAGATTGACGAACAAGGTGGCCAGAAAGGTGGCCAGCAGGATCACGCTTTCCGCGCGGCTGGCGTGCAGGGTTTTGTGGATGTGGTGCCGATCGATCAAACCCCAGGCCACCAGGAACAGCACGCCAGCCATGGCGGCATGGGGCAGGAGCTGGGCCAGGGGGGCCACCAGGGTGACCAGACCGATCAGGATCACGCCGGAGGCGGCGGCGGCGACGGGGGTTCGGGCGCCGGCTTCGAAGTTGAGTCCGCTGCGGTTGAAGGATCCGGTGGCCACATAGGCCGAAAAGAAACTGCCGCACAGATTGGAGAGTCCCTGGGCGATGAACTCCTGATCGGAATCCAGGGTTTGTCCAGAGCGCAAGGCCATGGCGCGGGCGATGGAGATGGCTTCGGTCAAGGCCAGCAGGGTGACGGCGACCACCCCCGGAGCCAGGGCGCGCAGGGTGTTCAAGGAGAGATCCGGGGTGGACCAGGGGGGCAGGGAGGCGGAGAGAGGCTCCACATGGGTGATGCCGGTCGTGGGGCCGGAAAGGGTTTCCAGGATCCAGGCGAGCAGGGTGCCGGCGGCCATGGCCACGATCATGTAGGGAACCTTGGGCAGCCAGCGGCGGCAGAGGATGCCGGACAGCAGGGTGACGCCTCCCACGGCGGCGATGAACGGATTGATCTGGCCGCTTTCACGGATCAGGATCCAGAGGGTATGCACAAAGTCGCTGCCTTGCGGGATGGGGATGCCGAAGAAGGCGTGGATCTGGTTGGCGGCGATCAGCAGGGCGGCGCCGGAGGTGAAGCCGATCACCACGGAGTGGGAGATGAAGTTGACCAGCACGCCCAGGCGCAGCAGGCCGAGGGCGAACTGGGCCATTCCCACCAGGAAGGTCAGGGTCAAGGCCAGTTGCACGTAGGCCGCGCTTCCGGGTTCGGCCAGGGGGGAGAGCAGGGAGAACAGCACGATGGAGGCGGCGGTGGTGGGACCGGAGACCAGATGCCACGAAGAGCCGAACAGGGCGGCCACGATGGCCGGGATCATGCCGGCGTACAGGCCGTAGACCGGAGGCATGCCGGCGATGGCGGCGAAGGCCACCCCTTGGGGCAACACCACGATGGCGCCGGTGATGCCGGCGATCAGGTCGGCCTTGACGGTTTCCGGGGTGACCCGATGCCACCATTGCAGGGGTGGAAAGAGGATGGACGCGAGCTGTCCGGATGAGCGAACCGCAGGTGTGGGCATGTGAGACATCTCCTTCGGGCGTGTTGATCCTGGAGAGAGTCTGAACCCTGTCGGGTTAAGCCGGGGTGAACGGGCGGTTAACGCGGAGTTAAGGGATCAAAAACCGGATGATGGCCGTGGTGCCGACGCCTTCTTGGCCGGTGAGTTCCAGGGACCAGCCGTAGCGGTCGCAGATGCGCTTGACCAAGGTGAGGCCGATGCCGGATCCCTGGTGATTGGTGAGGTGACGCGGCAGCAGCGAGTCGTTTTGTCGGGTGCCCATTCCCCGTCCGCTGTCGCGGATGGTCAGGGAGGTGGCATCCTGGGTGATCTCGATGGCGCCGTGTTCGGTATAGGCGAAGGCGTTGCGGATCAGGTTGGCTACGGCGATGAAAAGCAGTCCCCGATCTGCGGCGAGGGTGAGGGCGGGATCGGTGGCGAGGGTGACGCGGATCGGTTTGTTTTTCAGCAGGAACCGGTGTTTTTCCACCGCCTCGTTGACGGTATCGGCCACGCAGGCGTGTTCTTCTACGGAGAGGGAGCGCTCCTCGCGGGCCATCAGCAGCAGAGCGGTGCCCATTTCGGCCATGTCCCGCGCGGCCCGTTCCACCCGCTCCACGCGGTTTTTTTGTTTTTCGGTGAGGGTGTCGTCTTCCAGGAGGATTTCGGAGGCCCCCAGGATCACCGTCAGGGAGGTGCGCAGCTCGTGGCTGAGGTCGGCGGTGAAGGCCCGTTCCCGCTCCATGAAGGCCCGGATGCGCGCCAGATGCAGATCGAACGCATGGGCCAGTTCCCACACTTCGTCGTGGGAGAAGTCGTCCGCCAGTCGCAGGGACCAGACATCCGGCTGACGGTTCTTGACCCGGTTGGCCAGTTCGGTGACCGGCGCGATCACCAGTCCCACCAGCCAGAATCCTCCGGCGGCCGAGATCATCACGATCACCAGAATGCTGATGGCGATCAGCAGCAGGAAACGCTGTTCGCGCTTTTGCTGCAAGGAGGTGTCGTAGAGGAAGAAATAACGGGTTTCCTGCCGGTCGGTCACGGCTACCCGATAGGAGAGTTCGCCGATGATCAGGTTGTGGCGTCCGGGAGTGAGGGAGGCCAGATAATGGGGTAGTTCGTCGGGGCTGGCGCCTTTGTTCAGCGCGTAGCCGTGGAGGGTGACGGTGCGGGGCGGCAGGGAGTGGGGATTGCGGGCGCGGCGGGCGAAGAAGTCGTCGAGTTCGGCGGTGAGGGTTTCGTCGATGAGGCGCATGCCTAAGTCGTGGGTGGCCAGCAGCAACGACAGGGCCATCAGGATGCCCACCATGGCCCCGAAGGCGGCAAAGGCCAGGGCCACGCGGGAGCGCAGATCAAGCCGTTGACGCATCGCGCAGGGCCAGACAGTAGCCGATGCCCCGCAGGGTGTGGAGCAGAGGCGCGCCCTGGCCGGGTTGATCGATGGCGGAGCGCAGGGTATGCATGTGGACCCGCAGGGCGTCGCTGTCCGGGGGGAAGTCTCCCCAGACCGCCTGCTCGATGTCGCGACGCGCCACCACGCCGGGTGAGCGCAGCATGAGGAGCTCTAGTATTTTCAACGGGATGGTTGGCAATTCCAGGGAGCGGGATCCCCGACGCGCGCGCAGGGTGTCGAGATTGAACTCCAGATCCGACACCTGGAGAACCCGCTGCGCCAGACGGCCACTGGCCCGTTTGGTCAAAGCCAGGATGCGCAGTTCGAGTTCTTTGAGTTCAAAGGGTTTGACCAGATAATCATCCGCTCCGCTGGCGAATCCCGCCACCTTGTCGTCCAGGGTGGCGCGGGCGGTGAGCATGATCACCGGCGTGGAGCCGCCTTCATTGTCCTGCCGCAGCTTGCGGCACAAGGTGATGCCATCCATGCCCGGCAGCATCAGGTCGAGCACCAGGATGTCGTAGGGGTTGACCAGGGCCAGATGCAGACCGGTGACGCCATCCATGGCCACATCCACCACATGCCCCTTCGCTTCGAAGTAGTCGGCGAGGTTGGCCGCCAGATCGGCGTGATCTTCGATGAACAGGATGCGCAAGGGAGTATGCATGGCGGGTAGGATAGTCGGTTTTTGCTCCTGGGCCAAGAGGGATCGCCAATTTTGCGGTTTCGTTTGCTTGGAAACGGTTGAAAACCGATGGAGGTGTGGTCGTGGAGGGGAATGGGGGGTTGGGGGTGATCAGAATGATTATCGAACGGTACGATAATTGCATCCGCTTGCTCCCGATGCGGTTTTTCGCAGCGCGCACCGTTTGAAAATTGACAGAAATCTCAAGACAAAAAAAAGAGGATGCCCAAGATGAATTTTTCCATTCCCTGGCGAACGGTATCCCCGGAGACCCCTCCCATCGCGCCCGCCAAGCGGGCGGAAGAGGCGGCGTTGCCTCCGGGGATGCGGCGGGTGAAGAGTACCTGCAAGGCGTGTGGCAAGTCGTTGGGCATCAAGTATCCGGAGGCGGTCACCTGTTGGAAGGTGCAGTGTCCCTCTTGTGGTCAGGTGATCGCCATCGAGCTGGTGGGAGGGCGGAAGTGTCTGGTATTCGACGTCAAGGGGCGGCGGACCGTGGAGCGGATCGGCTTGACCGATCAGCGGCGGCGTTTTTTTCGCGCCCGTTGTTTCGCCTGTGACGAGACTCTGGTGGTGCCGGAGAGCGAAGCGGGTCGGTTGCGCGGGTGTCACGGTTGCGGGTTGGAGTACACGGTGCGGGAGGAAGGGGAGGTCTATTACGAGACGGCGGTGCGCATCAACGACGAGATGACCACCTATCGGGAGAAGGTGCAGGAGTCTTCCGGTTATCTGACCCACAAGAACATGGCGTTTTTTCTTGGGGAGGAGTCGGGTTCGGGTCAGAAGGGGGGGCGGAGCGGCATCGAGCCGAGCGCGACCCTGTTGGCGTTGCGGCGGGAAAGCGAGCAATGGCGGGTGGAGTATCGTCAGGTGTTGGCGGAAAAGGAGACTCTGACCCGCAAGCTGGCCCAGGAGCAGGAGCGGGTGGCGGCGCTGGAAGCCGGATCCGGAGCGGAGCAGGGGGGGGCCGCCGGGTTGCAGGCGCAGGTCGCCGAGTTGACCCGGGAGCGTGATCTGCTGCACAACCGGTTGCAGGGGCACAACGAGGCGTTGCGCGCCTTGGATGAGGAGTTGGCCAGACGGGCCCGGTTGGAGAGTCGGGTGGCGCAGTTGGAAGAGTCGTTGCGGCGCAGCGAGGAGAGCGGCGAGGTGTTGCGGCGGGAGCGGGATGGAGCGCGTCTGGTCTTGCAGACGAGCGAGACCGCGCAGGCCCGTGTCCGGGAGGGGTTGCGTCAGGCGTTGGAGGCGCGTCAGGAACTGGAGGCGCGTTTGTTGGCGGCCCGCGAGGCGGCGGCGCGTCTGGAGGAGCGTCTGGCCCGTGGGGATCAGGGGAGCGGCGCGGTTTTCGGGACGCGGTTGCGGGAGTTGGAGGCGGAAAACGCCCGTCTGGCCGCCCGTGTGGAGGAGGGGGAGCGTCAGTTGAAACGGGCGCGGGAGCTGGAACGGGAGCTGGAGCGGTTGCGCGCGCCGGAAGCTGGAGCGGGCGGGGGGGAGATGGTCGAGTTGGAGGAGCGGGAGAGCTGGTATTGCGAGGAGGGGGAAGAGGGATGCATCCGCGCCGATACCGAGGTGGGGATGGCCTGTCGGATTCTGGGGATCAAGGGGCAACCCACGGCGGCGCGCATCAAGACCGCGTTCCGGCGGCGGGTGAAACGCTATCATCCAGACCGGGTTACCGCGCTGGGTTTGGATCTGCGGGATCTGGCCCACAAGAAGATGCAAGAGATCAACCGCGCGTATGGTCTGTTGATGAAGGAGTACGGCCATGGATGAGCGCAAGCGTTGGATCGCGTGGCTGGGGGCCGGTTTGATGTGCGGGGTGGCCTGGGCCGGGGAGCCGACGGGCGGGAGCGGAGTCGATCCTTTGGAGCAGGGTCGAACCTGGTCGCGCGCCGGAGAGCATGCGCGGGCGGCGGAGGCGTTCACCCGGGTGTTGCAGGGCAAAGACGCGGGGCCGGAACGGCGTCTCGGCGCGCTGGAGGGGCGTTGCGAGGCGTTGACCCGGCAGTCGCTGCATGAAAAACGGGGGGAATTGGCCTTGCAAGCCGTGGAGGATTGTTCCGAGCGGTTGCGTCTGGAGTCGGGTTCCGCCCGGATCTGGCGGTTGCGGGGTCTGGCGCGATTGGCCGCCGGTCAGCCGGAGCAGGCGTTGATCAATTTCAATCACGCCTTGCGGTTGGCCCCGGATGACTGGATGACGTTGCGCGATCGGGGCGTGGTATTGCTGGGTCTGGGTCGGATGGCCGAGGCCGAAGGGGATTTTCAACGGGTCGCGCGTCTGGATCCGGATCAGGCCTGGAACCATTTCAACCGGGGCGTGGTTCTGGCGCGCAACGGTCGGGTGGCGGAGGCGGCGGAGGCGTGGCGTGAATTCGTGCGCGTGCGCGGAAAAAACGCGCGCGAGTGGCTGGCGCAGATGGTGGCTCGTCCCGGAGGGGATCCCGAGGCCAGAAAGGTGTTCGAGGCCATGGAGCGCGCCGATCCGGTGGGCGAGTCGGTCGTGTCCGCAGGGTCAACCCCGTCACCCCCCGCGACTCTGGCCGTCTCTTCCCCCGGACCGGGAGTTCCGGCTGTGAAGGAGCCGCCGGGCGGGTCTGTCCCCGGATCGGGAGCTTTGGCTGTGAAGGAGCCGCCGGGCGGGTCTGTCACCGGACCGGGAGCTTTGGCCGTGAAGGAGCCGCCGGGCGGGTCTGTCACCGGACCGGGAGCTTTGGCTGTGAAGGAGCCGCCGGGCGTCTCTTCCTCCGCCACTCCGTCATCCGCTCCGACGGTTGCCGAGACTCCTCCGGTCGCGCTTCCCTCTGCGGCGGCGGTTGCCGAGGGCGCGGGCCGGAACAAGAGTCCGGCGGGAGGGGCGACCGTTCCGGCTGCGGCGGGCAAAGGCGCGCTGTCGCTTCCGGCGTCGGCCAACGGCTATGAGGTGCGCTTTGGTTCCTTCCAGGAGCGGAGCAATCTGGAAGCCACGCTGCGCTCCTTGAATGGTCTGGGTGTGACGGTCCGGGAAGAAGAGGTGATGGTGGGAGAGCGGCATTTTTATCGTCTGGTGGCCGGACCGTTCGACGAGTCCGAAACCCGCGCCGTCGTGGAAAAAGCCTCCAGAGTGCCGGGTGTCCATCCCGAACCGGTGCGCGCCCGTTGATTTTTCCATCAAAAGGAGCAAAAACCCGGTTTTTCGGGGGTGGTCGGTCTGGCGCGCCGGGAAAAAATCCGTTAATCTGATCCGATGGCCGATTCCACACGGAAAAAGAACCTTGCAGACCTGCCCGATGGTCGGGTGTGTTGCACCAGGGGATGATCCAGCTCGCCTCGATGCCGAAGGCGGTCTTGCACCGTGACGGGATCCACGCCATAATTTCCAGCAGATTGAATGCGTTCGGTCTTGGGCCAGGGGTGGTCCGACGCCGGAGGAAAAACGGATTGGATATTCACGGGATCGGGAAGTGGTTCCCGGTCATTGCGACTTTAGGCGGACGGTCACGTGCGCATGTCGGGAGGAAGTCATGACGAGCGGGAATGGCGGTAGGGCATTGCTTTTGGGCATTGACATGGGCACGGCGCGGACTGCGGTGGTGAGCAACCGGCAATACAGGGCGCTGGTGAGTTCCGTGGTCGGTTATCCCAGGGACATCATCGGCGTGAAGATCCTCAACCGCACCCAGGTGATCGGTTCCGAGGCGATCGAAATGCGCTCCTGTCTGGATCTGCACTACCCGTTGCAAGACGGCGTGCTGAAAGAGGCCAGCGACAAGGATCTGGAAGCGGCCCAGGAACTTCTGAAACACATCATCGCGTTGTCCGGTCCCAAGCCCGGAGACAAGATCTGCGGCATCATCGGAGTTCCGGCCCGGGCTTCGGTCTCCAACAAGGGGCAGTTGCTCAAGATCGCCGGGGAACTCATGGATATCGCCATGGTGGTCTCCGAGCCGTTCATGGTGGCCTACGGCCTGAATACCCTTAACAACGCCATCGTGATCGACGTGGGCGCCGGAACCATCGACCTGTGCGCCTTGCGGGGCACGGTGCCGGGCGCGGAAAACCAGTTGAGCATCCTCAAGGGGGGTAACTACATCGACCGGCTCCTGGAAGCCGCGATCCGCGACGCCTACGCCGGGGTGCAGATCGATCGTTATCTGGCCCAGGCCATCAAGGAGCAGTACGCCTTTGTCGGCGAGCCGCAACAGCGTGTGGTGGTGCCCTTGCGGGTCAACGGCAAGCCGGCGGAGGTGGATGTCACCGACGCGGTGCGGGTGACTTGCGAAACCATCGTGGTGGATATCGTCGAAAACATCAAACGCATGCTGCCGTTGTTCGATCCGGAAAACCAGTCCGCGGCCCTGGCCAATCTGATCCTGGCGGGCGGAGGTTCCCGCATCCGGGGTCTGGGAGCCATGATCGAGTCCCAACTGCGCGATTACGGCCAGGTGAAGGTGACCACGGTGGAAGACCCGGAATTCGCCGGCGCGGACGGCGCGTTGCGTCTGGCCATGGAACTGCCGCCGGAATACTGGGATCAAATCGGGGAGAAGGTGGGGCAGTGACGGGGTGGAAGAGGGGCCGGGATTTCGGTGTGTCGGTTGCCTTTGGCGGTTTTTTTGATTCATTCTTGAAAGGAGAATGGGTTTATGGAATCCTGGAATCGACCCAAGAGAAATTCTTTTAATCCGAAAAGAAAAATGCGTCCTGCGCCGCAGAGTGGGCAGAATCAGCTTTTTCTGAATGCGTTGGCGGCACGGGTGGGTTATGGAGGCAACCCGGAACACAAACGCAATCCAGGTGATTTTGGTTTGACACCACCCAGCCATCCAAGACCCGACAAGACGTTGTGCGATCAGGTGGGAATTTTTACCCGGGCAGAGGCTTTGCGTCTGCTCAGGACAGGAATCAAGAGGGGTTTGGTCAGTGAAAGAGAAAAAAATGGTTGGCCACAGAATGTGTGGGTGGTGACCGATCAAGGAGTTCCACTGGAGGCGCAGCTGGAGAATGCCGATACGGGTGTGTATCATGAGATACCCTTTGCCGGAAGTGGATCCATTCCGGCAGGAGGTGCTGAACCGATGGAACAAAACAAAGTGTGAAAAGTCATGAGCGGATCTTTTGTCTTCTCGCCTGAATGGTCGTTTACGGACTTCGGTCCTGAAGAAATGCGACGGACCTCGGGTACTTTGTCCATCCATCTGAACGATCGTCTGGTGACACGGGTGGAAGAGGAGTTGTCCAGGTCGGTGCGCACGACGGTCCGGGTCTCTTGCTATCCGCTGGCTCTTTGGTTCGCATCCTCGTGGTGGCGTTTGTGCTGGGAGTTGGCTCCACAAGGGAGAACCTCCAGGACCGATTGGTCCTTGTCGCATGAGATGAGCAGTGCGGGTCATGGTTATCTCTGGCCACCCATGCGTTTTGAATCGGATGGCGAGATGGTGAGTGTCAGCTGTCAGCCTGCGCTTTCTTCCGGACACGAACCGATCCGTTATTTGACTGAGTTTCGTGATGCCGCCATTCCTGTGCCTGTACTGACAGCAGCCATTGAGTCGTTCGTGCAAACGGTTTTGGCCCGCCTGGAAGTCGTTGGGATCCAAGACACGGAGTTGCACGCGCTTTGGCAGGAGCTGTCGAATGAAAGACGGGATCCAAGGATCGCGCTTTATCGCAAGCTGGAGGCCGGGCTTGGTTTTGATCCGGATGACGCACCAGAAAATATGGTTGATTTCTTTATGGGATTGAGTGCGGAAGCGGGGAAGGCGGCGGTTGGGGAGTTGGCTGCGGCTTGTGCAAGCAAGGATTCTTCTTTTGTATGGGATGCGCTTGACAAGAGCAGGAGTTTCGGGGGCGTGCCCGGCAGTTTCTCCGAGCTTAGAACATTAAAGATAAAAAACACCCGTCATGATTTTCCCTGGGAACGGGGCAGGTCGTTGGCACGGGCAGCGCGCCGCGCCATGGGTCATGGGGATCAGCCGATTTCAGACAAGAATCTTTGTGACCTGCTGGGTTTGCGGGAAGCGGAGTTGACCGACAGCGTGTCTCCCCCCGTGGATGCTTTGCCTTGGAGTCTGGCCATTCGGGAACCGCAGCGGGATGAGGCGCGTTTGCTGTTTCGGCGCACGCACCGGTGTGGGCGGCGATTCGAGATGGCGCGCTGGTTGGGTGATTTTCTGGCCGACCCCCAGGAGCGATGGTTTCCGGCAACGGATACCAAGACCGCCCGTCAGAAGCAACAACGCGCCTTTGCCGCCGAATATCTGGCTCCGATCGATGCGTTGAGCGCCTTTCTGGGAGAGGCGATCACCGACGAAGAGCGTATTGAAGAGGCCGGAAGGCATTTTGGCGTCTCGGCGCTCGCGGTCAAAAGTCACTTGGCCAACCATGGTCTGGTGCATCCGGAAGAGGTGAGGACTCCCTTTTATGGATACCTTTCATGACGCTCCGGTTTTGGGTGCCGTCAGTGCGGCCCTGAGTTCGCGGCGGATCTGTTTCAATCCCGGCTCTTCGTGTTTGGGGAAGGGGATCGGGCGGCACAGGCGCAGACATTTCAGGCCCACGCGGGCGGTGAACAGGGCATTGGTGGCCGCCTGACCCGCATTGGCCATGACCACTCCGGCCAGGGTCTCCCCCAGAGCCTCGCTGGCGGATTTGGCGAGCACCTCTCCGGCCCCGGCGGCCAGCATCCCTTCCGCCAGATGACGCATCAGCACCACGGTTCCCACCGGTCCGGGACGCAGCCCGTAAAGGGTGGCGATCTCGCGCATCATGCGGGTGTTGCGCCACAAAAACAGCAGCGCGTCCAGAATCGCCAGCGGACTGATCACCGCCAGAAAAGCCGCCGAGGCGGCGTGACGGCCAATGATCCGCAAGGCCGCCTCGTCCAGCGGACGCAAGGCGCGGGAGGAGAAGAGTTCCAGCATCTCCCGGTCTCCCAGATGGGCTTGATTCATGGCGCGGAACGCCTCCAGGGAGTCCCGCAGTTCCGGGCGATGGCCATGCTGCTCCGTCAACTGGACAATCAACGGCTGGGCATTGCCGAAAGATCCTCCAGACATCAACCGCGCCGCCTCGCCGCGCAACGCCCCCTGGGCGCGCAGCTCCCGCAAGGACAGGAACTCCCGTGTCATGGCCGTGACCAGCAGGGTCAACAGCACGCCGATCACGCCGCTGAAAAAGATTCCCAACACCGGATGCAGACGGAATTGATGCACCAGAAACAAAGCGCTCTCTTCCACGATGAGTCCGCCCAGAAGCAGGGCCGCGCTCCAGAAGAACCAACGCCAACGCCGTCCCGAACGGGTGAAAGCCAACGTTTCCGGGGAGGGATCGGGTTCCAGGATTTCGGGTTCGGGGTCGGCGTTGCGGCTTTCGTGTTCGGTCAGGGGCAGGCAGACCGGAGCGGTGGCGCGGGGTGTCTCTTCCGGATGCGGCTCCGGGGAAAGCTCCACCGGCGGGGTCCAGCGCGGACGCGGAGGGCGCGTGGTCATCGCAGTTTATCTCCCAGCAAGAATTCCAAAGCCTGATCCATGCGGATGTGGGGCGGGGTGGGACTTTCGGCATCCGGCGGACGGCGCGGCTCGAACTCCATGAAATGAAAACGGTGGGTATCCCACTCCTCGGCGTCGGGCACGGTTTCGGGGATTTCGCCGGGAAACAGCAAGGTCTCCTTTTCCCGCCCTTTGGGAGTGCCCTGGACAAAAGAAAGGCGGCGTCCGTTGTGATCCCGCACCACGGTGCGCGTGCAGCGCAACGAGGCCAGGGACTGGCTTTGGATCTCCACCCCCAGAAACGAGGCGTCGTTGGCCGAACGGGCCACCAGCCGACGCAACAGCCGTTCCATGTTGTGATGCTGGTTGGCGGCCACATAATCGGCCTTGGTGGCGGCGAACAGCAGACGGTCGATGCGGGGACTGAACAGTCGGCTCAACAGACTGGAAGGACCATGGCGGAAATTCTCCAGGATGGCCTCCAGGGAGGTGTGCATGTCGGCGAAGGCGGTCGGTCCCCGGTTGAGGGCGCCCAGCAGGTCCAGCAGCACGATCTGACGGTCGAAACGCGAGAAATGACGTTTGAGAAAGCCTTCGGCCACCAGCCTGAGATAGGAGTCGAACCGTCTGGCCATGGCATCGCGGATGGATCCAGCGGGCGAGCCTTCCGGACCCGGCGGGGGCAGAGGACAAAAGGTGAGCAGCGGCGCTCCCTTGAGGTCTCCGGGAATGGTGAAGCGTCCGGGTTGCAGAAAGCTCAAGCCCACCTTGGGGTGTTTGCAGGCCATGAGAAATTCGGTATAACTCTCCGCCGCGCCACGCATGATCTCTTCGCTGGCCGGTTCCGCCGGGTTTAAGGAGGCCAGATGGTCGCGCCAGCGACCGGAGAGGGTGCGCCGTGGCTCCTCTTCGCACAGTTTCAAGGTCAGCTCCGACCAGGAGTCGAAGGAGTGCTTGAGCATGGGCAGATCCAGCAGCCACTCGCCGGGATAGTCGATGACATCCAGGTAGAGGGTGGAGGAGGTGGAAAGCCGACCGCTCAACAGTCCGGCGGGACGGAAACGGATCGCCAGACGGATCTCGCTCAAGGCCTCGGTGGGCATGGGCCAGGCGGGTTTGTTGGCCAGCAGGGTGCGGATGTGGCGTTCGTAGGGAAAGGCCGGAATGTCCAGATCCGGCTGCATCATGATCCGGGTGCCCAGCAGACGGTTTTCCTCCGCCGCCTTCAGCCCCGGCAGATTCGATCCTTGCAAGGCGTGCAGCAGATGATGGATCAGCGTGGTGGTGAAAACGGTCTTGCCGCTTTGGTTCAATCCGGTGACCGCCAGTCGCACGGTGCGATCCAGGGTCAGATGGAGCCAGTCGTCCAGTTGACTGCCCGCCTGGCTGACATGGCGGGTGAGTCGTTCCGGGTTCCAATCCTTGAAGGGATTTATCATGGGTGGTTGATCGCGCCTGGGCGTGGAAGGGGTGGAGGGGGTGGAGGGGCGTTGGCAACGGCGCCCGGTTGGGAACCGCCAGGAGCCGGAGAAGAACCGATCCATTTGAGGGTGGCGTTTTCCTGCTTCAGGCGTTCCAGTTCGCGTTTGAGCCGGGTCAGTTCGGCGGACGGATCCCCGGATGGTGGCGGTTCGGGCGCCATTGGATCCGTCATCGGGGGACTCCTGCCGTTCCGGCTGGCCAGGGCGTTCACGTCGTGGCCCATCTGCACGATCCGGTTTTCCCGCTCCTGGAGTTTGGCTTCCAGCTCCACCCGCAGACGGCGCGCTTCGCCGGTCTCCCGCGTCGCCTCCTCGATACGGGTGTTCAGACGGGCGATTTCGGTGTGCAACCGGTCGATGCGTGCGGTCTGTCCTCCCTGATCGGTTTCGACCGGCAGAGGAGCCAGGAGGTTTTTCTCTCCTTTCGACTGTTTCAGCAGGTGGCGCATGGCGGCGTTGCGGGCGGTCAGATCCGCTACCTCGCCCCGCAACAAGGCCACACCGGTCCACTCCGCAGCCGGGGATGGTGACGGCGTGGTCTCCCAGTCCTCCAGACGGCTTGCCCCCTGGGCCTCCCCCTGGATCAGACCCTGAATCCGTCCCTCCCGCACCTGGAGCCTGGCGGTCAGTTCGGCGTTGAGGGCCTTCAGGCGGCGCGTTTCCGCCTCGGCGGGTTCTTGGGTGACGATCCCGGGCAGGGCGCTTGCCAGAATCACCACCAGCAAGACCATTCCCATCAAAAGATCAAACCATAATATCCGCATACCCAACCCGATGGTCTTGATTTTCACATCATCATCCTTGTTTTTTTATCCTTCCCCCCCCATTTTCAATTGCCAAAACCATTGAAAAAAAAGAGGGGGCCTGGGGGCTTCATCCCCCAGGGTTTTGCCTTTTCCCCGCCCCCCGTGTGCGCATGAACTGGTCGAACAGTCGGGGAAGTTCTCTGTCTTTTAATTCGGGTTCGGGGGGGATCAGCAGGGTATCGGCCCGTTCCCGGTCCAGGCCTTCCAGCATCTGGGAGACCACCTGTTGATTGTTTTGCGCCAGGCGGTTGAGCAGGGCTTCCGCCGAGCGGGAGAAGGTGCTTTCCATGCGGGTATTGAAGTGTTCCACCGCGTTGACCAGGCTTTCCACGGCCTCGCGACCGGCGCGGATCGATCCTTCGCTGGCGCGGCGGGTTTCGTTGGCCAGGGCGCTCAGGCCGTTGAGGCTTTCGGATTGTTTTTCCAAGGCGCGGGCGGCCAGTTCCATGCGATCGATGATGCGCATCCACGACTCCTGTTCGGGTCGGCTCAGGTGTTGCGAGCCGTCCGCGTGTGGTCGGACTCCTCCTGTTTGCAGTTCCCGGGCCAGATGGTGGGCCAGTTCCTGGGCCAGATGGCGTCCTTCGTCCCGGAGGGATTCGATCATCGGGCGCCATAGGGCGGGATCCGGAGAGGCGGGAGGCGTCGCCGTCACCCAGTGGGTCACCGCGCTTTCCCGGGGGAGGGTGTCGGTCAGGGGAGCGTGATCGGTCTCCAGGGCGGGTTGCAGGTTGAGGGTCAGGGTTTCCAGCAGGTGACCGAGGCGTTCGCTTGCGTCGAGCAGGGTGGTGTTCAGGATGCGCAGATCCGCTGTTTGGGTGGCGGGATCCGGCAGACGGGCCTGGATCAGGGTGGTCAGCTTGTGGTTTTCCGTGCGCAGCGTCTGGATCAACGGTTCCAGGGTGGCGGCGGAGAGGGTGACGGTCATGGGGGCGGGTTCGGATTCCGGGGCGACCGGTGGACGCAGGCGCTCCATGGCGTTCATCTGTTCGTGGGCGAGGCGTTCCGGGGTGATGAACACCAGTCGGGAGGCGAGTTGATCGCACCAGACGGCCAATTCCTGTTCGAGGCGGCTCTGCCACACGCGCAGGCGCCAGGAGACCATCCAGGCGGAACAGAAACCGGCGATCGAGGCGAGAAACTTGAGCGAGGCCATGGCCAGCACGCCCCGCAGGGCCATGCGGACCGTTTCCGGCTCCCCGGAGAGCAGGCCGCGCGAGGCGTAATGGAGCGCGCCCACCAGTCCTGCGAAGGTGAAGATCAATCCGGCGACGGCCAGATGGTGGGGCAGGGTTTGCAGGCGTTGCGCGCGGGGATTGTCCGTGGTGAGCGGGTCGAGCCGGAAAAACTGCTCGGGCCGTTGACCGTACAAAAAGATCGGCTCCGGCGGGCCGAGGGGGATCCAGGTGGCGGTGAAATGGCGCCAGGCTTTGGTCAGATCCGGCAGGGCGTTCAACCGGGAGTCCAGGTCGGACAGATGGGAGGGGAACGCCGTGGGGGCGTCCGGGATGGTGTCGAGCTGTTCGCGGGCCAGCCGGATTTGGGTCAGCAAAGGATCCAGCAGGTTTTTTCTGGCCGACCACCACATGGCCACGGCCCACAGGGGGATCAGGAGGGCGGGAACCCAGGGGGTGGCCGGATGATTGATGACGGTGACGATCCACTCGAACATGACGGTCAAGGCTCCCTGGGGGTCGCTGGCTTAACGGTTTGGATCGGATTCCATGGCGTGCCAGCGCCGGAACGCCTCACCCACCACGGCTTTGACGTGGGGATAGTAGCTGCCGTAACGCTCCCGCAGGGAACCGCCGGCGGCCAGTCCTTCGTCGGTGGCCGAGGCCAGGGCCTGGGCATTGGGCAGCACCTGTTCGAACACGGGGATTTGCAACCGTTCGGCCATGGCGTGGATCCAGGGGAGGTTGCGTTGATACTGCTGGCCTCGTTTGTCGGTACGGTTGAGGAGCATGCCCAGGAAGGCGGGGCGGTGTCCATCGCCTTGTTCACGGGCGTAGCGGATCATCTCCACGGTATCGGGCATGGCGTCGATGGAAAAGCGGGAGACTTCCACCGGACTGATCACCGAATCGCTCATGATCAGGCCGTTGACCGCGAGCAGATGGCGCGGGTCGATGTTGCCGGGCAGATCCAGCAGGGCGAGGTCGAAGGATTGGGCCAGCAGGGGTTTGAGGCGGTCCCGGAGAGTGGTGAGGCGATGCAGGGGATTGGCCTCGAAGGCGAAGGCGCCGTTTTTGTCCGAGATCATCACCCCCACCTCGGAGACCGGCGTGGCCCGACCCTTGACCGCGCCTTTGGGACGCGAGAACAGATAAGGTTCCAGGTTCAGCGGTCGTCCCTGGTCCAGGTCGCGGGCCAGCGGTCCCAGGGTTTGGCCGGTTGAGCGGGCCTGGAGCAGGCGCGCGCTGCCCAGCAGCGAAGCCGCGCAGGAGCCCTGGGCGTCCAGATCCAGCACCACCACCCGCATGGGACGGCCCCGCACGGCCAAAGACGCCAAAAAATCGGCCATGAACACGGTCAGTGTCGATTTTCCGACGCCGCCTTTGTTGTTGTAGATGGCAATGGTATACATCCGGTCAGGCCTGCATGGTGATTCGGGTGTGTTGCCGGATTGGCATGAGCATTGCGTTAATCTCTTTTCGATTCCATTGTCGCCCAACCTCGAAGGAGACCGCCATGAGCCGTGACATCCAGGCCTTGCAAGAGAAGGTGAATTTCCTGCGTCAAACCCCCCACGTCTATGACATCGTTTCCGCCCATTGCGGCGTCAGGGACTTGACCAATCTCAAGGGGATCAGCCCCAACGCCATGCAGCGGGTGCAGCGGTATGTGGACTATTATTATGGGATTTTCGCCTATCCCTATTGAGTTGGTCCAGATGGTCCCCACGGCAAAGGGCGGGGAGCGTCACCAGGGCATGAAACGATTGATGAAGCTCATGGGTCGCGTGGCGCCGCTCATGTCGTAGCTCATGGAGTTCATGGTTCCGGCCATGTTGTGGACCGCCTGTCCCATGACCGCGACATTCTGACTGATGGGGGCCAGGACGACCATTTTCTGGTTGATGTCGGACATGGTTTTGTCCATGCTCTTGATATTGCCGGTGAGCGAGGCGACGTTCTGGTTCATGCCCGCGACATTGCCGTTCATGGTATTGATCGATGTGGTCATGTTTTCCATGTTTTCGGCCATGTTCTGCATGTCCACGGACATGGTTTCCATGTTGTCGCTGATGTACTCCAGATGGGTGGACATCACCTCCATGTTATTGGAGAGTTGGCTGATGTTGTTGGACAGGCTTCCCATGTTCACGCCCATCTTGGGATCGATGGAGGAGGCCATGGTGCGGATGTCCTGGGTGAGGCTGTAGATCAGGAAAAAGCCGTACATGGCCAGAATGATGAACGCGAACAAGGAGGGATAGACGATCAACTCCCAGCGTCGCGCGCTTTTGTCGAAGCTTTTGGCGAAGTCCGACAGGATCATGGCCGAGCATTCGCCGCACTCCCGGTATCGACCGGCGGGGACGATGGGCATGTTGGGTGGCATCTGCCTAGTCTGGGGGAATGGTTTCCCGTCCATCGGCTCGGGGTGGCTGGAACCCCGGGAGGGCTGCGGATTGGGGTTGTCCGACATGGATCAGGCTCCTTCTAGGATGAACGCGACTCCGATGGATGATCGGAGGAGAGTAGCTCCGGATAGAGCGTGCCGGCGAGATCCAGGAACTCCTGGGATGCCTTGCCGCCGGGCGCCAATTCGAATACCGCTCTGCCTTCGCTGAACGAGCGGCGGTAGGCGGTGCGCTGACAGATCCGGGTTTTGAGAATGGTCACCCCCGGCAGTGTGGCCAACGCCGCTTCGGTTTCATCCGATTCACGCAACATCGGATGGGTATCGGCACGATTCACGAACAGACAGATCTCCGGCCTGCGGGAGCGTGCCGAGGCCGTCTCTTTGACGATTTCCAAAAAACGCGCCGTGGACCAGACATCCGCCTGACTCGGAGGCACCGGAACCAGAATCCGGTCCGCCTGGCCGATGGCCTGACGCATGGCCCACAGATTGGAAGCCCCCACATCCACCAGGGCTTCGCCTTTGTGATGGGCCATGATCCGGGCCGGATCGCTTTCGGAGCGGAACACCTTCACATCCGGGACCACGCCCTCTTCGCGTCGCACTTCGATGGCATCGCTCAAGGTGGCCTGGGGATCCAGATCGAAGGTCACCACGTCGATGCCACGACGGGCCAGCCACACGGCCAGATTGAAGGTGATCGTGCTTTTGCCGCAGCCGCCTTTGAGGTTACCTACGACGGTGATCATGCGTTCCCTTTTGCGTGTTCGGTCCAAAGCCAGAAGGTCGAGGGGCGAATTCCGAGGCTATCCTTTTTACGCAATAACTGTCCGGAATTCAAGTGTACATTCGAGGGATGCGGGGGCCACCCCAGACAAAAAAAAGGGGCGACCCCATGGAGCCGCCCCAGATCGAACCGTCCGTTATCGGAACTGGGTCGTTTTACTTGCCAGCAGGAGCCGCCTCGGGAGCGGGCGCGCCTTGCGGGCCAGCCATCGGAGCACCAGCACCCCACGCGCCGGGAGGGGGCGGCGGATAGCCATAGCCATAACCGGGACCGCCATAACCATAGCCGGGTCCGCCCCAGTTGTTGCCGCCGCCATTGTTCCAGCCATTGTTCCAGCCGTTGTTGTTGTTCCAGCCGTTGGAATTGTTCCAGTTGTTGTTGCCGTTGCCATTGCCGCTGCCATTGCCGGCCACGTCACCGCCCATGTTGAAACCGAAGTTGCCATTGGCGCGGCCATTGCCACTGCCATTGCCGGCACCGTTGTTGGCCCAGTTGTTGCCCCAGTTGTTGCTGTTGTTGTTGCCCCAACCATTGTTGCCCCAACCGTTATTGTTGCCCCAACCCGGGCCACCCCACCAGGCGGAAGCATCCGGCGCGGTCAGCAGGGCGCCACCACCGATCAGGACCGCAACTGCCAGCACCTTCATACCATTTTTCATTGTATTCTCCAGTTTTGAGATTATTGAGGGGCGCTTCGTGGTCAATCTCTTACAAAATCTTACCACCAGCCGCCAGGACCCCCATTACCGGGCCCCCAGCCGCCAGGTCCACCGTTCCAGGGACCGCCCCCAAAGGGCCCCCAGCCGTTGTTGTTCCAGCCGTTGTTGTTCCAACTGTTATTGTTCCAGCCGTTGTCTTGATTCCAGACATTGTTGCCGTTCCAAAAGTTGTCCGCCCAGCCGTCCACGTCGCCGTCCACGCTGAAGGTGAAGTTGCCTTTGGCCCGTCCATTGCCATTGCCGGAACCCCAACCGTTGTTGCCCCAGTTGTTGTTGTTTCCCCAACCGTTATTGCCCCAACCGTTGTTTCCCCAACCGTTGTCCCATGGACCCCACCAGGCGGATGCGTTCTCCGGCAGGGCGGAACCCAGTACGGTCAGAATGCCGGCCAGGACCAGAATGCGAGCCTTTCTTTTCATGGTTTGCTCCTTGTCCCTCGTCGTGAAGGTGATGGACCCGATTGGTTTTTTTACCACCAGTTGCCCCGTCGCGTCCCGTTGTTGGACCAGGGGGCGTAAGCTCTGGGCGCATGGGGATCTTCCCAGGTGTGCGGCCCGTAACCGGCTGGCGGTTCCTGACGGTTGTAATAGGAGGGGTCGTGCCAGCGCCGCTCCGTGTAGGGATCCGGTGGCGGTTCCTGGCTCTCCCAGGGATCCAGTCCGGCCCCGTAATAGCCCCGTCCGCGATTCCAGTTCTGATCCGCCGCCCAGCCGTAGGGACCGGGTTCGTTCCAACCGGGGCTTCGGCCTTGATAATGGGGGGATCCGTAGGGGCCGCCCCACACTCCGGGTTCCAGATAGGGATTGCCCCGGTCCGCGCCCCAAGGATCGTACAACGGCACGTAACGCAACACCTCACGGGGTTCTTCGCCCCGGCCACTGCGGTTGTCCCGGTCAGGCTGGCGCAAGGCTTCCGCCGGTTGACCGCCGCGCCAACCTTCGTTGGTATCGACACGATCCGGCGCGTTTTTCATTTCCCGCATGAAGGATCCCATGAACTTCCCCATGCGTTCCCCCATCACCGTCGCATCGCCCTGGTCCGCGATGCCCATCATGCCCGGAGACAAGGCGGTCATATCCGGGGTGAGGCCGCCGGCACTCCCTGGGACCGGTGTGGCCACCCAAAGGGCGCTTGCGGTCAGCAGGTAAAGAATTTTTTTATTTTGCAAGGATTTCCTCATGGCGCACCGATTGACTGTTGGCCCGAAAAGGGATCGTATCGGACAAGAGTTCATTAAGCCATAATACCAACCTGCGCCACAGTGAAACCAGGGAATAAATCCGCCATCGGCCATTATTTGTATATAATAATGTTCTAATAAACCCTTTCTAAACGCTTTGCAAGGGAAATTATGTGAGGCTGATCTTTTTTCAGGCGGGAGACGGCGTTCAGGGGGACGACTGGCCACCCGCAGGCGGATGGGTTCCGGACTGGGGGGGCGTCTGCGCGCTGGGAGTCGAGGCGGTTTTTTGGAAATTCTCCGGAACGGTGAACAGCTCCGGAGGTTGTGGACCCTCCTGGATGTTGCTCAACTCCACCGAAAGACCATCGGCATACCGCTCCCGGATCGCCATGCCCAGACGCGGATCGATCCAGAGATGGGCCTGAAGGGTCTCCCGATGGTCGCTACCGCGTGTGCCGATCTCCCAGCGGAGCGTGCGGCGACCATCGATGGTCTCGGTCCCCGTCTGGCGGCAGATCAGGTTCTTGTCGTGACGGCAGGGGCTGTTGGGTTCATCGGGCAGCGGCGGACGCGCCGATTCGACGCCGGTGCGTTCGGTGTAGCTCTTCTGGGAGGGGATCAGCGTCCACACCGTTTTGCGCGCGGTGTGGTGGATCATGATCACGGTCACCCCATTGCGTTGGCTTTCGCCTCGGATCGCCTCGGGGGAGACGTGCAAACGGCCACGGGTCTGATTCTGACTCTTTTTGTCTGGACGGGTGCGGATCACCTCGGCGGAAAACGCAAGGGGCGTGACCTCGGCGGCCTCGGCTCCGAAGGCGGTGGCAGGGGGGATCGTGCCCGTCAGGCCCGCCGTGACCAGGAGAAACCATCCCCGGAAACCAATGGACAACGGACGCTGCATCCCCTGGGTCTGGCGGACGGTCATGATTCAACGCTCCTCGGGCCAATAACGGTTGCGTCCCGGTTCATCCCAGTAACGGTCATCCCCGCGTTGTCCCCACCAGCGCTCCTCGCTGCGGGGCGGCTCGCGGGAGAGGGACGGGTCCGGCCTGGTGGGGGAGCGGGACTCCTGCGGTTTGACTCCGGAGGAGTCTCGGTTCCACTCCGGTCGCGACTGTGGGACGTACTCTTTTTGATACGGTCCATCCCAGAAAGCGGGCCGGGAGCGTTCTTCCCGTTCCCCGGACCGGAAGGCAGGGTAGGGATCGGTCCCGGAGGCGGCGCGTGGCGCGCGGGGGTCGTCGGGATGGAAGAAACGGTCATGGGGATCGACGCCGGAGGCGGGTTGCGGCGCGCGGGGGTCGTCGGGATGAGAGGAACGATAATAGGGATCCTCGGCAAGAGGGGGGCGGTGGCCGGAGGCGCGGGCCGGTTCATCCAGCCAGCGGTCACGGTCGGGGCCGTGGTTGGGATCGGGTTCGCCGGGGGAAACGGGGTGATCCGGCTCGGCGGGAATCGTCCCCCAGGGCCGGTTGCGTTCCGACAGGTGCTGCTGATAGCGATCCGGTTTCCAGATGGGAGGGGCCTGACGTTGTGACTCCGACCCGCTACGCCCGGACCCGGGCCGCCAGCGATCCACCGGGGCCTCATCGTCTTGGTGGTGGGGACGGGACGGCTCGGGCTGAATCCTGAATGGACTGCGAGTCGGATCCGCCCGATAGTATCCAGATGACCAACTGGCATCCTCTTCCGCATGAGCGGGGGGAGGGGTGGCGACCAGAGCGATCAGACCGGTGAGCGCCATGCGGCGGATGGTGCGTTCCAGTGCGCCCGATGCCTGACCACCAAACCGGAAAATGGGCCGCAGGGCGCCGGTGTTCAAACGTGTCACCTCCAGGGAGTGCTGTCCTGTCCGTACCATTCCCCTGCCGGATTCCACCCTTCCGTGGCCTCCGCAGGCTGGGTGAGTGGTCCGGACGGCAAGGTGAGGGTGCCGCCTCGTGGCATGGCCCGTTCCAGATCCAGTTCTTCCTCCAGACCGGAGGCGGCGCCGGGCAGACCACCGGAAGCGGCGTCGGGCAGACTGGAAGCGGGGGAGCGGGGATCAGTCCCCGGCGCGAGGACCGAAGGCGTCTCCCCGATGAAGTAGGGATCATCCAGCAGTTCGCGGGAACCGGTGGCCGCGTCGCGGGAGGGCTTCGCGGGACGCCGGTCCGGCGTGGCGGCGGCGGGAGTCGTGGACCGTTCCGGGGGGGGCGGCTCCAGGGCCGGTGTCCTGGAGCGGTTCTGGACCGGAGGATTTTTGGTCGTGGGATGGGGCGTTCCGCTGGAGGAGCCCGGTGGACGGGGGCGGCTCTTCTCCGTTTCTTCGGCAGGGGGGTCGAGCAGATTCAGGGCCAGCACGGTGGCGTCGGGGCCACGCGGGCGGGCGGTCGCGACCGGAGACAGCGCGGAAAGCGCACGCCCGGACTCCCTTCGCGTGTCGTTCCGGGCGTCGCCTGATTCCCGTGGCGGGTATGGATCCTCGAAGGCGAACAGCGGCCCGGCGGTCATCAGCAGGGTCGCCGCAACCACTCCCCGAATCCACCATCCCTGAGCGCCTGGTTTCATGTCAGGATTCTCCCTCTCGGGAGTCGTCCCTGCTGTGGTCGTTTTTCAGCCGGATGCCCCGACGGGTGGGCGCTTTGGCCGGTTTGGCGTCGTCGCGTCCCTCTGTGGAACCGGCGGCCACCGCCGTGGAGGGCCGGGACTCCTGTTCCGCGTCAGGGGTGGCGGGGGGCGTCGGTGCGGCGTCGCGGGTTTCCACCGGATCCAGCACCACCGGGGGCTGGGGTGGCGGGGTCGTCACCACGGGCCGGGGCCGGGGTTTGGGTTTGACCTTGGCCGGGAAGAAATGTTGCCAGATGGTCTGCATCACTCCCGGACGTTTGATCGCGCCGGTTTGAATCGCGGGCTTGACGGGGGTCGCGGCCGGGTGGTGGGGAAGGTCCGCCTCGCAGGCGCTGTCCCGCATGCCTTGCACCGATTGCGGGGAGTATTCGGGATGGATGAAGGCGTGGCTGGCGCTCACACATCCCAACGGAATCACCAGCAGGGTCAACAGGGTCGAAACCAGGGAGCCGAACAGCAAGGAGATGGCCATGCCCTGGAAGATGAAGTCTCCCAGGATCACGCTGGAACCGGCCACCAGGGCCAAAGCCGTGATGATGATGGGCCGGGTGCGCGCCTTGCAGGAGAGGATCACCGCATCGCGCACGCTGGTGCCGCGCAGGATCTCCTGCTGGGCGAAATCCACCAGCAGGATCGAGTTGCGCACGATGATGCCCGCCAACGCGATGAAACCGATCATCGAGGTGGCGGTGAATTTGGCGTTCATCATCCAGTGACCCGGCAGAATGCCCAGCAGGGTCAAGGGGATCGGCGCCATGATCACGGCGGGCAACAAGAAATTGCCGAATTCCCATACCACCAGCATGTAGATCAGAATCAAGGCCACGCCAAACGCCAGACCCATATCCCGGAAGGTCTCATAGGTGATGGTCCACTCGCCGGTCCACTCGAAGGCCGACTGGGTGTAGCTTTTGGGCGGACCCATCATTTCGCCGCTGATCTTCACTCCGTCGGGAGCGGTGTAGTCCTTCAACATTTTTTCCACGTCCATCATGCCGTAGATGGGGGCGTCCAGTCGGCCTTCCACCTCGGCGGTCACGTACTCCACCGGGCGCAGATCCTTGTGGAAGATGATCGGATCGTGGGGTTGTTTGACGAAACGACCCAGTTCACCCAACGGCACGGTTTTGCCCTGGGGGGTGCTGATGGGCAGATCGCCCAGGCTGGAGATGTTGGAGCGCACCTCCATCGGCACCTGGATCACGATATAGGTCGGTTCCAGCACGCTGCCCCGCTTCACATCCCCCAACTGGGCGCCACCCATGGCCATGCCCAGATTGCGGTTGATGGCGTCCACGGTGATGCCACGGCGTACCGCTTTTTCCGTATCCACCTCGAAGCGCCAGATTTCGTAGGGTTCGCGCATGTAGGTGTCCACATCCACCAAAGAGGGGGATTTGCGGAACATCGCTTCCATGTCCTTGGCCAGACGGCGCCGGGTTTCGGCATCCGGACCGGTCACTTCCGCCACCACCGATTGCAGCACCGGCGGTCCCGGAGGCATCTCCACCACCTCGATGCGACCTCCCAGCTCGTTGGCCATGGGGGTGAGAAGCCGACGGGCGTTGATGGCGATGTCGTGGCTGGTGCGCGTCCGTTTGCTCTTGTGGAGCAGTTGCACCTGGATGTCTGCGTGCCAGGAGTCCTGACGCAGATAGTAGTGACGCACCATGCCGTTGAAATTGAAGGGCGAAGCCGTGCCGATGTAGGTCTGCATGGCGGTGATTTCCGGGATCTGGTCCTTGAGGGCCAGGGTCATGCGTTGGGCCAGATTGGCGGTCTTGGGCATGGCCGTGCCTTCCGGCAGGTTGATGACCACATTGAATTCCGGCTTGTTGTCCAACGGCATGATCTTCACCGTCACCCCGGTGGTGTAGAACAGTACCATGGTCAGGAAGAACAGTCCCACCAGCGCGAAGAGAAAGCCGTAGCCTTTGATCTTGCTGTCCAGCAGCGCGGGGATGATCCAGCGGAAGAACCGTTCCAGCCGTTCGGAGCCTTTGAGTTCCTTGTCCGAGTGGTGATGCAAGGAGCGCATGCTCGGTTTGATCAACTGGGCCAGCCAGGGGGTGAAGATGAAGGCCGCGAACAGCGAAAAGACCATGGCCACCGATCCCAGCGCCGGAATCGGCAGCATGTACGGTCCCATCATGCCGCGCACGAAGCCCATGGGCAGCAGGGCGGCGATCACGGTGAAGGTGGCCAGGATGGTGGGATTGCCCACCTCGCGCACCGCGTCGATGGAGATCAGATGGCAACATTTATCTTCCAGCAGCCAGCGCCGGTAGATGTTTTCCACCACCACGATGGCGTCGTCCACCAGGATGCCGATGGAGAAGATCAAGGCGAACAGGCTCACCCGGTCGATGGTGTAGCCCATGATCAAGGCGGCGAAGACGGTCATCAGGATGACCACCGGGATGACGATCAAGGTCACGGTGGCGGGTTTGAAGCCCAGGGTGTACCACACCAGCAGGGTGACCGCCAGCGTGGCGATCATCAGTTTGAACAGCAGTTCGTTGACCTTTTCGTTGGCGGTTTCGCCATAGTTGCGGGTCACGGCCACATGCACGTTGCTGGGGATCAGACGGCCTTTCAGTTCTTCGACCTTGGCCAGCACGCCGTTGGCCACGGTGACGCCGTTGGCGCCTTTTTTCTTGGCGATGGCGATGGTCACCGCCGGGGCCTGTTCGGCCTTGAGTCCTTTTGAATCCAGCGCGGCCTTGCCGGTGGTGTAGGTGACCATGCGGCTGGTCTCTTCCGGACCGGAGTAGACCTCGGCCACGTCGCGCACCCGGATCGGGTTGCCTCCCTGGGTGCCCACCATGAGGCGGGCCACGTCATGGGCGTTTTTCAAGAAGGAGCCGGAGTAGACCTGGAACCCCTGATCGGCGGATTCCACGCTGCCGAGTCCTTTTTCGCTGTTGGCGGTGCGGACGGTCTGGGCGATCTGGTCGAGGCTGATGCCGAAGCCGTTGAGCCGTTCCGGGGAGACTTCGATCCGGATCTGTTCCTGTCGTCCGCCCACCACGAATCCCTGACTGGCGTTTTCCACCTCGTTGAGTTTCTGGAGCACATCCAAGGACAAGATCCGCAAGGCCGAGTCGTCCACGTCGTTGGACCACAGGGTCAAGGTGACCACCGGCACGTCATCCACCGCCTTGGGTTTGACCAGGGGCTTCATCACGTCCGGGGGCATGAGATCCATGTTGGATTCCATCTTGTCATACAGCTTGACTAAGGAAGCCTCCATGTCTTCGCCCACGTCGAACTCCACCGTGACCATGGCCTGGCCCCGCAGGGAGGCGGAGTAGACATGCTTCACCCCCTTGATCTCGCTCATGATCCGTTCGAGCGGCTCGGCCACCAGCGAGGAGACCTGATCTGCCGACGCGCCCGTGTAGCGCACGAAGATGTCCACCATCGGCACCGAGATCTGGGGATCTTCTTGTCGGGGAGTGAGGATCAGTCCCATGATGCCCATGGCCAGACAGGCGAACAGCAGCAGCGGCGAAAGCGGCGAATGGATGAAGATCTTGGCCATGGATCCCGCCACCCCGAGATCGTGTCGCATGGTGGTCGGGATGGGAGGTGGGGTGAGGGATTCTTTGCTGGTCGTCGTCATGGTCCGCGCTTCCGGGTCTCTTGGGTTCAAGGCCGTCGATGGGAGAGGGAGGAGCCTGACCGGCGGGTCTGGTTGGCCACGCCGGTCATGCGGAAGGGGTCAATGCTGCTTTTCCAGTTTTTTGCCCACCGGTTGTCCGGCGGCGGGATTCCAGTCCGTGGCCATGCCGCTGGGCGGGGTGGAGAGGATCCGTTCTCCGATCGACAATCCCGACAGCACGCTGACCGATTTGTCGTCCACAAAGCCTCCCAGACGGATCATGCGCAAAGCCGGTTCGCCGCCCCGCTGTTCCGGGGCCACCAGCACGGCGGGCAGACTGCCCCGCCAGATGACCGCTGACTTGGGCACGATGGGCAGATTTTTCACCGGGGTGCTGACATCCGGAATCATCACTTCGGCGTACATGCCGGGTCCGCCGGGGGCGTCTTTGGGCAGGTCGAGCTTGACGGTGACCGTATGCCGTTGGGAATCGGCCATGGGATAGATCTGGGCCACGCGGGTTTCGACGCGGGTATCGCCCACGTCGAGCTTGGCCGGGATGGTCATATCTTTCTGGAGGCCCGGCATGAGGCGCGCCGGGATGTCCACCTTGATTTGCAGATGGCGGGTGTCGGCCAAGGTGAGCAGCGGCATGCCGGGTTGCACGGTATTGCCTTTTTCGATGTGTTTGGCCACGATAACCCCGGAAAACGGCGCGATGGATTTGGTATCCCGCAGTTTGGCTTCGAGTTCCTGGAGTTTGGCCTGGGCCTGGGTGCGGGCCGACTGGGCCTGATCGATCTGGGTGCCCTGGTTGTAGATCCGGGCGCGACGGGAGAGTTCCGGGTTGTCCAGACCCACCATGCTGCTCATGGGGCGGGTGACCATGTAATCGAGCATGCGGGGCATGCCCATGCCGGTGTTGTCGGCTCCGCCGTAGTCCGAGCCGCTGTAGACCTGACGGGTGTATTGCACCCGGGCGTTTTTCCAGTTGATGTCCGCCGCTTCCAGTGCGGCCTGGGCCGAACGGCGCATGGCCAGCAGATCGTCGTTGTCCAGGGCCACCAGAACCGTACCGCTTTTGAACCAGTCCCCTTCCACGCCGGCCAGATATTCCACCCGTCCGGGCATTTGCGCCGTG
This sequence comes from Magnetococcales bacterium, assembly GCA_015231375.1. Taxonomy (GTDB): domain Bacteria; phylum Pseudomonadota; class Magnetococcia; order Magnetococcales; family Magnetaquicoccaceae; genus Magnetaquiglobus. The sequence continues at coordinate 54,602 of JADGBT010000008.1, read as the reverse complement.
AAGGAGACCTCTTTGAAGGGGACCACCGTCCCGCCCAGCGTGGTGGTGGCGCCGATGGATCCGGCTTCGACCGTGATGATGTTCCCCTCGGCTCGTGCTTGTGGCGCGGCCAGAGTCACCAGGAGCGCGGAGAAAAGCGCGGTGAGCGTTTTTTTGCTTGTCATGACGTGCGTGCCCCCTTGACCGTGCGAGAATACCCCGGCTTGGCTGGGCCGGGGCGTATGCGAGCAAACCGTGGGAAAACCGATGATTACACCCGTCCCATCACCGTGAAGGACTTGATGAACGGTCCGGCCATGCGGGGATCCTTGATCATCGCGCCGTAGTCGCCCACTTCGAACTTGAGTTTGCGGGTGGTGTAGGCCATGCCCAGTCCCATCATGCCCAATCCCTTTTCGATCCATTTGCCCCAGTTCTCTTCGCTGGCGCGCAGATCCCAGTTGACTTCCTCACCGGAAAACGCGCCGCTTTTGATCGCCTTGCCACCTTCGATCACCAGCACCCCGCGCGGTGCGTCCTCGCCTTCGATTCCATAGGCGATGGTGGAATTGAAACCGATCTTGGCCAGGGCATCGGACAGGTCGGGTTCGTTGTTCCATTCGGTCTGGAAACGGTTCATCCATTGCGCGGAAAACAGGTCGGACATGTGTTTGATTCTCCTTTGAATTTTCTTTTATTTGAGTGCAGGCTGCGCGTGATCCGACAGGGTCGGCCTCACCAATTCAGCACCCGGTGACTCCCGTACCGGGTCTTTGGTTCAAAATAGCCCTGGATTATAAGAGAATCCTGTTCTTTTCGCCAATCCTTTTTGATTGTGTGGTGTTCGATCCTTGCGGGCAAGGGGTGATCGCTGGAACGTTGTGCTTTTCAGACGATGATGCGCCGGGAGATGTGTTTGACGGCCAAGGGAAAGAACACGATGGCGCACGCCAGCAGCACGCCCAGGTGCCACCAGGGATGTTCAAACGGCATTCCGGTGGTCAGTGGACGGATCAGGGCCACCACATGGGTCAGGGGCAGAAACTCCGCGATCACCCGCAACGGGAGCGGGAGGGTTTCCAGGGGGTAGAAGACCCCGCAGAACAGAAACATGGGCGTGATGACCAGGGTGAAATAATACATGAAAAAATCATAATTGGGTGAGATCGCGGTCATGATCATTCCCAGAGATCCGAAGACCACCCCGGACAAGAACACCACCGGCAAGGCCAGCAGCGCGGTGGTTTCCGGAATGGCGCCCATGATCGCCCCCACCAGCAGGATCGCCGATCCGGAAAACAAGGATTTGGTCGCGGCCCAGGTCACCTCTCCGGCCACGATGTCGGCGATGCCCACCGGCGTGGCCAGCATGGCGTGAAAGGTCTGCTGGCGGGTCATGCGGGTGAAGCCTCCGTAGATCGCCTCGAAGGTGGCGGCGTTCATGGAGTTGGAGGCCAGAATGCCGGCGGTCAGATAGACCGGATACGACACCGGCCCCATGGACTCCACATAGCGTCCCAGTCCGTAGCCCATGCCCAGCAGGTACAAGAACGGCTCTCCCAGATTGCCCACCAGGGACGAGGCGGCATTTTTGCGCCACACCATCAGATGGCGGCGCCACACCTGGATGAACAAAAGCGTGGGCAGAAAACGACGCATCGGGCAATCACCTCGGCAGGCCCTCCGGGGCCAGGGTACGGTTGAATCGGAAATCTTTGGTTCACCGGCCTGTCTTGCGGGCTTCAGCCGGGGTTGTGTCGGTTCGGGACCGGGAGGCATCATAGCGGGTTGTCGGCGTTTCAGCAAAGCGATTCCATGGCCGCGCTCCTGCGGAAATCCGCGCACAATGCGGGTTGCGATGCGGGAGATCCGCTTTCGCGGATCGTCTGGATGGGCTTTCGATTGAAGATGCAGACAGGTTCGCCACGGTTTTGAGGTGGTCCGGCCAGGGTCGAAGGTGATAGGCTGAAAGGGGTCTTGAAGCGTTTTTTGGCTTTGGAGCGGCGCAACCGGGGTCGGGAGAAACAGTCATGCGTGTCTTGTTGACAGTCTGGATGGTGTGTGGGGTCTTGCTGTCGGCTTCCGGGGCGTGGGCCTCCGCAGAGGGCGTTTCAGGCGGGAGTGCCGCTTCTCCCTCCGCCACCCGGGCCGGAGGCGAGCAGACCACCCCCGTTGCGCCCACGGCCTCCACACCGGCTGCCACGACCACGCCGATCACCCAGGAGGGGGCCACCCCGACCACCCAGGGCGCCACCCCGACCACGCCGGCCACCCAGGGCGCTACATCGGTTTCGGCCTTCGCCACCCCTCCGGCCTTCGCCACCCCTCCGGCCTTCGCCACCCCTCCGGCGTTCGCTACCCCTCCGGCCTTCGCCACCCCTCCGGCCTTCGCCACCCCTCTGGTCCCGGCCCGTTGACCCGTTTCCTTTTCGGGAAGCGTGATTGAGATTGATGGGTCTGGGATCGGTTGATCTTCAATAGTTTGATCCATATTCTGTCCCAAAGCAGGTGTAATCCAAGAATTGAATGTCAACATGCCCTGGAACGGAAAAGATCTAATGGCCAAAATCGAAGGGTTCCAAATCAGAAATTTTCGAGCCTTGCGCGACGTGACTTTGGGGAAATTGTGGAATATGCAGGCTGCATCGCCATTGACTCCGATGACCGTTGTGATTGGCAAGAACGGCGTCGGTAAAAGCACCCTGTTCGACGCTTTCGGCTTTTTGGCGGATTGTCTGAAAGCAGGCGTGGAAGAAGCGTGCGACATGCGCGGACGTGGTGGTTTTGAGCGCATCCGCTCGCAAGGCGTTCAAGAACCCATCGGTTTCATTGTCTATTACAAGGAAGACGGCAATGCCCGACCCATCACCTATGAGCTTGAAATCGATCTGGATAGGACTGGTCGTCCCTTTGTATCGAAAGAACGTTTGCGCCAGCGCAGGAGCGGGCAAACGCGTGGCTGGCCATTTTCATTCCTGATCTTGAACAGTGGCAAGGGAGTAGCCTGGAAAGGTGAACTGGATGGGAAACAAATCGATGAGGAGAGGAGGGCCGATGATTTGGACGCGTTTCTCCGCGATTTGTTTGAAATTGACAGCGAAGAGAGTACAGAGACAGAAGTGGTGGAACTCTCTGACAACAGGAAACTTGGAATCGCGACCCTTGGTTCCTTGAAGCAACACCCTAGAATCTCGGCGTTTCGCCAATATATCGAAGGTTGGTATCTCAGTTATTTCACGCCTGATGCGGCACGCGGCTTGCCTCTTGCCGGGCCGCAGAAACATTTGAACCTGCATGGAGACAACCTCAGCAACGTTGTTCAGTTCATGGAACGGGAACACAAGGATAAACTCAAGCGTATTCTATCCAGGATTTCCGAGCGGATTCCTGGGATCGACAGGATCGATACCAGAAAAACGGATGATGGCAGACTTTTGTTGCGATTCAATGATAAAGGATTCAAGGATCCCTTCTACGCTCAACAAATGTCAGACGGAACATTGAAGGTCTTCGCCTATCTTCTGCTTCTGGAAGACCCGACACCACCACCTTTTATTTGCATCGAAGAACCGGAAAACGGGCTTTATCACAAATTGTTGGAAATCCTGGCTCGGGAATTCCGGGAGCATGCCACTGGTCGCAAAGGGGGATCTCAGGTCTTTATCACGACCCACCAGCCATACCTGGTTGATGCGCTTGACCCCGATGAAGTCTGGGTTCTTGAAAAGGGGCGGGATGGCTTTTCCAGCATCCGCCGGGCCAATCATGATCCAATCGTCCAAAACATGGTGAAAGAAGGGATCCCTCTCGGTGGTCTGTGGTACAGCGACTACCTGGATGCCCGGTGACCGTCATGCATTTTGAGATTCTCGTGGAAGATCAATCCGGGAAAAAAGCCCTGGATATCCTGATCCCGATGATCATCGGGACAGATCACACTTTCATTGTCCACTTTTACAAGGGGATAGGCCGAATTCCACGCGATCTTCGTGGCGCATCGGATCCAGGCAAGAGGATCTTGCTGGATCAACTTCCCAGGCTCCTGCGAGGGTATGGAAACACCTTCTCCAGTTACCCAGTCGACTACCAAGCCGCCGTGATCGTCGTCTGCGACCTGGATGACAAGTGCCTGAAGGCCTTTCGCCATGAACTGCGACAGATCCTGAGTACGTGCAACCCTGCCCCGCAAACGTATTTCTGCCTAGCCATCGAAGAAGGTGAGGCTTGGTTTCTTGGCGATTTCAACGCCATAAGAAAAGACTATCCAAGAACAAAAAATGATATCCTTGCCAGTTATCACCAGGACAGTATTTGTGGAACGTGGGAAACGTTGGCCGATGCCGTCTATCCCGGAGGTGCAAGAAAGCTTATGGCTCAAGGCTGGCAGGCTATCGGGACCGAGAAGTCAAAGTGGGCTGAAGAGATTTCTCCTTGTATGGATGTGGCGAATAACCACTCCAGAAGTTTCGCTTATTTTCGGGACAGACTGCTTTCTTTGGTTGGAAAAATGGAATGAAATGCGGTTGTTGATTCCAGATTCATGACGATCCATTTTTGTGCCGATATTAACGAATGGAGGGTGTTCTCACAACGTGGACGCGGTGGGGCAAACCGGCTACACTGATCTTGGAATCCCTTGAGTGCGCATCTGCAACGCTATCCTTTCCGGCCCGGAGTGGTGAAAATCGGTGATCATGTCCATCCCGTCCTTTGGCCTCTTTGCGCTTGCGGCAGTGGTGTGGTGGCTGTGCGGTGGCGCGGCCCACGCCGCCGCCGGGACCGCCTCCGAACCCTTGCGCTCCTGTCTGCTGGACCACGTGAAACCCGCGCGCAGCGCCCTGGCCGCCCAGCATCTGCAACAGGCCTGCACCCGTCGTTTTTCTGTCGCACCGGACTCCCAGACCCTGGAGATCCGCCCGGAAAAAGAGGATGAGCTGTACGCCTACGACCACTGCCTGCTCCGCCATCTCTCCGGGGTCCAGAACGACGCCAGCGCGCAGGCCATGGAGCGCTTCTGTCACGATCAGTTCCATCCGGGCGAGTCGGCGGTTCAGGGGCCGGCCCGAGTGGAAGGGGTGTTGAACTGGCTCCAGGCCATCGATCGCGCTCCCAGCAGTCGGGAGTCCCCATCGGCGTCGGCCCCGGTGATCGACGGGGAGAGTTTTGTCCCGTTGGCCCCTGCCAGGGCCGGTCGTTAGATTGGTGGATATGCGCGTGCTCCCGGGAAAATGTCGCGTGCCGGTCTTGATGTGCTCTCCGGTGCTGGCGTGGCTGGCGTTGACGCTTCCCCTCGATGGCTGGGCTGGGGCGTGCGACTGTTCGGTGGCTGTGGATGTGGGACACTCCCTGCTGTCCGCTGGCGCCACCAGCGCCAGGGGCAAGCCGGAATATGAGTTCAATCTTGCCATGGGCACCTTGATCCACGACGCGTTGATCCAACAGGGCCTCTCCCGCAGTTTCCTCATCGTCAACCCGCCGGGACTCAAGGAGCGGGTCCGCATCGCCGAGGAAAAACAGGCCGATCTGTTCGTCTCCGTGCATCACGATTCCGTGCAGTCGTTTTATCTGCGCAACTGGACCGTCGATGGCAAAACCCAGAGATATTGTGACTTGTTCCGGGGGTATTCCATTCTGCTCTCTCCCAAGGGGTTGCAGTATTCCGGCAGTCTCGAACTGGCCCAGATGATCGGCCGTCGCTTCCGCGCCGCCGGATTCCTGCCCGCGTATCACCACTCGAAGAATATTCCCGGTGGCCGTCACAACATGATCGATGAGGAGTTGGGCATCTATCAGTTCGACAATCTGGTGGTCTTGAAATATGCCGTGATGCCCGCCATCCTGATCGAATTCGGCGTGATCGTGCATCGGGACGAGGAGCTCCAGTTGCAACAGCCGGAAACCCGCGACAAACTGGTGAAAGGGGTGCTGGAGGGCATTCAGGAGTTCAACGCGCGTCACTGTCTGACACGTTGACGGCAAAGCCTTCAACGCGCGTCACTGTCTGATGTGCTGGGTTGTGTTCTTTTTGTGAACTTATTATTTGGAGAGACCGACATGAAACAAGGACCGCTGTTCGCCCTGGCCCTGCTGTTGGCCGCCGTTCCCGCCCTCCGGACCGCCCAGGCCGAGGTGATCGCCACCGTGGATACCGTCTTCAAGCTGCTCGGCCCGGATGACAAGATCCTCATCGAAGCCTTCGACGACCCCAAGGTGGACGGCGTTGCCTGCCATCTGAGCCGGGCCAAGCGGGGAGGGGTCTCCGGTGGGCTGGGTCTGGCCGAAGACACCTCGGACGCCGCCATCGCCTGTCGGCAGATCGGTCCCATCGTCATGAAAGAAGAACTCAAGGATGGGGAGTCGGTCTTTTCCAAAAGTACCTCCCTGCTGTTCAAGAAATTGCAGGTGGTGCGCTTCCTCGACAAGAAACGCAATACCTTGGTCTATCTCGTCTACTCCGACAAGCTCATCGAAGGCTCCCCGAAAAACTCCATCTCCACGGTTCCGGTCATGCCCTGGCGCAAGGAATAGTGATCGGGAATCTGGGGTCTGGGTTCTGGGTTCTGGCAAGGGAGGGTCTTCGTTTTTCAAAAGGCGAAAAACGAAGACCCTCCAAGGCGGCGCGCTGCGCTTTTTTCGCGAAAGGATGCGAAAAAAGCTTGTTTGAAAAGCGCGCTTGAAAAACGAAGTCAAAGGCAAAGGCCAAAGCAAAGGCAAGACCCTGGGAGAGGAATCTCCCAGGCCCTCACTTTTTTTTTTAATGGTTTCAAGGATTCGGTGTCTGGATTTGGATCGGGGCTAACGTGGCACTGGTCCGCCGGATAGAATCTCTGGGGATACCCGATTGGCGAATTTCTCGGCGAAATTGGCCACGAACCGGTCCGCCAACTGACGGGCCTGGACATCGTAACGGGCCGGATCCTTCCAGGTGGTGCGGGGATCCAGATGCATGGGATCCACGTTGGTGATCTCGATGGGCACCTCGAAACCAAAGGTCGGATCGATGCGGGTGGGCACATGATCCAGATGACCGTCGAAGATGCGATCGATGATCGCGCGGGTCTCTTGAATCGGCATGCGGAACCCCTCCCCGTAGGGACCGCCGGTCCAACCGGTGTTGATCAACCAGCATCTGGCCTGGGACTGTTGCAGCTTCTTGCCCAGCAGCGTGGCGTACACCACCGGATCCAACGCCATGAACGGCTCCCCGAAACAGGCCGAGAAGGTGGCCGATGGCTCGGTGACGCCCCGTTCCGTGCCCGCCAGCTTGGCGGTGTAGCCGGACAGGAAATGATACATGGCCTGTTCGATGGTCAAACGGGCCACCGGCGGCATGATGCCGAACGCGTCTGCGGTCAACAAGATGACGTTGGAAGGATGCCCCCCGTGCCCGCTGAACTGGATCCGGGGCAACGACGCCAACGGATAGGCCGCGCGGGTGTTTTCGGTCAGGGTGTGATCGTCCAGATTGACCCGCCGGGTGACCGGATCCAGAATGACGTTTTCCAGCACCGTGCCGAATTTGCGGGTGCAATTCCAGATGTCCGGCTCGGCCTGGGGATGCAGACGGATCACCTTGGCGTAACACCCCCCTTCCAGATTGAACACCCCGTTGTCCGACCAGCCATGCTCGTCGTCGCCGATCATGCGGCGGCGGGGATCCGTGGACAAGGTGGTCTTGCCGGTGCCCGACAGACCGAAGAAAATCGCCACATCATCCTGTTCGCCGATGTTGGCGCTGCAATGCATGGACAACACCCCCTGCAAGGGAAGCAGATAGTTCATCAAGGTGAAGACCACCTTTTTGTTCTCTCCGGCATAGCCGGTGCCGCCGATCAGGGCCTCCCGGCGTCCCAGATGCAGCAGAATGAAGGCCTCCGAACGGGTGCCGTCCACCTCGGGCACGGCCTGGAAGCCTCCGGCGTTGATCAAGGTGAAATCCGGTTGCATCACCGTTTCGCAAGGCGAGGCCGGGTGAATGAACAGATTGCGGGCGAACAGGGATTGCCACGCCTGGGTGGTGACGATCCGCACCCGGCGTTGATATTGGGGATCCGCTCCCACGCGACAATCCTGCACGAACAGCTCCCGGTCCTGGAGATAGGCGGTGACCCGGGTGCGGAGCTTTTCGTAGGCCTCTTCGGAGAAGGGCCGGTTGACCGAGCCCCAGGCCACCTGATCGCGGCTGGAAGGTTCGTCCACGATGAACTTGTCGTTGGCCGAACGGCCCGTATATTGACCGGTCTCCACCACCAAAGAGCCGCCGGTGGCGATGCGCCCTTCGCGACGGTGGATGGCGGTTTCGTAGAGTTCCGGGGTGGAAAGATCCACGCGGATGGCGCCGGTGTGATGAATGCCCTGTTGCGTCAACTGGGCGCGAACCGCGTCGGAATAGTCTTGGGGGGAAAGGGGTTTGGTCATGAGTTCTCCTCCATGAGGGTGCCGGGGGTCGAGGATTCCAGGCGCGCGCGCGTCCGTTTTTTCCCGTCTTCCACGGCGGGCTGGTCAAAGGGGGTGACGCCGAAACATTCGGCCACCAGAGTGGTTTCCATTTCCAACAGCACGATCAACTCGCCCAAAGCGACCGGATCGGTGGCGGCCAGACGGAACTCCCGCACCGGCGCCTTGCGTCCGATGAGGGCGTCACGGGTGCCGAGATATTCGGCGGTGAACAACTCTCCCACCGTGCGCCCCGCCAACGGGGTCACGGCGGGCAGATGGGCGAAACGGCCCGGAATCGTCGCCCCCAGCGTGACGAGGGTGGGATCGAACAGCAGCGTGAACTGTTTGTCCTCGGGTCCATCGAGATACAACTGCAACTGGGAGTGTTGATCGACCACGCCTCGGGCCTCCACCGGGGTGAGACCGTGTTTGCGGCCCTGGTCGTCGATCTTGCCCAGGCTTTCGGCCCACAACTGCCGAAACCAGGTGGCGATGGTCTCCAGACGGGAACCGTAGGTCAAAAACACGCTCATGTTGCGTCCGGCGGCGGCCATTTCAGCCTGGGCCAGGGCGTGACGCAACGCCGGATTGTCCACCGGATCCGGTTCCAGGCAGTGTTGGGCCATCCGGGTGGCGCCAGCCAGCAAGGCTTCGATGTCCGCTCCGGCAAAGGCGGCGGGCAGCAGACCCGTGACCGACAGCACCGAAAAGCGTCCTCCCACCGGGGCGTGGGGAATGATCGGCACCTCCAGCGCGCGACCGATCTCTCCCAAAGCCCCCCGGGGGTTTTCCGTGATCATGGCCAATCGCTCCCGGGGGCGTTCCCCGAGCCGGTCCAAGACCGTGAGCAGTTGGGCGAGGGTTTCCGGGGTTTCCCCGGATTTGCTCACCGCCAGCACGGTGGTGCGGCTCCAATCCTGGTCATACAGGGCCGCCAGTTGCACCGGGCAGATGTTTTCGTAAAAGCTGACGGCGCGCCCCCCCTGACCAGCCAGGGAACGGACCAGCATGTTGCCCCCCAGGGAGCTGCCGCCGATGCCCAGCACCACCAGATGATCGGATTGATCCTGAAACCGTTGTGACCATTCAAGCGCCTTGGCGACCTCCTGATCGTTTTCGGTGAGACGCACGAAGGCGGGGCGGAAGGTTGGATTGTGTTTCCAGCCCGACAGGGTGTGCAGCAGGTGGGGTGGACAGTCGCTGGTTGAGGTGAACGATGGATGGGTGCGTATATCAAGAGAAAAGGTGTTCACAGTTGCTTGTCATCCCTGTTTGGGTGTGGCTTGTCTGTCGCGTGCAAAACGGGTTGAATGATTTGAAAAGTCAAGGTTCGGGCGTGGATGCCCGGTCAAGGTGCCATCTTGACGGTGTCAAACAGGTGTCAATCGCGTTTGGGGAGATACTGTAGGGGATTTTGCGGTGCAATGCTACGGCGGATTTCAAAATGCAGACGGGGCGAGACGGTCACTCCGGATTGTCCGGCCAGGGCGATGGTCTCCCCGGCCCGCACGTTTTGACCCTTCTTGACCATGATCTTTTGCAGATGGGCGTAGGCGGTCATGAAGGAGCCGCCATGCCGGAGCAGCACCATGTTGCCAAAGGTGCTCAATCCTTGATCCGCGTAGGCCACCATCCCGTCGGCGGCGGCCAGGACGGGATCTCCTGGCTTGGCGGCGATGTCGATGCCGGTGTTGCGCAGCGCGCCCACCTGACCGAAGCGTCCGATCACCCGGCCCGGATGGGGCCATACCCAGTACGCGGGGGCGTTGGGAGAGAGGGGTCTGGCCTGGGCGGGAGCCGACCCGAGGGTATCCTCCTGGTCCGGGGTCGGATCGGGACGCGGGGGAGGATCTCGCAACGCCAGCGAGGGGGGTGGAATGGTGCCGGGAGGATCGTCCCAGAGGCGCGGACCGGGCTTGCCGGGTAGAGGAGGAGGTCGCGAGTCCGGTTTGGAAGCCGCTTCCGCGCTGTCGGATGGCGCCGGTTTGTTGGAGGATTCCGTTTTGTCGGATGGCGCCGGTTTGTTGGAGGATTCCGTTTTGTCGTCTGATGTCGCCGTGTCGGGCGGGGGGGGCCAGGACGAAACGGGCCGGGCCGCCGGGAACGGTTCTGTTCCTGGCGGGATCACCCGCAGCCGTTGGCCCACGGTGAGTTGATCCGGATTGGTGATGCGGTTCCAGGTGGCCAGTTGTTCCACGTCGATGTTGTGGGCCGTGGCGATGGCCCAGAGGGTGTCGCCGGGACGGACCGCGTAGGAGGTGGCTTTGCCCGCTGGGGGGGGAGGCGTCCGGGTTTGGTTTGGGGGTTCGGGTGCCAGGTCTGCGGCCAGGGGTGGACCCTTGACCATCCGCACCGGAGCGGCGGAGTGGTTTGCCGTCTCTGGTGGCGGGGGCGCGCCAGTGCCGGAACATCCCGACAGCAGGAGCAGCACTCCGATCCCTCCCATCCAGGGACGCCCCCGGGGGAAGATGTCTCCGGAGAATCGGCGGGATTCCGGATTCACGGGGACTCGTCCTTCCACCCCTGCGCGCCCACCAGCGGCACGAAACAGCAGGGGTCGAGGATTTCGCGTTGCAGGGCGCCATCGGCCAGACGCGAGATGCGGATCAGGTTCTGGGCGCTGCGACTGCCTTCCGGGGCCACCAGCAGGCCATGGGGCGCCAGTTGACGCAGCAGGCTTTCCGGGGTGATCGGGGTGCCGGCGGTGATGATCACCCGTTCGAACAGCCGTTCTTCCGGCCATCCCAGGGAGCCGTCTCCGACCCGGCAGACCACATTGTGAAATCCCAGGCGTCGCAGCCGTTTGCGGGCCGAGTCGGCCAGGGAGGGGTGGCGTTCGATGGTGTAGACCTTGTGACTCAGCTTGGACAGAATCGCGGTCTGATATCCCGAACCCGTGCCGATCTCCAGCACCTCTTCGCGTCCGGTGAGGCGCAACGCCTGACTCATGCGGGCCACGGTATAGGGTTGGGAGAGGGTTTGACCTTCGCCGATGGGCAGGTTCTCATCCCCGTAGGCCCGGCTGGCCAGGGCCTCGTCCACAAACAGATGGCGCAAGGTCTCCCGCATCACCGCGATCACCCTTGGATCGTCGATGCCGTGGTTCAGGAGCAACTCCTTGACCATACGATCGCGTGCGCGTGACGAGACCATGCCGTGTTCCGGTACTTTCATGCGTTCAAGAGACTCAAGAGCAGACGAGGGTGGTCTTGTAAAGTCCGTCGCGGGCTGGCATGACCTTTGGATGCGGGCAGCAGACCGGATGGCCAATCCAAACGGATATGGTAGACATATTGCAAGAATACGGGTCGGTGTGAAGTGTGTCAACGAAGTTGGCGCGTTTGTGGATGGCCACGGACTTTATGTCAGGATGTCAGGCGTTTCGAGGAGCGGGAATGAAAACCACTGTCAACGATCAACCCCAGGTCGGATTGCGGCGCGATCCCTGGCTGGTCGCGCTGGTGCTGATCGTCCACGTCGGGTTGTGGTGGTGGGCGCAACCCATCATCGAAGGCAGCGATGATCTCTCCTATGCCACCTTCGCCCATCGGATGCAGACCGGTTCCTTTCGGTTCGAGGCCCACCATTTCGCCCACCGGTTGGGGATCCTCTCTCCCACGGCCCTGCTGTATTCTCTGTTCGGCGTCAATCCCTACACCACGGCCGGCTGGTCCTTGATCTGTTCCCTGTTGACCATCTGGGGGGTGTATCGGGTCGCCTTGCCTCTGGCCGGTCGTCTGGCCGCGCTGCTGGCCGCTTGGGTGCTGGCCACCAACACCTTCTGGCTGGAACAGGCTTTGGCTCTCGGACCCGATCTGCCTGTGGCCGCTTGCGCCTTCGCCGCCCTGGCGGTGCTGGCGCAGGCCCGCAACCCCGGGGGTTGCCGTCTCTCCCCCCGAGAAGCGGGACTGCTGGTCGCCTTGGCCCTGACGGCGGCGGTGTTGACCAAGCTTTCCATCATCTGGGTGGGTTATTTCCTGGTTTTGGTCATGCTGCACGATCTGTATCATGGCCGTCATCGGGCCTTGTGGGGATGGATCGCGGTTTCCGGCGGGGTGATGGGCGCGCTTTATCTGGGGGTCTACCAGGTGTTGCGGGGGGATCCGCTGTATCATCTCCATGTGGTCAATCAGATCTACAACAATCCCTATGGCATCTGGACCTATTCCGTCGAGTCCGGCAACAGTCTCATGGCCCGTTTGACCTATCAGCCGCTTCGCATGATCCTGGAAATTCCCGGCTTCGTGACCCTGGTGTTTCTGTCCATCCCACTGGCGTGGCTCTTTTTGAAACAAGTGGAGCCGGCGCGGCGCGGGGAGTACCGTTATTGGCTGGGAATGATGGGGCTGGTGTTGTTCGTCTTCTGGTTTGCCACCAATTCGTTTCAGTATTACAACCCCATGATGCTGTGCGGGCGTTATCTGATGTTTCTGTTTCCCCCCGCCGCCTTGCTGGCTGGGGCCATCCTGGCCGGTCTGATCCAGAGTCCGCGACGCGGCGCCCTGGTGGTGCCCATGGCCGGAGTCGGGGCCGCGATGGTACTCGTGTTGCAGGGGTTCGGATTCTGGAAACGCGAAATCCTGCTGCTGGAGTTGTGTCTGCTGGTGTTGGCTGTGGAACGGTGGTGGCCGGCGGTGGCGAGGCGTCATCAGCGGCGGCTGGCCACGGGTCTGGTGGTGGCGACCCTGGTGATCCTGCCGGTGCTGGCGGTGGGGCAGGGGGTGTTGGGGCCGACGGTCTGGCAGAAGATCTATCGCGGTCTGATGCGTGAATCCTTGGCGCCGTTGCAAGAACCGGTGGTGCTGTATACCGATGCCCGGGTGATCACCACCTTGGAATGGATGACCGGTTTCCGCAGCCCCGACCATGTGCGGATGGTCAACTGGCGCACGCCGGGTCTGCGGGTGTTCCTGCCCGCTGGCGGCGCGCGGCGCTGGATTCTGCTCAATGCCCGGGATGAGCAGGCGGACCGTTTGCAGGCGTTGTTGAAGGATCCCCCCCGGGAGTGGAAACTGTTGTGGAAATCCCGTCATTCCGCCAAAGATGCGGCCTATCTGTTTGAAACCAGCGAGGCGGATCCGATTCCGACCCTGTTCAGCCGTTTTCCGGAACAGATGACCCCCAACGTGGTGCAACCCAAGAGCGCTTCCTGATCCGTCAACCCCGCGCCGCCTTGGACCCCGCGCCGCCTTGGATATCCCCCGGCAGAATGGGAATCCAGGGGGCGCGGGATGGCGTCACTGGCGCATGGTGGCTCCGAAACGTGTGTCGGCGCAGGCGATGACCCGTTCCGATAGGCTTTTGCTCTCCGCGTCGGTGAGGGTGCGGTCGTCGGCTTGCAACAGCAGGCTCAAGGTCAGACTCTTGTGACCTTCCGGCACGCCGGTTCCGGTATAGATGGCCGTGACCTGCACCCGGCGGATCAGGGTGGGATCCACGGCCAGAATCTCCTGGATCACCGCTCCCGCCGGGGTTCTTTCCGGCATCAGGAAGGTGAAATCGCTCTGGATCCCCGGAAAACGGCTGGTGGCGCTCTCCGACACCCGCGCCGGGGGGCGGGCGGGCAGGGCTTCCAGATCCAGCTCAAACAGCTGGACCTCTTTGCGCAGCTCCAGTTGTGCCATCGCGTGGGGATGCAGTTGTCCCATCCAGCCCAAAGGGGTGCCGTCGGCGGTGGAGAGCTGCGCCTTGCGCATCGGGTGCAAAAAGCTCGGTCCGCCGGGGGTGAACTGGGGCAGCGCGCCGGTCAGGGTGGACAACAAGGACTCCAGATCCCCCTTGAGATCGAAAAAATCCACTCCACGGGCCGGGGCATGGGGCGAAAGCTCGTCCGCCGGGCCGGTGATCACTCCGGCCAGCCGTTCGCGTTCCGCGAGGGTGCCATCGGCCTGATTCAGAAACACCCGCCCGGTCTCGAAAAGGCGCAGACGCAGATTGCCCCGGTTGAGATTGCGCTGGGCGCTTTCCATCAATCCGGCGATCAGGTCGGTGCGCAACACCGACTGCTCTTCGGAGAGGGGATTGATCAGCGCCAGAGGGGTGGCCTCCGGGTTGAAACAACGCTGGATGGCCGGACTCACGAAAGCGTAGTCGATGGCCTCCTGATAGCCCTGTCCCACCAGCAGGGTGCGCACCCGGTCGGCCAGACGGCGTACCGGATCCGGGGTCGGGGGAGAGGCGGGCACCCGGGGCAGGGTGGTGGGGATCCGGTCGTAGCCGTGCAGACGGAGAATCTCTTCCAGCAGATCCTCTTCGAGTTTCAGGTCGTGGCGCCAGCTCGGCGTGGTTACCGCGAACCGGGAATCCTTCCCGGAGTCCGGTTCGACCCGGCATCCCAGGGCGGTGAGAAAGGTGTTCATGGCTGCCGGGGTCAGGTCGATGCCCCCCATGCGGTTGACCCGTTCGGGCCGGTAGGTGAGGGCCTGGGGAGGGGTCCAGGTATGGCCGTCCAGCACGGTGATGGGTCCGGCCTGACCACCCGCCAGCTCCAGAATCAGGCGGGTGGCCCGTTCCATGACCTGGGGAAGCGCCTCTGGATCCGTGCCCCGCTCGAAACGGTGGCGGGATTCGGAGACCAGTTCCAGGCGGCGTCCGGTGCGGGCGATGCCGATGGGCTCGAAATAGGCCGCTTCCAAAAACAGATCCGTGGTGATTTCGGTGACGCCGCTCTCTTCTCCCCCCATGATGCCCGCCAAAGCCAGGGTGCGCTGCTGGTCGGCGATCACGGTCATGGTGTCGGTCAGGGTGCGTTCGATCCCGTCCAGGGTGCGCAGGGTCTCTCCCGCCTGGGCGCGGCGCACCACCACCGGCAGGGCCAGACGGTTGAGATCAAAGGCGTGCAGCGGCTGGTTGAGATCCAGCAGCAGATAATTGGTGATGTCCACCACGTTGTTGATGGTCCGCAGTCCCACCGCCTCCAGGCGGTTTTTCAGCCATGCGGGGCTGGGTCCGACTTGCACCCCCCGGATGATCCGACCCGCGTAGCGGGGACAGCCGAGGGGGTCTTCCAGCCGCACCGGGGCGATGGCTTCGGGTACCGTGACCGGCACCGGTGTGGCTTCCAGGGGCAGCAGGGGCCGGGCGGTGAGAGCGGCCAGTTCCCGGGCCACACCCCGCACTCCCAGACAATCCCCCCGGTTGGGGGTGATGCCCAGTTCCAGCACCACGTCGTTTTTGCCCAGGGCGTCGGCGATGGCCAGGCCGTCCGGGGTGGCGGGATCCAGGATCAGCACGCCATCGGATTCGGCGGCCAGTCCCAGTTCCTTCAGCGAGCAGAGCATGCCGTGGGAGGTGACGCCGCGAATCTTCCCCAGTTGAATCTCCAGGCCATTGGGCAGGTTCGCCCCGACCCGCGCCACCGCCACCTTGTCGCCGGGGCGATGGTTCTTGGCGCCGCAGACGATCTCCAGGGTTTCCGGTCCGACCTTGACCCGACACACGGTGAGCCGGTCGGCGTTGGGATGGGGTTGCACCGTTTCCAGCAGTCCCACCTGAACTTTTTCCAGCCCTTGATCCAGGCGGATCAGGGCATCCAGTTCCAATCCGGCCATGGTGAGCTTGGCGCCGATGGTGGCCGGGTCAAGCTCGGTGTCGATGTGGTCGCGGAGCCAGTCGAGGGTGATTTTCATGCGCGGGTCCAGTCTTTTGTTTTTCGATAGGGGTCAGGAGGGGGGCCGGTGCGTGGAGCTTGGTGTCATTGGCCATGCCATCACGCATAGCGGCTCAGGAACCGGATATCGTTGTCGAACAGGGCGCGCAGGTCCGGGAAGCCGTATTTGAGCATGGCGAGTCGTTCCACGCCCATGCCGAAGGCGAAGCCGGTGTAGCGTTCCCGGTCGATGCCCACGTTGGCCAGCACGTTGGGATGGATCAGGCCGCAGCCCAGCACCTCCAGCCAGCCGGTGCGTTTGCAGACCCGGCAGCCTTGGCCATGGCAGAACAGGCAGCCCATGTCCACCTCGGCGGAGGGTTCGGTGAAGGGGAAAAACGAGGGGCGGAAGCGGACCGGCAGGGGGCGTTCGAAGAACTCCACCAAAAAGGCTTCCAGCAGGCCCTTGAGTTGGCCGAAGTGGACTCCTTCATCCACCATGAATCCTTCCACCTGATGGAACATGGGGGTATGGGTGATGTCCGAGTCGCAGCGGAACACCTTGCCCGGGGCGATGGCCCTCAAGGGGGGTTGGCATCCTTTCATCACCCGGATTTGCACCGGCGAGGTATGGGTGCGCAGCAGTCGTTTGTGGCCTTCCGGGTCTGGGGGCAGGTAGAAGGTGTCGTGCATCTCCCGCGCCGGGTGGTCCGGGGGAATGTTGAGGGCCGCGAAGTTGTACCAGTCCGATTCCACTTCCGGGCCGGAGGCCGGGGGAAAGCCCATGGCGGTGAAGATGGCGATGATTTCGTTCTGGGCGCGGGTCACCGGGTGGAGGGTGCCGGTGGTGCGGGGGCGTCCCGGCAGGGTGACATCCACCCATTCCCGTTGCAGACGTGTGTCGAGTTCCGCCTGTTTGAGGTGTTCCATGCGGTTGGCGAGGGTCTGGGCGAACTCCTCTTTGAAGGCGTTGGCCATGGCGCCGAGGGTGGCGCGTTGTGCGTCGTTCATTTGACCCAGGCCGCGCAGGATCTGGGTCAGGCTGCCTTTTTTGCCGAGGGTCTTGACCCGGATGGCTTCCAGATCGGCGGGGGAAGCGGCGGTGGTCAGTTCGGAGAGCGCGATGGTTTTCAGCAGCGAGAGTTCTTCAAGCATGGCACATACTCGGCAGGGTCAGGAATGGAATCCACTATTGAAAAAAAAGAGAGGGTCTGGGAGATTCATCTCCCAGGACTTTGACTTTTAGATTTTGACTTCAAAAACAAAAAATATTAATTTAAATTTTATAATAAGAATTTTATTTTTAAAGTCAAAACCCTGGGGGATGAATCCCCCAGACCCCTTCTTTTTTTTCAATAGTATAAATAAAGAAAGGGTTCCGTGGGGAACCCTTGACTTTATTGGTTTCGGAGAATGGCGTCAGGCGGCGGCCAGGGCGGCCTTGGCACTCTCGGCGATGCGGGCGAAATCCTCGGGGGTACGCACGGCCATATCCGCCAGCACCTTGCGGTCCAGCTCGATGCCGCTCTTGGCCAACCCGCAGATGAACTGACTGTAGGACAGACCGCTCAACCGGGCTGCGGCGTTGATACGCACGATCCAGAGTTTGCGGAAATCCCGTTTCCGGGCACGGCGGTCGCGATAGGCATACTGCAAGCCATGCTCGACCCGTTCCAGGGCGATGCGGAAACAACTGCCATTGCGGCCACGGTAACCTTTGGCCAGATCCAGAACTTTCTTGTGGCGTGCATGAGCTGACACGCCTCGCTTGATGCGCGACATGGGGGGAACACTCCTTCGTTTTAAGACTTATAAATAGGGCAGCATCTGCCTGACCGCGCGGTTATCCGCCTCGGACATGAGGCAGGTGCCACGCATGTTGCGTTTGCTTTTGGGTGACTTCTTGGTCAGGATGTGACGCTTGAACGCGTTGTTGCGTTTCAGTTTGCCGGATCCGGTGGCGGAGAACCGCTTGGCCGCGCCCCGGTGACTTTTGATCTTGGGCATTTCCGATCCTTCGGTTGATGGTTGGTGTGTCAGGGTACTTTTTTGGTCTTTGAGGGTGCCACGACCATGGTGATTTGACGCCCCATCAGCTTGGGCACCTGCTCCACCTTGGCCACATCCGCGACCGACTCCTCGACACGCTTGAGCAAAGCCATACCCAATTCCTGATGGGCCATTTCGCGGCCACGGAAGCGCAAGGTGCATTTGACCTTGTCGCCATCCTCCAGGAATTTTCGCATGCTTCGCAGCTTCACGTCAAAGTCGTGCGTATCGGTGCCGGGACGAAATTTGACTTCCTTGATTTCGATGCGCACCTGTTTTTTACGCGCCAGACGTTCCCGCACCGATTTTTGGTACTTGAACTTGGCGTAGTCCATGATTTTGCAGACGGGAGGCCGGGCTTCCGGGGCCACCTCGACGAGATCCTGACCTGCCTCCGTGGCACGCCGCAAGGCCTCGTAACTGCTGACGACGCCAACCTGCTGACCTTTTTCATCGATCAGGCGCACTTCCGGAACACGGATTTGTTCGTTGATGCGCGTGTTGTCGGTGGGGGCCGGGGGCGCGCGGTCCTTGGTGCTGTTGGGAATGGTAGGTTTGATGATGATCGGTTCTCCCATGATGGTGATGGATCCTTAGGTCCGGTTCGCGGCTTCCAGGAGCAGACGTTGCAGCATGTCGTCCACGGGGATCAGACCCAGATCCTTGCCGTGACGATCACGGGGGCTGACCGCCCCTTCCGCCTGTTCGCGTTCGCCGACGATGAGCAGCCAGGGAATCTTCCTCATGGCATGCTCACGGATTTTATAGCTTACTTTATGATTACGCAAATCCGTTTCCACGCGCAGACCCGCAGCGCGCCATCTTTTTGCCACTTCCACGGCCCAATCGTTGTGGGCTTCGGTGATGGTGAGCACCACAGCCTGCACCGGGGCGATCCACAAGGGGAAGTGACCGGCGTAATGTTCGATGAGAATGCCGAAGAAACGTTCCAAAGATCCCATCAACGCCCGGTGGATCATGATGGGTCGATGACGCCCCCCATCTTCGCCAATATAGCCGATATCAAACCGTTCGGGAAGGTTGAAGTCCAACTGGATGGTGGAACACTGCCACTTGCGCCCGATGGCGTCGGTGATCTTGACATCGATCTTGGGTCCGTAGAAGGCCCCACCCCCCACATCCTCGGCATAGTCGAGACCATGGCCGACAATGGCGTTTCGCAACGCGGTGGTGGCCTTGTCCCAGATTGCGTCCGATCCCACCGATTTTCCCGGTCGGGTGGAGAGGTTGATCTCGAACTTTTCAAACCCGAACGTGCGCAGGGTTTGCAAAGTGAGGTCCAGAATGGCGCTGATCTCCGCTTCGATCTGGGATTCCCGGCAAAAAATGTGGGCGTCGTCCTGGGTGAACCCGCGCACCCGGAACAATCCATGCAGAACCCCGGACATTTCATAACGATAAACCGTACCCAATTCGGCCCAGCGCATGGGCAGATCCCGGTGGGAACGGATTCTCGACCGGAATACCAGAATGTGGAACGGACAGTTCATGGGCCGGATCTGGTAGGACTGTTCATCCACCGTCATGGGATTGAACATCGACTCCCGATAGAAATCCAGATGACCCGACGTGCGCCAAAGATCCAGATTGGCCATGTGGGGCGTGAACAGAAATTCGTATCCCGCCTCCCGATGGGTCTGTTTCCAGTAGTCCTCGATGGTCTGGCGCATGCGCGCGCCCATGGGATGCCACAACACCAAACCGCCCCCGGCGTCATCCTGGATGGAAAACAGATCCAGCTCCTTGCCCAGACGGCGGTGATCCCGCTTGGCCGCCTCTTCCAGCAGGGTCAGATGGGCCGCCAAAGCCTTTTTGTCGGCGAAGGCGGTGCCGTAGATCCGTTGCAGCATTTTGTTCTTCGAGTCGCCCCGCCAGTAGGCGCCTGCCACCCGCGTCAGCTTGAAGGCCTTCAGACGACCCGTGGACGGCACATGAGGGCCGCGACACAGATCCATGAACTCCCCCTGACGATACAAAGAGAGCGCCTGATCCGACGGAATGTCGCGAATGATCTCCGCCTTGTAGTGCTCCCCCTGGGCCGTGAACCAGTCGATGGCCTCCTGACGCTCCATGAGGCGACGTTCCACCGGCAGATCCCGCTGCACGATCGCCTCCATGCGCGCCTCGATGGCGGTCAGATCCTCCGGGGTGAAGGGACGCTCGTAATCGAAATCGTAATAGAAACCATCCGCCACCGCCGGTCCGATGGTCACCTGGGCCGCAGGATACAGCTCCTTGACCGCGTGGGCCATGAGATGACTGGTGGAGTGACGCAGGATCTCCAGGCCGTCCGGGGTGGAAGGGGTGACGATCTCCACGGCGGCATCGGTTTCCAGCGGGGTATCCAGATCCACAAGGCGTCCATCCACCCGACCGGCCAAAGCCGCGCGGGCCAGACCGGCGCCGATGGCCGCAGCGATGGCCGCCACGGTCGCGGGGGAGGCGATCTCCTTGATGGATCCGTCGGGCAGGGTGAAACGGGGCATAAGACTCACACTCCTGAAACGTCGGCAGTACGTTGAATAAGTTGGCAAAGATCATCGACGACCGCAGAGATGGTCGCGGCGCAGTCCCCCTCGGCCATGACGCGGATTTTGGGTTCCGTGCCCGAGGCCCGCACCAGAACCCGACCCCGACCCTCCAAGGCGGCCTGGGCGTCGGCGATGGCCTGGCGGATGGTGGCGTCCTGCAAAGGCTGGGTGCCACGGGGAATGGTCACGTTCTTGAGAATTTGCGGCACGGTTTCCAATTGGGCGGCCAGCTCCGACAGGGGACGCTGCTGTGTGACCATCCGTTCCAGAATCTTCAAACCGCTGACAATGCCATCCCCGGTGGTGTTGTAATCCAGAAAGAGCATGTGACCCGACTGCTCCCCGCCCAGATTGCACCCTTCCGCCAGCATGGACTCCAGCACGTAACGGTCCCCCACGTTGGCCCGGATCAGACGCAAATCGCGGGCCGACAGAAACCGTTCCAGCCCCAGATTGGACATCACCGTACCCACCACCGCACCCCCGCGCAGGGTGTTGTGCTCCTGCATCATCATGGCGCTCATGGCCAGCAGTTGATCCCCGTCCAGCAGCCGACCGTTCTCGTCGCACACCAACAGACGATCCGCGTCCCCATCCAGGGCCAGTCCGATGTCGGCTCCGGTCTCCTTGACCTTGGCGCGCATCAGTTCCGGATGCAAAGTGCCGCAGCCGTGGTTGATGTTGAGTCCATTGGGTTCCACACCCAGCGGGATGACATCTTCCGCGCCCAGCTCCCAGAACACCTCCGGGGCCACCTTGTAGGCCGCGCCATGGGCGCAGTCGATCACGACCTTCATGCCGGTGAGGCGCAGATCCCTCGGAAAGGTGTTCTTGCAAAACTCGATGTAACGGCCACGGGCATCCTCGAACCGCTGGGCCCGTCCCACATGGGCCGGATCCGGAGGGGTGGCCATCACCGGATCCTGGAAGAAACGGGCCTCGATGGCCAGTTCCACCTCATCCGGGAGTTTCATGCCGTTGGGGCCGAAGAACTTGATGCCGTTGTCGTGGAACGGATTGTGGGAGGCGGAGATGACCACCCCGATCTCGGCGCGGAAGGCGCGGGTGAGATAGGCCACCGCCGGGGTGGGAATGGTGCCCACCTGCACGCAGTGCATGCCCACGGAGTTGAATCCGGCCCGCAACGCCGACTCGAACAGATACCCCGAAAGCCGGGTATCCTTGCCGATCACCACCGTGCCCCCCCGGTGGTCGGGACGGCGCAACACCTGACCGGCGGCCTGACCGATGCGCAGCGCGGTTTCGGCGGTCATGGGGTGAACGTTGGCCAGTCCCCGGATGCCATCGGTGCCGAAAAGTCTGCGGGAAGAAGCGGCGTCCGCACTCATGACCAGGATCCTCGCGTTGAAAGAGAACGATAGCCGCCGACCACCGCCAGGGCCAGCCGGGCGCCCGCCACGTCGTGTACCCGCAAGATGGGGGCGTCGGCCAGGGCGGCCAGCAGATGACCCGCCGGATCGCGTTGGCGGGGGGCGTCGAGACCGGTCAGGGCGCCCAGCAGCCGCTTGCGGGAAAATCCCAGCAGCAAGGGGGTGCCCAGGCCGCGAAACAGACGACGACGACGCAGCAGCGTCAGATTGTGGGCGGTGGTCTTGCCGAACCCGATGCCCGGATCGCAGATCAGCCGCTCGTGTGGCAGACCGTGGGCGACACAGAAGGCGACGCGTCGCGCCAAGAAATCGTAGACCTCTCCCACCACGTCGTCATAGGCCGGTGCTTGTTGCATGGTGGCGGGACGGTTTTGCATGTGCATCAAGACCGCCGGGGTTTGGCTTTCCGCCAGCATGCGGGCGGTCTCGTGACCGACGTTCGGATCCTGCCGGTCATCCGGGGCCTCGCCACCCCGCAAGGCGGTGACATCGTTGACCAGCGCCGCGCCCGCCTGGATGGCGGCGCGCATCACCGCAGGCTTGGAGGTGTCCACGGCCACCGGAATCGGCAACGCGGCGGCCAACTCCCCAATCACCGGCACCACCCGTTCCAGCTCTTCGGCCAGCGCCACCGGCGCGGCTCCCGGACGGGTGGACTCTCCGCCCACGTCCAGCAGATCCGCGCCCGCTTCGGCCATGGCCAGACCCTGATCGATGGCCGCCCGCTGGTTGCCCGCCAGACCGTCTCCGGAAAAAGAGTCGGGGGTCACATTCACGATGCCCATGATGCGGGGAGCCGTCAGATCCAGACGCCAGGATTTGTCCCCGAGACCCCAGTGCCAAACCGGGTCCGGACGCAGATGATTGGCCAGGGTCGTGCTCAGTTCCCGGTGAGGGGCCTCCAGTCCGGCGTCGCCCAGGGTGTGCGCCAGGGCTTCCAGCGCCGGTCGGTTCAATCGGCCCGCAGCCATGCGCCGTGTCCCCTGCGGGAAGATCTCCATCCCGCGAGGCAGCAGACCATCCCACGCCGCTGGCCAGGAGGTGATCCGCACCGACCAGGGGGTGTCCGGATCTTGCGGAGCGCACGGTCCATCCGGTTTGGCGTCGTCTGGCTGCGTGACAAACCAGGAACCCTCCCCGGTCCAGGGTTCCAGCAGAAACCGCATGGTCATGGTCTGCCGGTGGGAGGCTCTTCGGAAGGGGCGTCGCCGCTGTCGTCTTCCGTGTCCTTGGCCAGTCGGGGTTTGTCGTAACGACGCACCTTGGAGGCGTTGGACTCCTCATCCCCGTCGTCCGATCCCTTGTGTTTCTTCTTGGAGGGAGGAGGCACCGGGGGCAGGGGTTTCAAGGCCTCGGCGGCGGACATGCCCTTCATCAGGTTGGCCACTTCGTCCGCGTCCAGGGTTTCTCGTTCCAGCAGGGCGGCGGTCATGGTGTGCAGCACTTCCATCTTTTCCGTGAGGATTCTTTTCGCCCGCTGATAATTGCGGTCGATGAGTCCGCGAATCTCCTGGTCGATGGTCTGGGCCGTGGCCTCGGAGATGGATTTGTGCTGGGTGATCTCCCGGCCCAGGAAAATTTCTTCTTCCTTGGCGCCGTAGGTCATGGGGCCCAACTGATCGCTCATGCCCCATTCGCACACCATGCTGCGGGCCAGTTCCGTGGCGCGCTTGATGTCGTTGCCCGCGCCGGTGGTCAACTGGTTCAAGACCAGCTCCTCGGCCAGCCGTCCCCCCATCAGCACGGAGATGTTGTTTTCCAGATGTTCCCGCGAGTAGCTGTGACGGTCCTCGGTGGGCAGCTGCATGGTGAGTCCCAGAGCGCGGCCACGGGGAATAATGGTCACCTTGTGGACCGGATCCGTGCCCGGAATCGAGGCGGCCACGATGGCGTGTCCGGCTTCGTGATAGGCGGTGGTGCGGCGTTCGTGTTCCGGGATGATGGCCGACTTGCGGGGCTTGCCCATCATCACCTTGTCCTTGGCGGTCTCGAAATCTTCCATGTCCACCAGTTTCTTGTCGGCGCGGGCCGCCCCCAAAGCCGCTTCGTTGACCAGATTGGCCAGATCCGCGCCGGAAAAACCGGGGGTGCCACGGGCCAGGATCTCCGGATCCACGTTGTCGTCGATGGGCACCTTGGCCATGTGCACGCCCAGAATCTGGGTGCGACCCCGGATGTCCGGATTGGGCACCGTCACCTGACGGTCGAAGCGTCCCGGTCTCAGCAGGGCCGGATCCAACACGTCGGGCCGGTTGGTGGCTGCCACCAGGATCACCCCTTCGGCGGACTCGAAGCCGTCCATCTCCACCAGCAACTGGTTGAGGGTCTGTTCCCGTTCGTCGTGACCGCCCCCGAGACCCGCGCCGCGATGGCGACCCACGGCGTCGATTTCGTCGATGAAGATGATGCACGGGGCGTTCTTCTTGCCCTGTTCGAACATGTCGCGCACCCGGGCCGCGCCCACACCCACGAACATCTCCACGAAGTCGGAGCCGGAAAGATTGAAGAACGGCACATTGGCCTCGCCGGCGATGGCCCGGGCCAGCAGGGTCTTGCCGGTGCCCGGCGGACCGATCAGCAGCACGCCTTTGGGGATCTTGCCTCCCAGACGCTGGAATTTCTGCGGATTCTTGAGAAATTCGATGATCTCTTGCAGCTCTTCCTTGGCTTCGTCGATCCCGGCCACATCGGCGAAGGTGACCTTGCCCAGGGTTTCCGAGAGCATCTTGGCCTTGGACTTGCCGAAGGACATGGCGCCCCGACCGCCACCGCCTTGCATCTGGCGCATGAAGAAGACCCAGACCCCGATCAGCAGCAGCATCGGAAACCAGGAGATGAGGATGGTCAGCAGCAGCGGCGTCTCTTCCGGCGGGCGGGCGGTGATGTTGACCTTCTTTTCCCGCAGCAGACGCATCACGTCCGGATCGTTGGGCGTGTAGGTGGTGAAGGCCACCCCGTCGGCGTAGACCCCGGAGATGCGCCGATCCTGGACCACCACGTCGGTGATCTTTCCCTGATCCAACTGGAAGAGGAAATCGGAAAACGGAATGCTTTGATCCCGTGGCGTCGGCTGGTTGAACAGGTTGAACAACATGATCAACAGCAGGCCGATGACCAACCATAAAGACAGATTCTTATAAAATCCGTTCAAGCGGACTTCTCCTGGATCGGACGGTGTTCTTGAGAGTGATGTTTCATGATCTGGCGCGGGGCATCCGGATGGGTGAACCGTCTTCTTTCATCATAAGGACACCATGTGGAAAATTCAACCGTTTCCCATGGCTCTTTTTCGACAGGGGTGGCGGCCTGGTGTTTGGCCGCTCCGGAGCAGGGCGCGAAAAAGACCCGATTGTGGATGCGTTGGATGCGCATGCCGCGCAGGATCATGCTCCAGCGGCGGCGGGGCGTGCCGATCAGATGGATGAACTGTTCGGTGGCGCGTTCTCCCGGAGAGTGGTCGTCTCCATTCAACTGGGTGTGGCAGCGCACCAGCACGCGGCGCAGCAGTTCGTCGGGCAGCGGACGCAGCGCCTGCCAATCCAGGGAGAGGGTCTGGAAGGTGTCGTTCTGCCGGGCGTCGAGTTGGGGCCAGAGGTGTTGCAGACTCCACTCCAGGGCCTCGTGGGCGCGGCGGAGGTGTTGGGTCGCCAAGGCGATGGCCGGGGCCGGATCCTGGTTGGCGGACTTTTCCAGCGCGGGCAGCGCCCAGTGGCGCACGCGGTTGCGCCGGTAGTCCGGCGACTGGTTGGATGGATCCTCCCGCCAGCTCAACTGGTGGGCGGTGAGCCAGGAGAGCAGTTCCTGGCGTCTGGCGAACAGCAGGGGCCGGATCAACCGGATGCCGTCGGCCAGGGGACGGCTTGCCCGCATGGCCGCCAGTCCGCAGACCCCGCTGCCCCGCAACAGGCGGTCCAGAAAGGTTTCGGCCTGATCGTCGAGGTGGTGGCCGGTGGCGATGAACGCGGCCTGGAACTGTCGGGCGGTTTCGAGGAGAAAAACGAGTCGGGCCTCCCGGGCCTGCTCCTGAAGATTGCCGGAGGAGGGGGGAGCGGTCCACACCCTGTCCACGGCGGCCACCCCCAGTTTTTTGGCCTGTTCCCGGGTGAAGGCGGCATCCAGAGAGGAGTCCGGGCGCAGGTTGTGATCGAAATGGGCCACCAGCAGGTGTTCGGGGGCGGTCAGGCGGCTGGCCACCAGCAGATGGAGCAGGGCGATGGAGTCGGCCCCCCCGGAGACCGCCACCACGATGCGGCTGCCTGTGGGAATCAGGGGCGTTGCGATTTGGCGCAGCCGCTCATGCAGGGGAACGCCCCACGCGGATTTCATGAGCGGGCGTAACGAATGGGGTCGGTGATTCCCGCAGCCTGGAAGCCGGCGAGTCTCAGGCGGCAGGCGTCGCAGGTGGCGCAGGCCAGTCCGTGGGGGGTGGGGTCGTAGCAGGAGCGGGTGAGGGAGAAATCCACCCCCAGTTCCATCCCCAGATGGATGATTTCCGCTTTGGAGAGGTGCTGCAAAGGGGCGCGAATGACGAAAGGCCGGTTGGCGATCCCTTCGCGGGTGGCCAGATTGGCCAGGGTGGTGAACGCCGACACGAACGCCGGACGGCAGTCCGGATAGCCGGAGTAGTCCACGGCGTTGACCCCGATGAAGAGGTCGGAGGCGTTCAGGGTTTCGGCCCAGCCCAGGGCCAGGGAGAGAAAAATGGTATTGCGGGCCGGGACATAGGTGGCGGGAATGCCGCTTCCCGGTCCCTCTTTGCAGGGGGTCTGGCCAGGGTCGGTGAGGGCGGAGCCGCCGATGGCGTCCAGGGGCAGATCGAGGATCATCCAGCGGGCCACGGGCAGGGCGGCCACCAGGGCCTCGGCGGCTTGGAGTTCCTGGTGATGGCGTTGGCCGTAGCGGAAGGAGAGAGGATACAGCTCGAACCCTTCCCGGTGGGCCGCATGCAGGCAGACTGCGGAGTCCATGCCGCCTGAGAGCAACACCACCGCCCGACGGGTCACCTTCAGCGTCCCAGTTTTTTCTTGATCACGTCCAGACGCGGTTTGGCCACAGCGGCTGGAGAGGAGTTGGGAAAGTCCTTGACCAGACGTTGCAGGCTGGTGTTGGCGTTCTCCATGTCGTTGAGTTCGTAGAAGGAGAAGCCGATCTTGAGCAGACAGTCCGGCACTTTGCCGCTGTTGGGCCAGCGGAGCAGCACCTGGTTGAAGGCCATGAGCGCCTCCGGAAACTGCCGTTGCACGTAATGGAGTTCGCCGATCCAGTACTGGGCGTTGTCGGCCATGGGGTCTTTGCCATGGACTTTGAGGAAGTTCTGGAAACCGGCTTTGGCCCCGTCGTACTGTCCCTGCTTGAGTTGCTGGAAGGCGGCCTCGTAGATCTCTTTGGGTGTGCCGGAAGCGACCGGAGTCGCGGGTTTGGCGGCGCTCGGGCTGGCCGGGGCCGGAGCCGGAGCGGCCGTGGCTGGACGCGGGGCGGCGGGAGCCTGGGCGGCGGCGGAAGCGGACGGAGGGGCGGCCACAGCCGCTGGTGGCGGAGTGGTGGCCGCGACCGCCGCCGGAGCGGCGTGATCTGCGACCGGAGCGACCGGGGGGCTGCCGGGGGCCACCGCTTGGGGTTGGGTCGCCTTGGGCTCCGGAGGGGGGATCAGGTCGATGCGTTCGTTGAGACGCTTGTTCTCGTGACGCACCTCATCGACCGAGCCTTGGAGCGTGCTGACCTGTTTTTCCATCAGGGCGAGGCGGTTGTTGAGTTCGGCCAGGGCCTGACGGTGGTTTTGTTCCGACTGGTCCATGCGGTCGGCGAGATCGCCGACACGCTGGGCCCATTCGGGAAGGTTCTTGCGTGCCTTCGCAGGATCGTCCGCTGCCCGTGGGGGTTCCCCGTCCGTGCCGTCGGGAGGCGGGGCGCCAGTGCCACCGCATCCGGCCAGCAGGGAGAGGGTTCCACAAAACATCAGAACGCGCGCGTGGGATGCGAGCGCGCCTTTTCGGTCCAGCAACGCGATGCGCATGGGTATCAAGAGACCTTTGTGCAAGAGTGACGGATGAGGACGATCTTACGGAACCAGATCGGCGCGCCGGTTTTGGCTCCAGGCGGCTTCGTTGTGTCCGTTGACCAGGGGACGCTCTTTGCCATAGCTGACCGTCTTGATGCGGGAGGCGTCCACGCCTTGGGAGATCAGGTATTGCTTGGCGGCGTCGGCGCGTTTTTGTCCCAGGGCCAGGTTGTATTCGCGGGTGCCGCGTTCGTCGCAGTGGCCTTCGACGGTGACGTTGCGTTTGCCGAGCCAGCGGGCGTTCTGGGCCAGGACATCGGAGGCGCGGGCGTCGATCATGGAGGAGTTGAGGTCGAAGAAGACCCGGTGCTCCGGTTCGCCATTGGCGCCGCGACCCGAAGGATCGTTGGGATTGCGTCCGTCGAGATAGGCCGAGGAGCCGTCGTGACGACCCAGGGCGCGTCCGTCTTCGCCGACACCGGCTTGACCCGTGCCAGCGGCTCCGGCTTCGCCGGAATCCGGGGATCCGCCGGGAACGGCGCCGCATCCGGCCAACAGGCCCAGAGAGAGCAGGGAGACGGCCAGGAGATTGGAACGTTTCGTGATCATGATGTTTGAGTCCTCTTGTTTCTAAACAGTGTTAGGTACGCGGCTTTGTTCGCGTCCACTCGGTTGATCGAATGCTTCCGGAAACGAGAAAAACCACCACAAATGGTGGTCGTTGGGGTGTCGGGTCGGTCGTTCAAATTGCGATAATCGGTCAAGGTCGGGTCATTTGTAAACCAAAAAAACGTGACCAAACCAAACAAAAATCAAAGCAACATTCATGCCAAGTCAAAGCGTCAATGGATCAACGGTGACCACGAAGGGTCCGAGGCGCGGATGTCGGCATCCATGGGCACGATCCGTTCGTTTTGTCCGGTGAGGTCGATGGTATAGAGTTTGGACCCTTTGCCCTGGGACTCCCGGGTGAAGGCGATGACCCGTCCATTGGGGGCCCAGGCCGGGGATTCGTCCATCCAGGAGCTGGTGAGGGCCCGTTCCTGGTTGCCTTGCGGGTTGATCACCGAAATGCCGAATCCGCCGCTGCCGCCTTTGACGAAGGCGATCAGGTCGCCACGGGGGGACCAGGAGGGGGCGGCGTTGTATTTGCCCTCAAAGGTGATGCGGGTCTGGTTGGAGCCGTCGGCGCTCATGGTGTAGATCTGGGGAGAGCCGCCACGGTCGGAGTTGAAGACGATGCGCCGTCCATCCGGAGACCAGGAGGGGGAGGTGTCGATGCCCGGATTCTGGGTGAGGCGGGTCAGGGAGCCGGAGGCCAGATCCTTCACATAGATTTCGGCGTTGCCGTCTTTGTTGAGGGTCATGGCCATGCGGGAGCCGTCCGGGGACCAGGAGGGGGCGCTGTTGAGTCCCGGATAGTCGCCTTCCAGAAATTTCTTGCCGGTGTACAGTTCCCAGCGGTAGATGCGGGGTTCGCCGGAGACATACGAGACGAAGAACAGGTGTTCCCCGGTGGGGGAGAAGCGGGGGGTGAGCACCAGGGAGCGGCCTTCAGTCAGATCGGTCCGGTTGAGGCCGTCTTGATCCATGATGGAGAGCCATTTCTTGTCGCCCCGTTCGGCCACGAACACGATCCGGGAGGTGAAATAGCCCGCTTCGCCGGTGAGGCGGGAGTAGATCTCATCCGCGATGCGGTGGGCCACCAGATGCCATTCCTGCTTGGGCGCGCTGAACCGTTGCCCTTTCCCCACCGCCGTGCCCTTGAAGACATCGTGCAGAAAGAAATCCGCGTGGATCGTGCCGCCGGAGTCGTTCACCGCGCCGGAAACCACGGCCTCGGCTCCGGTCAGGCGCCACTCCTTGAAGCTGGGTCCATCTTTCCACAACGAGGCCGGATCTTGAAGGAACCCTTTCTTCTCAAGTATCTGAAAGAGTCCGGACCGCTCCAGGTCCGCAGCGACCACATCGGAGATGCGGTTGCCCATGGCCGCCGAGGGGTTGACCGATCCATCTGGATGGATGTCGAGAAATTTCGGGATGGCGATGGGCATGGCCTGTACCCCGCCTTTGGAGATGTCGATCTGCACCGCCGCCTGGGCAGTGCCCATGGTCATCAGGAGCCAGGCGAACAGGCTCATGAGTAGCAGGGTGGAGCGGGTCCGGGGGAGTCGTTGCGCGGAGTGGTTCATGGGATTGACGCATCCGTAATTGGTGTGCCGTTTATCGAGATTTAAAGGGAAAGAGTCACCTTAACACATTTCCCCGGCTTCCCCAACCCCATTTGACATCGGGCGTGGGGATTCTTCGCGGCTCGGAATCGCGGAGGATGGACGGGCATGTCCTGGCGCGCTTTGGGGCGGAATCGGCGGGACGAAGCGGGGCGGGAGTGACCGTTTTTTTTACATAGTTTTGATTTGACACGACAATGATCCAATCTTGCAGGCACTTCGCATCGGTTGGCAGCGGCTCTCGATTTTTTTTCTGTTGCATAATTCAATGGTCGGGAATATTTATTAGAGTATCAGTGCTATCTGATGTTCCGGGAGTTCTCGCCTTGATTTCACCATCGATAAAGAGCCATCACATGACGCGCTTGATAAAAGGATCGTGGTCCTGGGGTCTGTTTTTCGTGCTGCTGCTCATGGCCGGGGAGGGGTGGAGCGCCGAAGCCGCATCCACGGCGACCGTCATGCCCTGGTGGGTGTGGGCGGCGGCGCTGTTTGTCACCTCCTTTCTGCTGGGCATCGTCGCCGTGTTGGGAGGCGTGGGGGGCGGAGTGCTGTTCGTACCCATCGTGGGAGGCTTCTTCTTTCCGTTTCATCTCGACTTCGTGCGGGGCGCCGGGTTGATGGTGGCTCTGGCCGGAGCCTTGGCCGCCGGACCCGGACTGCTCAAAAGCGGCATGGCGAATCTGCGTCTGGCCATGCCTTTGGCCCTGATCGCGTCGGCTGCGGCCATTGCCGGGGCCATGATGGGACTGGCCCTGCCGACCAACGTGGTGCAGACCGCTTTGGGAGCCACCATCCTGGGCATCGTCGCCTTGATGTGGGTCGCCAAGAAATCCGAACGTCCCGAGGTGCCCAAGGCCGATGCCCTTTCCAGCGCCCTGGAGATTCATGGGATCTTCTTCGACGCGGCCCGCAATCAGGAAATCGACTGGAAAGTCCATCGCACGCCCATCGGATTGATGATGTTCGTGGTGATCGGCATCATGGCCGGCATGTTCGGGCTGGGCGCCGGATGGGCCAATGTGCCGGTGCTGAATCTGCTGATGGGAGCGCCTCTCAAGGTCTCGGTGGCCACCAGCAAGTTCATGCTCTCCATCGTGGATACCTCGGCGGCCTGGGTCTATCTGAACAAAGGCGCGGTGCTCGCCTTGATCGCCGTGCCCTCCATTCTGGGGATCATGCTGGGTTCGCTGGTGGGGGTGCGTCTGTTGCGGCGCGCCAACGCCTCGATGGTGCGCAAGGTGGTGATCGGCATGCTGCTTCTGGCCGGTTCCCGCGCCTTGATGAAAGGGTTGGGTTTTTAACGAGATGGCTTCCAAAACAACGCGCAGCACTCTAGAATCAGGCGAGGATTGACCATGGCGGATTATCCTTTTGATCCCAAGTACGCCTCCGAAGAGCAGGTGGCCTATGCCGGCACCCTCGATATCGGCTGGAAGATCGGCTTTGTGCTGATGGTGATCTTTTTCGGCTTGTATGTCTTCGGCGTGCTCCCGGCTCACGTCTCCATGGATGAGCTGGCCCGCTACTGGGTGCTGCCCGCCGACGACTATCTCAAGGCGGTGCATGGTCCCACCGGATGGGGTTGGGTCGAATTGATCCACAAAGGCGATTACATCAATTTCATCGGCATCGCCATTCTGGCCGGGATCACCGTGGTCTGTTATCTGCGGGTGCTGCCCCTGTTCTGGAAAAAAGGCGACAAGGTTTACAGCCTCATCATTGTGGTGGAGATCCTGGTGCTGGTGTTGGCCGCTTCCGGGATTCTGGGCGGCGGCGCCCATTGATCGGTTTGGTGTCACACGTTTGCAACAATTCAAGGATGCAGCCATGAGCGAAACGCGCCCGCTTCTGCCGACAGGTCGGTTTTCCAACATTCTGCTGGCCACGGAGTGTTCCGAATTCTCCCGCAGCGCCGAGGAGTTGTCCGCCGCGCTGGCGAAGCTGTTTTCCGGGCGTGTGACGGCGATGCACATGTTGTTCGCCAATCCGGAATACGAAGCCCTCGCCCCCGAACAGACGAAAAAACAGGAAATCTCCGCTTTGCAGTCCACCAACCGGGTCAAGCAATGGATGGAGGATCAGGGGGTGGGTTGCACGGTGGACATCCGGCGGGGGGTGCATCCCCATCAGGAGATCATCGACGCGGCGGTGGACAGCGACGCGGATTTGGTGGTGATGGGGCGGCGTGGTCGGCGGGGATTGGCCCGTTGGATGGTGGGAGACGCCACGGCCCGTGTGGTGGCCCAGGCGCCGTGCAAGGTGCTGGTGGTGCCCCGTGGATCCGTGATGTGGCGCACCGCCATTCTGCTGACCACGGACGGTTCCCGCTACAGCGAACGGGCCGGCGTGGTCGCGACCATTCTGGCGGCCAAGTCCAACCTGCCGTTGCGGGTGATCTCCGTGGTGGAAAGCCGCAGCCACGTCGCCCGTCTGAAGCTGGCCACCGAGGCCGTGGAACGGGTGGTCGCCCATGCCCGGGCCGCAGGCGTGGAGGTCTCCGGCGAGGTGGTGGAAGGCCATCCCCCGATGGACGTGATCGCCCGCGAAGTCCAGCAGTGCGGCGCCGATCTGGTGGTGGGGGGCAGCCATGGCCGTACCGGCATCGAGCGGGTGTTTCTGGGCAGCGTGATGGAACGGTTGATCGGACGGGTCTCCTGCCCGGTGCTGGCCATCAAGGGGGGGTGAGTCTGGGGGGTGGGGATGCAACTCAAGATTCCGGTGCTGTCGAAAGAAAGGGATTCAAGAATTGGACGCCTTCCAGAATGCGGCCATGTTGGAAATCCTCACTGACGAGCAGGGTGCAGCCAGCCTCTTTGGCGCATGCCCACAACATGGCGTCCCAAAATGATAATTTATGATTCCGTACCGCCTGGATTGCCTGTGTGAGCGAGGATGGTGTTGCGGAGTGGACCGGAAACAAGGTCATCCAATCCATGATTTGCTCGGATGCTTCCGTAGCGGGCATCTTGTTTTTGGCAGTCGCCGCACGGAAGAATTCCCCCAGCGCCTGCAAGGTCAGGATGCCGTTTTCGTTGACGGCCCGCTCCAGCCATGCGGCGGCAATGGTCCGTTTTTGACCGGCGTCTCGATCCATGGCGTAGAGCAGAATATTCGTATCGAGTGTGAAGCGTTTAGCGATCATAAAGATCATCCCGACAGACGGTTTTGCCACCCAGGGGATATCCCTCACGCATTCGCGCTTTTGTGCGCGCGAGCGCGTTTTGTTGATCGTCGTTCAATACGCGTTCCTGGGGTATGGGGGTCAATTTGGCCACCGGTTCGCCACGGCGGGTGATGATCACTTCTTTTCCTGCTTCAACTACCTTGATATAGCGAGAGAAGTGCTGATTGGCCTCACGCAGGCTGATTCGCTGTTCCATGGGCGTAACCTGATAAATGGGGTGGAAAAAGACCAAGCTTGTTGTCCTGATCGTTCGAAAAGATTGGTCTCAAAGAAGGTGCGTTTTTTCAGAAGGGACATCTCCATCCTGGACACAGCCATCCTAATGAATCTGTCCGGGTGAAGTCCATCGTGATCAGGGTGTTGTGGTCAAGAAAGGCAAAAGCCGGGGGATTTTCCTCATCCCCCCACCTCCTCCCCGGCCACCAGTTTCAGCCGTTTCAGCTTGCGCCACAACGAAACCCGGTCGATCCCCAGGATGGTGGCGGCCAGGGTCTGATTGCCGCCGGTCTCCCCCAGCACCCATTGAATGTAATCCGCTTCCAGCTCTTCCAGGGTGGGGGAGCCGCCGGGGCGTTTGTGAAAGGCCCGGATCACCCCCAGACGCAAGATGTCGGGCCAGTGGGCCGGGACGATCTCCACCCCGTCGCTCAAGGCCACGGCCCGCTCGACGATATTTTCCAACTCCCGGATGTTGCCGGGAAAATCATACTCGCGCAACAGCGCCATGGCCTCCGGGGAGATGCGTTCCACGCTGCGCTCCATGCGTTCCGCCCCCCGTTTGAGAAAATGATTGGCCAACAGTTCGATATCCCCCCGGCGCTCCTTGAGGGGAGGAACCGCCAGGGTGATCACGTTGAGCCGGAAATACAGATCCTGACGGAAGCGTCCTCCGGTCACCGCCTCTCCCAGATCCCGGTTGGTGGCGGCGATGAAACGGGCGTCCACCGGAATGGGTCGGGTGCCGCCCACGCGCACGATCTCGCGTTCCTGAATGGCCCGCAGCAGCTTGACCTGCATGGAGAGGCTCATCTCCGTCACCTCGTCCAGAAACAGGGTGCCTCCGGCGGCGGTTTCCATCAATCCCTGGCGGGTGTTGACCGCTCCGGTGAAGGCTCCCTTTTCATGGCCGAACAGTTCTCCGGCCAACAACTCCTCGGTGAACACCCCGCAATTGACCGCCACGAACGGTCCTTCGGGGCGTCCGCCGTGGGCGTGGAGGTCGCGGGCGATCAGTTCCTTGCCCACGCCGCTTTCGCCGGTGATCAGGATGTTGCAGCCGGTGGGGGCCACCTGTCGGGCGGTCTCCAGGAGTTTGAGCATGCCCGGATCGCGGGTGATGATCGGTCCCTTGGAGCGCAGTCCCCGCAACTGTTCTTTGAGTTGACGGTTTTCCCGCCGCAGATGGACCTTGTGCATGGCCTCGCTCACCACCTTGCGGGCCTCTTCCAGACGGTAGGGCTTGGCGAGATAGAAAAAAGCCCCTTCCCGCATCGACTCCACCGCCGACTCCAGCGTGGCGAAACCGGTGATCAGAATCACCTCGGTATCGGGAAAACGACTCTTGCAACTGCGCAGCACCCCCATGCCGTCCACCCCTTCCATGCGCAGGTCGGTCAACACCACCTCGCAGGGCTGACGGGCCAGCAGTTCCAGGGCGCGGGCGCCGCTGTCGGCGGTGGTCACCCGATACCCCTCCTTGCGCATCACGTGCGCCAGATTGCGCACCGCGATCGACTCGTCATCCACGATCAGTACCGCACCCGCGTCACCCATGGTTTTCTCCTGTCATCATCGGCAGTCGCACCACGAAACGACTCCCTTCACCCGCGCGGCTCTCCACCGCGATGCACCCTTCGTGCTCTTCCACCACCTCATGCACCACGGCCAACCCCAGACCCGAACCCTGACCCACCGGCTTGGTGGTGAAAAAAGGATCGAAAATCCGCCCGAGATGGGCCTCGTCGATGCCTGAGCCGGTATCCGTCACCTCGATGTCGCACCAGGGGGTCTGACAGCGGCATCCGGCAAACGGACCGGATTCGGATGGGGGATCCGGTTCATTCCGGCGTCTGGCGCGGATGCGGACCTCGCCGGTTTCGGGAATGGCGTCGATGGCGTTTTTCATCAGGTTGATGAGGGCCTGTTGCAGCCGTCTGCGGTCTCCGGGGATCCAGATGTCGGCGGGGATGTCGCGGACAATGCGGATCCGGGCCGGAATGTGGCCCTTGCTGAACCGGAACGCCTCTTCGACGGTTTCGGCGAGTCGCACCGGCGCGCGTTGAAAGGCCCGGTCCCGGGCCAGATCCAGCAGGGAACGGACGATATCCCGCGCCCGTCGGGTCTGTTCGTCGATCTGGGCCACCAGTTCCCGTTGAAAGGCCGGATCCGGGGTATCCAGCTCTTCGGCCAGGATCTGGCACGACGTGGAGATGTTGGACAAGGGATTGTTCAGTTCGTGGGCCACGCCGGAGAGCAGGGTGCCCAGGGAGGCGAGTTTCTCCGAGCGCAGCAGATGTTTCTGCCGTTGCCGCAGTTCCTGGAGCACCCGGTTGAAGGCGCTGGTCAAAGAGACGATCTCCCGGTCCAGGGAGGGGATGTGCAGTTGATTGAACTGGCCATTGGACACGCCCATCATCGACTCTTCGATGCGTCGCAAGGGCTGCACGATCCTTTGGGACAGCGAGCCTCCCAGCATCACGATCACGCCGATCACCACCACCATGGCCGCCAGCAACAGTTGCCGATGGCGTTCCAGGGCGAGACGCACCTCCGCCCGTCCGGATTCGGACCACTCTTCGGCCATGGTGACCAGGGATTTGCCCAGCATGCGGATGGCTCCTTCGTCATGGGCGGGGGTGCGGGCCTGATCCGGGGGGGTGCGGGCCAGATGGTCGTAGGCGTCGATCCAGTGCCGGGCCTGGTCGAGGGTGGAGCGGGTTTGGGGATCGGTGTGCGGTTTTTGTTCCAGATCCTGTCGGACACGGGTGATGTAGTCCAGGAGTTGATCCCGGTCCGCCTGTTGATGATAGAGGAAGAAGTTCTTTTCAAACCGGCGCATCTCCAGCACGTCGTTGAGCAGCATGAAACGCTGTTCCCCGGAGAGCAGACGTTGGGAGAGCAGACGCAGTTCCACGATGGTGAAGAGGCTCAAACCCAGGGCAAGGGCGCTGATCAGGGCATAGCCCAGAATCACCTTGCGCCGCAACGAGGTCTGGAACATGGGAACACTCCATGGGAGGATCGACGAGGTGTTGCATTCTGCAAAAGAGGATGGCGTTTGGCAATGATTATTCCGGTTTCTTTCATCGATATGAAAAAAATGGAATTTGTCGTGATCTTCCCACGGCTCTTGAGGCGGGATGGGGAGTGTGTGTTGCGTTTTGCAATGAACGGGCGGGGTCGTGACCGGGGATTTTTTGATCAACTATTTGATAAGGAATACCTTTTGCGGATGGAACACCCTGTGCAAACCCTCTTTGTTTCCAACGGCAAACCGCGTGTTTGCGTGCCTTGAGTTTCGACCGATTCGACTGGAAATGAAGGAGGAAAGCCAAGCCATGTCCGATTTTTCAGCATCCCTGGCGTTGCATTGGATGGCGATCGCGTTTGCCGAGGCCGGAGAGGTGGAGACGGCCCGCGGACTGCTGGCTCCCGCTTCCGCTTCTGTTGCCGTTCCCCGGAAACCGACCGAGGCGCAAGCCGCGTCTGCGCGTCGTGGAGCGGAGCGCCTCAAGGCGGCCGGCGCGCCCCGATGAGGGTCGGTTCGGCCACCCTGGACCATTTTTTGTCCGCCACAGCCTTTGCCGAGGCCGGAGAGTTCGACACGGCCCGGGAGCTGGTGCGTGAAATGCGGGATATTTTGTTGGTGTTGCGCCACAGCGAGCCTCAGGGCGGCGTGCTGGTTGCGGCCTGTTCCATGATGGAGCGGCTGGATGCGGGGGTGGAGATTCTGCTGGCCGCGCCCCCGGAAGGGGAAAGTCCGACCTTGACCCGTTTCTTGGAGGAGGTGACCCGGCAGGGGCGTTCGGCCCGTGTGCTGCACCGTCCCGGTCTGTCCTGGAAGGCGGTGCTGGCCCATGCGGGAGCGGTTTCCGGGATTGTCTGCATTCTTGTGGAATCGCTGGAGAAGTGGGGATTGCAAAGCCATCCGGAACGGCGGCGTCCCCCTCCCTGGAGTCGGCGTTTGCCCTGTCCGCTGGTGGTGGCTTCACCCCTGGGCGGCGAGGTCTAGCGGTTCCGGTCGTCATTTCTGAGCGTCGTTTCTTGAGCGTCGTTTCCGAGTCGTTTCATCCCCCTTGAGGAAGGTTTCCATGCGTTCCATGCTTTCCCTGCGCCGACTGTTTCCCTTCATCGCCTGGTTTCCCATG
This sequence comes from Magnetococcales bacterium, assembly GCA_015231375.1. Lineage (GTDB taxonomy): Bacteria > Pseudomonadota > Magnetococcia > Magnetococcales > Magnetaquicoccaceae > Magnetaquiglobus. The sequence continues at coordinate 16,821 of JADGBT010000008.1, read as the reverse complement.
CGCCGCGAGGCGTTGCGGGCCGATGCCCTCGCCGGGGTCACCGTGGCCTTGGTGCTGATACCCCAGTCCATGGCCTATGCCAATCTGGCGGGATTGCCCGCCTATTATGGTCTGTACGCGGCTTTCCTGCCGGGTGCCATCGCGGCGTTGTTCGGTTCGTCGCGCCAGTTGGCCACCGGACCGGTGGCGGTGGTGTCGCTGTTGACCGCTTCGGCTCTGATGCCCTTTGCCCAGCCCGGCAGCGAGGGCTTCGTGGCGCTGGCCATTCTGATGTCGTTTCTGATCGGCGCCATCCAACTGGCGCTGGGACTGCTGCGCCTGGGGGTGGTGGTCAATTTTCTCTCCCATCCGGTGATTCTGGGCTTCACCAACGCGGCGGCCTTGATCATCGGATTGTCGCAACTGTCCAAGATCTTCGGCGTCAAGATGGGACGCAGCGAACACTTCCTGAACGACATCTGGGGCGTGTTGCAGCAGTTGCACGCCTTGCATTGGCCCACCTTGCTGTTTGGCGTGGGGTCGTTCGTCCTGATGTGGAGCTTGAAGAGACGTCATCCGACCCTGCCCAACGTGTTGATCGCCGTGGCCCTGGCCACCCTGGTCAGCTGGATGGTGGGCTTCGAGGCCATGGGGGGCAAGGTGGTGGGGCATATTCCCAAGGGCTTGCCCTCCTTCTCCTGGCCCGATCTGGACCCTCGGCATGTGGGCAATCTGTTGGGTACCGCCCTGGTGATCTCCCTGGTGGGCTTCATGGAGGCGATCTCCATTGCCAAGGCCATGGCCGCCCGCACCCGGGACGGCATCGATCCCAATCAGGAGTTGATCGGGCAGGGGTTGGGCAATCTGGTGGGCGCGCTCACCCAGTCCTATCCCACCTCCGGATCGTTTTCCCGTTCGGCGGTCAATCTCGACGCCGGAGCCAAAAGCGGTCTGGCGTCGGTCTTCACCTCCCTGATGGTGCTGGTGGCCCTGCTGTTTCTCACGCCCCTGCTCTACCACCTGCCCGAGGCGGTCCTGGCCGCCGTGATCATGATGGCCGTGGTGGGATTGATCAATGTCCACGCCATCCGGCACGCCTGGCAGGCCAGCCGTCACGACGGGGTGGCGGCTTTGGTCACCTTCATCGCCTCCCTGGCCTTCGCGCCTCATCTGGACCAGGGGATCTTTTTGGGCGGGGGATTGGCCATCGTTTTGTACCTCTACCGCACCATGAGTCCCAGAGTGGCCCTGCTGGGGCTGTTTCCCGACGGCACCTTGCGGGATGTGGCCTTCAATCCGGAACTGCCCACGGATCCCAAGATCATCGTCATGCGTTTCGATGGTCAGTTGTATTTCGCCAACGTCTCGTATTTCGAGGAGATGGTCCTGACCGCCGTCTCCGCCAAACCCCAGGCCCGCTTCGTGTTGCTGGTGGGCAACGGCATCAACCAGATGGACGCCTCCGGCGAGGAGGTGGTGCGCCATCTGGTGGAGCGCATCGAGAAGAATGGCATGGTCATGGTCTTTTCCGGCCTGAAACGGCAAATCCTTGAGGTGATGCACGCCACCGGACTGTTCGATCTGGTGGGCGGCGAGCGCAATATCTTCGCCACCGAACAGGCGGCCTTGAACAGCATCTACGATCGGCTGGGCCGCTCCGAAGACCGTCCCTTGCTGCCCCAGGTGGATTGTCCCGCATGAACCGTTGACTTTTCCATTGGAAAATTGAGAGAAAAGTGGGAGTGTTCCGGGGGGGACGTCTTTCTCCCCCCTCGGGCTTTCCACTCTTTGACAGTTTACCGATCGTTTACCGGCCATGAAGCCTCTTTTGACCCTTCTGTTGTTGCCTGTGTTCGGCGCGGCCCTGATGGCCGCGTTGCCCGTGAACCGGGCCCGTGGCGTGGCGATCGGAACCGCCCTGACCACCCTGCTGCTGGCCGTGTGGGTGGCAGGTCGGTTCGTCGCGACCCAGGCCGGACCCCAACTGCTGGAAAAGAATCTGTGGCGTCCCCAATCCGGCAGTTATTTCGCCTTGGGTGTGGATGGCCTCTCCCTGCCCATGGTGCTGCTGGCCGCCTTGTTGTCTTTGGTGGCGATTCTCGCCTCCGGAGGGGTGCGGACCCGGATCCGGCCCTACTACAGCCTGCTGCTCTTTCTGGAAACCGCCATGCTCGGGGTGTTCATGGCCCAGGACTGGTCGATCTTCTACATCTTCTGGGAATTGACCCTGCTGCCCCTGTTTTTCCTGATCAACACCTTCGGCGGTCAGCGGCGCAATCAGGCGGCCCTCAATTTTGTGCTGTACACCATGGGAGGATCGGTCTTCATGCTCATCGGCCTGCTGCTGGCCTATGACGCCTCCCAGGTCCATTCCTTTTTCATGGGCGAAATGGCCATCGGTTTGCAAGGCGTGGCCCGGGAACGCCAGATATTGATCTTCATGGGTTTTTTGATCGGTTTCGGGGTCAAGATGCCGATTTTTCCGCTGCACGGCTGGCTGCCTTTGGCCCATGTGGAAGCCCCGAGTCCGGTGAGCATTCTGCTCTCCGGGGCGTTGCTGAAAATGGGCTCCTATGGTCTGCTGCGGGCCGCGATGATGCTGCCGGACGCGGTGGTGGCCCTTCAGGGCGTGCTGGTGACGCTGGCGTTCATCAGTCTGATCCACGGCGGGTTGCTGGCCTGGAAGCAGGTCGATCTGAAACGGATGATCGCCTATTCGTCGGTGAGCCACATGGGGGTGGTGCTGCTGGGGATCGCCACCTTGACGCGGGACGGTCTCACCGGGGCCATGCTCCAGATGGTCTCCCATGGTCTGACCGCTGGCGCGATGTTTCTGGCCATCGGACTGCTGTATGAACGGACCCATACCCGCGACATTCGCGATTACGGCTCCTTGACCCGGGTGGCGCCCCGATTTTCTTTTCTGGTGGCGGTGGCCTTCATGGCCTCGGTGGGGGTGCCGGGCACGTCGGGCTTTCTGGCGGAGCTGCACGTGATGATCGCCGGACTGGAACGCTGGGGCTGGCCGGCGGCCTTGTTGAGCGTCGGCATGCTGGTGAGCGCGGCCTACGCGGTACGCACCACCGGTTGTCTGTGTACCGGACCCGAACAGCCCAGACTCGGAGAGCTGGCCCCGATGGGGCGGATGGAACTGGCCGCAGCCGGGATTCTGGTGGTCTGCATCGTGGTTCTGGGGGTGCTGCCCGCCCCGCTGCTGGACCTGATGGATCTCTCTTTGACCCGGTTCGGCGATCTGTTCGCCGGACGTTTGTGATCCGGGAGCCGTGCCATGGACCATGAGGATGAGCGCTCCGATGCCCCCCGGTCACAAGAGGAGCGGATCCGCGCCGCGCTGCGCCATCTGGAACATCTGGTGCCAGGACAGGCCTCGATCACCGATTTCGTGCATCACAACACCCTGCACGGTTTTCAGCATCTGCCGTTTCCGCAGGCCGTGGCCGAGGCGAGGCGCTGGACCGGCATCTACGGTTATCTGCCTGCGGAGCGGTTTCGCGCCCTGTACGCGGCGGGACGGATCACCCGTGTCGATCTGGAGGCGGTGATCGGCGCTGATCCGGAGTTGCGGGCCTCGGAATCCTTGGGACCGACCCGGCGCGGCGAGGTGATTCTTTTGAAGCTCGTGCAGGCCATCGATCCCATTCCGGCCCGACAGCTGGCCTGGGAGATCGAGGAGCGGCAGGCGCTGGCGCGTTGTCAGCCGGGGGTGGATCCGGCGGTGCGGCGCGGTTTTGCCGTTCCGGACGAGGGCGCGGCGGTGGGGGAGTTGTGGCGGGCCTGTCTGGAGCGGTTCGGGTTGAGCCATCACGACTGGTACCGGGAGGAGCGGCTGGATCTGGCCAGCGAAGAGGAGTTGCTGTTTTCCGGCGACGGCGAACCGGGAGAGGATCCCGAGGCCCAACGGCAGGTGATCGAGGCGATCCGTGCCGCAGCGGAGCGGTCGTGGCAGGCGTTGTCGGAGCGGGTGGGCAGGGATCTGACCTTGCGGGGGCTGTTGCTGGCGGTGAGCGGCGAGGATGTGCTGGAGACGATTCGCCCCTATCTGTTGCGTTTTCTCGCCTCGTTTCTGGATCTGGGGGTGGCGCCGTGGCCGCTGCCGGCGCGCGAGTCGGGATTTTACGTGGCCTGGAAGCAGTGCGCCGCAGGCGAGATGGCCCAGTCTCTGGAGGAGCTGCCCGACTGGCTGGAGCTGTTGGGGGAGCTGCCGGAGCAGCCCATGGAGGCGATCATTTTTTGTTTGCAGCGGCTGGGTCTGCCCGAGGCGCGTTGGCAGGGGTATCTGGAGCGGCTGGCGTTGGAGTTGCCCGGCTGGTCGGGCATGGTGACCTGGAGAGCCGCCCGACCCGGTTACGGGGGGAGCGAGGCCAGGGTGGAGCTGCTGGATTATCTGGCGGTGCGGCTGGTGCTGGAGCGGTTGTTCGCGGTGCGGCTGTGTCGCTCCCGGTGGCTGCTGGAGCCTGCGTTGCAGAGTCTGGGGGGGTATTTCCAGCGGTTTCGTGGCGAGTTTTACGCCCGTATCGCGTTGTTTTCCGGGGAGCTGCCGGAGTTTCTGGCCACGCGGGCCACCCGTCTGGTGCAGCGTCCGCCGGAGGAGACCGGTCTGGCCAGGGAGTGGCGCAAGCTGGCCTATCTGATCTGGAGCTGGACCGGGGGGGAGTCGTGTGGAACGGGGGGCGGGGCGAGCGGCAAGGCGTGGCCGTTGTTTGTGCTGGCCCAGCATCTGGGGCTGGGAGCCGGCACGGTGCGGGAGTGGGACGCGGCCACGGTGGAGGGGTTGCTGGCGTGTCTGGCGTCCATCGATGACGAACAGTCCGGATTCCTCTGGCTGCGGGCCTACGAGCGTCACTACCGGGAACAGATTTTCGCCGCCTTGGTGGCCAATCACGGTCGGGGTCTTTGGGCCAGCCGTCCGACCCGTCCGGCGGGTCAGGTGATCTTTTGCATGGATGACCGGGAGGAGGGGATCCGTCGTCATCTGGAAGAGTGCGACCCGCAGATCGAAACCCTGGGCGCGGCGGGATTTTTCGGGGTGCCGGTGCGCTGGCTCGGCCTGGACGACAAGACGAGCGCGGATTTGTGTCCCGTGGTGGTGGTTCCGGCCCACGAGGTCCACGAGCAGCCGCAGCCGGGCGCGGAAAGCCGGATGCGACGCCATCGGTTCTGGCGGGGTTGGCGGGAGTGGTGGAATGGTTTGATCACCCGCGAGAGTCACCGGGGCGTGGTGGTGCCGACGCTGCTGCCGCTGGTGCTGGCCCCCTGGGTCTGGCTGATGCTGCTGGCCAGGGGGTGGTTTCCCGGTCAACTGGGGGGAGGGCTGGGTCGGCTGGCGGCGATTCTGGATCCTGGCGTTCCCACCACCGTCACCCTGACCGCCGCCGATTCCGCCCCTCCCGCCACGTCCGGGCGGCCTCGCATCGGTTTCACCCTGGACGAGCAGGCGGGCCGGGTGGCGGGCTTCTTGCGCACCATCGGCCTGACCGACGGTTTCGCGCCGGTGGTGGTGATTCTGGGTCACGGGGGTCACAGCCAGAACAATCCCCATCTGGCCGCTTATGATTGCGGGGCGTGCAGCGGGCGTCACGGTGGTCCCAACGCCCGGCTGTTCGCGGCCATGGCCAACGATCCGCTGGTGCGTCAGCGGCTGGAGGGGCAGGGGATCTGCATTCCGGCGGATACCTGGTTCATGGGCGGCGAACACGACACGGGTTGCGAACGGATCGACTGGTACGACCGGGAGCGTCTGCCCGAGGTGTTGCATCCGGCCATGCAGCGGTTGACCGGCGCGCTCGACGCGGCCCGGCTGGGGTCGGCCCACGAGCGGGCGCGGCGTCTCGCCTCGGCCCCGCATGGCCCTTCGGCCCGGCGCGCCCTGGCCCACATGCGGCGGCGCGGCCTGGATTACAGTCAGGCCCGGCCCGAGCTGGGCCACGCCACCAACGCCGTGGCTGTGATCGGTCGTCGCGCGGTGAGCCGGGGAGTCTTTTTCGACCGGCGTATGTTTCTCATCTCCTACGACCCCACCCGGGATCCGGACGGTGGCATCGTGGAGGCCATTTTGCTGGCCGCCGGACCGGTGGGGGCGGGGATCAGTCTGGAGTACTATTTTTCCAGCGTGGACAACGAGCGTTTCGGCTGCGGCACCAAGGTGGCCCACAATCTCACCGGGCTGTTCGGCGTGATGGATGGCACCGCCTCGGATCTGCGCACCGGTCTGCCCCGTCAGATGATCGAGATTCACGAGGCCATGCGTCTGCTGGTGGTGGTGGAGCAGCGTCCGGAGATTCTCACCGGGATCTATCAGCGTCAGGAGCCGATCCGGGAGTTGGTGGGTCTGGGCTGGATCGAGCTGGCCTGCATCGATCCGGACAACGGGACGATTCATCATTTCTGCCCGCGCGCGGGGTGGCGGCCCTGGGAGAACGCTTTCAATCCCGTGCCCACGGTTTCTGATTCGGTGGCGTGGTATGCGGGGTGTTCGGATCCATTGCCGCCCGCGCTTATCGGCAGCGGCGGCATGGCGAATCGGGAGAATGCGCATGTTCTGGCGTGACGGGTGGTGGCTGATCTGGATTCCCATGTTGCCCTGGCTGGCGGCTTTGTGGATCGGCGTGGGGCTGTTCACGGGGCGTCGGCAGGGAGAGGGCCGGGAGCGCTCCACCGCCCGGATTGCCCTGGGAGGGGTGGGTTTGGCCTGTCTGGGGGTGCTGGTGATGGACGGGTGGGTCTGGCTGCACGGGGCGCCGGGCCATCGGGTGATGGCCGACTGGCTGACCAGCGGTTCTTTGCGGGTCTCCATCGGCGTGCTGATCGACACCCCCGCCCTGATTCTGGCCACCCTGGCCGGAGCTGGATGTCTGGTCACCGTGCGCTTTTCCGTGGACTACATGCATCGGGAGCCGGGGTTTCACCGTTTTTTCGCGGTGATCTGCCTGTTTGCCGGGGGCATGCTCTGGATCGCCCTGGCCGGCAACGCGGTGTTGACCTTCGTGGGTTGGGAGGTGGCCGGGCTGTCTTCCTATCTGCTCATCTCCTATGCCCGCGAACGGGCCATCGCCGCTGAAAACGCCACCCGCGCCTTTGTCACCAACCGTTTTGGGGATGCGGGCCTGCTTTTCGGGATCGCCATGGCCTTGTCATGGGGGGTGAACGTGGAGTGGCCCGCGATCTTTCAGGCCGTTCCTCCGGCGGGCACCCCGCCCGTGCCGATCGTGCTGGCGGGGTTTTTGATCGCCGCCTTGGCCAAATCGGCCCAGATTCCCTTTTTCGCCTGGATCGGTCGCGCGCTGGAGGGGCCGACCCCCTCCAGCGCTTTGTTCTATGGCGCGCTCATGGCCCATGCCGGTGTTTTTTTGGTGATCCGGCTCGAACCGTTGCTGTGGCGCTCCCCGTTTCTGATGGGCATTCTGCTGCTGCTCGGGTTGAGCACCGCCGTGCTGGCGGTGGCCATGGGACGGGTGCAGACCGATGTGAAGAGCGCTCTGATCTGCTCCACCCAGGCCCAGCTCGGCTTGATCTTCTTTGAATGCGGGGCCGGACTGTTCGATCTGGCCCAATGGCATCTGGCCGCACACGCCTCCTGGCGGCTGTATCAGTTTCTGCTGGCGCCTTCCTATCTGCAAAAAGGTGGTCTGCGGGTGCGACCCGTGCCCGGCTGGCTGCGCAACCAGCGTGACCTGCATGACCTGTTGCTCCATCGCGCCTGGTTCGACTCCTTGACCGATGCCCTGGTGACCCGTCCCACCCTGGCGTTGGCCAGAGATGCCCGTCTGTTCGAGGAGGTGGTGGTCAACCGCGTCGCCGGACGCCCCATGCGGGAGAGCATCCTCGCCAGTCGCGCCGCGTGGGCCGATCCCGAAGCGGTCGCCAATCCCGAGGTGGCCAGCGCCACCCAGGGCCGGGGGCTGCTGGGACGCCTGCTGGAAGGGTCGGCGCGCATGCTGTCGTGGTTCGAAGAGCGGCTGGTACTCAACAGCAGTGGCGATGGTCTGCTCAAGGCGTTGGCCTTTTTGGGGGGTTACCTGATCCGCATCGAGGGTTTCCTCGGCCAGCCGCGCTATTTGATCCTTCTGATTGTCTTGACTTTTCTGGTGATCCTCTAAGGTGCGCCCATGGCTGTGGACTCTTTTTGGCTCGGATGGCTGCAACTGGTGCCGGTCATCGGCGCGCTGGTTTTGCTGTTCGTCCGGCACGACCGGTTGGCCTGGCTGATCGCGTTGGGCTGCGCCGGGGTCGAACTGGCCCTGGCTTTGTGGCTGCATCACTGGTTCGATCCGTTGCAATCCGGCTGGCAGGGGTATTTGCGTCTGCCGGTGACCGACTGGCTGGTTCAGGTGTCGGGAGCCGATGGGATCACCGTTTTCTTCGTGTTGCTGACGGCGTTTTTATGTCTGCTGGTGGTGCTTTACGGGGGACTGGTGCGCCATTTCACCCGTCTGCCGCGTTTTTTTTCCGTGGTGCTCGGCTGCGAGGCCGCCCTGATGGGACAGTTCATCGCGCTGGACCTGATGTGGTTCACCCTCATGGCCGGCCTGCATACCCTGTTCATCGGCTATCTCTTTTCCAACTGGTCCTTGTCCACCGACGAACGCTCCGCCATTCACCGCTATTATCAGTTCATGGGCACGAGCCTGCTGCTGCTGCTGGCCGCCACGATCATGCTCGGCTGGCACCACGCCGAAGCCACCCGGGGTGCCTGGTCCTTTGAATGGACCGTCTTGATTCAGGATCAACGCTCCCCCTATCTTCAGGGGGTGATCTTTTATCTGCTGTTTTATGGATTGGCCATCCGGGTGCCCCTGTTTCCGTTCCACGGCTGGCTCCCCCAGGTGATGGAACACAGCACCGTGGCCTCGGCCATGGTGCTTTTGCTCGGGCTGAAAACCGGCATCTACGGCATGTTGCGTTTTCTGCTGCCCTTGCTTCCGGACGCGGTGTGGAACTGGCGGGAGTATGTCATCGTCATCGCCGCGCTCGGGATCTTCTACAGCGCCCTGCTGGCCCTGGTGCAGACCAATCTGCGCAAACTGCTCGCCTACGCCGTGGTCAGCCATACCGGCATTCTGATGCTCGGACTGTTCAGTCTCCATCCCCACGCCTTCCAGGGCACGATCATGCTCACCGGCTCGTTTGGACTGGCCATCTCCACGTTGATGCTCATGGCCGGTATCGTCCATCTGCGTACCCGTGGCCTGGCGTTGGAACGTCTCGGCGGACTGTTCACCCCCTTGCCGCTGGTGGGCATCGCCTTTCTGGTCGCCGCCTTGTCGGTGGTGGGCATGCCCGGCACGCCGGGTTTTGACGCGGTGCATCTGTTGCTGGAAGCCGCCATCGATCGCTTCGGCGCCCTGGTCACGGTGCTGGCCGCCCTGGGCAACGTGGCGGCGGCGGCCTGTCTGCTCTGGGCCTTTCAGCGCGCCTTTCTGGCCACCCCGTCTCCGAGTCTGCCTCCGGTCGCCTCCCTGGCGCGGGCCACCTGGGCCGAAAAAGGGTTGGCCGCCCTGTTGATCGGGGTGCAACTGGCCTCCGGATTTGATGCCGATCCTTGGCTGGATTTGGTCAAGCACGCCTCGCACACCCTGTCCGCACCCTATATGGAATGGGGAGAACGGCCATGACGCTCCTGGATCTGCCCCTGCTTTCATTGCTGATCGGCCTGCCCATGGCGGGTGCCCTGTGCGCCTGGATCGTGCCCAATGGCCGACTGGCCCGCAGTGTCGCCCTGGCCTGTGGGATCTTGGAGCTGCTGTTGGCCCTGGCTGCGGTCGCGGCTGTGGATTTTTCCGGCTCCGGCTTTCAGTTGCTGGAGCGTCACTCCTGGATCCCCTCTCTGGGCGTCACCTATCTGGTGGGGGTGGATGGCCTGTCCGTCTTGTTTCTGCCCGCTGGCGCGCTGTTGTTTCTTGCCACCCTGGTGGCCAGTTGGAATCTGGCCAACCGGGTGATGCCGCGCTTTTATTTCGCGTTGCTGCTGCTTTTCGAAGGGTTGACCCTTGGTATTTTCTGCGCCCTGGATACCATCTTGTTCTTCTTCTTTTGGGAATTGACCCTGATCCCCATCTATTTCCTCGTCGCCTTGTGGGGCGTAGGCCCCAATCGGCGTCACGCGGCGGTCAAATACACCCTGTTCATGCTCGCGGGCGGGGCGGCGTTGCTGTTCGGTCTGCTGCTCACCACCCTGGCCCATCCCGGTCCCCACACCTTCGACCTGACCCGCCTGCTGGCCGAACCCCTCTCCAGAGAGGCCCAGTGGCCGGTTTTCTTTTTGCTGCTGATCGGCTTCGGGGTCAAGATCCCCATCGTGCCGCTGCATGTCTGGCTGCCCATCGTGGCCATGGAAGGACCGGTGGTGATCGCCGCCATCATGACCGGGCTGAAACTGGGGGCTTATGGCTTGCTGCGTTTTCTGTTTCCCCTGACGCCGCTGGTGGCGCGGGAACTCCATTGGCTGCTGGTCGGTCTCGCCGTGGTCACCATCGTGTATGGCGCCTTGTCGGCCCTGTCCCAAAGCAATCTGCGTCGCCTGTTGGCCTTTTCCAGCATCGGCCATGTGGGACTGGTGGTGCTGGGACTCTCCAGCTTCACCGTCGAGGGGGTGCAGGGCGCGGTGGCGCAGTTGCTCAATTTTTCCCTGGTTTCGGGGGGATTGTTTCTGATGGCCGGATTTCTCCATCAGAGGCTCGGTTCCACGGATCTGATCCATCTGGGCGGCCTCTCCCGTCCTTTGCCGGTGCTGGCCGGATGCGTGCTTTTTTTTGGGCTGGCCGGCATGGGCATGCCCATGACTTCGGGTTTTCCGGGAGAGTTGCTGCTGCTGACCAGCGCGCTGCGGGATCACATCGGTTCCGGATTGGCCGCGTTGGGCGGGGTGATTCTGGGGGCGGGCTATTTTCTGGGCTTTTATCGCAAGGCTTTTCTCGGTCCGTTGGGCACGGGCGTGCCCGGCGTTCTGCCTGCCCTGCTGCCCCGTGAACAGGCGATCCTGATGGTGTTCGGGCTGTTGATTCTGGTGGCGGGCTGGTTCCCGGACGCGGTGTTGCTGGATCCGACCCGGGCTGCGGCCCAGGCCTGGGTGGAGCAGGTGGGGGGTGTTGGGATACCGGGGCGTTGACGGTTTCTGGTGCGTTGACGGCAAAGCGCACAGGTGCCGAAAGGGTGTCATCGTCGCGAGCGGCCCAAAAAGATCCCCCCGGTCGAGGTCTTTGAAGGAAAGCATCAAAGACTTCAACCGGGGGGCGGGGAGAACAGACGGTTTGGATTGAAAACCGTGTGACGCTTAGTGGACCGGCATCGCCTTGGCCATGACACCGACCTCTTTTTGGACCGAACCCATCTTCACATCCGCTTCACGCTGGGTGGAGTAGGGGCCGACCATCACGTGGGTGTACTCTTTGCCGTTGATCGTGGACACCTTGCTGTAAGAGGGGATGCCACGCTCCGTGAGACGACGACGCAACTGATTGGCGTTGTCCGGATTGCTGAAGGATCCGGCGTTGGCCACGAATTCACCGGCATGGGGAGCGGCGTGCTCTTTGGCCTTGGCGGTGGTGGTCTCCTTTTTGGCGGGCACGGCAGCCTTGGCGCTCTCTTTGGTAGCGGGAGCGGAGGCTTTGGCGACCTCTTTGACCGCAGCCTTGGCGCTCTCTTTGGTAGCGGGAGCGGAAGCCTTGGCGACCTCTTTGACCGCAGCCTTGGCGCTCTCCTTGGTAGCGGGAGCGGAAGCCTTGGCGACCTCTTTGACCGCAGCCTTGGCGCTCTCTTTGGTAGCGGGAGCGGAAGCCTTGGCGACCTCTTTGGTCTCTTTGGTCTCTTTGACCGGAGCGGCGACCTTGGCGACTTCCTTGGTCTCTTTGGTCTCTTTGACCGGAGCGGCGGCCTTGGCGACTTCCTTGGTCTCTTTGACCGGAGCGGCGACCTTGGCGACTTCTTTCACCACAGCCTTGGCGGCGCTCTCTTTGGCGGCGGGAGCGGCGATCTTGGCGACTTCCTTGACCTCTTTGCTCTCCTTGGCAGCGGGAGTGGCGACCGGAGCGGCGGCTTTGGCGATCTCCTTGATCGGGGCTGCGGCCTTGGCGGTTTCCTTTTGGGCCGGGGCCATGGCCTTGATGATCTCCTTGGCCGGAGTCGCGGCTTTGGCCTGATTCTCTTTGGCCGCACTTTCCTTGACGGCGGTCGCGGGTTGTTTGGTCATGGTCTTGGCCGATTGGGGATTGGCTTCAGGCATGCTCACATAGCGGGCCTCGACGCCGGTGCGTTCCTTGATCGTGGCCACGGCCTGACCCGCCAGTTCCGCGTTGGCGAAGGGACCGGTGAGCAGATGATGCACGGTGTGGTTGTTGAGCGTGCTTTTGCGCAGACGCACCGGAATGCCCGCATCCGTCAGTTTCTTCTGGATCTTCTCCGCGCCCAGGGCGTTGGAGTAGGATCCGGCTGTCACCAGGAAATGACCATCCGCTTGCACCTGCGGGAAACCCGCCTTGGCTTCGGAGTGGGTTTTGGGCTCGGGTTTGGCCAGGGTGGCCGTGGCCGTGGTCGTGGCCGGTTTGGCGTCGGTTTTGACCGTGGCGGCTGCGGCCTTGGGATCGATCATCGGCGCGGCTTTGGCGTCGGCTGCGTGGACAGCGGCCTTGGGAGCGGGCAGCGGCGTGGTCTTGGCTTCCGGCTTGGCCATCGGGATGGCGCCTTCCGTCGGTTTCACCGGTTCGCTCTTGGCCTGGATCACCGGAACCTGACGGGCTTCCTCCGCGTCGATTTTCGCCGTCTTGGCGCTGTCCGTGGCGCCGGTTTGACCCGGTTCCATGGCCAGGGCGCCGGAGGCCGACTCGGCCAGGGGCGCTTCCATCTCCGCGCTGATGGCGTCTTCCATCATGTCGTCGGTGGGCACGGCGCCGCTTTTGGCGAGGGTGTCGGAAGTCTGACGACCGTCATCCGTTTTGACGCTCGCGGTCGCATTCATCGGCGTGCCGACCGGAGTCGGGATGATCTCCAGTTTGGCCGTGGTCTGGGGGGTGTTGCCCTTGGCCGCATCCGTTTCCGGATGGGCGGCGGGTTTGTTTTCCGTCCTGGGAGCGATGGCCGCCGTCTGGGCGCCGCTCTGGGCCGGAAGGGTGATCGGGCTGGCGCTGGTGGCGCCCGGATTGGAGCCGGCGATCACCACCGATGGGGTTTCAGTGGTCTGGGCCGTGGGCGGAGAGGCCTGATGCCACACCATGATCGTGACCACGCCACCGACCACAGCGGCGATCAGCGCTTCGGACAGATGTTTGCCAATGCGCTTCCGGCGTTGGATGGTCGCCGCGCGGCGTTGACCCTCGGTGGGCGCGATAAGGATATCGGGCTTGGCTTGAGGGGATTCTTGACGGGAGGGGTCCAACTCGTTTGGGGCGCCGGTCACAGGGGTTCTCCTTTGCTCTGTAGTCATTCAAATGGCCGTCCTTGGTATCCGAGGTGCGGCGGTTGGGATGTGCAGACCTTTAGAGCAATTTGTGTGCCGTTTGAAATTGACGATACCCAGAAAGAGGAAAAAACGTAACAAAGACGGCTGATTATGGGAGGTCAGGCCGGTAGTGGCGCGGCACGCGGGCACCCAGACGGCACAGCACCTCATAAGGGATGGTCTCCATCCAGTCCGCCATCTCTTCGACGCCGATGAACGCCGGGCCATCGGCGCCCAGCAGGATAACCTGGCTTCCTGCCACGGCTTTCGGGATATGGGTCACGTCCACCAGGGTCAGATCCATGGAGATGCGACCCACCACCGGCGCCCGACATCCCTGTGTCAAAATTTGAGCGCGTCCTTTCAGCAGCCGGCCATAGCCGTCGGCGTAACCCACGGGCAGCAGGGCGATCCGCGAGGCTTTGCGGGTGACGAATTCATGACCATAGCCCAACGGCGTGCCCGCCGGCACCTCGCGGATCGACAGCACATGGGTCACCCAGCGCACCACCGGACGCAGACCGTCGTCGCGCCAGTTGCGGCGGGGATAAAACGGCGAGGCGCCATAGAGCATCACGCCGGGTCGTCCCCACTCCAGACGGGCCTCCGGAGTGCCCAGCAGACCCGCGCTGTTGCCGATGGAGCGTCGCAAGGTCCGACCCCGTGGCCCCAGGTTCTCCACCGCCGCCAGCAGGGTCTCTAATTGCCGACGGGTGGTCTCCGCCCCCTCGATTTCGTCCGCGCGGGCCAGATGGGAGAGAATGGAATCCAGTTGGATGCCGGGCAGTCGATCCAGGCTGGCCACCACCTCGGACAGCCGGTCGGCGGCGAATCCCACCCGTCCCATGCCGGTGTCGATCTTGACGTGGACCGGAATCGGCGGCGCGTGCGGCCCCCGCAGTTGGCTCAGGCGGCGGGCCGCCTCCAGATCGAAGATGACCGGCTCCAGATCCAGGGCGCACACCTGATGCTCCAGGCCAGGAATGAATCCGGACAGCAAAATGATGGGCAGTTCGATGCCGGCGGCCCGCAACGGGATGGCCTCTTCCACCATGGCCACGCAAAAGCCGTGGGCCCCGGCGGCTGTCAAGGCCCTGGCGACGGGCACCGCTCCCAGACCATAGGCGTTGGCCTTGATCACCGGATACAAGGCGCATCCCTCCCCGACGCTCTGCCGGGCCACGCCGAAATTGTGCACGATGGCCGCCAGATCGATCTCCAGCCAGGTGGGGCGTCCGGGAGGATGGGGTGTCATGGGATTCAACCTCCGTGGCTGGCCATGTATTCGGTCGAGGCGTGGTTTTCGAAGCGGGTGTACTGTTTCTGGAAGGTCAGACGCGCCGTGCCTGTGGGACCGTTGCGCTGCTTGGCCACGATCACCTCCGCCAGACCCGCCAGCGAGGGATCGTTTTCCTTGTAGACCTCTTCCCGGTAGACGAACAGCACGATGTCGGCGTCTTGTTCGATGGAGCCGGATTCCCGCAGGTCCGACAGGATCGGTTTTTTGTTGGGGCGCTCTTCCACCTTGCGCGACAACTGGGAGAGGGCCAGCACCGGAATGTCCAGCTCTTTGGCCAGTCCTTTGAGTCCCCGGCTGATCTGGGAAATTTCCTGGACCCGGTTTTCCAGATCCCCGTCTCCTTGCATGAGTTGCAGATAGTCCACGATCAGCAGTTGGATGCCTTTTTCGCGTTTGAGGCGTCGGGCCTTGGCCCGCAGCGACATGATGGACAAGGTGGGGGAGTCGTCGATGTAGAGGGGCGCCTGGGAGAGTTCCTGGGCGGCGTGGACCAGTTTGTTGTAGTCTGCGTCCTGGATGCGACCGGTGCGCAGACCCTGGGCGTCCACCCGCGCGGTGGAGGCGAGCAGACGGGTGGCCAACTGCTCCTTGGACATTTCCAGGGAGAAGACCGCCACCGGCGCGCCGTGATCCAGGGCGGCGTTGGCGGCCATGTTCATCACCAGGGTGGTCTTGCCCATGGCGGGACGACCCGCCAGAATCAGCAGATCGGATTTTTGCAGTCCGGAGAGCAGCCGGTCCAGATCGGTGAATCCGGTGGAAACCCCGGTCACCAGCTCCTGACGGGACATCAACCGTTCGAGCCGCTCGAAAATGGGAGGCAGGATGGTCTTGACATCGGTATAATTGGAGCGACGCTTGGCCCGGTTCTCGCCCACCGCGAAGATGCGTTGTTCGGCGGTGTCGAGCATGTCGTCCACGGTGTGGGTGGAGTCGCGGTACACCTCGTCGGCGATGGAGGAGGCGGCGTGGACCAGGGCGCGCAGGATCGCCTTGTCGCGCACCAGATGGGCGTAGGCTTTGGCGTTGGCCGTGGCCGGAACCGTGTCGATGAGACGGGAGAAGTATCCCGCTCCTCCCACGGAGTCCAGTTCGTTGTGTTTTTCCAGATATTGTTTGAGTATGACCGGATCCGCCGGATCCCCCCGGTCCAGGATGGTCAGCATGGCCTGATAGGTGATCCGGTGGGCCCCGACGTAGAAATCCTCCGGCACCAAAATATCGGTGACCTGATCCATCACCGAATTGTCCAGCAGAATGGCCCCCAGCACCGATTGTTCGGCTTCGTGGGAGTAGCTCGGGCGGCGGGTGGGGGAGGAGGGGCGCGACTCGGGATCCGGGGGTATCATGGAGTCGTCTGGCGGGGGTGCGTCGTCGTCGTCGATCAAGAAGGCCTCCGGGCGTTCATCGTTTTGGATTGAAACCATCTTAAAGAAAGGTTCCTATGATATCACCTCGGACCGTTCCGGCATAGAGGAAGCGCATCCATGGACAAGAAGCCCGATCACGCCGGACTGCATCACGGTCACCGCCAACGGCTGCGGCGCCGCTTTCTGGAGGAGGGACTCGAAGGGTTCGAGGACCATCAGGTGCTGGAGTTGTTGCTGTTCAACGTTCTGCCCCGTCAGGACACCAACGCCCTGGCCCATCTGCTGTTGAAGCGGTTCGGGGGACTGTCGGCGGCCCTGGAGGCCGATCCGTCGGACCTGGCCGCGATTCCGGGCGTGGGAGAGGCGGCTGCGGCGTTCTTGTCGCTGATTCCTCCGGTGACGCGGCGTTATCTCGAAGATCAGGCGGGCCGCGACAAGCCCGCCCTGGATGATCCGGACAAGGCCACCGCCTATGAGCCTGTCGCAAAATGGACTGACCAGTTGGTTTCGGCGGTCAGTTGACCGAAATCTGGCCCTGGTAGCCCGGTTTCACCGACAAAAAAGCGGAAATCCCGCTTCAATGGAGCCATTTGGTCCCTTTCTTCCCTCTGCGGACGCATTCCACCTGTAGTTTCTTGAGGTTATGCGCCACGGCGTGCAGATTCCACTCCCCATCGCACAACTCCAACCCGCGCATCCGGAACTCGTCCGCACCCTGTGTC
>JADGBT010000089.1 GCA_015231375.1 Magnetococcales bacterium | reverse complement strand
GGGCGACCAGCAACACATCCGCGCCGGGCTGATCCAGGGGCAGACGCACATCGTGACCGGTGGAGTCGAGGATTTCTTCTTCGAGGAACTCCAGGGTTCCTTTCAGGGCCGGTTTGGGGATGCCCAGATTGTTGCCGAGCTGATGCACCTTGCCGATGATTTCGACCGAATATTTATGGCCGACACCGATGGCGTTCATGATTTCGCGGGCGGCCATGGTGATTTCGGCGGTGTCGATGCCGAAGGGGCAGAACACCGAACAGCGGCGACACTGGGAGCATTGGTGAAAATAGGTGAACCACTTCTGCAGGGTCTCTTCGTCGAAGTCGTTGGCCTTGACCAGGCCCGGAAACAGTTTGCCCGCCGGGGTGAAATAACGCCGATAGACGCTGCGCATCAGTTCGGCGCGTTGCACCGGCATGTTGTTGGCGTCCTGGGTACCCAGGTAGTAGTGGCATTTATCGGCGCACGCGCCGCACTTGACGCAGATATCCAGATAAACCTGCAACGAGCGATATTTTTTCAGCAGTTCCCCGAGTTTTTCCACCCCTTTCTGTTGCCAGTTTTCCACCCGTTCCGCCGGGAAGCCCATGGGCTCCATATGTTTGGCGAGGCCGGGGTAGGGGGCGAGATGGCCCATGGTTCCGGTTTTCAGATCCGGGGTCTTGATGTCATCCGCGACCGGAGGAACGTGATAGTCAGCCACGCGAGGACTCCTGAATGAAGGTTGCGATCATCTCGATGGGGTGATCTGGAATGGGGTGGAATCGTGTCCGGAAATCGGCATCACGGTTGGGCCCAGGGGTTGACATGTTTTTGTTCTCTGGGATTGTCCACCTGATTGCGGGTCGGGCTGAAGAACAGGCCACCCGCATGCATCAGTTTGCTGAAGGGGAAGATCACCAGCAGCACCCCGACCAGCAGCAGATGCAGCAGAAACATCACATCTCCCGCCGAGCCCAGGGGGGGGAGACCGGTCACGGAACCCCACATGGCCATGAGGTGACTCTTGATGGCCACGATGTTGGGACGCAACACGAAATCCATCAGCAGGCCGGTCAGGGCGATTCCGAGCAGCAGCGCGAGAATCAGGTAGTCTGCCCGGGACGAGATGTAACGGACTCTTTCGAAGACCAGACGCCGCAGCAGCAGAAAGGCCAGCGCAGCCGCCATGGCGATCCCGGCGACGATGCCGATGATCTGCAACGGGCCGAAGAAGGCGGGCACGGGATCGACGAAATAGCGGATATGGCGGATCAGCACCACGGCCATGGCACCGTGAAAGGCGATGCCACCTGCCCAGGCCAGCTTGTCACCCTTGAAGAGGCTGTTGAAAAACACCACTTCGGTGAACAGTCGCCACACCACGCCCAGACGGGTGGTGGGGGCCGGCGTGGTCGGAATCTTGAGCGGGGCGGGCGATCGCGCATAGGCGATGATCCGGCTCAGGAAACCGAACAAAAAAATGGTGACGACAATATAGGCGAGGAAGGTCAACATCCGGCTTTCCCCATATAAAGAAAGGGATGAGGCGCGAAATGGATTGCCGACCCGATGCCAGGTCGGCAATCCTTTCAACACCGTCCGGACCAGGGTCCGGACGGATGGATGTCACGGAGAAGCAACTCCGCGAAAGGGGGATTACACGCACCCGGTGGGTTTGGGGAGCCCCGCGATTTTGCAGGCTTGTTTGGCAGGTCCGCCGGGATAGAGGTCGTAAAGATATTTGGTGTTGCCTTTTTCCTTGCCGAGCTTTTTACCGATGGCCTTGGTCAGGATGCGGATCATCGGAGCGATTTTGTACTCGTCATAGTACTCACGCAGGAAGTTCACCACTTCCCAGTGGGATTCGGACATGTCCACGCCCTCGGTTTTGGCGAGATAGCCGGCGACATCGGTGCTCCAGTCGTTCAGATTGGCCAAGTAGCCGTCCTCGTCGGTTTCGTAGGTGCGGCCATTCAGTTCAAAACTCGGCATGATTGCTTCTCCTCGTGTGGCGATGAATGGGGTGCGAAGGATTTCGCTGACTTTTGATTCTTGACTTTTGGTCAGCCGTTTTGATTCCGGAAGAGCGGTGCAGATCTCTGGAGGTCGAACGGTTGGCCGCAAGGCATGGGTTTCATGGTTTCGATTCCCTCGTGTGTCACTTGGAACATTAGCATATCATAATTTTCTCGGACAGCAAGGCCCATTCCCACCCGGAGCGATTTTCGCACACGGTGCGACGGTTTGAATCCGGTGGCGCGGCTCTTGAACTGGAAAAAATCGCTTTGGATTGACTTACAGGGATTGCACACCCAAAATCAACCCAAAATCTGCATCCAACCCAAAATTTCGTGAGGAGGGTATCAAGAACCATGAAACTCAAGCATCACTTGTTCGTCTGCATGAATCAACGGCCAGCCGGACATCCCCGGGGTTCCTGCGGGGGAGCCGGAGCGGGTTCGGTGTTCGAGGCCTTGATGGCGGAGGTGGAAAAACGGGGTCTGTTCGAGCAGATCATGGTCACCGGCACCTTCTGCATGGGCCCCTGCGACAAGGGACCAACGGTGGTGGTCTATCCGGACGGCGTCTGGTATGGTGGCGTCAAACCCAAGGATATCCCGGAAATCTTCGACGAACATCTGACCAACGGCGAACCGGTCAAGCGTCTGCGCATCATGTAGGGTGAGAGAGAGGATACCAAGACTCCATGGCCACCTGGTTGATCACCGGCGGATGTGGCTTCATCGGCTCCCATTTGGCCGACGCGCTCCTGGCGCGGGGCGATGGGGTGCGCGTCATCGATGATCTGTCCACGGGCAAACGGGAGAATCTCTCCCCGGCCTGCGAACTGGTCGTGGGAGATGTCACCGATCCGGCAACCGTGGCCAGGGCCATGGAGGGTGTGGATGGCTGTTGGCATCTGGCGGCGGTGGCCTCGGTGGAACGCTCCACCGAGGCCTGGATCGAGTGTCATCGGGTCAACCTCACCGGCACCATCGGCGTGCTGGACGCGGCCCGGCGCGCAGGCGCGAGGGGAAGAGCGATCCCCGTGGTCTACGCCTCCTCGGCGGCGGTCTACGGCGATGGACCCGATCTGCCTTCCACCGAAGCCTCCCCGACCCGACCCCTGACCGCCTACGGTGCCGATAAACTCGGCTCGGAGCTTCATGCCCGGGTGGCCGCGCGAATTCATGGGGTTCCCACCACCGGGCTGCGTTTTTTCAATGTACACGGACCCCGACAGGATCCCTTTTCCCCCTATTCCGGCGTGATTTCGATCTTTGCCCGGAAAATTCTCGATCGTCAGCCGTTGCTGATCCATGGAGATGGGGGGCAGAGTCGGGATTTCATCTCCGTGGCGGATGTGATCCGCTTTTTGCTGCGCGCCATGGAACGGACGCGCGATGGTCGGGCGCAGATCTACAATGTCTGCACCGGCGACAAGGTGACGATCGTTGAATTGGCCCGGGTGCTGTTTCGTTTGTGCGGCCATGAGGTCGAAATGCATCACGGAGCCGCCAGACCGGGTGATATACGGGACTCGCTGGGGGATCCGGAACGGGCTGCCGAGGCGTTGGGGGTGCGTGCCGTCTGGTCCCTGGAACGGGCGTTGCGGCTGACCCTGGATGGCTTGACCGATCCCACACTCAATCTGACGAGGTTCGGGGCATGAATCCGGTGCTGAAAAAATGGCTGTTGTGGTCGGTGGGAAGCTGTCTGGTGCTGCTGGTGACGGCGATCGTCGCGCCTTTGCTGATTCATCCGAATCAATACCGGGCTCCCATCGCCTCTTTGGTGAAAGGGGTCACGGGGCGTCAACTGACCATCGGCGGAGAGGTGGGATTGGCGATCTTTCCGAGTCTGGAGCTGATCCTGCGGGATCTCTCCCTGGCCGACGGCCCGGAGTTCGGCGATACCCCCATGGCTCGCGCCGATACCCTGGTGGTGGGGGTGAAACTGTTGCCGCTGCTCGGAGGCCGGGTCGAAATGGATCGGGCCGAGCTGAAAGGTCTCTCTCTGCGTTTGCTGCGGGATGAGCAGGGGCGCGCCAATTGGGAAGCCTTGATGGCCCATCTGGAGGCCAAAACCCGTGAACTCGCCCCGGTCGGAACTCCGGTCAGCGGCCCCGCCGACTCCGGAGCCGAGCCGCTGCTGAATCGCTTGCTGGCTCTCTCCGCCGGAGGCGTCGATCTGGTCAACGCCACGATCCTTTGGCAGGATCGCCGCGCCAATCACGATCTCCGACTGGAAAATCTTGAATTGAAAACCGGACCGATGCATCCGAATCGTCCCCTGGCGGTGACGGCGGGCTTTCGGCTGTTCGGCGAAAAGGATGCGCTCACCGGGCGTGTCGATGTGAAATATCAGATGCGAACCGCCTCCGGAGGCCGGATCTGGATCGATGGGCTCGAAGTCGTCGCCAATGCCGCCATGAGCAGCCGCCGCGTCAAGGAGATCAAGGCCCGGTTGAACGGTGATCTCGCCATGGATTGGAAATCCCTCCGGGCCGAATGGAGCCGGCTCGAACTGGCGACCAATCTCTGGTCCGATGCCGAGTGGCTGCGGGAGCTGCGGGTCGGATTCCAGGGCCGCGCGGAGATGGATCTGGCCAGTGGACGCCTGGCGGCCCCTCAAAGTCAATTCACGGTCGCGATCAAGGCCAACGCCTTGCCTCCGGCGGGGGTTCAGCTCCGTCTGGTTTCGGATCTGAGCGGCGACCCGCAGCTCATGACCCTGGCCATGGATGATCTGGAAATCGAAGGGCCCGCCGGTTTGCGGATCCGGGGAGAGTGGCATACCCGTGAAGGCTTTGCCGGTCTGGAGGGGAGTCTGGCGGCGGAACGGTTCGACTTTCGGGCGTTGCTGATCGCCCTCGGACGGACTATTCCCGCTTCCACCGACGCCAAGGTCTGTTCGGGTGCCGAGTTTGATGTCGATTTCGCTGTCGATGGGCAGGGCGTGCGACTCTCCCGCCTCGCGTTCGGCATGGATGACAGTCACCTCAACGGATCGGTGAAGTGGGGATTTCAGGGGCCGACCCTCGGGTTTGATGGGGAGGTGGATACCCTGGATCTGGATCGTTTTCTGCCATTGTTGGTGGGGGAGAGTACCAGCAGCGGAAAGGCGTCGAAGTCGGAAGCCTCCCCGGAGAGCGGAATCGCCCTCCTGGCCGGAGGCGGTTGGCTGGAGCGCATCGCCCGAATCGGGATCGATGGCCGGGGACGGGTGGGGCAAGTGCATCTGGCCGGGAATTACGGCTCCGGGGTCGAGTTCGTACTGGCCTCCGGACAGGGGGAAGCGCGTCTGGATCCGCTCGTCTGGTCGGCCCACGGGGGGCGTCTGGCGGCCCGTTTGGTGGTGGATCAGCGGCAGAGTGAACCGCGTCTGACGCTGGTTCATGCGGCGGAGGGGGTGCGGACGGCGGAGTTGTCCCAGGAGTGGACCGGCTGGAGCGCGCTGGATGGCGAGGGCGCGTGGCTGGTACGGCTGGAAGCCCAGGGAAAAGGGCGGGAAGCGTTGCTGCGTACCCTGAATGGCGAGGTGCAGGCGCAGGTGAGCGATGGTGTGCTCTCCGGCGTGGATGTGATCGGGAAGATTCGTCATGGGCATGCCCAGTTCAGTCGTGGGCGCGCTCCCGCCTCCGGAGCGGAGGAGACCCGTTTTGTCTCCTTGAGCACCACGGCCAATATTCGAGAGGGCATTTTGAATACCAACACCTTCGATATGCGCGCGCCGGGGCTGAAGATTTCCGGAAGCGGGCAGGTCGATTGGATCGCCCGGCGCATCGAGGGGCAATGGCAGGCCGATGTGGCGACCGCCTTGCAAGGGGTTGGGGTGGAGGTGGATAAATCCACGGCGTTGGCTCTGCCGATTACGCTGCGCGCGCCTTTCGACGGGGTGAAGAAATGGGAGTTCGGTGCGGTCGATTTCTCCCGGCTGGTGCCTGCGGCCCGGATGGGAGGAGGAGAGGAGGAGAGCGAAAAGCCCGCTCCTTGAAGAAAATTATTGAGAAAAAAGAAGGGGTCTGGGGGATTCCTCCCCCAGGGTGTTGATTTTCAGGTGTGGAATTTGTTGGGCGCGCTGCGCGAATGGCTGCGCCATTCGCTTGCGTAACAGCGCGCCAAACGTCCCAAGGGCTTCGCCCTTGGATCCCACCAGGGGCCAATGGCCCCTGGACCCCGATGGTTTTCAGGAATTCAGCCATCATGTCCGATACGCTTCCATTGATCGATATCATCGCCGGTGCGCGTCCC
>JADGBT010000088.1 GCA_015231375.1 Magnetococcales bacterium | reverse complement strand
AGTGATTGGTTTGAGGCGCGCTTGCGCTTTTTTTCGCAAAAGGCGCGAAAAAAAGCTTTTTTGAAAAGCGCGCCAAAGGCAAAAGCAAAGTCAAAGGCAAAACCCTGGGGGAGGAATCCCCCAGACCCCCGCTTTTTTTTCAACGATTTCAAGCGATATTACAAACCCAACGCGGCGAAGAAATCGCCTCCCTTGTCATCGACCACAATGAAAGCCGGGAAATTCTCCACCTCGATGCGATGCACCGCCTCCATGCCCAACTCCGGAAAATCGATCACCTCAACCTTCTTGATGCTCTGCTGCGCCAACGAAGCCGCCGCGCCACCAATGGAACCCAAATAAAATCCCCCGTTGGCCTTGCACGCCTCGGTCACCTGACGACCCCGGTTGCCCTTGGCCAACATCACCAACGATCCCCCCTCCTTCTGAAAACGCCCCACATAACTGTCCATCCGCCCCGCCGTGGTCGGACCAAACGAACCCGAAGGCAAACCCTCCGGCTTCTTGGCCGGACCGGCATAATAAACAATGTGATTCTTGAAATACTCCGGCATCCCCTCACCCCGATCCAACCGCTCCTGAATCCGGGCATGAGCGATGTCCCGAGCCACCACGATAGGCCCGGTCAACGACAACCGGGTCTTGATCGGATAACGACTCAACTCGGCGCGAATGGCCGCCATCGGCTGATTCAAATCCACCCGCACCGTCTCACCGGCCGGCAACTCCACCTCCGGCAAAAAACGGGCCGGATCCCGCTCCAAAGCCTCCAACCAGATCCCCTCCGCATCGATACGGGCCAGAATGTTCCGATCCGCCGAACACGATACCCCCAACCCCACCGGACACGAAGCCCCATGCCTCGGCAATCGGATCACCCGCGCATCATGAGCGAAATATTTGCCGCCGAACTGCGCCCCCAACCCGAGATTTTTGGCCATTTCCATCACCTCGGCCTCAAACGCCCGATCCCGGAACGCCCCACCGATCCCATCTCCTTGTTCCGGCAACGTATCCAGATAACGGGCCGAAGCCAGCTTGACCGTCTTCAAGGTCATCTCCGGAGACAAACCGCCAATCACCAACGCCAAATGATAAGGCGGACACGCCGAAGTCCCCAGATCCTTCAATTTGGACGCCACAAAGGCCGCCAAAGACTCGGGATTCAAAAGAGACTTGTTTTGCTGAAACAAAAAAGTCTTGTTGGCCGACCCCCCACCCTTGGCCATGAACAAAAATTTGTACGCCTCCCCATCCACCGCCTCGATGTCGATCTGCGCCGGAAGATTGCTGCCGGTGTTCTTCTCTTCATACAAAGTGATGGGGGCAACCTGGGAATAACGGAGATTGTTCCCCGCATACGCCTCGAAAACCCCCCGGGACAAGGCTTCGCGATCACCACCGCCGGTCCAGACCCGACCCCCCTTTTTGCCCACCACCGTGGCCGTGCCCGTATCCTGACAACTGGGCAGCACCATGCCGGCGGCGATATTGGCATTTTTCAGCAGTTCCAACGCCACGTAACGATCGTTGCCCGAAGCCTCCGGATCGTCGAGAATGTCGCGCAATTGCTGCAAATGGCTGGTACGCAACAAAAATGACACATCCCGCATGGCCTCTTTGGCCAAAAGGGTCAACCCCGCTCCATCCACCCTCACCATCCGCCCGCCCGCAAAGGTATCGACCTGCACATGATCCTGGGTCAGCAGACGGTATTGAGTCTGGTCATGGACCAGATTGAAAAGCTCCCCATATCGAAAATCGGCCATGGTCAACAATTCTCCTTGTCAATCCAAAATGGAAACACGAATCCCGCTGTCAACCGCCCAGGGATGAGATCACAGAATCGGGACGAATGCCCCGCACATCACACAAGTTTTCCAGGGAATCTCCCCATCCGGCGCACGCCCCGGACAACGCCAGACAACTGGCAAACCCCATGGCCGCCGCGCCCAACACATCGGTATCCAGGGTATCGCCCACCATCAAAAACCGTTCCCGTGGCACTCCCGGAAAACGACGGATCACCTCCTGGAAAATCGGCGGAAACGGTTTGCCGATCCCTTCGATGGTCAGTCCAAAGGTTTCGGCCAGGTCGAACGCCGCATATCCCGCCACGGCTTCCAGACGCCCGTCGGGTTTGGGAGTGGCCAGATCCGGATTGGCAAGCAGCAAAGGAACTTTTTTGTGCGTCAAAAGTCGCAAGGCGTCTTGTTCCTGCTGGCCGCCGTGATACTCCCGATTGCTGCAAATCAAAATCGATTCCGCCTCTTCCAGTGCCAGGGTCGATCCGGGCCGGTTGACCATGAGGGATTCGGGACAGGGGGCGTAGACGCCGGCGCTGTCGTCGCTGCCCACCAGCAGGTAGGGGCGATTCCGATGGATGGAGTTTTCGATATACGGGATCACGGCCATGCCTGACGAGACGATCTCCTCCACGGTCAGGTCGAAGCCCATTTTTTTCAGTCGATCCACCATGTTGGCCGGGGATTGGGAGGCGTTGTTGGAGACCACCCGTACCGCCTTGCCTTGAGCGCGCAAACCCGTGATCGCCTCGGGAGCGCCGGGAATGACCTGTTCTCCCAGATTCAACACGCCAAAGGCGTCCAGGAGAATCACGTCAAACCGGCTCGCCAGTTCCGCCAGAGTGCTTCGGATCATGCGACCCTGGCGCAGCCGGAGATCCAAACCGGGATGGCTGGCGCAGAGCATGCGGCGATAGTGGGCATATCGAGGTGTGAGGGCTTCCTGGGAATCGATGCGTGGTTTGTTGTTCATCAAAAAGATCGCTTTCGTTTGAATGGGTCTGACGATGAATGGATCCGTATTCAAAGACTATACCCTCATTGAGTCGTGTTTCCCAAGGCACGCTTGCGCAGCCGTCGCATTTTTCATCCTCGTCCATTTTTCCCTATACATCTATCAAATTTTTTTTTAGCATAAAGGCGGTCCCATATGCCTCCATCCTCCCAGAAGGTCTTCATCCCATGAGCTTTTCCGATACCCGTCTGCGTGTTTTCTACTCGGTTGCCAAGCATCTTTCCTTCACCCGAGCGGCGGAGGAGCTCTATCTGACCCAGCCAGCGGTCACTTTTCAAATTCGGCAGTTGGAGGAGCATTTCAACACCCGGTTGTTTGATCGTCATCACAATCGCATTTCGCTGACCGAAGCCGGGATGATGGTCTTCAATTATGCGGATCGGATTCTGGAATTGTATCGGGAGACGGAAAAGGCCATCAACGAGATGACCGGGGTGACTCGTGGTGTGATCAAGCTGGGGGCCACCACCACTCTGGGTGAATATTTGTTGCCTCGGATTTTGAGTGGGTATCATGATGGTTTTCCGGGTGTTCAGGTTCGTTTGACGGTTCACAACACCCGCATGGTGGTCCGCAAGTTGGAGGATGCCACCATTGACATTGGCATGGTTGAAGGTCCGGTGAACAACAAGAACATTGTGGTTTCTCCGTGCATGGAAGATGAATTGGTCGTGATTGTGGCTCCCAATCATCCTTTGGCCAAGTTGGACGAGATTCCGGTTCAGATGCTCAAGGAGTATCCTTTTGTTTCCCGTGAGGAGGGTTCCGGGACTCGTGCGGTGATCACCGATTTATTGAGCAAATTCGGTGTTCAGTATGAGCAATTGGATTTGATTCTTGAGATGGGTTCCACGGAATCGATCAAGGCGGCGGTGGAGGGGGGGGTTGGTTTCAGCATTGTTTCGTTGATTGCCTTGCGCAAGGAAGTCAGTTTGAAATCTTTGGTGATTCGGCGTTTGAAAGAAGGCACCATGAAGCGTCGGCTTAATTTTGTTTATCAGAAGCAGAAGTTCCGTTCCAAGGCGGTTGAGGAATTTCTGGCTTACGCTCAAGGTGAGTGTGCCAAGATCAAGGAAAAGCCGATTGTCTAAAAATCTTTGCAATTATTAAAAAGAGAGGGTCTGGGGAATTTTCCCCCCAGACCCTCTCTTTTTTTTAATAGTTTCAAGGATCATCAATAAAAGGGGCGCCTCGGACGCGGGATGCCAACACCACGCCGCGCCGTCATCACCGTCTCACGCTTTTTCACCGTCTCCGCCGGAATCTCTTTCAAAAAACGCGACGCCATCGCCGGCTCCAATCGCTGATACGTCCGCCGCATCCGGGCATGACTCAAAAACAACTTCTCCTTGGCACGCGTCATCCCCACATACGTCAAACGCCGCTCCTCCTCCACCGCTGCGGCACCCCCCTCCTCCACCGCCATCTTGTGAGGCAACAACCCCTCCTCCAAACCCACCAAAAACACGACCGGAAACTCCAACCCCTTGGCCGCATGCAAGGTCGAAATCACCACCCGACTCACCCCGTCATCCCGCCGCTCCGAACCCGGAGGATCGGATTCCAGCGAAGCCCGCTCCAAAAATCCACCCAGATCATCCACCTGCGACAAAAATACCCGCAACTCCCGCAGATTCTCACGAATATCATGGCGCCGCTCGTCCAACTCCACCGCCTCCATGTAACCGGAGTCGTCCAACAACTTATCCAAAACCTCCACCGGATGAACCACCTCCAACATCGCATGAGCCTCGTCCATCAACTGCACAAACCCACGCAACTTGACCAAAGCCGTCGGACCCAATCCCCCACGCGCCACCACCAGACGGGCACCATCCAACCACGATCCACCCACCTCAACCGCCGCCGCCTGAATCTCCTCCAACGCCTTCGGACCCAACTTGCGACTCGGAACGTTGATGATCCGCTCACACGCCAAATCATCCCGAAACGAATGAGCCAACCGCAAATAACACACCGCATCCTTGATCTCGGCCCGATCCATGAAACGCAATCCGCCACTGACCCGGTACGGCAGATTGAACTCATGAAAAGCCTGCTCGAACAACCGGGTCTGACTGGAAGTGCGTACCAATACCGCCATGTCATGCAACGGCCTCACCGCGACCTGACGCAAAATCTCCCGGGTGACATGACGCGCCTCATCCTCCCCATCCTCGGCCACATAGGTCTCCAGAAGCGCCCCTTCCGCACCCGTGGTCCACAACGTCTTGCCCTTGCGACCCTTGTTGTGATCGATCAAGCCCCCGGAAGCCTTGAGAATATTCCCCGTGGAACGGTAATTCTGCTCCAGCCGGATCACCCGGGCATCAGGAAAATCCTCCTCGAACTTCAAGATGTTCTCCAAGCGCGCGCCACGCCAACTGTAAATCAGTTGATCATCATCCCCCACCACACACAACGCTCCCCCCACCGCCAAACGACGCATCCAGTCGTATTGCACCTTGTTGGCGTCTTGATACTCGTCCACCAGCAAATGACGAAAACGCTTCTGATACCCCAACAAAATCTCCGGCGCCCGATCCCAAAGCTTCAAACAGTTGGACAATAAATCTCCGAAATCCATGGCGTTCAAACGCCGCAACTCATCTTGATAATCGGTGTAAAAGCCGCTGATGCGCATCAAATCCCGCGAGGCTTTCAAACGGGTCTCTCCCAGATCGTCCGGCCCCAATCCGTCGTCCTTCCAACGACCGATCGACATGGCCAACCGCTTCGGGCTCCAATAAGGGTCCAAGAAACCCTTCTGCTCGGACAACCGCTTGATCAATCGCTGCTGCTCGCCGGTATCCAGAATGGTGAAATTGGGATCGAAACCCAATACCTCGGCATTCGCACGCAACATGCGCGCCCCCATGCCGTGAAAAGTGCCAATCCACAAACGCCGGGTACTCTCCTCGTCCAGATTCAAAAGGTCGGCCACCCGCTCGCGCATTTCCAAAGCGGCCTTGTTGGTGAAAGTCACCGCCAGGATCTCCCCCAAACCCGCCTCGCCTTGATGAAGCAAACGGGCCAAACGACGCGTCAAAACCCGGGTCTTGCCAGATCCCGCACCCGCCAAAACCATCAGAGCGCCTTCGGAGGCCATCACCGCCTGCTGCTGCGGAACGTTGAGATCTGCAAGAAAATCAATGGAAGTCACGGAGCTTAGGATCCTTCATGAAAAACGCAAGGAAAGGTAAAGCCAAAGGCGGGTACGACCGATAAAACGGTTAATGGGATTCATGTTAATCCCCCGAACCGCTTCCCACAAGCTCTTTTGGATGAGTGCGCAAAGGATCTCGCCATGATGATTTCCCATTCGACAGCGGCCGTGGTATCGTTCTCCTCGAACCGCTCCACCAGCGCCGTCAACAGCGGAAACCCCTCGACCGGATTCGGACCCGAATATCAAGTGGATCTCTCCTCCGAAGGGCTGGCGGTCGCCAATCCGGCCTCGGGAGTCACCGAGTCGAAAATGCGCAACGTGCTGACCCGCATTCTGCTGGAAACCCTCTTCGGCGTGGAGACCAACGCCAAACCGGATCAACCGGAAACCTCCGAAGAGGAAATGGTGCGCGAAACGATCCTGGATCCCCTCGCCGAAGAGAAATTGCAGGAAATCGCCCTGAATTGACCGTCAAACCCTCCAGAAAAATCCGATCTCAATACCTCTCGAACTCCGCATCCGGATTCCGCGCCGGTGCGGGCAGAAGTTCGGGCATGGGCTGTCCGGTCTGACGCGCCTGGACCGTCTGAAGACCCGAAACCGAAGAGGACAACCGCGTCGT
>JADGBT010000087.1 GCA_015231375.1 Magnetococcales bacterium | reverse complement strand
TCACCCACACTCCGCCAAAAACGCCTCGAACTCCTGTTCGACAAACACCGGATCCACGCTTTCGTTCCAGCGATGATGATAAGCCTCCAGCAACCGTTCCGCCGGGGTGACGCCGCTGTCGGCGGTGGCGAAAAGAGGCTTCAAGAACATGGTCTCGTCGCACCCCTTGGCGTTCAGACGGTTGTGGGCCGCCAATCCCGCCTTGGCATGGGGCAAGACCTCCAAAGCCAGATCCCGCAAGGTGCGATCACCCGGAATCGGGGTCTTCAACGCCAAACGCGGCACCTCGGCGTGAATTCTGGCCCGATCTTCGGCGCTCCAATGCCTCACCAGCTCCCAACACGCGTGCAACGCGTCGTCGTGATAAAGAATCCCCTTCCACAAGGCGGGCAACGCGCACAAGGTCGCCGAATTGCCCGCGTCCGCGCCCCGGGTCTCCAGATAGTGCTTCAAACGCACATCCGGAAACAACGTGCTCAAATGGGTCTCCCAGTCGGCCAACGTGGCGTAAACACCCGGCAGGGCCGGATGTTTGCCCTCCAGAAAAGCCTGAAACGGTACTCCTCCCGCCGGTTGATAATTTTTATTGCGATACAGAAACAACAGCGGCGTGGCCAAAGCATAGTCCACATAACGCTCGAAACCGAATCCCTCCTCGAACACGAACGGCAATCCGCCGCAACGGTCCGGATCCGTATCCCGCCAGATGTGGGCCCGATAGGAGAGAAATCCCGTGGGCTTGCCGTCGATGAACGGTGAATTGGCGAACAACGCGGTGGCCAACGGCTGCAACGCCAGGGCGACGCGGAATTTTTGTACCATATCCGCCTCGTCGCCGAAATCCAGATTGGCCTGAACCGTGGCGGTACGGGCCATCATGTCGAGACACAGACCGCCACGGGTGGGCAGATACTCCCGCATCACCCGATAGCGCCCCTTGGGCATCCACGGGATCGCCTCGAAAGGCCATTTGGGCTGGGCGCCGATGCCCAGAAAGGCGATGCCCAGCTCCCGGCACACCAGACCCAATTGATGCAGATGTTCGTCGATTTCCAGCCAGGCGGCGTGAATGTCGCGCATGGGCGCGCCGGACAACTCCACCTGTCCTCCCGGCTCCAGGGTGATGGCCGCCTGTCGTTGCTTCAAGGCGATGGGATGGCCGTTTTCGTGCTCCACCTGCCAGCCGAAACGCTTCGACATCTCCAGCAGGAGCGCCTCCACGCCGTTCGGACCGGCATACGGAATGGGTCGCTGGTCTTTTTTGTAGAAACCGAACTTTTCGTGTTCCGTGCCCACACGCCAATCCCGACGGGGTTTGCACCCTTTTTCCATCCAGGCGATCAGGTCTTCCTTGCGAAGCGGGGTGATTGGTTCTGCCTGATCAACCATGGCGGCACCGGAATTGCACTGCGAAACGCGCGATCATCGTTTTGACCCTTTCAACTAAAAAACTCAGGCCGGGCGGCCTTCCATGAAACCAAGCGATTCCCCATCGATGAGAGTACACCAGCCGCAACGGCGCGCCAAGTCATCGCTGTGGGCCGTCAGAGCGTCACGCCACCAGCGTGCCGATTCCCTGATCCGTGAAAATCTCCAGCAGCAGGGCGTGTTCCACCCGTCCGTCGATGATGTGGGCCGCCTTCACTCCGCCCCGACGGGCCGACAGACAGGTTTCCACCTTGGGGATCATGCCCCCGCTGATCACTCCTTCCTTGATCAGACGGGTGGCGTCTGCGGCTTCCAGACGGCTCACCAGATGACCATCCCGATCCCGCACCCCGGTCACGTCGGTCAGAAGGATCAACTTTTCCGCGCCCAGGGCCGCCGCCATTTTCCCGGCCACCGCGTCTGCGTTGATATTGTAGGTTTCCCCTTTTCGACCCACCCCCACCGGGGCCACCACCGGAATGATGTCCGAATTCTTGAACATCTCCAGCAAGGTGATGTCGATCTCCTCCACATCTCCCACCCATCCCAGATCGATGATCTCTTCGGGTTGTTCGGCTTCCAGCGAGGCCTTGCGTTTGGGAGGACGCTTGCGCGCCAGGATGGTGTGTCCATCCTTGCCCGACAGACCCGCCGCGCGACCACCGTTGAGATTGATCAGATTGACGATATCCTTGTTGATCTTGCCGGCCAGCACCATCTCCACCACGTTGACCGTCTCCTGATCGGTCACCCGTTGGCCGTCGATCATTTGCGGTTTGAGACCCATCCGGGCCATGGTCTGGTTGATCTGCGGACCGCCGCCATGCACCACCACCGGATTGATCCCCACCTGACGCAACAGAATCACGTCCTGGGCAAAGCTTTTTTTCAAGGCTTCGTCCACCATGGCGTGTCCGCCGTACTTGATGACGAAGGTGCGGCCATCGAATCGGCGCATGTAGGGCAGGGCCTCGACCAGTACCCGCGCCTTGTTCACTTGAGTGTCCAGAGACATGTCGGCTCCTTGAATCGCAATGTGGCTTCTTTCAGAAAAAGGCGGCGTTCTTCCGGCTTCCCGGTTGACGCCGTTCGTCAAGCAGGCATCATAAATCGAATCGGATTTCTTTCAACGGATCGGGTGATCGGATGAACGGATTTTTCCCCACCAACCCCCGGCGCAGGTCGGGATCATGGTCAGTGCGTGCGTTTTTGGCTCTGCTGATTCTTCCCTGGGCGGTTCCGGCCTTTGCCGAGGATCGTTATGTCATCGACGATCAGATCAATCTGCGTCGCACTCCGGCGTTGAGCGCTCCGGTGGTGAAAACCCTCAAGGCCGGTGACAAACTCGAACTCCTGGAAGGCAACAATTCCGGCTGGGACCATGTGCGAGGCTCGGACGGCAATGACGGCTGGGTGGCCCGTCGTTCCCTTTCCGCCAAGATTCCCCCCGAGATCGAACGCAATCAATTGCGGAGCGAAATCGAAGAACTCCGCGCCAAACTGGTCAACCACGAAAAACTCCAAAACGAGTTGAAGCGCATCCAGGAGGTCTCCCGCAATGCCTTGCGCATCGAGCAGGAAAACCAGGAACTGGTCGCCAAGGCCAACCGTTTGGAAAAAGAGTTGAAACAGGCTTCCGACGAAAACCATATCCTGGAAAAACAATCCGATACCTTGTTCTTCCTCGCCGGAGCCGGGGTTTTGCTGCTGGGTTTCATCAGTGGACTGCTTTCGCGTCGTCGTCGCAAGGGTTCTTCTTACGGCAGCCTGGAGTGATCGGGAGGTTGGCATGCATTTCAAGCTGATTGTTGTCACCATTCGTTCGGACATGAGCGATGGCATCGTGGCGGCGGCTCGCAAATCCGGAGCCACCGGAGCCACCATCATTCCGGCCCGTGGGGTGGGCATTCACGGCACCAAGACCATTTTCGGGATGACTCTGGACATTCAGCGCGATGTCATTTTATTGTTGGTCGAAGAGCATCTGGTCAAGCCGATCCTCAAGACCATCAAAAAGGTGGGAGCGTTTCATCAACCGGGCGCCGGCATCGCTTTTGTCTTGAGCGTGGACAAGGCCGTCGGCATGGAGAGTCAGATCCCGAATTTCATCGACGAGGTGTGACGGGTCGAAACTATTGAAAAAAAAGAGGGGGTCTGGGGGATTCATCCCCCAGGAATTTTTTTTGTCTTTTATTCTTTTAAATCAATAATATTTTTATTTTTTGAAAGTCAAAACCCTGGGAGATGAATCTCCCAGACCCTCTCTTTTTTTTCAATTCATGAACCTTCATGTCAGATCTTCGATTTGATGTCATCATCGTGGGGGCCGGTCCGGCGGGATTGGCGGCGGCGTGGCGACTGGCCAATCGTTTTCCGGCTTTGAAAATCGTCGTGCTGGAAAAGGCGGCCCGGGTTGGTGGTCATCTGCTTTCCGGCGCGTTGGTGGATCCCGCCGATCTGCATGCCTTGGAAGCTGGAGACCAGGCCCTTTCGGGCGCGGTGGTGACCCGTGAATCCCTGTTGTTTCTGTCGCGTCGGCATGCCCTGCCTCTGCCCCAGCTTTGGAATCATGACGGTTGCCATCTGCTCTCGTTGGGGGGATGGTGTCGCTGGCTGGCCGGACGGGTCGAGGCGGCCGGAGTGGAGATCTATCCCGGATTTGTCGCCGCCGGTCTGCTGTGGGAGCGGGATCGGCTGACCGGGGTGATCACCGGAGACCACGGACGCAGAGCCGACGGAACGCCGAAACCCGGATTTCAGCCCGGCATTGTCTTGCGCGCTCCGGTGACGTTGCTGGCCGAGGGGTGTCGGGGACATCTGACCCGCGAGGCGATCGAACGGCTTCATCTGGACCAGGGCCGCACCCCCCAGACCCATGGCCTGGGCTTCAAGGAGTTGTGGGAGCTTCCCGCTGAAGGGGCCGCGCATCCGGGTGAGGTTCTCCACACCTTGGGATGGCCCTTGAAAGCGGATCAGTACGGGGGTGGATTTGTCTATGCTCTGGCTTCGGACCGGCTGGCTGTGGGATGGGTGGCGGGTCTGGACTATCGGGATGGGGGGTTTGATCCGTTCATCGCGTTTCAGCACTGGAAAAACCATCCGCGCATCCGAAGGTTGCTGCAACGGGGGCGACCATTGGCCTTCGGCGCCAAAACCCTGGTGGAAGGGGGATGGCAGAGTCTGCCCCGATTGGTTTTCGATGGCGGGATGCTGGTGGGAGACGGGGCGGGATTTTTGAACGCGGCCCGACTCAAGGGTATCGGCAATGCCATCCAATCCGGATTGGCGGCGGCGGAGACCGTGGGGGAGGCTTTCGGGGGTGGGGATTTTTCCGCCCACGGATTGCGGGCGTATCCGGAACGGGTGTACGGATCCGCCTGGTTGGCCGACTTGAAGGCGGTACGCAATGTGCGACCCGGATTTCGTGTCGGGATGGTGCCGGGTTTGATCCATGCGGCGTGGGAGTGGGCGAGTCGGGGAGGTTCGCCTTGGACCTGGCGTTGGACCGTTTCGGATCGGGAGCGCTTGCGAGCGGTGACCACGCCTTTGCTGACTTCCCCGCCTCCCCAACCGGCTCCCTGGATTCTGGATCGTCCTGCGGCTCTGGCCTTGAGCGCGTTGACCCGGCAAGACGATCAACCGCTGCATCTGCGGTTGCGGGATTCCCGGCTTCCCCTGGAGGCGGGACGAACCCGGTTTGCCAATCCCGAGACCCGTTTTTGTCCTGCCGGAGTGTATGAACTCAAAATTCCACCCGCCGTGAGCGCAGCGGTTTATCGCATTCACGGGGCCGACTGTCTGCATTGCAAGTGCTGCGACATCAAGGATCCGCTGGACAACATCCGTTGGACCCCGCCCGAAGGGGGGGGAGGACCGGATTTCGGAGGGATGTGATTTTCTTGGAAAAATTCCGGGAAACGCCTTTCGGCCCTGATGGCCGTCGATGCGATCCGGTGTTGGAAAGCTGGAAAAATTGACAACAGGATCGAGAATGATTTACATTTATTTCACCAGGATATGGATGGGATTTGGGCGATGGGGCGGAATGGTGCCGATCGTGATGATTTCAATTGTTCTTATTCAACCAGCACTGACAAGGAGGTGGCTGCCATGCTGACCCTGAAAGATTGGAAAATCAGTTATAAATTGATGGGATCTTACGGGTTTATGGCGCTGTTGCTGATCGGGGTGGGAGTCTCCGGGTGGCAGGGCATGGAAGCCATGCGTTCCAAAACCGAGTCGATTGTCCGGGTGGTGCCTTTGGAGAGTGTCGCCTTGAACATGGCCCTGTCGGTGCGGCAGGACATGCAAATGGTGATGGAGTTGATCGCCGCCGAGACCATCGAGGAGCAAAACGGGGTTTGGAAGGAGCACGAGGAGGCGGTTCAACGGTTTGACGCTTTGGCGGAAGCCATTCGATCCGGCGGAACCGTGCTGGGAAAGAGTGTGGTCGCCACCCAGGATGAACGCATCCGCGAGGTGGTGCAACAGGCGGATCAGTTGCACAACAGCGCGTTCCAGCCGGCCATTCTGGCGGTGAAGAGTGCCAGTGTCGCTGTTTTTCAGGCCCGTGCCGAGATGGCCGAGAGCATGAAGAACATGGAGACCTCCTACGATCAGACCATGGAGAAGGGATCCAAGTTTGAAGGTCTGGTCAAGGAGCGCATTCAGTCGTTGCTGGGCCGGGAGAGCGCGACGCGCATCATCACCGTGGAGAACACCTGGGCCGACATGGCCATGGAGATCAAGAACACGTTGTCGGTCAGCCGTATCGCCCTGGAGGAGCTGGTGCAATCCACCGATCCCAAGGAGCAGGAGGAGGCGGTGCGGGCCTTTGACGCGGAGACCAAGACCTTTCTTGTTTGGATCAACGCGTTGCGTCACGGGGCGGTCACCGACGAGGGCAAGATCAGTCCGGTGACCGGGGAGGCTTTGTGTGACGAAGTGGAACAATTGTTCATCGCGCATGGTCGTTTTGTCGAGCACGCCAAACGTCTGATCGGCGTCAGTCGTTCTTTGGTGGAGCATTTGGCGCAGCAAAGTCAATCCGATCATCGTGCCGACGAGATCGGCAATCAGATGATGACCATTCTGGCGGCGGTGGAGGAGCGGGTTGGCGTGGCGGTGAAGCGGGAGGTGGATGACACCTTCGCCCTGACCAATCGAACCATCACCACGGCCTGGATTGCCATGTTCATCGGCACGGTGATGGCCTTGTTGCTGGGTTTGGGCCTGACGCGTCACATCAACCGGCCCTTGCAGGAGTGCCGGGGCAATCTTCAGGCGTTGGCGGAAGGGGATTTGCAGATCCGGTGTGTTGTCACACGGAAGGATGAGCTGGGGCAATTGTCGCAAAGCATGTCGAGCATGATGGACAAGTTGAGGGAAGTGACGGATCGCATCAAGGCCGCTTCGGACAATGTGTCCGCCGGAGCCAGGCAGCTTTCCGGCACGGCCCGGAATTTATCCCAGGGAGCCACGGAACAGGCGGCCAGCATCGAGGAGACCTCTTCGGCCATGGAGGAGATGTCCTCCAACATCCAGCAGAACACCGACAACGCCCAGACCACGGAAACGATCGCCCAGTCCGCCTCCCGGTCCGCTGCTGCGGGGGGTGAGGCGGTCAATCAGGCGGTGGTTGCCATGAGGGAGATCGCGGGCAAGATTGGCATCATCGAAGAGATTGCCCGTCAGACCAATCTGTTGGCCTTGAACGCGGCCATCGAGGCGGCCAGGGCCGGGGAGCAGGGCAAGGGGTTCGCGGTGGTGGCGGCGGAAGTGCGCAAGCTGGCGGAACGTTCCCAGACCGCTGCCGGAGAGATTGGTCATTTGTCCGCTTCCAGCGTGGCGGTGGCGGAAAAGGCGGGAACCATCATCGACACTTTGGTGCCGGATATCCGGCGTACCGCCGAACTGGTGCAAGAGATTTCCGCCGCCAGCCAGGAGCAGAGCCAGGGGGCCAGTCAGATCAACAGCGCCATTCAGCAATTGGATCAGGTGATTCAGAGCAACGCCGGGGCTTCCGAAGAGATGGCCGCCACCGCCGAGGAGCTCAACACCCAGGCCGATCATCTGGCTCAGGCTCTCGCTTTTTTCAAGGTCGGGAATCCGACGACGCGGTTGTCCTCTTCGGTTTCGGGTCTTCAGACGGTCCAGGCGCGTCAGACCGGACAGCCCATGCCCGAACTTCTGCCCGCACCGGCGCGGAATCCGGATGCGGAGTTCGAGAGGTATTGAG
>JADGBT010000086.1 GCA_015231375.1 Magnetococcales bacterium | reverse complement strand
GAATAATCATCCAATTCATGCGCTTGTGAAAGCCCCTGCAACAGGATTCGCCACTGTTCCGGTGTGATGCTTTCCTCAAGAATAGTGTCGTGACACGCCAAAACCCCAAATAAATAATTAGTAATCTCATAATTTATAGTCATGTCAGCAAGACATATCAACTCTAACGCAAGAATTGGGTTGTGCTTTACAATGCTTCTCCCGATAAACGTGGCGTGGTACAAGACGGCAGGCTCAACCGACTGGAAAATACGCCGCACGATGGATATATCCGCATCTATGAAGATACCTTCATAAATACCATAGGCGTCCGCGACCAACCTCCACGAGCCTACCGAATCATCTTCCAACAGTTCAGAAATCAGTGCATGGCGATTTTGGCCATTCATGAGAACCGCAAGCGCGACTCCCGCGAAAGAACTCAAAGGAGATTCATCGGCACGCTTGGCCAGAATTTTCTTGGCGAGGTCGGGACGATGCAGCAACAGGTTCTTGATAACAATCTGTGCAGTTTGCCATTTCTGACCGGTAACCTTGTTGATCTCGTTCAGCCATTTTTCCAGGAACGCATATAAAGACCCAACTTCCGGAAACTCGGAGGAAAGGTCATCAATGAAGCGCACGGTATCTGCTTTGTGAGCCTCGCGCTTGTTCGAACTATCGTCTTTCCAGGTTTGACTTCCCCCAGCATCCGCAACAAGCCTGATCAATCGCGTCGGCAGGTCGCGATCCAGCAACGCAATAATGGACTGAGCCAGGGGAGCACAATCGGATGTTCGGTTGTAGAAGGAATTACAACTGACTGACATCGCAGCCATTACCAGCACTGCGGGATGAATGGCGGGGTTATCGAGAAGAGCCTTGTGTACCCGCACGAGCAATTCGGCATGGGCAACATCCCAAACATGCACGTCATTAGAGTGCATCGGACTGCGGAGCGCTGTCGAAAGCAACTGCGCAGCGAGGAACGCCTTGCGCGAAGAATCCCCCTGAAGAGCATTGACGATGACATCGATGACGCGCGCTCGCACGGTCTTGGCGCGTTCAAAGGGAAGACTGTAACGGGTAAAAGTGACGACGAGGCTTTTGGAAGTGATCTCCTCCATTTCCGTTCCCAGCGCACCTTCCAGGATGGTGAAGGGCGTGTAACATCCGCGCAAGGATATAGGGCGATCCAAAAGTTCAATGGCGAACTGGACAACCCGCTCCACACACTCCACCGGTTTGTTGGGCGCGAATTTGGCAAGTTCTTGCAAGATCCGGATGCCGTGGTGCGGGCACCGGTGGAGTTCGCGCGCATCGTCCTTGCCTGCGCGCCACAGCAGAACACACCCTTCTTCCAGAAATTCCAGGTTATAGACTGCGTTACGCACCATGTTGCAAACGCCAGGAACATTAGCATGCTTCTGTCCGATGAGTCGCTCGGCGAAATCAAGCGCCAGTCGCGGCTGGTAATAGGCCACGGCTTCAACGGCCTCAATGTGGGGATTATGATATTCATTGTGCCATTGAAGTTTCGGGGAAATGCTGGCCAGCAACGTGCGGCCCTCGGTCTCACCATGGCGCAGACGCCAATCGAGACGTCCCAGATTGACCAATAGATGCGTCAGGTAATCTCCTTCAGCGATATCGAACACCTTCTCAACCTTGATGGTAACCGAACCATTGGGGTCGAAAAAATTACTCTGAATGATGGAATCGGCCAGCAGGTCAGGAGCAAGGCGATAACGAAGACCGCGCCTGAACAATACTCCGCCCTCGATCAGGAGGCGCAGGAGAGACTGGATATCCTCATACTCCAATTTCTCCACTTTGAGCAGGATATCGAAAAAAGACTGATCATCAATCGTTATCGGTTGCAACAAAGCGACCATCCGCAAAACAGCTTGCAACTTTGATTTATCCTGCTGATCAGGCACGATTTGCCCGGTAATGATTTTCTCGTACCTAGCAAGGATGAGGCGTTGGAAGTCCTGGCTGTTGCCAATCATGGCCGGAGGCAACTCCTCTTTGGCGACAACCTGCGCGGCCAGCAGTACGGTCACCAGGGGCGTGAGGTAGGTCAGTTCGGCAATTCCAGATGCCACATGCAACGGACCGCCGGAAAACTGCAAAACCTGTGTGGCGAGACGTTGTGCATCTTCTTTGGTCCAAGCTTGCAGCGCTACTGTCACCACCCAGGGACTGTCGATGGCAACAAGGGACGCTTGTTGAAGCACCCTTGCGTGACCATAGGGACGCAATGACAACAGTAGCCTTCCCCTGTTTCCGGGCACCGATACATACCGCAGCAGTTGGTCAAGGTCATCGCGATCATGAGCATCATCAACTATCAGAAGCTTCTCGCCAATGCCCAATTCTTCCAAATGCCGAGCAATGACCTCTTCCGTTGGCGAAACAAAGTGGACAGCAATCTCCGGTCGCTGCTGGCTTACCCTTTTGACTACCTCGCGCAACAATCGCGTCTTGCCGCTTCCCGGGGCTCCCTGAAGAATCGTGACCAGCAGGTTGTCATCCAGGAGATTTGCGGCCAATTGATCGAGGTCATCGGTCCGGCCCACAAGATCCCAGCCATGATGAAACCAACGATCAGGCTCGATGAAACCTTTGAAGAACGCTTCGGGCGTTTGAAACGGCCCTGACTCAGGCACGCCAAGGAGAGACAGACGCTGACCAGGAAAGTAGCTGTCCACCAGATTACGGCGGTCAACCATTGGAAGTTCTCGAAAT
This sequence comes from Magnetococcales bacterium, assembly GCA_015231375.1. GTDB lineage: Bacteria > Pseudomonadota > Magnetococcia > Magnetococcales > Magnetaquicoccaceae > Magnetaquiglobus. The sequence continues at coordinate 5,195 of JADGBT010000086.1, read as the reverse complement.
CTTGCGGAGATGTCCTCCTGGTCCCACAGTTGCCAATCCGGATACTGCGCAATGGCCTCGCGGGCGCCGGGACTGGCAACACGACTCAATAGCAAGAATTTTTTGTCAGAGATAAAGCTATGCGCGGATACGGCCCTATGAACTTCCTGCGGTCCGAACTCCTGTACCTGCTTGCACTGGAAGGAATGCACCCCGAAATCCCCGCGCACTCTAATGTCAATACCTTTCTGCTTGCTGCCGGGGCTGCCGAAAGGATTCGCCACGCCACCGCAGTCACGATATTTGTAGCTGAGGAGGTCGGTACAAAATTTCTCGAAGCTCTTCCATGGGAGGGAACTCAACTGCAGAGGAGCATCTCTTGTCATCACACCGCCACCGTCAAACCCAAAAACACACCAATCCGCTCCGCCACCTCCTCGGCCTTCTCCAGAAAGAACAGATGATCCGTCTCCCCGATCACCGCCAACTCGGCCCGAGGCAGTTGATCAGCCAGCAGACGGGCGTTGGCTAAAGGCACGATCGGATCGTGTTCCGCCGACATCACCAGCACCGGCAGATCCAACGCGGACAGGTCAACCGGAGACGCGGCGAAAAAACGCGCTACCGCATCGTATTGCAGCAATACCTGATCGACTTCGGGTTCGGACAGCAGACGCTGCTGCATCACATAGTCGTAAATCTGTGGATAACGGCTGGACAGCATCGGACAGAATGGATCCGACAAGGCGGCCCGCACCCGGTCCTCCTTGCGCAGATGATAGATGAACGCCACCTGTTCCCGGGCGAGCATGGGAAACAACGCCTTGAAGCCCTCCCCGTTGGAACTGGTACACATCAACACCAGACTCCGCACCCGCTCGGGATAACGGGATGCGAGCCGTTGGGCGACAAAGCCGCCCATGCTCAAGCCGATCACGGAAAAAGTCGTGTGACCCAACTCATCCATCAACCGGATGGCGTCATCCGCCAGATCGTCGAGTCCATAAGGCCCCTGGGCCGGAGGAGCCGCACCCATGCCACGATTGTCCGGAATCACGAAACAAAACCGGTCGGCAAGCGGCTCGACAAAACGCCGGAACATCCAATTGCCGCTGGCAAAACCGGAAAGACACAATACCGGTGGTCCGTCACCCAGAATTTCCCGGTGACTGCCAAATGGATCTGACATGCTCTTCTCCTTTTTCTTGATCGCTTGCCTTCGCTGGGATGATCCTGTTCAATGTGTTGTCAAATCCTGATCACGGCAAGGGAGAATGAACATGTGGCAAGATTTTATCGCCCGGCATGCCCAGGAAAGAGCAGACCATGTGGCCCTGGTGGACCGCCAAACCCGACAGATCTATCATTATGCCCAACTGCAGACGGAAATCCTGCGGCTGACGGCCCATCTCGTGGCGCTGGGGGTTCAAGAAGGGGACCGGGTGGCGCTGCTGGCCCCCAACCGGCTGGAACATGTCACCCTGTTTTTCGCCTGCGTCCAGCTCGGAGCCATTCTGGCTCCCCTCAATCACCGTCTCGCCCCGCAGGAAATCGATGCCATCCTCGACGAACTCGATCCGGTTCTCAAACTCGGGGATGACCAGACCCCAGGATTCCACCCCCTCTCCATCCTGGAAGGGCCGCCTCCGACCCTGACCCTGCCTCCCCCGGTGGCCGTTCCGGATCACCGGGTGCTGATGATCCTCTACACCTCCGGCTCCTCGGGACGACCCAAAGGGGTGATGCTGCACGCGGCCATGATCCTGGCCAACATCCACAACACCCTCTCCGCCGACGTGCTGCGCCCGGAAGACATCTCCATCGTCAATACCCCTTTCTTCCACACCGGGGGATATCATGTCTTCTGTCTGCCGATGCTGTCCATCGGCGGCACCTTGATCCTCCACCCCCGTTTCGACCCCGGATGGGTGCTGGAAGAGATCCATCAAGCCGGAGTCACGGTCTTCTGGGCCGTGCCCACCATGTTCCAGGCCATGTTCGACCACCCGGATTTCCAGCAGACCGATTTTTCCCGCATCCGGTTTTTTCTCTCCGGCGGCGCGCCGTTGAGTCTGGCCCTGATTCAGGGCTATCACCGGCAAGGGGTGCCGTTCAAGCAGGGATTCGGACTGACCGAAGTCGGCCCCAACTGTTTTCTGCTGGAAACCGCCGACGCCTGGAACCATCCGGACTCCATCGGTCGGCCCATGACCCGCTCCACCGTACAGGTCATGGATGAAAACGGCGCGCCGGTGGCCACCGGTCAGGTCGGAGAGATGTGGATCGCCGGATCCCATGTCTGCTTGGGATACTGGCGCAACGACACGCTGTTCGCCGCCACCATGCGAGACGGTTTCTTCGCCACCGGCGATCTGGTGCGCAAGGATGCGGAGGGTTTTTATTACGTCATCGGTCGCAAAAAGGAGATGTACATCTCCGGCGGGGAGAACGTCTATCCGGGGGAGGTGGAAAAACAGCTCACCACCCATCCGGCGGTGGTGCAGGCCGTGGTGGTCGGAGTGGCCGACGCAAAATGGGGCGAGGTGGGACTGGCCTTTTGCGTGGTGCGCGCGCCGGTCACTCTGGAGGCGTTGCGCGCGCACCTGAACACCCGTCTGGCCCGCTACAAACATCCCCACCATCTGCGGATTCTCTCCGGGTTTCCCCTGCTGGCCAACGGCAAGATCGACCGGCCCGCCTTGAAGGCACAGGCCCACCATGAGAGAAACCGGATAGAAGAGGTCGAAGACGCCTGAACGAAAACGAAGAGAACATAGATGATCCAAGAGCCATTGACCCTTCCCTATCAAAGGGCTCCTGTCACCCCGACAAAGCCGGGGGATGACTCCTTGTTTTACGAGCCCCCGCTGGGCGTGGGCAGATTCTGCGCAAGCCAAGCCACCAGGGTTTTCTTGTTGCGGGACGCCAGCAGAATCTGACCCTGACCGGTGAACCGCAATACCAGCGACTCCCCGCTGGTGGCCGCGCTCAGCAGACCGCCCAGAAAACCGCGTCCACTGTTGGGGGTGGAGACCTCATATTCCAGGGTGCTTTCCCAGGCCACGATGTGTTCGTTGTCGATGGTAAGGGGTTGTCCCGGTTTGACATCCAACAAAAACACCGACCCGAAAGCCGCCACCGCCAGTTTGCCCCGCCCTTCGGTTTTCTGGATGAGAAATCCCCCGGTGCCACCAAACAGGGCATTCCCCAGACTCTGGGTCACGGATTTCACCACCACTCCCTCGGTACTGGCCAAGAAAGCCCCATCCGTCAGAAAAAATTGTCGTTCACCGATCTCCAGCAAATGCATGCCACCCGGAAACGGAGCGGCCAGCAACAGATCTCCCGGCCCGTTCTGGGCGGTGATCTTTTGCTGGAATATGGACTCCTCGTTGGCGAAACGCCGGACCAACGATCCCAGAATACCTTGATTCCCCAAGGTGCCATCCAGGGTCAAGGTCTCTTCCATCATAACCATGGCATTGGATTCAGCCAGAATCGATTCTCCCTTTTGCAACGAGACGTGCAAAAAGGGATCGATTTCACCCGTAATCGTCAACTCCGACATCACCATCTCCTGTATCAACCCGCATGGAAAAACGACTGGACAACGCCCATCGATCCTTTTCTCAAGACCGATTCAATTCCGATCCACCGACTCCCAGCAACGCCGTGATGGCATGACAATCGGCCTCGGTCAACTCGAACGCGACAATGTCCAGATCCTCGCGCATATGCGCGGCAGAGGTGGTTCCGGTCAAAGGAGTGACACCGATCTGGATCAAATAACGGAAAAATACCTGGGGGACCGTACGTTGATACTGCCCGGCCATGTCGATCAGGACAGCATGGGATAAAAGAGCGGGATTGGCGGTCAGGGTCCAGAAGCTCTGATAGGCCATTCCTTGTTGCCGACAATACGCTCGAATGCCCCGATCGTATCCGGTGGCCGCGTAAAAACGATTCTGCACCACCATCGGCCTGATCTGGACAGCGTTGGTCAAAGCCTCCAACACCCGCAGATCATAGCAGTTGCTGATACCCAATTGACGCACGCCTCCTTCGATCACCAGTCGTTCCATGACGCGCCAGACTTCCAGGGTTTGCGCCAGAGTGGGCATGGGAGAGTGCAACACCAGACAATCCAGATAGCTGGTTTGCAAATTCGCCAAAGAGGCCCGAAAGGACTGAACCACCTGTTCCCCGAGGGACGCCTTGGGGTCATAGGGCACACTCCTGGGATCCTGACCATCCAGAGAGGTGAATTTAGTCTGCAAATACAGGTCGGCCCGCGCCACCATGCCCCGTTGCAGACAGGCCACCACTCCCTGACCCACACCGGCCTCGTGGTAATGTCGGGGTTGACAGGCGGTGTCGATGGCCCGAAAGCCTAACTCGATGGCTTGCGCCACCAGTCTTGCCGTCTGCTCCTTTTTCCATGCGGTTCCATACAGAATCATCGGTCCAGTCATCTTTGTGCGCAACCATCCCCCAAAAAAACACCATTAATCCACGAGCAATCCGGTCCTCAGCGCGTGCTACAAATCTAGCGTCAGGACCACACTGGCAAGCCGCCAATTCCGAATATTCGAACATCGCCCTGAAATCACGTCGCATCCCTGACAGACCTCCGGGTTGAATTCTACCATGCGGCACACCTGTTCGACCGGCAAACATTCTCATTCTGCGCGATTGTGTCCAGGTTGCCCGCCATGATTTCTTCCTGTCGGCGGCTTGCTTTGCCGCCTCACGGACGTCAGAATCCCGCGACAGCGGATTGGATGAAGGCTGGCTGGAATTCTTCCGCAATCGCTCCTCCAGCCTCTCCACGCCATCGGACAACGTGTGCCCGCAGTTCCTGGCTCTCGTCCCGCAGACGCCATTTTTCCTCCCGAAGGCACCCGTTCTCCTTGATCAAGGACTGCAATGTTCAACTCCATGATATCGTTCATGGATGTAAATTTGACTATCAATCATCATTTTGTCAATTCTTTTCCCCTTGTACGCCATCCTTTCCATGAAACCACCTTCCTGGACAGCAGGGGTGCGCCACTAAAGTCCACTTACACACACATAACCAATTGATATTAGTAAGTATCCCCCGGCAGAGCCGGGGGCTTTATTTTGTGAGCCGCTCAAAGCGGCTTGGTGAGGGGCGCTAACGCGCCCCCATTGCTTTTGCCGCCTGAAGGCGGCAGGCCGTGTCAGAATTGCAG
>JADGBT010000085.1 GCA_015231375.1 Magnetococcales bacterium | reverse complement strand
GCTTCCTGTTCTCCTCGACTAAAAGCTGAATGTTCGATTCCATGATATCGTCCATGGATGAAAATCTGACCGTCAATAATCACATTGTCAAGGCTTGGCACCTTCGTTTCTGATCTGAACGGTTACTCCTCTGGAGAGTTGTCAATATCCTGCCAAACACCACAAACCTGCACCCACAACGCATCCATATTCTACAAGACAGCGACGACACACCAAAGCGAAAATTTGAAACCGCGACATTCCCCGGATGCAAGATCAGCATCACGTGACCAGACTCTGGCTCCAGCGGAAGCATCGGCTTGGACAAAGGTCTATCCCCGCGCCTGTGGGGGGAGTGATCCCAAAGAACTCCATGCCGACCCCGACCGGAAAATATCTGGCCGATCATCCGAAATCCTCTCTTTCGGAAAACCTGTCGCAGAACAGAGCCAACCGGCCTGGAATGTGATACCCTGTTTTCATCATTGACCGTGAGCCAGCCCGCTCCACCGCTCCAGACAAGGGGCGCGCAGACGCAAAGGCCCGCCTGATGGCGACGACACGTTGCCGGACCGTCATCAAGGGGATTGGCGTCCCCCAGAAAACGCTGCCGCATCGGATTGTCCGTTCCTTCGGCACAGGCTCACGAACCGAAGACCAAGCCACGCATCAAGGGAGGAGTGCATGTCCACAGAAGATCCAGAGGAGATCGCGAAGTTTGAAAGAATGGCCAGCGAATGGTGGGATCCCGACGGCAAGTTCAAGCCTTTGCACCGCATCAATCCGCTGCGCACCGAATACATCCGCCAGCAGTTGCGGCCTGCCGGAGGCGGGCTGGAAGGGCTGGAGATGCTCGACATCGGCTGTGGGGGGGGCATTCTGTCCGAGTCCCTGGACGGTCTCGGAGGACGGGTCACGGCCATCGACCGGTCGGCCACCATCATCGGCGTGGCCCAGGCCCATCAAAAAGAGAGCGGCTCCCAGGTGGTCTATCGGGTGCAGTCCGTCGCGGAACTGGCCCGGGAACGCCCGGAATCATTCGACGTGGTGCTGGCCATGGAGGTGCTGGAACATGTGCCGGACGTGCCGACCTTTCTGATGGAGTGCGCCACCCTGCTCAAACCGGGCGGCACGTTCTTTTTCGCCACCCTCAACAAGACCCTCCAGGCATGGCTGATGGCCATCGTGGGCGCGGAATACGTGCTGCGCTGGCTGCCCAAAGGCACCCACGAGTTCGACAAGTTCATCCGTCCGTCGGACCTGGGCCGCTGGCTGCGCCACACGGGAGTCGAGATGCGGGATGTGACCGGCATGCGCTACATTCCCTGGCGCGACTCCTGGGAGTTGGCCGTGGGCAAGGCGGAGGTCAACTACCTGGGCCACGGGGTACGGACGGGGGAACTTCCGGCGTCAGAATGACGCGCCGCTTCAGCTTGCCCTGGGCGGAAAAAAACAGCATCTGACCGCCGCCACCCTGGGGCAGCTCCACCAGCGCAACGGCTCCGCTGTCCAGTCCCGCCAACTGGGTCACCCGCGCACCGGCAGGCAGGATGAGGGTCTCTTCCAGCCGAAGAGTCCCTTCCGCCTCCGACGCGGCGGCATGCGCGGGACGGGTGGTCCGCTCCTGAATGCGGGTGGCCAGCGCCCCCAATCCCACCAGAATCAACACTGCCCCGAACACCACAAAAAACTTGACCGCCTTCATTGTGCCTTTTCTCCCGATCCAAACCGTTCACCCGGATGCGCACGACCCCATGAACCCTCCCGATCCCGACACCCCACCCATCCGTTCCATCCGCATCCCCGACGCCCTCGACGGAGAACGACTCGACAAGGCTTTGGCCAGCGCCGATCCGACCTTGAGCCGTTCCGCGCTTCAGAGACTGCTCAAGACCGGCAGCGTCACCCGTGCGGATGGCCCCCCGCCTCAGCCTGACGACAAGGCCATGGCCGGGGAAATCTTTCTGGTGGCCATTCCCGCGCCCCGTCCCATCGAGGCCCGTCCCGAAGAGATCCCCCTGGATGTGATCTTTGAAGATGATGACATCATCGTGATCAACAAGCCAGCCGGTCTGGCGGTTCACGCCGGGGCGGGCCGTCACGACGGGGTGCTGGTCAACGCCCTGCTGCACCACTGCGGCGGACCGGAACGGGCCGGGGGACTGTCGGGGATCGGCGGAGCCATCCGCCCCGGCATCGTCCACCGTCTGGACATGGAGACCAGCGGTCTGCTGGTGGCGGCCAAAAACGACCAGGCCCATCTCCATCTGGCCGAACAGTTCGCCAACCATTCCGCCTTTCGGCATTATCTGGCCCTGGCGCGGGGCAACCTGACCTCCCCCCGGGGCTCCATCGACGCTCCCATTGGCCGCCATCCCAAAGACCGGAAGAAAATGGCGGTGGAACCCCGTCACGGTCGCCACGCCGTCACCCACTGGCAACGGTTGGAATCCTTGTCCGGTTTCACCCTGGTGGCCTGTCGTCTGGAGACCGGTCGCACCCATCAGATCCGGGTCCACATGGCCCATATCGGCCATCCACTACTGGGCGATCCCCTCTATGCCCGCCCCTTCCACCCCCCTCCGGAGTGGCCCGAAGAGCGTCGGGAGATCGTGCTGGCCTTTCGTCGTCAGGCGCTCCACGCCCGACAACTCACCATCACCCATCCTTCCACCTTGAAGGAGATGTCGTTCACCGCCGAACCCCCGGAGGATTTCAACCGGCTCCTCACGGCCTTGCGCGTCCCCGCGATGAAAAATCAATTGGCTTCGACGTCGGATTATTATATAAAAAATGGATGAACACACACTCCTTTCCTCTCTGGTCCGGCTCCCTTTCGTCTTCCGATCACCCCTCGGGAACCGCCTTCTTTCACCAGATCTCCTCCCATCTGGAAGAGGGATTGTACATCCTGGACCGGGAGGGTCGAATCATTTTCTTCAATGAAATCGCCGAAAAACTGCTCGGCTGGAAACAACACGAACTGCTGGGCAAGAATCCCCACGACCGGCTCCATTTCCAGAACGCCTCCGGTGATCCTGTACCCACCGAATTGTGCCCGATTCTGCAATGCGTCCAGCAAGGAGAGATCTTCCACACCGACGAGGATGTCTTCACCCATCGGGATGGACACCTCATTCCGGTTTCGGTGACCGCCGCTCCCCTGCGCGAACAGGGACGCATCGTCGGCAGTTTCGCTCTTTTCAAGGATCTGAACCTGCGCAAGCAGTGGGAACGGGAGATCAAACAGGCCCGGGACATCGCCCTGGAAACCGCGCGCCTCAAATCGGAATTCCTGGCCAACATGAGCCATGAAATCCGCACTCCGGTCAACGGGGTGATCGGCATGACCGATCTGCTGCTCGACACCAAGCTCAACAAGGATCAAAAAGAGCTGGCCACCACCTTGCGGGAGTCGGCCCAGGCGTTGTTGACCATCATCAACGACATCCTGGATTTCTCCAGCCTGGAGGCGGGCAAGATGGAGACCTCGGCCACTCCGTTCAGCCCCATCAAGGTGGTGGAAGAGGTGGCGGAACTGCTCTCCTCCCAGGCCCAGAGAAAAAGCATCGAACTGCTCACCGATGTCAGTCCCAAACTGCCCAACATCCTGCTGGGGGATCCGGCCCGACTGCGGCAGATTCTCCTGAATCTGGTCGGCAACGCAGTCAAGTTCACCCGCAAGGGCCAGGTGACCATCCAGGCGCGCCTCACGGAAAAAACCAAATCCCCGCTCATGGTACGCTTCACGGTCACCGATACCGGCATCGGCATTCCCAAAACCGCCTGGCATCGATTGTTTCAGCCCTTCACCCAGGTGGACGGCTCCTCGACGCGCGCCTTTGGCGGCATGGGGTTGGGACTGTCCATCGCCAACCGTCTGGTGGAGTTGATGGGCGGCGAAATGGGCATGACCAGCCGACGCGGCAAAGGATCCACCTTCTGGTTCACGGTGCCGTTTCCCCTGCACGCTGAAAACGGCCACACCATTTCCCAGACCCAGCACGCCTCCCATCTCAAGGGACTCAAGGCTCTGGTGGTGGATCCCCGCCAGACCAGCCAGACCATTCTGCTCAACCATCTGCTCAACTGGAACATGAAAGGAGCCGCCGTGGAAAGCCCGGAGGAGGCCTTGGCCTATCTCCGCCACGAAGCCAAGGCCGGAGCGCCCTGCGATCTGCTGCTGCTGGCCGCCTCTCCCATTCCTTTGGAGCAGTGTCTGGAACTGGGCCGCGCCATCACCGAGGATCGCTCCATCCCCCCGGTGGGCTTGATCCTGATCACCGGCATCCACGAAAAACGCTGGTTTGACGAGGCGCGCAAGGTCGGTTTCGTAGCCCATCTCACCCGTCCCTTGCACCGTCATCAACTGCTGGACCGGCTGCTCTCTCTGGTGAACCCGGAACCGCTGTCCGACACGGAACCCAATCCTCCGGACAAGACCCCGCCGGTGGATCAACCCCCTTCGGCCCACAACCGCCCGGAAGACTCGGGAGAACGGATGATTCTGCTGGCCGAAGACAACGCGGTCAACCAGAAGGTGGCCCAGATGCAAATCCATCGTCTGGGATTCACGGTGCATACCGTCGCCAACGGCAAGGATGCGATCCAGGCGTTGCAAACCGGTTCCTACGCCATCATCTTGATGGATTGTCACATGCCCATCCTGGATGGATTGCAAGCCACCCGCGCCATCCGCCAGATGGAAACGTTGGAAAACCGCCCACGGATTCCCATCATCGCCCTCACCGCCAACACCCTGCCCGGCGATCAGCAGCGCTGTCTGGATCACGGCATGGACGACACCATCACCAAGCCGATCCGCATCGAGGATCTGGCCGCCCGCCTGGACCAGTGGCTGCCCAATCGCCCGGATCCGACGACCGCGCCCCCTCCGGATGCCAGCGAGGCCCTGGCCCTGCCGCCCATCTCCCTGGATCTGCTGAGAAGCCATTTCGGTCGCGATCCCAAGGTGATTGTGGAATTCATCGAAGCCTTTCTCTCCTCGGCTTCGGTGATCATTGCAAAATTGAAGAAAAATCTTAAGATCAAGGACACCGCATCCCTGGACGAGAACGCTCACGAACTGCGGGGGGCCAGCGCCAACATGGGAGCCCATCTCATGTCCCGGCTCTGCATTCAATTGCAAGACGCGGCCAAGAACAACGACTCCGGTGAATGCCGTCTGCTGATCGATCGGATACAAAAGGAATTCCGCCGATGCGAGAACTACATCAAGAAGATCTGACCCCTCCGCTGCCCGCCTCCGGACGTCGGCACCGTTGGCTGGCTTTGGCCCGCGAACACCCGCCGGAATGGCTCGCCGCCTATCTGGAATCCCCTTCGGCCCACTGGGTGGTGGTCACCGAAGACGGCCCGGCAGAGGATCGACAACGCTACGTCGCCTATCTGGAAGATCCCGACGATCTGCCCTATTGGGCCTTCGCCCTGGCCAAAGGCTACCTGGACGACGTGGGAGAGTGGCCGCTGTTCGGTCTGCCCGTCGAAGAGGCCTTGAACGCCCTGGACGATCACGCCGACCCGATCCGCAGCGTCCGGGAGATCCTGGCCGGCATCCAACCGGTCTGGCCCGATTTCCAGGTGATCCACGTGGGCGAAGAGTCCCGATGACGCCTGTGTCCACGCTCTTGCCTCCCCGGTCATCCCATGCCGCATCCGAACCCGTCACGTCGCGCCACTGGAGTTCCCCATGAAGGTTTATAACATCCGACTGCGTGAAAACCGCCTTGTGCCGCGTTTGCCTTCCGAGGTGGACCCCCACGCCCGCAAAAAGTTGCGCGACTTGCGCGAGGAGATCCTCTCCTTGTTGACCCGGCAACGGTTCATCTCCTTCATCAAGCAGCCGAAGCTGCACTTCGACAACCAGCTCAACTGCCTGTGGCTGTTGCACGAGTTCAACTCCACTCCGGAACAGATGTTCCAGCATGTCGCCCGCTTGCAGATCTACGCCTTCCGCCACTGGGAGATCCCCTCCATGGAGGAGTTGCGCTCCATCGCGCGGGAGGATTTATTCCGCAATCACGAAAAATTCCGGGGCGCCACCATTTTGTCCCGGGATCCGGCGGCCAACGGACCGGGCTATCGCACCATCACCTTCGGCGGCGCGACCGGCGAAACCGAAGCCACCGACGCCTTGCAGATGGTGCTGCCGATCCATCGGGTGGCGCAACGGGATGTGTTCGCGTTCATTCTGAACCACGGACTGATCCCCCGGGATGTCACCGGCGTCGGGGACAAGATGCACGAGCTTTATCTGCTCACCAAGGAGCTGAACGAAAAAAACCGCAACACCACCGAACCCACCCTGCCCTCCCTCAAGGCCTTGCAAAACCGTCTGATGGAAGGGGACTGGATCCGCGCCCGGCTGCCCATTCTGGAACCTTCCTACCTGACGGACATGGAAAAAGGGTTGTGGGAGCTGTATCAACCGGTACCCCCCACCGGCAAAGGGTGGATCGAAATGACCCTGGATCCCCCCTGGGAGGCGCGCAACCCGGAACTCGACGTGCGCAGAGGGGTGATCGCCATCGATTTCGGCACCAGTTCCACGGTGGTGGCCTGTCGGGAGAACGGCAAGACCACCCTGCTGCGGGTCGGCATGCCGGATTTCTTCCGCAAGCCCGCCCCGGCGGACTATCAAAATCCCACGGTGCTGGAGTTCATCCATCTGCCCCGTCTGCTGGCCGCCTGGACCGGCGAGGCCCATCAGCCCCTGACCCGCTGGGACGACTTCCACTTTTCCCACGAAGCCTTGAAGAACTTCCGGGAAAACGAGGCCAATCAGCGGATCGTGGCCAGCATGCTCACCAACATCAAGCAATGGCCCCTCTCTCCGCCGGAGACCCGTTCCCGCCGCATCACCGATCAGAACACCGGACTGGAGCTGGAAATCCATGCCACCGACGCCCCCATGCCGGTACGCGGTCAGCCCATCGCGGTATCACGGGAAGATCCCTTCGATCCCATCGAACTGTACGCCTATTATCTGGGATTGTTCATCAATCACCGCTCCAACGGGCTTTTTCTGGAGTATTACATGACCTTTCCGGTCACCTATCCCCGCGAGATCAAACGCACCATCCTCACCGCCTTCTCCCGTGGCCTGATGCGCAGTCTGCCGGAATCCCTGATGGCCAGCCCGATGATGGAGCGGTTCCAGATGCGGGAGGAGGCCTCGGAACCGGCGGCCTACGCGGCCTGCGCCCTGGAGGAACTCGACATCGTTCCGACCCTGCACGGCACCGCCTACGCGGTCTTCGACTTCGGCGGCGGCAGCACGGATTTCGATTTCGGACTGTACCGCATGCCCACCCCCGAAGAGACCGAACAGGGATACGAACGGGTGATCGAGCGGTTCGGGGCCAGCGGCGACATGTATCTGGGCGGTGAGAATCTGGTGGCCAATCTGGCCTACATCGCCTTCAAACAAAACCTGGAAAGCTGCCGGGAACATCAACTGCCCTTCTCCATCCCGCCGGAAGCGGAGAAATTCCCGGGACACGAACTGTTCCTGGACAACTCCCACGTAGCCCAAACCAATACCGCGCTGCTCACCGCCAAGGTGCGGCAGATGTGGGAGAATTTCCGCTGGGATCTGGAGGATCCCCACCAGTCCGATCCCGCCCAGAAAAAAAGCTCCCGTCGCCAGTCCGACCGCATCGCCGACGCCTTGAGCCAGTTCCTGGTGGACGAGAATTTCGCCCTGGTTCCCGGAACCCTGACCCTCGCCCCTCCGGACAACATCCTGGAGGTGCAAATCGAGTTTCTCAACCGGGCCAGAGAGAAGGTGCCGGTCTTGTTCCGCATCGACCGGGACCAGATCAATCACTTTCTGGTCAAGCGGGTGGGCAAAGGCATTCACCGCTTTTTCATCGCCATGAAACAGGCCTTTGAAAACCGCAACCTCGCCCCCCGGGAGGTCCACATCCTGCAAGCCGGCAACGCCAGTCGCGCCCTGCTGGTGCAGGCGCTGTTCGCGGCCATGCTGCAAAACAAGATGTTCAAATGGTGTCCGCCTCCGGAAGGCATCGCCAAGAACACCGCCCTGGAAGAGATCCAACGGGCGGTGGCCTTTCCCCATTTCGTGGTGCATCGTCCCCCGGTGGGCGATCCGGACAACCCCTATTGCCCCACGGCCAAAACCGGGGTGGCCATCGGTCTGCTGAAACTGATCCCAGGCGAAACCCTGCTGGCCCTCAACGCCACCCCGTCGTGCGAAAGCGGCGAAGCGCCATTCCGCATTTTTGTCGGTCGTCTCAACTCCGGTTACTTCCAGCCGATCCTGCACCAGAACGGTCCCTATCGGGAATGGCAGGAACTCGGGGTGCCGACCCGTGGAGCCTTTGTGCTGCTGTATTCCAGTTCGCCCCAGGCGGGCATGGGCAATCTGCCCCGTGGCGCCCAGGAACTCGAAGAAAAGAATGTCACCTTCGGTCCCGGCCATCTCAAGGAAAAACGACTCTTCATCCAGGCCATCGGTCCCACGGAAGTGGAACTGTGTCTGGCCGACTCCCTGGAGCAGATCCTGCAACGTCCCGAAGAGGTCTTGAGCCAGATGCGGCTCGCGCTGCAATAATCACAGGCACAAAAAAACCCGGCAGACCGACTTCCAAACCAGGAAATCGGTCTGCCAGGAGGATCCTCCGGCCAGAAAAAACAGTCAACACCCTTGCAACGACGCGATCCAGAACACCAATCGCTCCGAAAGAAAAGCCCCCCCCTCGCAACCTGCGGGGGTTAACGGACCGGCCCTGTCGGGGGAACGGGTTGGTTGCCGGGCGCCTGGTCGTCCTCCACGGACTCCAGATCCTTGTAAAGCTCCTGCAAGTCCTGACGATTGACACGCCAGACCCAGACCAACAGGGCCACGGACAGTCCGATGACAATCAGCATTGCGATCATGGGATGAACTCTTGATCAATGGAGGGACGAAACCGACCGATTCCGGTGTCAGGCCCATCCACAGTGACACTGCCGAACGCACTCTGTCAAGACAATCGTGGGGGGATAACCGGGCAATCGCATGTCAGACTTGAGTGGGCAGGGTCGCGAGGAGCCGCTTTATTTCTTTCCAGATTTGAATGTAACTATTCACCACCCCCTAGCTTGCGAAAAGTAACCGTTCAGATCAGAAACGAAGGTGCCAAGCCTTGACGTAACCGTTCAGATCAGAAACGAAGGTGCCAAGCCTTGACAATGTGATTATTGACGGTCAGATTTTCATCCATGGACGATATCA
>JADGBT010000084.1 GCA_015231375.1 Magnetococcales bacterium | reverse complement strand
CCGTACTTCAAGCTTTGCAGAATGCCAGCCTATTCGATCTGTTTCGTTTGCGGGCTGGGATCGACAACATGCTCGACCAACCTGATCGGCTACAGCAGGTCAGACGGTGCCTGAAACCGGGTATGACCAAGAACGCGGCCAGAACCGACACGGGTGCGTCTATGGCGCCATCAACTCCTCCAACGGTTTGACCGGCACCAAGTGCAGATCCTCACGCAGGGTTAACGTGCCCGCCTCAATCAGTGCCTTCAAGACCACGCGCGCATCATGCTCGGTCACGCTACTGTTCTGCGCTAAGGCCTTGGCGTTGACCTCGATGACCTGCTCCAGGAACTCCTGCTCTTCAGCATCCGAAATCTCCCTCTGAGAGACGGGCGACGACTCCACCAGACGTGCGAGTTCGGCGTCGAGTCGTTCTTTGGCATTCGAGGCGTCACTTCGTTGAGCTGGCTTGCGATGATGCGTGCGTCGTCTTTCCGCTCGTTTACGAGCGGCTCTTGCCTGTGATCGAATCTTCTTGAGTTCCTGGCCCGGCATCAATCGTGATCCACCCGCTCCCGCAACTCTTTTCCGGCCTTGAAGAACACCAGCCGTTTGGCCGCGACCTGAACCGAGACACCCGTCTTGGGATTACGTCCTTCTCTGGCTCGATGGTGTTTGATGCCAAGGCTGCCGAAACCACGCAGTTCCACCCGGTCACCACGAGACAATGAATTACGCAAGGCCTCAAGCACCGTGTTCACCGCCACTTCCGCCTCCTTGGGAGGGAGATCCATCCGTGATGCAAGGTTCTTGATCAGTTCAGATTTGGTCATGGTGGTCATTGAAGGATGTGGTGGCAGGGCGTGACCCACCGGATACAGAGTGAATCACGCCCTCATCAGCAAGGGATTGGAGCGGAATGATAATATGCTCCAGGGTGCAACAACAGATGAAAAATGCAGAAAATTTTTCTGGCAGGGCCGGACGCCTCTTGAGGACATCCAGCCACTTGCCGATCTGTTCAATTCGGCTCCGGAATGCCCCACTTCTCCCGTTGCTGCTCCCATTCCATCGGGAACGGGTTCTTCAGTTCCCGCCACGTCAGCACATCCGGCTGCCGCCCGTCCAGGATCGCGACGATGATGTCCGGGGCGAGCAGGGTCAGGCGCAGCACTCTGGCCAGATAGGAGTCGTCGATCTGCTCCTGGGCCGCCAGATCCTTGATGGAGCGGTACTGGCCGCTCTCCATCATCCGCAACCACCGGTGCGCCTTCGCCACCAGTTTTCCCAGTGTCTCTTCCCGTGGCGGCGCCTCTTCGACGCCTTCCGGAGCGATGATCAGCTTGCGTCCGCCGCGCCGCTTCAGTTGTAGCGGAATGGTCACCACGATGATGTTGCCGTTATTGCGGTTTTCGATCTTGATGCGCGCCATCCCTGGCGCGCACCCTTCGGGCGCACCGTCGGTGCGTCCAAATCGTCCATCCTGCCGATTTGTCATGCCGCCGCCTCCGTCTGGTTGCCGATCTCGTTGAGTTCACGGGCCAGGGTGTCGAGACCCGCCGCGCGCAGGTGGACCTGCACATCGCCCTTGCTCACCTCCACCGCATCGATGAGCAGGCTGACCAGTCTTTGCTGCTCGACCGGGAACAACTCCTCCCAGACCGGATCGAGCCGTCGCAGGGCCTGGACGATGTCGCGTTCCTGCAGGCCATACTCCTGCTCGTTGCCGGCCTGCCAGGTCTTGACCACCATCTCCGGCGAGCGCAACATGGTGCGCACCTGCTGGATCACCACCGCCTCGATCTCTCCGGCGGCAACACTGCGCAGAGAACAGGCATGGTGGCCATTCTTGATGGCGGTCTGGCAGAGGTAGTACCGGTATTGCCGACCGTCCTTGCTGGTAAAGGTGGGGCTCATGGCCCGTCCGCAATTGCGGCAACGGATGATCCCTTTGAGCAGGGCAGGGGGGTGGATTCTGCTCTTTCCCTGGCGACGTGTGTTCGCCTGCATCGCGGTATGAACCTGATCCCAGAGATCCCGATCAATGATCGCCTTGTGTTCGCCAGAAAACACCTCCTCGCCCATGACGATCTCGCCGAGATAGAGCCGGTTGGCCAGCATGCGGTAGAGGTAGCCCTTGTCGAGACGACTGCCGTTCTTGGCAGTGATCCCGGCCTCGGCCAGTTCCTGAATCAGCAGGGTGGCCGATCCGCATTCCTGAAAACGCCTGAAGATGTGGCGCACGTTTTCCGCCTCATTGGGCACGATCAGCAGTTTCCGGTTCTGCACCTCGTAGCCCAGCGGGATGTGTCCGCCCATCCACATCCCTTTGCGTTTGGAGGCGGCGAACTTGTCCCGGATGCGCTCTGCCGAGATCTCGCGCTCAAACTGCGCAAATGAAAGTAATATATTGAGCGTCAAACGTCCCATCGAGGTGGTCGTGTTGAACGCCTGGGTGATGCTGGCAAAGGTCACATTCCGTCGGTCGAACGCCTCCACCAGCTTGCTGAAGTCCAGCAGGGAGCGGGTCAGTCGGTCGATCTTGTAGACGATTACTACTGAGATTTTGCCCGCCTCAATGTCGGCCAGCAGGCGTTTCAAGGCAGGCCGCTCCAGGTTGCCGCCGGAAAAGCCGCCATCGTCGTAGCGATCCGGCAGCAGGTGCCACCCTTCGGACTTCTGGCTGGCGATGTAGGCCTCGCAGGCCTCCCGTTGCGCGTCCAGGGTGTTGAACTCCATCTCCAGCCCCTCGTCGGTGGACTTACGAGTATAGATCGCGCAGTTGATTTTTGGTGTCACAGATTTTTTTATGGTCATTTCTTAGGGCCTGTTCTCAATCGTTGAGTTGCGTTAAACTGGTCCCCAGGAGGGATCAGAAATGGAACGAGAAACATTACGAGACGACCAATGGGAGCGTATCAAGGATCTTCTACCCGGCAAACCCGGAGACCCTGGCCGCACTGCCAGAGATAACCGGAAATTTGTGGAGGCAGTTTTCTGGATTGCCCGTACCGGATCGCCTTGGAGAGATCTGCCAGAATCGCTTGGGCACTGGCACCGAGTATATGTGCGCTTCTCGCGTTGGTCGAAACAAGGGGTCTGGCTGCGCATTTTTGAAGCTGTGAGCGATGACCCCGATTTGGAACAGATCATGGTTGATAGCACCATCATCAAAGCACACCAGCACTCTGCCGGGGCTAAAAAAAAGAGGGGCAGCAGTCCATCGGTCGATCCAGAGGCGGATTGACCACCAAGATTCACGCCGTAGTAGATGCCCTCGGCAACCCGTTGCGCTGTACGCTTACGGCAGGTCAGATTGCAGACATCAGCCGAGCTTCTGAACTGATCGACGGTTTGACCCCGGATATGGTCATCGGCGACAAAGGATATGATTCAGATAAGTTTGTTGCACAGATTCAAAGCATAGGCGCGAAGGCGGTCATTCCTCCCAAAAGCAACCGTTTGCAGCAACGTGAATATGATCGTCATTGGTACAAAGACCGAAATCTTGTTGAACGTTTCTTTAACAGGATCAAACAGTTTAGGCGAATTGCAACACGCTACGACAAGCTAGACAGAAATTTCGGTTCATTTCTTAATCTCGTATGCGCATTCGTCTGGCTGGTTTGATTGAGAACAGGCCCTAATCTCCTGCTTCTTCAAGCCCCAAAAGGTCAAGCCATTCCACTTGGTGCCACTGATGAAATTGGCCACCGCCGACAGGCTGCCGAATTTGCGACCCTGATATTCAAAGCCATCCTCCAGCACCGTGCAGCAGCACTCCTGACCTTTCCACTCTCGGATGAGTCGCGTTCCTGGCAGCAACCGGTCTCCCATCAATTTTTTCGGGATAGGCAGTGCTGGTTCGTCGGTGAGCAACCGCTTCATCCGATTCTTCTCCTGTTCCGGCAAGCCCCCCAGCGACAACTCCTGGATTCGATGTGCCAAGCGCTTCACCAGGAACATACGATTGAACGGTGGCGGGGTGGTTTTGGGGTGGAGGTCCACCCATTTCTTTTTCAGATCCGCGATGGGCATTTCGGTCAGTGCCGCCACCTGCTTGATCACGTTGATATCGTTCACGCCCATTCTCCTTTGGTTGGCTTTTGACCATGAGTGCATTGGTCTGGCGACTTATCAAGAAGAACTTTCTCTTCTTGTCAGAATATAAAATTAGTATTACAGTTTTCGTAAATTTTCAGACCATCCTCCAAAGAGTGCATCCCATGAACGATCTGACGACCTTGGAAGAGGTAATGATGAAAGTTTGTGTCGTGCAAACGCATCATCGTGACCGCGTCGTGGATGTCAGGGCGCTCCGGTTCCACGCTCTCGATACGGTGGAGATCGAAGGCGTCTGTCATCCGGTGAGCCAGACAGCACAGCGTCGTATCTCCGAGTGGTTGGGTGTGCCGTACCTGTATCTGTATCGTTGCGACCCATGGCTCCAGGCGCAGAATCTGAACGCATGGCTGCTCAAAAACAGACAGGATCGCACCATGCTGATTTGTTTTACGGACGAGAGGGTCCGTGCCTTCTTTTCCAACCGGTATATCCCGACCGACAACCATCAGGTGCTGGAGTTGCTGCTGGCCCAAGGCTTTACGCCGGAGACCAGCGTTCAGGCACGAATCGACGATGAACTCATGTCGATTTCGATTCCTGATCCGGGTCGACACGTTTTACTGAGGGATGGCGACGGATATCTGCCTGGATTCAACATCCGCAACAGTGAGGTGGGGCTTTCGAGTTTATGGCTGTCGGCTTTTCTGCTGCGTTTGGCTTGCACGAATGGCGCGGTGCTGGAGGAGACCATCTATTCCGTGTCGTATCCGCACATCAACCAGCGAGCTGTCATGGAGATCCCCAACGCTTTTGACAAAGCCACCGAATCTGCGTTGCGACAGGCTCAGCAGAATGTGGCCAGACAAGATCGTGTGGTCCGGGATCTGGACCAACTGTTCGGTACGCTCAATCGTCGCTTTGAGTTGACCAAGCAGGAACGGAAAGCCGTCGCATGGGGGTATGCATACGACCCTGGACAAACCCTGTTCCATGTGTTGAATGCCTATACCAAGGCGAGTCAACATTCGGCACTCACCGTGCATTCGTCCATCAGGATGCAACGGGTGGGCGGTATGATCGTGGGCCGCATCGGTCGTGACGTGATTCATTGATGTGAAGGGGCAACCATGACCAACCCATTGATTCCGGTTTTTGTCTATGGAACCCTCAAAAAGGGATGTGGCAACCATCACTGGCTGGGAGATGCTACAGATCCGATTCTTGCTTCGGCGACCGGATTGCGGATGCATGATGGTCCCGGATACCCCATGGCCATGCGTGGAAATGGGGTGGTGCATGGTGAATTGTATTGGGTCGATCAGGAGACTCTGGATCAGTTGGACTTGCTGGAAGGTTGTCCAGATTACTACAATCGTCAACTCTGGAAACTGAATCAACCGGCCATATCGGCCTGGATCTATCTGTGTTCGGAAGCCACGCGCTACCCAGTCATCGAGTCTGGACATTGGTGCAATCGATAACCTGTGCGAGAGGAATGACGTGAAATGGGTGCGGAATCATACATGTCTTCATCGATGACCATCAACACATACAAGTCAGGCGATCGATATGTTTACAAATACTACGTTCCCAATGAAATCAAGTCGAGAATCCACGTTGCCGACTTGACTGCCATTCAGCAGGCATCCATGGAAAACCGTGTGACCCACGACAAATCGGTTCCGGACGATGGGCTTTTTGTGGAGTATGCTCAGTTCGGTGTTAAAAAATGGATCTCACCTGAAGACGCACAGGCTGTGATTGTCGCCTATGATAAATTTTACGATGACATTCGTGCAATATTGACGGATTCAGAAAGACAGGCCGCACAGCAACTAAATCATTGGTTACGGCAACAGGAAAAAGATGTTCTTGCATATTGTAGGCAATTGAATGCGGGAATGCAACAACGATTACATTCAACTGAGGATCCTGTCAGTGACTACGAGATTGATATTCGTGTATCTTTTTATGTCCGTGAAGATGATCCATTCTATGACGATGATGACGCCAACAGATTCGATCCTGATTGTGATGCAAGCTTATTGTGGATATTCAATGACTGTGTGAAAAGTCACATCCAATGGTTTGACGAGAATCATTGGGGTTGGGGAGACGACCATGACCATAATGATCGTCTTACCGCAGGTGCTTCGGATGTGAACAATCATTGCGCATGGTTTCATGAACTATACGATCACGCCCACCTTCCCATGAAACACATGACTCGGATTGGGAAAGTGTGGGTGGATATTCAGGTCCAGCATCAAATGGAATTGGATTCGAAACAACGATACAGTTCTTCTTTTTGCCGTAATGGTATTGTGAAAGACAATATTGATTCATAAGGCGGAGAGACTGATGGTGTGTCGTTATTAAGGGATGCGAGCCGAGCCTGCTGGGAGCTATTTCTCGGGGCGAGGATTGGAGACCCCAGGCGCAGGATGAATTCGGCACCCTGGCCGGGGGTGTGGAACTCATGAGCAAGCCCTTGAGCGACCGCATGACGATGTCGCGATAGACAAGGGTGACCTGATCGTCGTCTTCCATGTAGGCGGCAATGCGGGTGAACACGACGGGTTTTCTGGTCGATCTGTTTTCTTGCTACAAGAGTTACTCTTCACGGAATGTTGGCCATTGTTCTAACATGGAAAAATACTCGTCGGAAAGAAACTCTTTTCCATCCAGTAAATAGTTGAGGTATTTCTTGGTTGGTAGAATATCGTTTTTAATCATGTCAGGTTGAGCGATATATACCACAACCGGGATCTCGCCATGTTCGGCATATGCGTTCAGAGAAACTCGATCATAATGTTCTGGATATCCTTCGAAGGCATCCAGACTCCTGATTTGGGCATCGTTTAATTTAAATATTATTCCTTCAACAGCATGTCCATGATGCGGAATAATGTTGGCAAAACCGACTCTTTTGTCTCTCCGGGACACTTTGTTGAAACACAGGCAATAGTTATAAAGCGTTCCCCGGAATGGTGTCCCGAAATCACCGACACGTTTTTTCATTCTTTGAAGATTCATGTTGCTGCCATATCCAAAATAGTAATTCATGCGGGCTCCTAATGTTTGGTTTCACCAAGATGTCTTAGTATTCTGTCTGCCAGAGAAGAGGCTATCCCTGAGAAGAAGAGGCGTGCTGCGTCTGGAACTGTCGACTCTATCGGCATCATAGGGCATTAATCGCTTGCGCTTTTCCAGCACATGGGCCGGAATGACCTCCAATTGCTCACTGGCCTCCCAACCGTTCTTCATCTGGCGCTGACCATCCCCGACCTTTTGTGCTCCAGGCGGGTTGTGTTGGGTTTTTTTTCGGGAACCGTCCCATGGGGGCCGCCCACCTGTCATCTCCCAACACGGGGGCTGTGGAGGGGGTAACCGACAGGATCATCGGGTACCGTAGAATGGCATGACAGCCGGGACGTTTCAAGAACCTCTCATGGACCAGAATCATGGTTATTAACACCGTTAGCGCGCTCTATGCAATGTTTTTTAACCCCTCAACCAATCATGCCGGACGTCCTCCTGATCCATGTCAAGAAATCCTTGCCGCATCAAGCCAATCTACACCAGAAAATATTTTCTGTTGCACCAATAAACGATATATATTATATTTTGTATCAACCAAAGTGATTATTGCCTCATCGACACACCTGTTTTGTCGTCAATTCTCCCCCAACAAGTGAGCCTCATATGGTCAAGCGGCTCAGTGCCTATAACTTCCGCCGCAAGACCGATTACTGGTCGGTGGTGGTGTTCGCGGTGGCGGAAGCGGCGCAGACCCGGTGTTTCTACAACGGCAGCCATTGGATGGTAGCGGTGGCCAAACAGCCTGAATAGGATAAGGAGGAACGAGGATGTCAATCTCCTGTAAGCGGCGGTCACTGCCGGAGCGCCACGGCCCCCGCATCGATGACCCTCAGGCTGTCCTGTGGGCCTTGCGCGCCCTTCTGTTCACTCCGGCCCACAACGGGTTTGTCAAAGACGGGGCCTTCGGCAGAAACGAGGTCTTGGAGTGGCTGGGGTTTTCTCTCAGCCCGGACGACAGCACCAACATGGGGGCAGTCCTGGAGCAATTTCGACGCAAGTTGCACGACCTGGAAGCCCAGGAGATGGACCAATCCGGTTTCGTGGAACGCAATGTCGGGTGGCTGGGCGAGTTGCTGGAGTTGGGGGAGGTGGAACGAGAAATCCTGCGGCTGGTGGTCTACAGCAAAACCAATCACATGTTCGGTCAGGTGTTGGACATGATGGGCCGCGACATGAACAACCGGGACATCTGCCTCTGGGTGGCCGCCATCTTGGGCCGTAACCCGGAGGAGATCCGGGTGGCCCTGGCCCCTGGGTCGGTGCTGTCCGCTTCCGGGTTGATAACGTTGAAAGCCTTTCGTGCCCATTTCGAGGACAAGTTCGGGGTTAACAACGAACTGGCCGGGGCATTGGTCGCGGAGCATGAATCGGCCCATTCTTTCCTTCAGTGCTTTTTGAAATTGGCTGCTTCTACCGAGCTGACTCTGGCGGACTATGACCACTTGGCCGACCTGCAAATTTTGCTGCCCTATCTGGAGTACAGCCTGCGCCATCGGACTCTGGGCGTCAACATCCTCCTCCACGGTCCACCCGGCACTGGCAAGACCGACCTGACCAAGGTGCTGGCCCATTCCTTGGGTGCCACCCTCTATCAGGTCATGGACGAGGATGCGGATGGTGATGCCATGAGCGGAGAGAGCCGTCTCAACGCCTTCTGGGTCTACCAGAAACTCCTGGGCCAGGAACGTCAACGCCTGCTCCTCTTCGACGAGGTGGAGGATGTCTTCCCGTCGGCCCGTTCGGCCCGCCATGCCCACGGTGGGCAGCGGGAGCAGCAGAAATCCAGGATCAACCGGATCCTGGAAACCAACCCGGTACCCGCCTTTTGGGTCAGCAACGAAGTCGAGCAGATCGATCCGGCATTTTTGCGACGCTTCGACTTGGTTCTGGAGGTCGGGATCCCACCCCAGTCGGTCCGACGGAGAATCATGGGCAAATACGTGGGTGACTTTCCGGTGGGGGAAGCGTGGCTCACCCGCATGGCCCGGCAGGAAGAGCTGACCCCCGGTTACGTCAAGGTGGCGGCCAAGGTCGGGCAGGCATTCCGGGATCAACCGGAGGCACGTATTGAGCAGGTGCTGACCACCGTGTTGGCCAACAATCTGCGCACCGTTGGCAGTCACATCCCCAGGGTGGGCAACGGAACCGGCGAGGAGGTCCGCTATGACCGGAGCGTCCTGAACGTCGATTGTGACCTGGAGGCGGTGGTCCAGGGGGTGGGCCGACATCGTCGCGGCTCGCTTCTGCTATGCGGTCCACCCGGGTCGGGCAAAACCGCGTTCGCCCATCATCTGGCCGAGTGTCTGGATCGCCCCTTGCTGGTGAAGAAAGCGTCGGACCTGCTGGACATGTACCTGGGCAACACCGAGGCTCGCATCGCCCAAATGTTCCGGGATGCTGCCCAAGAGGACCACCTGCTGTTTCTGGACGAAGCCGACAGTTTGCTCCAAGAGCGAGCGAGGGCCAACCACTCTTGGGAGATTACCCAGGTCAACGAAATGCTGGTGCAGATGGAGCAGTTCGAGGGGGTGTTCCTGTGTGCCACCAACTTCCGGGAGGTGCTGGACCGGGCCACCCTGCGCCGTTTTGACATCAAGATCGACTTTGGCTACCTGAAACCGGAGCAGAGTTTGTCCATGTTCCGACAGGTGCTGACCGGTTTCGGCGTCGAGGTCAACGACCAAGAGTACGAACCACTACGGAAACGGCTGGCCTCGCTCAGCAACCTGACGCCCGGTGACTTTGCAACCGTGCTGCGCAGATGTCAGTTGCTGGATCAAAAGCCAACTGCGTCGCGTCTGCTGGCGGCGTTGACCCAGGAGTGCGAGGCCAAACCGGATTATCCCCGGCCTGCCATCGGCTTTGGAGTGTGAACACCCGGAGGCAACCACAACCACCTTTCAACCATGGATAACGAGATGACCACTCCAATGACGACCCGACAGACCGTCCAGGTGGACAGCAGCGTGCGCTTGATCTGCTCCCTGACCATCACCGCATGGAGGCTATAATGTACGACGGGCCGATTACCATCCCATTGCAATGCGGCTAGATGGTGTTCCGATTTTTGCGGACTTTCTTCTTGTTTTTGGCCTATCGCATTGATACTAGTCACATAACTACCAAATCTCACTGCATGCGACTGACTACGGGTCAGGGAGTGACGGCAAGCAGGCGGAAGGCTTCCTCCTGGAATGGTGTGATTCGGGAGAGCATGTGGAACGGGACGTTGGCGGCGGATTCCCATT
>JADGBT010000083.1 GCA_015231375.1 Magnetococcales bacterium | reverse complement strand
CCTCGAATTCCTGATGCAGGCAATCCATGCGAATTTGCGAGGTCAAACTGCCCCTTCTCTCCTGCCCAGGTAGGCTGTTTTGATGCTTCAGACCGCCTGAAGCGTTTTACTGGGCTGAACGGTTACAAAAGAAAGTCCCCGTCTGGCGCGGGGACTGACGACCGGACCGCATGGCGCCAATCTTTGCGCCAAGACGTACACGCTTGGTCTCTTCAGACCCTTTTCCTGGTCAATACATTGAATTCTGGTTGAAATCCTGGCTGAACTCCCGGTTGAGATCCTGATCGAACTCCTGACTGAAGCCCTGATTGGGGGTCTGGCCGAAGCCCTGGTTGGCGTTTTGGGTGAATCCGGATTCCTGATACGGCGTATCCCGTTGAACGTCCACGCTGACATCCAGGACCGGATTGCGCCCTCCTCCCAGCACCACGCCTTTCAACGGTGGCACATCGCTGTAATCCCGACCCCAGGCCAGGGTGATGTGACGGTCCGAAGGAAGCAGATCGTTGGTGGGATCCAGATCGATCCAGCCCAGATACGGGCACAAGGTGGCGAACCAGGCATGGGAGGCGTCCGCCCCGACCAGACGTGGCCGACCGGGAGGTGGCAGGGTCTCCAGATAACCGCTGACATACCGGGCCGCCAATCCCAGGGAACGCAACGCGCCGATAGCCACATGGGCGAAATCCTGGCACACCCCGTGTCGATGCGCGAGAATTTCGCTCAAGGGGGTGGCGATGGTGGTGGCGCGGGGCCGATAGGCGAAATCCGCATGGATGCGACGCATCAGATCGATCACCCCGTCGATGAGGGGGCGGCGCGGCGGAAAGGAAGGCGCGGCGTATCGGGCCAACTCCGGGGTGCGGCGCACCAGGGGGGAGTCCAGCAGGAACTGGCGTTCCAACAGATAACGGGGATCCTGGGACGCGTTCAACAGATCGCGGGCCTCCTCCCACGGGGGGGAGACGCCGGGACACAGAGGCAAGGGCGGCGTCACCGCCACCTGACTGACGCACTCGATGGTGAGGGTGCGATGGGATTCCAGCACCTCGAAATAGTGTACCCGGTTGCCATGGATATCCAGTCTGGGGAAAACGATGGCCGGCGTGGGTTCAATCGTCCACTCGAAACTCAGCGGATTCTGGGACGGGGTGTGACGGGGTTGCAACCAGGCGAGATTGTGGCTCAAAGAGACCGGTTCGCTGAACTGGTAACAGGTGATGTGGCGAACGCGATAGGCCATGGCCTCACCTCGTCTCTCCTCGCAGTACGCGGGAAGAGGAGTGTTGAAAAAAGCCGTTGGCCAACTCCATGGACAACAGAGGGAGAAGCGTTTGCAAGCGTTCCAGCAGGGCGGACAGGTTGGTCCGCTCCCCCTCCTCGCTCACCAGGGCGAGCAGATCGGTTTCGGAAAGATGCAAGGCGCTCAACGATTCCAGCACGATGCGACCACGCGACGTGCGGTGGGAAACGACGGACGCACGGCCGGGAAGCGCGGCGACATGCTCCTGGATCAAGGCGAGTTGACTGGAGAGTCCACGGGGGTTGGTGCCGTCCAGCAGGATCAATTCCAGAAACGGCTTGATGGCTAGATGGGTCCGATACCGTCGGCGATAGGTGATGCTGCTGTCGCTGACATTGAGCAGCGCGTCCAGCAATACCCGCTCCCCTTCCGGCTTCAAGGCGCGCACCAGAGTGGTGCGCAGCAGATCCACCACAAAAATGGCCCGTTCCAGTCGGCGTCCCAGATCGAGAAAACGCCAGCCCAATCCACGGGTCATGTTTTCCTGGGCCAGTCCGGCCAAGGCCGCGCAGGTGCTGATCAACCGTTCCATTTCGCCCACCATGTCGGCGGTGCTTTTCTGGGCGCACAACCGCTGACGCAGTTCCCGCACCTGGATGATGACCCGCCAGGTGTCGTTGGAGAGTCGCTCCCGCACCCGATGGGCGGCCATGATCAACGCCTGGATCGAGGAACAGACGCTCCCGTCCCGTTCCGACGATCCGACCAGGGCGAGCAGTTCCTCTTCGGGATTCTTGAAGCGTTCTTCCGCCCCTTCGCCGATAAAACCCGGTGGGGTGGCGGTGGCTTCGGTCAGGGCGCGATAGAGAATACGCAAGGCTTCCCGCTCCTCCTCCTCCCGCACCTCTCCCCCTTCGGGACGGGGCAACAGCAGCAAAACCCGCAGCAGACGCAGCACATTTTCGCCCCGTTCGGCGTAACGTCCCATCCAGTATAGATTTTCCGCCATACGGCTGGAGATTTCGCCGCTGAAGAACGAAGGCTCCGAAATCCGTTCCAGCGGGAGACGATTGGCGCGGGAGACCGGATCCGGGGAGAGAATCCACACATCCTTGGTGATGCCGGATTGTCCCGTGAGAGAGGACAGATGGGTCGCGTCCATCAGCACCCGCGCCAGTCCGCCGGGCATCACCTCCACTTCGTCCTTGCCCGCCGTGGAAAACGTGCGCAGCACCACATGACCAGGGCGCAATCCTTCCTGGGTCATCACCGGCAGAGTGGAGGGCACCACCGGGGCCTGGGCGATGAACTCCTGTGGTCGAGACAGCAGGATCTGACGCATGGCGGCGGCGTCCGGGCCGGAGAGTTCGCGTCCGGGCCGGTTGGGATAGGCCAGTTCGCGGATCACCAGGGGGGCGGGATGGGTGAGCACCTGTTCCAAGGCGTTGGGATCGCCGCACCACCAGGTAGGGATCACCGACAACAGGGGAGCCTCCCCCAGAAAATAACGGCAGATCGCCGGGAAATAGGCCAACAGCGCCGGATTCTCCAGCACTGCCGCCCCCGGATGGTTGAGCACCGCCACCTTGTGCCCGGCAATGGCCTGTACCAGTCCGGCCACCCCCAAAAAAGAGCTTTCGTCCAGTTCCAGCGGGTCGCACAGACCGTCTTGCAGCATGCGCAGCACCACATCCACCGGGTGAAGTCCGTCCAAAGTCTTGAGATGGACCCGTCCGTTGCGCACGGTGAGATCCTCTCCTTGCACCAGGGTCAATCCCAGGAAATTGGCCAGAAAGGCATGCTCGAAATAGAGTTTGTCTTCCGGTCCCGGGGTGAGCAGCACGATGCGCGGATCCTCCTTGGGCAAAGGACTGGCTTCGTGGAGATGGTTGCGCAGGGCCGAGAAGAAGGGCAGCAGCAGACGCACATGGTTTTCGTTCAGGGTCTGGCGCAACAGGCGGAAGAGAATCTGGCGGTTTTCCAGGGCGTAACCCGAACCCGTGGGGGCTTGCAGATGATCCCCCACCACCTGGAACGCGCCCGGCCCGGCCCGCACCAGATCCGCCGCCCACCAGGGCAGCAGCTTTCCCCGAACCTTGGGAAGACCGTGGCAGGCGCGATGAAATCCCGGCGAGGCGTAAATCAACGCCGCTGGAACGATGCCGGCGCGCAACACCTCCTGATTGCCGTAGAGATCCTCCAGCAGCATCTCCAGCACCCGATGGCGCTGTTTGAGGCCCCGTTCCAGTTGTTGCCACTCCTCTTCCACCAGGATCAGGGGAATCAGATCCAGATCCCAGGTACGGACGCCATCGGTTTCGTTCTGGAACAGATTGTAGGTGATGCCGTTTTCCAGCAGGAGCTGTCTGGCTTGTTGGCGCAACGCCTCGACCCGTGAGATTCCCAACTCCTCCAGGTGGGCCAGAAGAGGAATCCAGCCGGGACGCAGCTCTCCATAGACCCCGACGGCCTCGTCGAAACCGGGCGGAGGTGAGTAGGCCCGTAACAACGAGGTCGCGGGAGCGAAGGGGTTCGGCGTGTATTCCATAACCAAATATCAAAACCCGGATGGACGCCTCATGTCAAGGGTATGGGGATATTCACCCGGCGCTTCTTCGGGTGGAATCGCGTCCATGGCGCCCGGAGAGTGTCCAAACTCCTGGAAGCGGGTTCCGCGTCGGGCTTCGGCCTCGAAGCTGTTGACCGGGAACTGTTCGTGGTTGCGGCCACCCGGATGGGCGGCGTGATAGACGCATCCCCCCAGGGAACGACCATTCCAGGTATCCACCAGATCGAAGGTCAGCGGGGTGTGGACGCCGATGGTGGGATGCAGCGCGGACGGGGGCTGCCAGGCCCGAAAACGCACGCCCGCCACCTGTTCTCCGTGTACGCCGGTGGCCCGCAGGGGAACCCGACGCCCGTTGCAGGTCAGGATGTGGCGACCTTCGGTCAGGCCGGTCACCTTGGCCTGGACCCGCTCCAAAGAGGAGTCCACGAAACGGGCCGTGCCCATGCGGGTCACCTCTTCTCCCAGCACATGCCACGGCTCGATCGCCGTGCGCAGTTCCAATTGAATGTCGTCGATGGTCACGGAACCCAGTCGGGGAAAACGGAATTCGACGAAGGGTTCGATCCAGTCGTCCTGAAACGGAATGCCGGCGCGGCGCAAGCCTTGGATCACATCCAGCACATCCCGGCGCACATAATGGGGCAGCATGAAGCGGTCGTGCAACTCCGTGCCCCAGCGCACCAGCGGACCTTGACAGGGTTCCCGCCAGAACTGGGCGATCAATCCCCGCAACAGCAGCATCTGCACCAGACTCATGCGGGCATGGGGAGGCATCTCGAAGGCGCGCAACTCCAGCAACCCGAGTCGTCCGGCGGCCCCGTCGGGGGAGTAGAGCTTGTCGATGCAGAATTCCGAGCGGTGGGTGTTGCCGGTGAGGTCCACCAGCAGATGACGCAACAGCCGATCCACCAGCCAGGGCGCGGTCACCTCTCCCGAAGGCATCTGCTGAAAGGCGATCTCCAGTTCGTACAGCGACTCCGGACGCGCCTCGTCCACCCGGGGCGCCTGACTGGTGGGACCGATGAACAATCCGGAAAACAGATAGGAGAGTCCCGGATGATGCTGCCAGCAGGTGATCAGACTGCGCAACAAATCGGGTCGGCGCAACATCGGACTGTCGCCGGGAGTGGCCCCGCCCAGCACCACGTGATTGCCGCCACCGGTTCCGGTGTGGCGTCCGTCGAGCATGAATTTCTCCGTGGCCAGACGGGTGGCGCGGGCCTCTTCGTAAAGAATGAAGGTATTCTCTTCCAATTGCTGCCAGGAGGCGGCGGGATGGATGTTGACCTCGATCACACCCGGATCCGGGGTGACCAGCAATCGGGACAGACGATTGTCCGCCGGGGGTTCGTACCCTTCCAGCAACACCGGCAGCTTCAGCCGGGACGCGACCCGTTCCACCGCCGCCACCAGTTCCAGATAGTGTTCCAGCAGACCCAGCGGCGGCAGAAAGACCCGCAAGGTTCCCTGACGCGGCTCCACGCACAAGGCCGAACGGATCACCAGGGCCGGTTCGTAGACCAGTTTTTTCCCCACGGCCCCGGCGGGCAGAATGGGCGTATCCCCTTCTGGATGCGGCGGCAGCGGTGTGATGGGCGCAAACAAGGAGCGCTCTTCCAGGAACGCCTCTTCATCGGCCCAGGAGTCCGGCAGCGAGTCGAGAGGCAGACGCAATCCCATGGGAGAGTCTCCCGGCGCCAGGAACAGATCCCCCCGACGCAACGGCCATACCCCGGTATGCCAACGCTGCTCATCCCGCATCACCGGCAGCAGGTGACCGGTGGGCTTTTCCACGCCACGTTGCAACAAGGCCGCCAGACGTTGCCGTTCCATCATCTCCGGCTTGGTTTTCTTGGCCTTGGGATCGGTCTGGCTTGCATCCGGATTGGCATCCCGACTCACATCCCGATCCATGGGGGCGCGCATCTCCTGCCAGAGATGATAGAACGGATCTTCGAGCGCCGGAATCACCGCTTCGGGGGCGAGACCCAGTTCACGGGCCAATTCCTTCAAGAAGATCTCTCCTTGCACCACCGTATGACCCAGATCCCCCTTGCCCCAGGCGATCAGCGATGGATCCCGCCACACCGGATGGCCGTCCGTGCGCCAGAAACAGGAAAATCGCCAACGGGGCAAAGGCTCCCCCGGATACCATTTGCCCTGGCCGTGTTGCAGCACCCCACCCGACGCGAAACGCTCGAACAGACGTTGGGTCAACGCCGTGGCCAGACGTTGCTTGTGAGGGCCGTCGGCGGCGAAATTCCATTCCGGCTCTTCGGTCTGCTCCATGGCGATGAAAGTGGGTTCGCCTCCCATGGTCAAACGCACGTCGTCTTCCAACAGGCGTTGGTCCACTTTTCGTCCCAACTCCTGGATGGCTTGCCAGCTCGCGTCGGAGTAGGGTTTGGTCACCCGGGGGTGTTCGAGAATGCGCGTGACCGAGTTGTCGTATTCAAAAGTGGTCTCGCAGGCTTCCATCAGGCCGGAAACCGGGGCCGCGCTCGCCGGTTGGGGGGTGCAGGCCAAAGGAATGTGACCCTCTCCGGCAAACAGTCCCGAAGTGGGATCCAGTCCCACCCATCCGGCACCGGGCAGATAGACCTCGGCCCAGGCGTGCAGATCGGTGAAATCCTGTTTCGGACCCGAAGGGCCATCCAGGGCGGGCTGGTCCGGCGTGAGCTGCACCAGATAGCCGGAGACAAAACGGGCCGCCAATCCCAGATGACGCAAGATCTCCACCAGCAACCAGGCGCTGTCGCGACAAGAGCCGGTTTTGCGGGTCAGAGTCTGCTCGCAGCTCTGCACGCCCGGTTCCATGCGGATGGTGTAGCCCACCTCCTGCCAAAGACGCTGATTGAGCGCCACCAGAAACAACACGGTGTTGGGCGCCTCCCGTGGCACCTGCGCCAGCCATTGCTTCAGGAGCGGACCGGGCTTGGCGGCCTCCAGATAGGGACCGAGTTCCTGGGCCAGCAGCGGCTCGTATTGAAAAGGAAACCGTTCGGCGTATTCCTCGACGAAGAAATCGAAGGGATTGATCACAGACATCTCCGCAATCACTTCCACCGCGATTTCCATCGATGTACATTTCTCTAAGAAGACCACGCGCGCCAGATAATTGCCGAATGGATCCTGCTGCCAATTGATGAAATGGTTCTCGGGCAGGATCTTCAAGCCATAGGCGCGAATCGGCGTGCGACAGTGAACCGCCGGACGCAACCGGAAGACCTGGGGCGAAAGGGTGATGGCCCGATCGTATTGATAGCGGGTACGATGATGAATGGCGACGCGAATGGTCATAATGGTCGTTTGTGGTCAAGAGGTTGCAGAAGTCAGGATGCACAAAGAAAGTGTACTTCAAGATTCACGCCAAAGGCGCAGATGAGCGGTCAGGCGGTTCCGGGGATCGGGAGGGTCGACAAGGTGTTTATTTATTAATCAGTCCTGCATAAAATAAGCATGCGCGCTGTATACGACTTGCTCATGAATGCCGGAACCGGATCAAAACGAAGCCTGCCGTCATCATGCCATCGTGATAAAAACCGTTCTGATTCCTGGATTCTGTGTGCCGGACGCCCCAAAGAACCGGGACTGGCCCGGAGGTTGCGATCTTCTTTGATATTCCGTTTTTCTAGTCGTTTCTGTACGGCCGGAAGTCGCCGGACCCCAAGGAGCTTTGTTGAACCATGACCATAGCCTGGAATGAATATCCCTTCACCTCGGGTCACGATGAACTGTTGACCCCGGAGTATCTGCCACGGGCGGGTGCGGAAGGTTTGCACCGCTATCTGACCCAACTGGGCCTGGAAGAGTTGCAGGCCCGACAGCGCGCCGCCGAGGATACGATTCTCAACCTGGGGATCACCTTCACGGTCTACTCCCAGGGGGACAACATCGACCGGGCCTGGCCGTTCGACATCATTCCCCGCCTGATCCCTCTCAAGGAGTGGACCCGGATCGAACAGGGATTGATCCAGCGCCTGACCGCCTTGAACCTGTTCATCGGGGATGTCTACGGCGCGCAACGGATCATCAAGGAGGGTGTGTTTCCGGCGGAAGTGCTGGCCATGTCCCGCAATTTTCGTCCCCAGTGCGTGGGGATCAAACCGGCCTTCGGGGTGTGGGCCCATGTGTGCGGCAGCGATTTGATCCGCGACCGGGATGGTCGGATTCTGGTGCTGGAGGACAATCTGCGGGTGCCCTCCGGGGTTTCCTACATGCTGGAAAACCGCCTGATCACCAAGCGGGTCTTTCCGGAACTGTTCGGCACCCAGTCGATCCTGCCGGTGGACGACTATCCGGCGCGTCTGTACGACACGCTGGCGGCCCTGGCTCCGGCCGGACGGGATCCGCCCCGGGTGGTGGTGCTGACGCCGGGCCTTTACAACTCGGCCTATTTCGAGCATGTCTATCTGGCGCAGCGCATGGGGCTGGAACTGGTGGAAGGTCGTGACTTGGTGGTGGGTGAGGACGACCGGGTGTTCATGAAAACCATCTCCGGTCTGCAACCGGTGGATGTGATCTATCGACGGGTCGATGATCTGTTCCTGGATCCCGAAGTGTTCGTTTCCGACTCCATGCTGGGCGTGCCGGGTCTGATGCGCTCCTGGCGACTGGGACGGGTGGCCATGGTCAACGCGCCGGGGGCCGGCGTGGCCGACGACAAGGTGGTCTATGCCCATGTGCCGGAGATGATCCGCTTTTATCTGGGCGAAGAGCCCATTTTGTCCAATGTGCCCACCTGGAAATGTCTGCTGGACGCGGATCGTGACCATGTGCTGACGCGTCTGGATCAACTGGTGGTCAAACCGGCCAACGAGTCCGGGGGATATGGCATGCTGATCGGTCCAATGGCCTCCAGGGCCGAACGGGAAGAGATGGCGGCGCGAATCAAGGCCGATCCGCGCAACTACATCGCCCAACCGATGATCTCCCTTTCCACGGTGCCGACCCTGACCGAAAACGGCGTATTGGAGCCGCGTCATGTGGATTTGCGTCCTTTCATCCTGCAAGGCAAGGAGAGTTCGGTGACCGCCGGAGGATTGACCCGCGTGGCGTTGCGCAAAGGTTCCCTGGTGGTCAATTCCTCCCAGGGCGGGGGCAGCAAAGACACCTGGATCGTGGCGACGGAGGATTGATCATGCTCTCCCGCGTAGCGGAAAATATCTATTGGATGGGCCGTTATCTGGAACGGGCCGAGAACATCGCCCGTTTGGTGAGTGTCACAAGCACGTTGCTGCTCGATCAGCCCGGCGTGGGGCCGGAACAAGGATGGCGTCGGCTGGTGATCATCACCGGGTGCGACGCGGCTTTTGCCCAAACCGGACAGAGGGCGGGCGAGGAGGCGGTGACCCGTTTCTTGTTGAGCGAGTCGGACAATGTTTCCTCGCTGTTCTCCTCGGTGGCCTATGCGCGGGAAAATTTGCGCGCCATGCGGGACAGCTTTCCCGGCGAGTTGTGGGAAGGGCTGAACGATCTTTCCCTGTTTCTCAAGGAACAGGGGGAAAAAGGAGTGGAGGCGGCCTATCGTCACGATTTTCTGGGTGAGGTGATCGGGCGCTGTCAGACTCTGGTGGGCATTCTGGTGGGAACGCTCTCCCGGGGGCCGGCCTTCGATTTCTTCAGCATGGGACAGCACATGGAACGCGCCGACATGTGTACCCGCATCCTCGATGTGGATGTGGCCACCGGACATCCCACCAGGGGCGGCATGGATCTGTTGTGGCTCAATCTGCTTCGCTCGGTCTCCGGCGAACCCATGTACCGGCGGCATGTCAACCCACGGGTCAACGCGGTGGATGTGGTCTCCTTCTTGTTGCGGGACCGGCGTTTTCCCAGGGCGTTCAATTTCTGTCTGTACGAAGTGGAACGGTGTCTGAACACGCTGGATCACAACGCCTTGAGCGTTCAGTTGCTCAAACGCATGGAACGTCGGGTGGATACCCAGGATGTGGCCACCTTGATCGAAACCGGTCCGGCTCTTTTCATGGATGAACTACAACAAGAACTTCAAAAACTGCACCGGATCATCACGGCGATTTATTTCTAAACCCGATGCGGGACGAGAGGACAGGGGACTCGTCCCGCATTGGCGTATAACACATGGTCATAGGGGGGGGCATCCTCTATTCTTGGTCAGGTCAATTTGTGTTGGACGCTTCAGGATAGCGATGCGAGAACAACGCCCTGACCGTAATCTTTGCGGGGTGATTCGTTCACCGGGGGCGAAGCGGGCTGAGATATCTTCTTGCACTATGCCCTCTGCCCCAGTGCTTCCAACGTGTCCAGCCAGCTTGCGAAATGGGCACAAGCCCCTCGAATCGCGGGGATTCCCATTTTTGCCATCATCGTGGGACCATCAGAAGTTTCCTTGTAACCACTCACCATGTTCTGCAATCGCGCTTTTGGGTGCGTATGCTCGCCATGATCGATCCATTCCGGCTCACCCTCCTCTTTCACGGCATCTCTGACCCTGGCAGCCAATTCAGGGCGTCCATAATGTTCAGCAACCACATCTGGGCAACAGAACAGCCATGCCTCGAATTCATGCAAAGCAAGGAAAGGGATGAATCGCGGATGCCCTATTTCAGCCGCGAATCTGACCTGCAATGCAACCACGTTCTGACGGGGGTCGCCAACGCCACGTGAATCCAGAAATCCGGGGAAATCCTCTGGAAGGCCGTAGGGCGTGTTGACATTCAATAATTCGATCTGTACCCTGTCCTGCAGGAGGTGATGCTATGGATCGAATGTTACTGCGTGATGACCAATGGGAACGAATTGTAGACCTCTTGCCAAGAAGGCGAGGA
>JADGBT010000082.1 GCA_015231375.1 Magnetococcales bacterium | reverse complement strand
TACTCCTGCTAAGCGATGGCGTGCAACAGAATTGCTTGTGATGGATGCGCTCAATTCAGATGGATTCAATCTTTTTGATGTCAGCAAAGCAAATTTGGGTTATGATTTGGAAGGCACTTCACCATCGGGTCAAAAAATCTATATGGAAGTCAAATCAATTACTATGCCAGGGGAGAAAATCCGGTTAACAAATAATGAGGTTGCACTTTCGAGAGAACTGGGTGACGACTATATTCTTGCTATAGCGCACACCGCTCAGAATGGGATTGATATTCAACTTACCAGATCACCGTTAAACTCAATGAAAGTTAATCGGCAATGCACTCAGTGGATTTGGGAGGTTGAATCATATGAATTCAATCCAAAACAATATAAATTTAAATAATAATTCACTGCTATCCAAAATGATCTGCCGAAGCCGATTGGCTTCTTTGCTGGTGTTGCGTTGCACGCCTGTCCCTACCAAAAACCCCATCCGACCCATTATGATCCTGTCCCTATCAAAAACCCCATCCGACCCATTTTGGGCCCCATTGCCAGACCATTTGGCGATGGGACCGCAGGATTCTTCTGGACACTGAGGCGGATTTTCGCGAGAATCGGAAACAAGACAAGGTCGAGGGATCAGCGATCGTCATGGCCCAGATTTTCATGAATCGGGCAAGAGACGACGAAATCTCACCCGTTGGGTGTACTCTTTGACAAGTCGGAAGTGGCGTTGGATCAGGCGCCTTTCCTCTGGTACTGGTGGTTTTCCCCACTGAGATGAGGGATAGCGATGAAGTCACCTGTCCCCATTGACTGATCAGCAATTGGTGCTGACTGCGGATAAGATGATGGAAAATCAGAACGAAAAGAACAGATCGCAGTACGACACCACCTTCAAGGATCTGTTCGAGCAGCCACCTCAACGCCTGCTGCAGATTCTGATTGGCCGTCAAGCCGTGGAACAGTTGCCGGTTGAGTTCGCCTCCACCCAGAAACGGTTTCCCGATCTGGTGTTCTTGCTGGAAGATGATTCCATTTTTCATCTGGACTTGCAGAACAAGCCTGAGGGTATGGACTGGCGGATGTTGATGTACTACTCGTTGATACGGCAACGTTATCCGGGTAGGATTCTGATTCAGAAGGTACTGTATGTTGGGCAGGCGGTATGGAATCCGAAAGCAGCCATAGCCGAAGAGAATTTGTCCTTTCGCTACGAGGTGATCGACATCCGCACCATCGACTGTCGGGAGTTGATGGCCAGTCCAACACTGGAGGAAAATATTCTGGCTGTCCTGTGCCGGATGGACAATCAGAAGGAGACGATCCGAGAGATTTTGTACCGTATCAGCGAACTGCCGACCAAGGCCAGAGCCGACGCCCTGACGAAGTTGGTCATCTTATCCAGGCTGCGCAAACTGGAAACCGTGGTTAAAACGGAGGCTGAAGAAATGTCACTTACATTCAATGTGATGGAAAACGATGTCCTGCGACCGTTGTTTGTGAAGGAACGGAAGGAAGGCCGTCAAGAAGGCGAAGCCAAAATCCTGACCCGTCTTTTACAACGTCGTTTCGGCTCCCTGCCTGACTGGGCCAACGAAAAAATCACCAAGGCCAAATCCTCTGACCTGGAGGAATGGAGCCTCAGATTGATGGATGCGCCCAACTCACTGGAGGAGGTGTTCGCAGACTGACTCAAATGGAGACAATGGAGTCATCGCGCCTTGCCTGCCAAGAAAGCCGGAATCGAATCATTCTCGATTCTGGCTGGGTGGCAGTATGGAGAAAGTTCGCAACCATAAAAAACATGGTGCAATTTCAACCATATCCAATGTTACTTCACCACTTGCCCGGCCAGGAGGGATTCGAACTTTCTCATTGGTTTGTTACAGTTCGTTACGGAGAATCAGTTTGATATGGGTCGCCTTGCCCTCCCATTGCCTTTTCTGGCTCCAGGACTCTCCTTTTCGGCCTCTCTTCTCCATTTCAACCCCACGCACCGGGGGTGAGTGTGGTTCAACCTCACCCGCGATTTTGTTGGAGTTTTTTTTGGGGTGGTTTGGATAGGCCGCTGCCCGGCAATTGTATTCCAGTCTGAACCATCTGCGCCATGAGAACGGAGCAGCCCAACAGGCAGCCTGTCATTCTGTATCGCTTCAACGATCCAGAATGACAGGCTTTTCCGCACAGCCTTCGGTCATGGCTTGAAGATCATCAGGTAAAAGATGAGCAATACCGACAAAAAAGCCGGCCAGCCCAGAATGAACCAAATGCGGAAATAGTGATGGTAGCGGCTCGGCAACTCCTCTCCTGCCGCCAGAGCCCCGGCTGCCAGATCGCGCATGCGGATTTGCAGCCAGACCACTGGCAGCCAGCACATCCCGACGAAAAGATACAAGGAGATCCCCTTCACGATCCATCCGCTGTCCAGAGGCCACCCGCCCTGAACGATCATCCAGACCCCGCTTGCAAACTGAATCACCACCGCTGTGGCCGTGAAGATCCAATCCGCCCGCACCACGCCGCGACTCACCACGGCAATGGCCTGCGTATCACCGCTGAAATGGGCGTGGACCATGTGGAAGGCCGTGCCCAGGCCCGTGCCGAACAACAACGTGGCACTGATCAGATGAATGTATTTCAAGATCAGATAGTCCATGGCGTCACTTCTCCTCCAGAATCATCAGGATCAGCATCGCGGCGACAAGGGGCAGATTCTTGGTCAAGGGGCCGAAGGGATGCCAGGCAAATTCAGGCATGAAGACCAGGATGATCCCGGTGAACATCAGG
Organism: Magnetococcales bacterium; assembly: GCA_015231375.1. Lineage (GTDB taxonomy): Bacteria > Pseudomonadota > Magnetococcia > Magnetococcales > Magnetaquicoccaceae > Magnetaquiglobus. The sequence goes on along the minus strand of JADGBT010000082.1, from coordinate 8,142 downwards.
GTCGCACCGATCCCAAGCCCGCCGATCAAACGGCTGCGCTTGCCGGTGAGCAGCATCACGCCCAGCAGCAGATCCAGCAGCCCCGCACCGTACAACGCCACCGTCGTCCACCCATCCGTCAGCCCGGTTCGGGCCAGAAGTGCATAACCCTCCTGTCGGGAAGCCTCCATCACCATCGGGATCAACCCGGAGGCGATCCAGAAACAACCCAGGATTCCACGGAGCAGATGCTTCATCGGGGAAAGCCTGGCCTGCCACAGATCGCCAGAGGTGGCGGGTTCAGCCAGCAGAGCCACGGGGATTGTTCTCGGCATCCAGCCTTCAGGCAGGGAGGCCTTTTCCCTGGCGATGGTATTGCCCTGCATCAGCATGGCCAGGGCTTCCCGGTTGAGGGGCCCCAAAGGCAGATGATCGCCCAGCCAACCGGCCAATCTCAGCATCCCCACCGGAACCGGGATGAATCGACCGCCCGTAAGCCCCAGCCATTGCCGCAACAGGCTCGTCAAGGCGTCGGTGGTGACCGGTTCGGGTCCGATGGCATCGATTCGCGGCAGGGTGCGCTCCCGGGTGGTGGCCAGGTCATGGATCAGCTCCACCAGATCCAGAACGTGGACCGGTTGCATCTGCCAGCATCCCGGTCCCAGTCGCGGAAGCAGGGGCCAGGCAGCCAATCCGGTAAACAGTTCATGACTGCCACCCCCCCGTCCGACCACCACAGAAGGACGCACAATGATCCATTCCAACCGCTCACGGGTGGGATCCAGTCCGGATAAAACCGCATCCGCTGATCCCTTGGAGCGGAAATAGCAGGTGGTGCCTTCAGGGTCGGCGCCCAGCGCCGAAATCTGAATCACCCGGGGCACTCCGACCTGCAGACAGGCGGCAAACAGAGATGCAGGACCGGACGCATGGACGGCCTCCATGGGATTGGCCGATCGGTTGTCGATCACTCCGGCGGCGTTGATGACGAGATCGATCCCTGCAAGCCGGGTTCTCCACTCCGCTTCCCCATCCCGGCGCAGATCCACCGGCAACAGGGTCAGACCGGGAATGAATCGGTCCAGGGAGGAGGGATCACGAGCCGCAGCTACGACCTGATGTCCTGCGGCGGCGAACCGGCGCACCAGACGCCCGCCGATGAAACCACTGGCTCCTACGATGAGTACGCGCATTGCAATCTCCTTATTTATTTCTGGGCCGGGATCCCACGATTGAGCCGCAAACCCAGTACCATCAGCGTCAACAGCAGTCCGCAGACGGAACCTCCCATCACCCGCTTGAGCAGAGTGACGAGCATCAAGGGTAGGGAGGTTTCCACATCCGCTGTGGCCATCACAATCAACAAGGGAAACAAGAATAGAACAATGCTCGTGTAGCGGGCCCAGAATCCGGCGCGATCGCTGGTGCCGCACATCTCCTCCAGCACCGGCCTGAGCACGGGGGTGATCATCGCCACAACGATTCCGCTGATGACAAGCGAAACCACGATTTGAAGCGCAAAAAAAAGCAGGGCATCCATGGGTGTATCTCCTAAGGGTGTCGAAACGGCGCGGGTGCGCATCGGGATTTCTGAGTGCCTGGCCAGGCGGTTGATGATGATCCTTGTCGCAAAGGATGAACCACTATGTAACTCATTGAATGATATTTGAATTTAATTTTTCATTCCCGCAGATCGTAAACCTTGTTAACATCCCGAAGGTCAAAATGGTTAACTTGATTAACTGAATGCTGTGGAGCGAGAATCCTTCGTGCTTGAGCTTCTGTACCACCTTTCCCTGGGCAGCTCGGTGCTGTTGTGCGGGGTGTTGGCCCTTGCCGTGGGACGCTGGGCGGGCACCGCGCCTGGCGCACGGCAGTTGGCCGACTATTTGCTGGGAACCCTGGCTGGAATCGCCGGATTCTGGCTGATCGCCATTCCGGGGGCGTGGACCGAAACGGCAGGCAGCCTGTTGGCAGGGAGTTCTCCTTGGGTGGCGGCGCTGTTTCTTCGTTTCGCCTGTCACTTTGGAGGCGGGGCAGGTAGGAATATCCGCAATCTGGTAGTTGCGGGATTTGTCATCGGCGGCGTCACCACTCTGATGGCCTGGTGGCAAGGATTGGGACCGGTCTTTACGCCCGGTGAGCTGCCGGGAGGGCTCGATCTGTCCCAAATCGGCTGGATGACAATCGCCATTACCCTCGGTTTGACCCTGATGGGTCAATTTCAACTGCTGCTGGCACTGAACACGGCGCATCCCGGTGAGCAGCGGCGGATCAGGGCGGTGATTGCCGCCTCCTTGTGGGGTTTCGGCGCCATGTCGGGTTTCCTGTTCCCGGCGATGGGATGGCAACTGTTCCCCTATCCAGTGCTGCTGCTGCCGGGCTATCCGATCCTGCTGGCTTACGGCCTGTTGCGCCATCAGGTGATGGCGGCCAACCTTTGGGCGCAGCGGGCTCTGGCCTGGCTGCTGCTCACCGTGCCCATCACCGTGGCGGCCATGGCGGTCCTCGCCCTCGTCACCACGCCCGACAGCGCAACCAGGACGAATGGTGCCGATCCCAAAGCGTGGCTCTTCCAATTTCTCTCCCTGACTGCGGCGTTCGGCCTTACCGAGACCGCCCGACGCCTGGCCAACCGGATCATCTATCCAGGGGCTGAACTGGAGTCATGGCCCGCCCAAGCGTGGCGGACCGAGCTGAACCTCTGTGCGGATCATCCTTCCCTGGCGGTCGCTGCCGGGAAGATCCTGACCCGTCATCTGCACATGCCGGTTTCCGTGATCGTCAGGGCGGAGCGATCCGATCCCTCAGAAGATTGGGAGAAACATCCGATTCCGCTCCTTCTCTGCCAGCCGGAATCAGATACCTGGATCTGCACCTTCGCAGGCTGGCAGGATGCGCCGTTGGGGCCCCGTCTGGTTGCCGAACGATTCGGCCATCTGGTGGCCGAGGCGGCGGAAGGGATCACCCAGGCCCGCCAGAGGGCGGAAGCAGCACGACTTGCGGAACGGGAGCGCCATTTGACTGCGCTGGGGCTGCTTGCCGCCACCGTCGCCCATGAGCTGCGCAATCCGTTGAACGTCATTGCCATGGTCGCCACCCAGACTCCCCCCGAGACCCGGGAGGAGCTGCGCACTCAACTGCGGCGCATGGATTTTCTGATCGCCGATCTGCTGGATTACGCCAAAGCCTGGCAGGTCGCCCCGGAGTCCATCGAATTGGAACCGGCCCTGGACAACGCCCTGTCCGCGTTCCCAGGGGTTATAATCCAGAGGGCCGTGCCTGCAGGGATCCGAATCAAGGCCGATCCGCGTCGCCTTGGCCAGTTGTTGGCCAATCTGCTCGCCAATGCCGTCCGCGCTCTGGCCTCCCGACCCGGACCGGAACCCGGAGTTCGCATCGAGGCACTTAATCAGGAGGGAGGCACGCTGCTGATTGTGAGCAATCAGGGGTTGCCGATTCCCGAAGGGTTGCACGAGCGGATTTTTCAGCCGTTCGTCTCCCGCTTCGAGGGCGGTACGGGGCTTGGCCTGGCCATCGTGGCCCGGATCATGGAAGCCCATGGCGGTCGGGTGGAGTTGGTGGAGCAACCGGGCTGGAGTTGCTGTTTCCAGCTCTTCTTCCCGGATCATGAAGAACGGAGATGAACATGGATCAGACAGGACGCATCCTGCTGGTGGACGATGATGCCCCCTTTCGCACTCTGTGCGCCCGTTGGCTGCGCACGATGGGGCATGAGGTGGATGAGGCGGGGGATCCCAAGGAGGCGCTGCAGCAGTTCCGGATGGGGAAGCCGGAGCTGGTCCTGCTGGATCTGGTGATGCCGCCGGAGCATGCCGTGAGTGCCGGATTGGCGATGATTCCACATTTTCGTGGCGTACCGGTGATCGTCACCACCGGACATGCGGATCGTGACAATGGCCTCAAGGCGATTGAGGCCGGAGCCTGGGATTTTTTGGGCAAGCCTGTGGAGCCGGAATTGCTGCGGGTCGTGATTGGTCGGGCACTGGTCAAAAGCGCACTGGAAAGGGAGAACCTGCGGTTGCGGGAGCTGAACACCGGGGAGGCGGAGCTGGGTATTCTCGGCGTCAGTCCAACGATCGTGAGGCTCAAGGAGCTGATCCGACGGATCGCGGCCACGAACATTTCCGTGCTGATCCTGGGTCCCAGCGGCACCGGCAAGGAGTTGGCCGCCCGGGCCTTGCATGAGTGCAGTCCGCGCCGGGGAGGACCGTTCGTACCGGTTCATTGTGGCGCGATTCCCGCCGAATTGCTGGAGAACGAGCTGTTCGGACATGTGCGCGGCGGATTCACCGGGGCCGACCGGGACCGGGCGGGGCTGATCGAGAGTGCGGCCAGGGGGACTCTGTTTCTGGACGAGATTGGCGAAATGAGTCCTTCCATGCAGGTCAAACTGCTGCGTGTGCTGCAAGAGGGACGGTTCAGACCGGTGGGAAGCCAGACGGAACGGGTCGCCGATGTGCGGGTCATTTGCGCCACCCATCGGGATCTGGAAAGGATGGTGCAGACGGGTACGTTCCGCGAGGATCTGTACTACCGGATCAAGGGGGTAGTGCTGCGCACTCCGGCCCTTGAGGAACGACTGGAGGATCTGCCGCTCCTCGCCCAGGCGTGCCTGAACCGGATCGCCGGAAGTCAGGGGGAGGTGCTGCGGCTCTCCGCCGGGGCGTTGAGCTGGTTGATGACCCGCTCATGGCCTGGCAATGTCCGCGAGTTGCATCATCTGTTGCACGCTGCGGCGGCTTTGGTCCCCCGGAGCGGTAAGTTCACTATGCTGGAGGCCGCCGATTTGCAGTTCGCCCACAGCGGCGGGTCGGAACCGCCTGAGTTAATTCATGACCTGGATCTGACCGGCCAGGTGACCGCCCTGGAGCGTCGATTGATTGTGGCCGCCCTGGCGGAGACCGGCCACAATCAGAATCAGGCTGCCAGGAGGCTCGGCATCTCCCGAGTGGGATTATGGAAAAAAATGAAGAGGCTTCAGATCAGCCTAGGGCGCGTTGACATTCAATAAGAAAATTATGGCTATTCAAGACAGATCATAATTCAAGCCAAAGCAATGATGGCATCGAAAGACTTGTCAAGCTTTTCATAACGGGTCGCAATGCGTCTGAACTGTTTGATACGGTTAGAAAATCTCTCAACAAGATTGCGATCCATATACCAGTATTTGTCATACGCTCGTGGATTGAGGCGATTGCTCCGAGGAGGAATAACAGGCTTTGCTCCTTTTGCTTCAATCGCTTCCACAAAGTGATTTGCGTCATACCCTTTATCAGCAATCACCATTTCTGGGTCCATTCCCTCAATCAAAGCATGCGCTTGCGTGATGTCCGCTTCTTGACCACCTGTCAAAAGGCATTTTACAGGGTTTCCCAAAGCATCTACTGAAGCATGAATTTTTGTGGTCAGACCACCTCTGGATCGCCCAATTGCCCTGAGGGCCGTTTTTTTTTGAGCGCCAGCAGCATGCTGATGAACACGCACAACCGTACTGTCTATCAGAAGAGCTTCAAGATCCGGGTCATCCGACACAGCTTGCTTGATGCGATTCCATGTTCCGTTCTTGATCCAACGAGAAAATCTTTTATAAACATTATTCCAACGACCATACGAGGAAGGAAGATCTCGCCATGGCGCGCCGGTCCGAGCAATCCAAAGAACCGCTTCAATGAATAATCGATGATCCGCAGCCCTTTTCTCTGGATGTCCTCGCCTCCTTGGCAAAAGATCTACAATCCGTTCCCACTGGTCATCACGCAGTAACATTCGATCCATAGCATCACCTCCTGCGAGACAGGATATGGATTAAATTAAATTATTGAATGTCAACACGCCCTAACCATGCGGGTAATGCGGCACCATTTTCCAGGGTGGCGGAGTAGGTCAGCGTGTCTCTGTCATCATCCGTTTGGAGGTCTGTTGCTCGCGGAACCGACGAACCACAGATTGAATGTGGTGTAGGAGGTCATGCCATGATTGTCATCAGCCGTCACTTTAAGAGTCAATGCACTGGCATCCCCCGGTGGAGATCCGAAAAAGGTTCGGGTCGATGCGTTGAAAAACAACCAGGATGGCAACGACGAACCATTGGCCAGCGAGGCGGAATAGGTCAGATAATCCCCATCCGAAAAAATATTGGCCGGAACCTGAGAGCTTTTGGATTCGCCTCGATTCCAGGTTTGATCCGCAATGCGGCTCGAAACTATAGGGGAATCATTGGTTGCGTCGAAGGATAAATAGAAATAGCTGCTGGCCGTACTGCCATGGCCATCGTTGACCCGTACTCTCAAACGAAGTATGGTGGTGTTGGTTGGCGGATTGCCGGACAAAGTGCGGGTCGAAGCCGCGAAACGCAGCCAGGAGGGCAGCGCGCTGCCATCTGACAGCGTGACGGAATAGGTCAGCGTATCCCCATCGCTATCCCGGAATGTATCCAACGGGATGCGATAACCTTTGGTTCCAATGCCAGCCCATGTTCGATCCGAAACAGAATTGCTGACCGTGGGTCGATCGTTGGCAGGTTAAGCAATTTCTTTTCTGTAAAAAGGGTTCACCTACTCCGAATCATTAACAGACATTAATCCGTATTGCATAACCGGGTCTTGCATAAGGTTATTGGATCATACGAATCCTGTAAAGTCAGGTAGACCTGTTCGCTGGCCCAATCTTCCGAGATTTCCATCAGGATGGCACTGACCAGGCGCAAGCAGGAAGCCGGATTGGGAAAAATAGCAACCACGCTGGTGCGCTGTTTGATCGCCCTGTTCACCCGTTCCAAACCGTTCGATGTTCTGATTCTGCGCCAATGCGCCTCGGGGAATTGGAAAACAGTAAAGCCTTCCAGCAAATTCTCCTCAGCCCATTGCACCAACCGTGGCGCCGATTTGCGATAACGATCAACGAACAAGGCCAATAGACGCAACCCTTCCGTTTCGCCAGGAGCATTGAAAATGGCACGAATTTCCGAAGCTACCTGCTGTTTCATGTCCAGGCGGGGCACATAAGCCTGAGCATTCTGCTGTAAATGAAACTGACATCTTTGCCAGGGTACACTGGGAAATACGGCTTGTCGTGCGGATTTTAATCCTTCATGGGCGTCGCTGACGAAAAGCCTTACCCCGTGCAATCCGCGTTGCTGCAACCCGGACAAGAAGTTCCTCCAGTGAACCTCCTGCTCGGAAAGTGCCACGGAGACGCCAAGAACCTCTCGGTGTCCCTCCATGTTGACGCCGATGGCCACCAGTACCGCGCAACCGCGCACATGACCGCTTTCACGCACTTTTTCATAACGGGCATCCAAATAAACATAGGGATAAGCTCCAAGAGGGCGATTGCGCCATTTCTCCAAGGTTTCGTCCAACACTCGAGCTGCTCGGCTCACCTGATCGGAACTGACCTCGAATCCGCATAATTGCGTCGTTATTTTTGCCACTTTCCTGGTCGATACGCCTTGAACATACATTTCTCCCAGCGCTACCTGTAACGCGTGTTCGGAGCGCATCCCCTTCTCCAGGCTCTTTGGATAGAACCCTCCTTACCTTACCTGGGGAATCGAAAAGGTCAGTTCTCCAACACGGGTTTGCACCGTCTTCGGCTTAAAACCATTAGCATAACCACGACGATCTTCGTTTCTCTCATAGGCCCCAACCCCAAGAAATTTTTCTCATTCAAGACGCATCGCTTCGTCAATCACACTTCGGATCGCTTCTCCGATCCCCTCCAAACCTCGTTCTCCCAACAATCGGATCGCTTCCCCATGCAACCCTCCATCTTCCTTGCTCGCCATCTCTCGTTCCTCCTCCAAAGGTCAATACATACCCCTCAGAGAGGTTAAACCCTCAACCCCTTCCAGACACTCTTTCGGGCAATTTACAGAAAGAATCTTACACCAACAGAGCGACGTGGTATGGGGCATCATCAATTCCAACCCCAACATGGGCGATGGCGTCGCACTCTTCCACGCCACTTACAAGAACCTCGCTGCGGCAGGCACGGTGATCTCCGTCGCCTCTCTGGGCACCGCCCGCAAGACCATGGCGGTTCAGACCGGCATCGACGGCCTGACCACCCTGAACGTCCGTCCGGCCTGCCTTCATCCTCGTCCCAGCGGCATTGGAGGTGACTGCCGAACAGTTGCTC
>JADGBT010000081.1 GCA_015231375.1 Magnetococcales bacterium | reverse complement strand
TGGGAATCCGCCGCCAACGTCCCGTTCCACATGCTCTCCCGAATCACACCATTCCAGGAGGAAGCCTTCCGCCTGCTTGCCGTCACTCCCTGACCCGTAGTCAGTCGCATGCAGTGAGATTTGGTCGCTATGTGACTAGTATCAATGCGATAGGCAAAAAACAAGAAGAAAGTCCGGTCGCGTGCTTGGCGGCTCACGGTATAGAAGGGTTCTGGTGGACTCCCTGGAATCTCAAACTTTATGAGTTCCCCGGCAAAGCCTGGGGATTACCCATTTTATTTATCGTGGCAATCTGCCTCAGAGTCCAACCTAATCCAGAGTCCCTGTCACAAAATAGCTTGGCAATGGGGATAAAATGGGGTCGGATGGATTTCTTGGTAGGGACAGAGTCTGGATAAGTTGCAGTTGTCCGGAGTTGTAGATGGTCCGGAAGGCATCCACCACAGCCGGGTCAAAATGTTTTCCGGATAAACGGATAATCTCTGCCATTGCCGCTTCGTTGCTCCAGGGCTTTTTGTAGGGGCGTTCGCTGACCAGGGCATCGAATACATCGGCCACCGCCACGATTCGGGCAGGAAGGGAAATCTCCTCCCCCCGCAAACCAAGAGGATATCCGGTTCCATCCCATTTTTCATGGTGCTGTATGGCAATCTGATGGGCCAGTTGGAGTCCTGGAGCATCTCCGAGAATCTTTGCGCCCAGTTCGCAGTGGGTGCGCATGACCTCCAATTCCTCTTCATTTAACCGTCCCGGCTTATGAAGAATGGCATCGGGAATACTGATCTTGCCCAGGTCATGCAAAACGCTGGCGACGGAGGTTTCTTCGCATTCCGGCTCCGGCAGCGATAACCGTTCCGCAATGATTCGGGAATAATAGGCGATTCGCTGAACATGATGGCCTGTTTCCTGATCTTTGTATTCAGAAGCTACGGCCAGTCGGTAAATGGCATGACGGTTGGCAGATTTTAATAAATCTCTGGAATTTTTAAGTTCATCGAAAAGTTGTTGATTCTCCAGTGCCGAGCCGCATTGCATGGCAAAGATTTCCAGAAACTGTCGATCCTCTGCCGACAGGGAGCGATTGAGTTCCAGATAGGCAACACCGAACAAGTGCCCACGGGATCCAATGGGAATGATAACATTACATTGCTCATCGATCGTCAACTGGGTATGATCTGGTTGGGCATGCAACAGCCCGATGCATCGATGCAGAACATGACTTTGGGCTACCGGATTGTCGGTATAACGTCCCAGCCCGCAGCGAACACGCATGTTGTCGTGTATCCATTGAGTGGATTGTTCGGTGGTGCTGGCAAAAATTGCCGACATCTCCTCATGGGTCCCGGCTAGAAACCCATGATGGCTGGAAGGCAGAACCGAACTCATTTGATGCAAAATGCCATCCAGAAATTGTTCCAGGGAACGGTAACGGTAGAGTTCCGGTGCCGCATCCAGAATACGGTTCAATCCCATACGATTGTATTCAATGGACATCAGATCCCGATAGGATTTCAGGGCCGTGCGCAAGGTGGTGTAGAGTTTCCACGAGGTCAATTCGGTCTTTTCTTTGTAGTCGTCGATATCATAGGTATCGATAACCAGACGTTCCGGGGCCAGACCGGGTTGACCGGTGCGAATGATGAGACGGATTCGATGGTTGTGCAACGATTCTCGAATATGTCTTACCAGTTGTAAACCGGCATCCGGGGTTTCCATCATCACATCAATGATGGCTACGGCAAAATTCGTCTCTGTCTGCAGAATTTCTTGAGCCTGTTTCCCGGAGGTGGCCATGCTCAGCAACAGGGGTCGTTCGTCAAAGCGAAAATCCGACAAGGAAATCCGAGTCAAATTCAGCACGTCCACATCATCATCCACCACCAGGACTTTCCATGGATGAGGTGTTTCGGATGGATTGACTGGAGCGTTCTTTTTTTCACTGCGTATGATTTTTTTGCGCATCAGGCTTACTCCTCTACCGGGATTTCGATCAGAAACGAGGTCATTTGTCCAGGAATGCTGGAACAGACTATTCTGCCGTTCAGTTGGCTGCGTACAATGTTGTAGCAAATGTACAAGCCAAGCCCAGACCCGCCACTCTGCCGAGCTGTGGTGAAGAATGGATCAAAGGCATGACGGAATACTTCTGGCTCCATGCCTACCCCATCGTCGGTATAACAAATCGTCAACAGGTGGCCGGTGGGGGTTTGATCGTAGCCGGCTTCAATCTGGATCGTGCCGCTTTTGGTGCCATCGACAAAGCCATGCTTCAGACTGTTGACGAGCAGATTGGTGAAAATCTGTCCCAAAGCACCGGGTTGGCCCTTGATGACGACGTTCTCCGGACAGGTTATGGATAACTGAATATGGGAACGTTTGAAAAGATGATGCAGACTGGTTGTGACATCCAGTAGGAATTCGTGCAGATTGAATCGTCGGGAAAGTTCGGAGGATTGATCCACGGAGATACGTTTGAAGCGTACCACCAATTCGGCCACGGTATTCAGATTACTGAGACATAACTGGGACATTTCGCGAATTTTGGAGAAGATCTCGTCCAAGGCATCCCCGTTCACCTCATCCGCCATCAACAGTGTCTCCAGTTGCTGCACATATTCGGGCAGCGCTGAAATGGAACCTACTCCGATGCCGATGGGCGTGTTGATCTCATGGGCAAATCCGGCCACCAGGCGACCAAGCGAGGCCATTTTCTCACTGTGAACCAATTCATCACGGGTTTGTTGCAACTGGACCAGGGAGTATTGCAATTCGTGATTGCGTTCGCTTAGTTGACGCGTTCGCTGTTCGACCTGGATTTCCAGAGAGTGATTGGCATCCTTCAATGCCATTTTCATGAGCTGTAGATGTTTGGCCAAAACTCCGATTTCATCCTTGCCGCTCAAGGAGATATCCCAATCGTAGTGACCTTGGGCAATATCCATGGCCCGTTGGGTTAACTGCCGGATCGGTTTGAGAATGTTGCCGTAAAAGATGGCGGAGAGCAATGAACCCATGATCATGAAAATCATTAAAATTCCGAGAAGTAGCCAATAGTGTAAATGGTTTGTCGCCTGATTGTAGCGGATCCATTCCAGATCGTGAATCTGACGGGCTTCGGTGTGCAGGGCGGTCAGATCAGTTTCGATGTCTTTCCAAAGATTGTTGATCTTCTCGATGGATTCGTTGATTGAATAGGTTAGTTGGTATAACTGATTGAATCGATAATGATATTTATTCAATAGCTTTTCGATTTGATAACGGTTCTCCAGGTCTGACATTTGCAATTCTCCCAATAATTCGTCGAGATTTTCATTCAGACGGGCAGCGTATTTCCGGTCTTGACGCAACATGAAATCTTTTTCCATTCGTCTGACCTGCATAAGATGAACAATTATGGTAACGTGCGGCTCCATCATGATTTCCATCTGGTGGGCAATCTGTCGTATTTCATTTTGTAAACCTAATTGGTGAGTGACGCCATATTCTTTACTTTTCTGGAACAGTTCTATTACTGCCTGGTTATATTGATTCAAATTATCCTCAAGGTCTTCGACCAGAAGTGCGTTTGAGATCAATTGACCTGAATATTCGATATCTTTTTCTAAAGTTCTAATGGAAGAAAAGATGGCAGGTATGTATTTAATGATCCGCTTCTGGTCTATTTCTTCACGATACAAAATATATCGACCGATAATACTATTGAGTTCATATATTTGGCCGGCCATTCGCCACATCTGATTGCTTAGGTCTTCTATGGTCTGGCTGCGTACTGACTCATCCCGATCCATCCAAGAGAACCAGCTCAAAGCAATAAAAATACAAGCAAACGACATAAAAAGCAGAAATATTAGTAAAAATAATTTTCTTATAAATGTTATATTCTTTAATTTGTGTAGAATATATTCCATTGATGCTACTTCTCCCGAGTTTTTGTATTGGTTTGCCTGAAGTGATGATACTCCGTTGAAGATGATGTCTTGCGATCAAAGTATCCAAGGCAGAATCATAAACGATGTGAAACATTAACAAACATTCCTTTGCTTTATTGATGGGCTGCCTCATAAATGTTAGATCTTATCAATGGCCTATTTGCTAACCAATCCCAATGAAAACATAACAGATTTGGCAAGCAAAGAGAATAGTCGGTTCTATTATTTTTATGTCGAAATTATATGACACGATGTTGCTCTGATGAATGGTCGGTATCACTCTCTCCGGTTGTCGGCATCATCGATCCGTGTCTATAAAAATGACTGGAACGATCAGTGCTCATCCTTATTCGGGAAATTTATTGATCAAGATATCCTGTATTGTAAGATTAATAGAGAGATTTTTTGGCTGATGAGAGTCGCTGTATAGGCAGTGTATTCTATTCCTCAGCATGAAGATTGAGTGAAAACAATAGAATAGATGTGATTTGTATTGAATGTATCGAGGCTTTTGGCGTCTGGTTCAATTATTGAGGCATGCTCAGGACGGTATCAGCCAGGATATTTGCTAGAAGGACATTGATTTTTATTGGATAAGTGCGAGATTCTTTTTGCAATCAGTTAGTTGTAGATGAGTTGATCCGTGTGCGGAATCTTTTTATCTGAAGTGTGGCAGTTTCTTGATTTGTTATAGTTGTTGACGTAAAATGCACATAATGATTTTTCGTTTGGATAGATTTAAAAGTGATTGTTTGTTAACATGTTATTCTTTGGCGTGTTTGGTCCGAGCTGTCTTGAGAAGGTCTCAGTGGTGGTGGTCGATCAATAAGGTTGTGTTGTTTGGTGTCACTCCGGGGGGGGTATGGTTCATCAGGGAATGGAATTGCTGCATCAGGGCCGCAAAAGTCGGGTGATCCGTCTGCGTCGGGAAGATGGCACATCGGTAATCTATAAAATTTTGCACCGTGTTGCTCCCGACACCGATGAGATGGCACGGTTTCGTTATGAATATGCCCTGACCACCTCTTTGGCGGGTGTCGAGGGGGTAATCCGCTGTGATGGGCTGATTCGCCACGAGGAGTGTCTGGCGTTGGTGCTGGAGGACATCGGAGGCATTTCGTTGGATCGCGGCTTTCCCGGCAGATGCTGGTCCGTGGATGAATGGCTCCACTGGGGGTTGATATTGGCCGGTATCGTGAACCGGGTGCATGCTGCGGGCGTGATTCATAAAGATATCACCCCGGCTAACATCATCTGGAATCCGGAAAACGGCGCATTGCGACTGATCGATTTCGGCATTGCGGATCGGTTGTTGACAGAAGTGGCTGAAGCCCGTCCCCCGACCCGATTGGCGGGTACTCTGGCCTTTTTGGCCCCGGAGCAGACGGGACGCATGAATCGTCCGGTGGATTTTCGTTCCGATCTCTACTCCTTGGGTGCTACCTTTTACGCACTGCTGACCGGCCATCCCCCGTTTGCATCCGACGACCCCTTGTGCCTGATCGCCGATCATTTGGCTAAAGACCCGGAACCGTTGCACCAACTGCGTCCCGAAATTCCGGAGATCATTTCTCGTATTGTCCTCAAATTGCTGGCCAAGGAACCTAGTGATCGTTACCAGTCCGCTCTTGGCCTGGAAATGGACCTGCGGCATTGTCAGGATTTGAAATCCAAGGAGCCGTATCATTCCCTGTTTCCCTTGGGACGCCATGAACGGGTGGAACGGTTGCGGTTTTCCGAGAAGCTTTACGGACGGGAGAAGGAGTGGTCAATTCTGTCCGACGCGCTGGAACGGGTGCAGAAAGGGGGACGATTGCTGCTGTTACTGTCCGGGGCTTCAGGAACCGGGAAATCTGCCCTGGGACGGGAGTTGCGGCAACCGGTTGCCAAGGCGAGAGGTCGTTTTGCTGGCGGAAAGTTCGATCAGTTGAGACGGGAGCGTCCCATGGCGGCCTTGATGGATGCCATATCCGATCTGCTGCATCAACGCCAGGCGGATACCATCGAAGTTTTCGAGAACTGGCGAGGGCGGGTGCTCCAGGAGTTGGGGGATTCCCTCGCGGTGCTGACCCGCCAATTTCCCGAACTGGATGCCCTGTTTCCGCATACTCCGCCCCTTGCCGATTTGCCGCCAATCCAGGCTGCTGTCCGGTTGCGTCAGGCCGTGATTCGACTGTTGCAGACTCTGGGTGATGAGGGACATCCCCTGGTACTGCTGCTGGATGATTTGCAATGGGCGGATTTGGCATTCCTCGATTTGTTGGGGGAGTTGATCGGTGAAACGGGACCAGAGTGGCTGTTGGTGGTGGGTGCCTATCGGGATGGCGAGGTGCCTCCTTCCCATCCTTTGGCTCTATTGATTACCCAATGGGAAGAAGGAGCGGCACCGTTGGTGAGTCTTGCACTGACGCCTCTCTCCAGAAGGGCGACGCAGCTTTTTTTGGCCGATACGCTGGCCACTTCCACGAAGCGGGTCGCCCCTCTGGTGGAATTGATGCAAAAACGGAGCGGAGGCAATCCCTTTCATCTGCGTACCCTGATGACCGAATGCAAGGACCGGGGCTGGTTGCATCATCATGGTACAGAGTGGATGTGGGAGCTGGAATCCATCGGCGCGTGGCAAATGCCGGAAGATGTGATCGCCCTTTTGTTGGAGCAGCTCGGCAAATTGGGAAATTCTTCCCGTCATTTGCTGATCACCGCCGCTTGTCTGGGACATGCGTTCGATTTGGAAACCTTGACCGCAGCCTCCGGGAAAAGCCGCCGGGAGGTGGCGGAAGAGGTTGAAAGTCTCCTGAACTCCGGCTGTTGGTTGCCGATGAACGGAGAATGGCGACTGGTGCCCTGGATGGATGAACGACGTGTTCGGGTCAGCTATCGTTTTGCTCATGATCGGGTCCAGGAGGCCGCACTGGCTTTACTTGTTCCCCGTCATCGGGATCGGTTTCGCTTGGAATTGGGACGTAGACTTCTGATCGCCTTTCCCAATGTCATGGAAGACGATTTTTTATTCGTGGTGGCCGAACAGGTTGCTGGATTGCCCTCCCATCTGTTGGGAAGCGGAGAGTCGCAACAGATGGCGAGTCTTCTGCTGGCTGCGGGACGACGGGCCAAGGCGACGGTCGCGTTTGCGACGGCCTTGAGTTATTTGGAAGCCGGAATGGTGACACTGGGCGTCGAGGGTTGGCAGAACGATTTTGCCTTGGCCCTTGCCCTGCGCCATGAGGCGGCAGAGTGCGCTAGAGGTGCCCAGGATCTGGGGCTTTTGGAGCGGCTGTGGTTCGAGGTGGTACAACACGTTTTCGATCTCAAAGATCTGCTGCCAATTTTGGCTCAGTTGGCCCCTCTCTATATTGCCCAGTCGTTGGTGGCGCAGATGAAGCAACTGGGGCTTGAGGTGCTGCGCCATCAAAAATTGCCGGTGGATATCACCTTGGCTTTGGTGGCACGACAGGAGTATGCGGTCCGAAAAGCTCTGGTTACCGCCCTCAGCGGGCGGGATGCCATAACACTGGCGGATTTCCCGCTCCATTCCGACGCCTCTTTGCATGATGATACTCGTTTTCTGCTGGGTATTTTTACCGGACTCTTTTTCGGTGCTCCTGCCTTGTTGTTTCGATATGTGTCCAGCGTGGTATTGCGGATGGTCCAGGAAGAAAGAGCGGTGTCGGACGCAGCCTGGTGCTATAGCTGGATCAGCGCCGGTTTGATGGGCAGTGGACGACAAGAAGAGGTTGAGTGTGGGGTTTTGTTGAATACGACCGCCGGATTGATGTTGACCCGCGAGCCCAAATACGAACCTCCGGCCATTCCAGCGGTTTATGTCTATCTTGTTTTTTGCAGACCATGGAGGGAACCACTGTCCCATATCTGCTCAGGGTTGATGGATCTTTATCCCCAGGCCGTGGACAGGGGAGACCAAGCGTTTGCCGCCTACACGATCGGAGCCCATTTCGCTTGGCGGGCGGTGTTGGGAGAACCGGTCGATGAGTATCTGAAATTCAGTGCCCGTTGGTTGCCGTTATTGGAAGCGACTGGTCATGACAATCTGATTGCGCTTGTGCACCAGGTTTATCTCCCGGAGATGCAGGAGTGGCATGGCGAAGGTTCTTCCTTATGGCGTGAACGGGCGTTGTCACCCGCGTTGAGTGGCAACCTGAATAATTTGTTTCATTATCTGGAACGAACCGGACAGGCGGCTTTTCTGAGGCGCGACTTCATGACAGCGTTGGAGAAGTTTGAAGCGGCGGTTGACCTGGGATGGCAAATGGGTGGGTCTCATGTTGTCATGCCATGCATCATCACCTACCTCGCTTTGTCCATCATTCATTTGTTGCCGGGGATGATCCCGTCGGAACGTCGGAAGCGGTTGCGTCAACTGGCGGGTTATCGGAAGCGTCTGGCGATCTGGAGCAAACTCAATCCGGATAATTTTTTTCATATGGAGCGATTGGTGGAGGCGGCCTATCAGCGGGACAAAGGCCATCCGGAAAAGACGGTTGCCCTATGCGAGCAAGCTATCGCGCACATTCAGAGCCAAAGTGGTGAAGTGTGGCTGTATTATGAGGCCCTGGCCCTGGAACTGGCAGGAGAGTCGTTGCGTGATCTGAGGTGGGACTTTTTGGCCCGCCATATGTTGTGTCGGGCCATGCGGGCTTGGTCGCGTTACGGCGCTGTCGTCTTGGTGCGGGAGGGAGAAAAACGCTATGGCCAGTTGGTGCAGGGCTGGAACAACGCGTTTGTGGAGACGGATTCCTCAATCCTAACCGACACTACCACCAGCGATGATTTTTCCGCCATTGAACTGATCGATTATCCTAGTCTGCTGCGGGCCAGTCAGGTGATCGCTTCGGAGAACTCTCACGCCGGGGTGACAGGACGGCTGCTCTCTTTGTTGTTGGTCAACGCCGGAGCCGAACGGGCCTCACTTTATTTGCCCCGGCAGGGGGAGTGGTCGTTGGCCTGTGAAGGCATTTATCAGTCCGGCGAGGTCCGTTTTTGCGACGCGGAACGCTCTGACGCGAAGCCGGATGAGTCACTCCTGGGCATGGTTCGTTCTGTGGCGCGCAGTCGGGAGGCGGTTGTGCTGGATGATGCGACTTCCGATGCCCAATGGTCTCATTTGTCCGGGCTTCCCAGTTCGCTGCTCTGTGCCCCACTCCTGCATCTGGGGGAGGCGATGGGGGTGCTGCTGTTGACTCATGATCACAGTAAAGGGGTTTTTACCCGTGAACGGGTCGAAATGGTTTCTGTTTTGGGATCGCAGGCGGCCATTTCCATGACCAATGCCCGCATCATGGAAGAGTTGCAACTTCATATCCGGGAAATCCGACGTTTGGGTGCGCATCTTGAAGATCTTTCTGAAGCGGAAAAGAGACGTTTGGCCAGCGAGGTTCACGACGAATTGGGCAACACGCTTACCGTTGCCAAAATTTCCCTCTCGATTCTGGAAAAACGGCAACAAGATGAGGGGAATCGGCAACGGTGCCAGGAAATTTATCGATTGACAGACGATGCCTTGCGTGTGGTACGACGTATTGCCCAGTCGTTGCGTCCGGATGTGTTGGATCTGGTGGGTCTGCGTGCGGCTCTGGAGGGATTGGCAAGCTCCCTGCGGGATCATGCGGGTTTGGAGTGTCGGGTGGTGGCCGCAGATGAGGAGTGGCAGCTTGATGAATCGAGACGCACGGCTTTGTTTCGCATTGCCCAGGAGGCATTAACCAACGTGATGCGTCATGCGGGAGCCAGGAGCGTGATCATAACGTTGTGTGAAGATCAGGGGGCCATCGTGCTGGAGGTGATCGACGATGGTTGCGGCATCACTCCAGAGCGTATTCGGGATGTTCACTCTTTTGGGTTGGCTGGTATGCGGGAACGGGCCGAGCGTTTGGGAGGATTGGTAAGCGTGGCTGTGCCGACATCGGGTGGCACCCGAATTACGGCTCGAATTCCATTGGTAATGCAGTAGGGGGAGTTGCGTTGATGGTTAGAATTTTCCTGACGGATGATCATCCATTGTTACGCATGGGCATCAAGAGCATGCTGATGGAAGATCCTGAGTTCATCGTCGTGGGTGAGTGTGGTTCGGGACGAGAGGCCTTGCAATATTTGCGTCGTGAGGGGGTCGATCTGCTGCTGCTTGATCTTCATTTGCCGGATATGGATGGTTTGGAGGTGTTACAGCGGGTGAAAGAGTTGCGCCCTGCCTTGCGGGTGTTGATTTTAACCATGTGCGCCGAGGAGAGTATGGCCTTTCGTCTGCTACGCGCGGGTGCCTCGGGCTATGTGGTGAAGGATATGATGCCCGAGGAACTCGTCAAGGCGGTGCGCATGGTCAGTCATGGTCAACGTTATCTCTCGACGGAGATAGCGGCCCACATTGCCGCTCGCATTATCGCTCCCGACAATTTGCCTGCTCATGAAAAATTGAGTTTTCGAGAGTTTCAAGTTTTCAAACGATTGGCGGCAGGAGAACCTGTCACCGGCATTGCCCGTGAATTGCATCTAGCACCCAGTACAGTCAGCACCTATCGGACTCGCATTATGGAAAAATTGGAGTTGGCCAGCATGTCCGCTTTGATCCGCTATGCCATCGAGTACAAGCTGATTGATTGAATGAACGAGAGTGGGTCGAAGGGAGCATTCCGGGATTGAGTCCGTAAATTGCTGTAAATTTTGTGGCGGGTAGCCACCGCTTCGGTTCGGCAGAAGGGCGTTATTGAAACGTTGATCAACAGAAGGGAGGGAAGCGATGGCTGGGTACGCAGTGAACGTTGGACGGGACTTGACCAAGAAGTGGCCGGTTGCCGGGTCGCACTCCTCCAGGTAGGGACGCAGCAGTACAAGGCCGAACTGCAAGCTAGGCAGAGGGTTTCACGTCATTCCTCTCGCACAGGTTATCGATTGCACCAATGTCCAGACTCGATGACTGGGTAGCGCGTGGCTTCCGAACACAGATAGATCCAGGCCGATATGGCCGGTTGATTCAGTTTCCAGAG
>JADGBT010000080.1 GCA_015231375.1 Magnetococcales bacterium | reverse complement strand
CTACGTGATCGTCCATGAACTGTGCCACCGCCACGAAATGAATCACTCCCCGGCCTTCTGGGCCAGGGTGGGAGCGGTGCTGCCGGAGTATGCACGGTTGAAAGAGGAGTTGAAGCGGGCGCGGATCGGGCATCATCATATTTTATAAGAGCTTTTTGATTGCAACCCGCTCACCAGACTGTGTACACTCGATTTCTCTATATTCTTGAGGAGTATGATTGGGTTTTCGGGGTGTTGCGACAGGAGGCCGTGTCAGCGTTTTAGGAAGACGTGATTCCCTTGCCAAACAAAACACAACGAATCTCCTCTCCAGACCATCCAGAACCGATGCGTCATGAAACTGCTTCAAGATACAACGGCAATAATCTAAAAGACAGGATGAACTCACAAATTTATTCACAATATCATTATTATTAAAAGATGTCGATTTCAATTCAACAAAAACCAAATAAACTTTTCCATTGTAAGTTGTCATAATAACAGCATCACAAACTTTCTGATGAGCACCATCCAACAAATATTGGATAAATATTTTGCCAACATCTGCGAAAAACAGAATCGACTCATCTGTCTGCAAGCCTTCAATAATTACTTTTTTCATCAATGCTGACACATCCGTTTCAGACACTTCAAGACAACGTTGATGCGCCCGCTTAATCTTGCAGATTTTACCAAGAGCCTCAAATTTCATGCGAGATCCACTCCAAATTCCAGGATTTCCTCCTGAATTCGATTCATCTTCAAAATGCTTTCATCAAAATCTTTCACCTCAATACCAAGCATCGCGCTGACATCGGCAGCAGTAAAGGTATTCACACGACTTCTTTTAGAATTACCCGATAGCAACGTCAATGCCGGACCGGCATTGTAAACCCGTATCTGATCCACAGACAAAAGCTCATCGTGCCGATAATCGTGTTTCGTCATCACCAGCGCCCGCGACGACTCTTCAAGATAATTCATCATTATCAGTGTATTTAACTCCTTGATCAAATAATCACTATGCGTGGTCACGAATACCTTGATCCCGCAATTCACGAGGCGCGCAAACAAACGCGCCAACAGACGCTGATTTTCGGGATGAAGATTGATTTCCGGCTCGTCCACCATAAGCATTTCACCAGGCTGGGCCAGATGGCGCAAATACAGGCCAATGGAAAGCAGGGATCGAACCGCGCTGGAGCTTTCGTTCATGGTCAATCGGCTGGCACGACTTTTTTGCGGTATAAAGTATAATTCGCTTGACACGACACGATACTCACCACCAATCAACGCATGAAAATCCGCCAACAGATCAGGATGCTTCTCTACCAAAAAACTGTCATTCTTGACAATACTCTCAAAATCTCTTGTAAAATCAACATTATCTGTAACCGGAAACGGATAAGAATTATACGCTTTCTTCATCAATTCAAACACATCCAAATCCTTTCCCATATTGCCCATCTGTTCCAAAAGCCGATTGCGGGCAAAATCCAACTCTCTCAAGAAAATGGCCGCCCCGGTTCGTTCCGCACTGGCCATGAAGACCGATGGCAACACAGGAGAAAGAAACAGATCCAACAGCGCATCGTTGATCATGCCCTGCATCACTT
This sequence comes from Magnetococcales bacterium, assembly GCA_015231375.1. Taxonomy (GTDB): domain Bacteria; phylum Pseudomonadota; class Magnetococcia; order Magnetococcales; family Magnetaquicoccaceae; genus Magnetaquiglobus. The sequence continues at coordinate 9,715 of JADGBT010000080.1, read as the reverse complement.
GAACAGAAATAGTTTTCTGCTCCCCTTCTTGCAACCAGGAAATCTCAAGAATGGTTTCATTGGACAATTTCCGAAAATGGATCAAATCTTTCGTACTGGATTTAAAGGTTTTCTCAAAGGCCCGGTCCAACCGGATTGCACTCTCCGCAATCTCCAACTTAAACTGAGAACCTGAAAAACGCTCAGGACGAGAAGCAAAGACCTTGTGAATAATGCTCGAATAACCCTGACATCCATTCTGAATCGCCACTCCGACATTTTCACTGATCTCCTGCAAGTCAATCCTTGTTGAACCTTGTTTCATTAATAGATCAATATGGCGCATGTCAAATTTTATCTTTATGAATTGGCGCCACAGTTTCAAAAATCCATAGAAAGCATAGACCGCATAGGTCTTCCCTGTATTGTTCTTCCCACAAATAATGGTCAGATCGCCAATCTCGAAATCAGCAACTTTCAGAACACCCAAATCATTCAGAAGAATCTTCATGGCGCATCACCCCTGCAAATCAACCATTACCCATGAAACCAGTATAATAAAACAAGAAAGCCCTGTCCACACAAACTCTTGAAGACCACCCCTTCCCCCCACCCGATTTTTTGGGCACACTCTGTCGTCATGGACGATCTGCTCTTTCTGGCCCACCGCATCCCCTACCCTCCGCGCAAGGGGGACAAGATCCGCTCGTATCACCTGTTGCGAGCGTTGGCCGCGCGTTATCGGGTGCATCTGGGGGCCTTCGTGGATGACGCTGCGGACGCGGCCCATGCCGCCACCGTGGCCGGAATGTGTCGCGGAGAGACGCGACTGGTGCGGCTGAATCCCTGGCGGGCCAAACTGCGCGCCCTGCGAGGCTTCGCGACCGGCGAGGCGCTTACCCTGCCCTACTACGACCACCCCGACATGCGCGGTTGGGTGGCGGAGATGCTCCACAGACATCCGATCCGCCGGGTGGTGGTCTATTCGGCGGCTCCAGCCCAGTTCGTGATGGAGCTCGATCCCACCATCCGCCGGGTGATGGATTTCGTGGATGTGGACTCGGCCAAATGGGCCCAGTACGCCGAACGACGCTCCGGACTGGCCCGCTGGCTCTACCGGCGCGAGGCCCGCACCCTGCTGGCCGCCGAACAGGCCATCACGACCCGTTTCGACCAGGTGCTGTTCGTCAGCGAACCGGAAGCCGGACTGTTCCGGGAACAGTCCCCCGAACACGCCGCGAAGATCGGATATTGGGAAAACGGCGTGGATCTGGACTATTTCTCCCCGGAACGCTCCTATCCCAATCCCTACCAGCCCGGCGATCTGCCCCTGGTCTTCACCGGGGCCATGGACTACTGGCCCAATGTGGACGCGGTGGTCTGGTTCGCCCGCGAGGTGTTCGCGCCACTGACCCACGCCCTGCCCCGTGCCCGCTTCGTGATCGTGGGCGGTCGGCCCACCCCGGAAGTGGTGCAATTGCAATCCATTCCGGGGATCACGGTCACCGGCAATGTCCCGGATGTGCGCCCCTGGATCTGCGGAGCCAAGGCGGCGGTGGCCCCCCTGCGCATCGCCCAGGGCATTCAGAACAAGGTGCTGGAGGCCATGGCCCTGGGCAAACCGGTGCTGGCCACCTCCAAGGCCATGGAAGGCATCCGCTACACGCCCCCGCTGGACCGCTGGGTGGCCGACACCCCGGAAACACTGCGCACCAAAGCCGCCGCCCTGCTCTCCGGCGCAGACGAAGACGGCACCCTGCCCCCCTGCGGCCCCCTCGGACGGGAACTGATGCGCCGCAACTGCCACTGGGAAACCAATCTGGCCCGCGCCCTGGCTGCGGTGGAAGGTTGAACCGTGAACCCGGATGTTCCAGGCACGCGTGCGGTCTGCTTTGTTGAAATATATGGAAAGATTTGAAAGAGAAAAGATTTGAAAGAGAAAAGATTTGAAAGAGAAAAGATTTGAAAGAGAAAAGATTTGAAAGAGAAAAAGGGCGCGCTTGCGCTTTTTTCGCTGGAAGGCGCGAAAAAAGCTTCTGCGAAAAGCGCGCCAAAGGCAAAAAGATCAAAGTCCTGGGGAATGAATTCCCCAGACCCCTTCTTTTTTTTCAATGGTTGCGATGATTCGGGCCGTCTTTTTCTTACCAGCGCCACTCGAAAAACGCAATCTCTGGACGGGCACCGATCCGCAACGGAAGCACCGAAGTCCCAATCCCCCGCGACACATACAACGGCATGCCCAACTCCCGACACCACCCCATCAAACACGGCTGCTCCCGACGCCATCCCATCCCGAACAACACAATCTGCCCCCCGTGCGTGTGACCCGACAACATCACCCGATCCGCCACACTCCGCTCCCGCTCCGACAACAGACCCAACGTCACCGGATTGTGCGCCAAAACCAACGTCGGACCACGCCACCCCCCATGATCCACCATGGCCCTCTCCCAGTCCGGCTTGCCATGCCGCGCATCATCCAAACCCACCACCAACAACTCGCTTCGCCCCTCCCGACCCGTCAACCGCGCCTCGTTGATCAATAACGTCACCCCATGCCCGGCGTAAAACCGACGCAAACGCTTCATGTCGATTCCACCCCAATACTCCCAATTGCCGGGAATCGCCCACTTCAACGCCCGAGGAGTCAATCGATCCAAAAACAAACCCAAAACCTCCATCCGCTCCGGACTGGTCACCATGTCGCCCGTCAAAACCACCAGATCCGGATCCTCCCGCTCCAACTCCCGCAACACCTGCTCCTCAACCGCCGCACCACCCACAATATGCAAATCACTCACCTGGGCAATACGCAATCCTCCATCCGCTCCCCCCTCCCGACCCAACCGATGACGGGTCACCTCCAGATCGTTGGATTCATTCAGCCACAAGGCCAACAACCACACCACGACCACGCCAACCAATAACCACCCCACCCAACGCATCACGGCCCCACTCCTCCCCGACCCGCCTTGCCCACCCCCTCCAGATAATGCCGAATCCCCGCACCATCCACCCGACATCCCCCCCCATCCACCACATCCCGAGTCAAAGCCAATCCACTGAAACCAAACAGATAACGCATCACCACCACCCCGTCGCTCCAGGGATCCACCACCCCATTGCAATCCACATCCAACAAAGAACGCCCCTCCTCCAACCGTTGACCCAATACCGATGGATCGCTCCGTACCCCGTCAACCGCCACCACGCCCGATACCAACGCCTCACCCCGGGTGCCGGACAGATAACGCAACACCACCATCCCATCCGACAAGGGACTCGCCACCCCGTCACCATCCAGATCCCAATCCAGTCCGGCTGCGCGCACCCGCAACGGCATGCCCTCGACAATCTGATCCGGATCCGGATTCTCAACGCTGACCCGCAAAAGACTACGCGCACCCAACGACACTTCCGCCCCCATGAAAAACGTCAACCCAATGCCGACCCCTTCCGCCAACACCGCTCCCCCGTGCTCCATGCGCACCCGCCGGTCCGTGATCGGATCGTGATCCCCATCCCCCTCGTCCGGCTCCACCGTCACCACCGGCTGCACCCCGGAATCCAAAACCACCGGCGCCATCCCGACAAATTCCATCCGGGTGCTGTCGAAATGAATCCGTATCGCACGACCCGGCAACCCTCTGCCGCCGTCCGAACGCTCATGCACCCACAATACCCGAGCCTGCTCCCCCGGCACCATGCCCAGGGTCGTCACCACCGGCGCAATCCGCTGACGCACCGCTCCGGCCACCGCCGCTCCCCTGGGATCCGAACCCAGACGATACTCCTCCAGATTGCTCACCCCGTCCCCGTCCGCATCGAACGCGCCATCCCGGCCATCGAACGGATCCAAACCATGCGCCCATTCAAAAAGATCCGGCATGCCGTCATTGTCATTGTCCGCGTCGCACACATCCCCCAACAAATCCCGATCCCGATCCCCCTGATCCCCATTGAACCCCGCCGGACAGTTGTCCATCTCGTCCGACCAGCCATCCCCGTCTCCATCCACCCGACTTACCGCGTCGCGGGCCACCACACGGAGATTGACCCCGGCCACATCCCCGGCCGTCAGATCCACAGACGTAGCCAACGCCGCGCCCACGCCGTTCAACGGCTCGCCACCCGGCTCGCCACCCCAGAAACCATTCCAGAAATGGTCCGCGATCATCCGGATCCGATACCCCTCCACCGCCGCCAGCCCCCGGATCTCAAACGCCAGATCGCCACCATCTCCCACCCGCTCCACGCTCCCGGCCACCTCGGCCTGCGGGGTGAGCGCCTCCAGACGGATCTTCTCCCCGCTCGTCACCCCGCGCACCACGCCACCGATCGTCCGACCCGCACCACTTCCCCCATCCACTTCCCCCACGCATGGCCCCCCATTGGCCACCAGGGCGGTAAAAGGCAACGTGTCGATGTTGTCAAAACGGATATTCCGGATCATCCAGCCCCGTTCCCCCACCAGCTCGTCGGACGCGAAACGGAAACGAATCCGAACATCCTGGCCATTGTAGAGGCTGCCCAGATCGATGGTCTCGGTGACCGTTCCCGGATAATCGCGGCTCACGCCACCGAACGCGGCGCGTCCACCCAATCCCGGATTGCTCGCCAGCAAGGTGCCGGTATAACCCGGCGTCATGCTGGCACCCAGATCGCTCCACGCGCCCCCGGCCACGCTGATCTCCACCACTCCCCCGTCCCACAGGCCATCCTCATCCTGCTCGAAGGCGTGACGATGATCAAACCGGATCCGGAAATTCCCGCCGCTCCCCACCCGCACCTCGGGCGAGGTGAGAATCAACTCCGCTTCGTGATCCGGATTGACCAGTCCATGCCAACGCAACCCGTCCGCCTCGATCAGACTCCAGCCATCCCCCGCGACCCCCTCCACCAGCGTCGCGCCCCAGTCGCTGACCGGACCGCTGACCGTATCCTGCCGAAACGCCGCCACCCGGTCATGATTGACCCGCCATGCGAACAGATCCGCCTCGATTCCGGAGACGGTCACGCCGAACACCGCATCCAGTTTCAACCAGGAGAAAAATGGCGCGCTGTGCAACGTGACATCCAGCGTGGCCGTCACGGTCTCACCCGGATTGGCGGCGGCGAAAGGCATCACGCCCCCATTGGCAAGCGTCACATCCCCGGTGCTGCTGAAGGTGGCGACAAAGGGGGAGGAGGCGGCGCTGCCGTCGTTGCGCAGCATGAGGGTCAAACGGGCGGTCTCCCCGGGATCCAGAATGCCATCCCGGTCGCAAGAGTCCGCCAGAGGGGTCAAGGTGGCCTGGACCAAACGCATGGGTTCAGCGGCCAAAAAGCTCTCCTTGACCCCGGAGTGACCGGTGGAATAACGCGCCGGCGAGACCGCTCCCACGCCCAGGCCCCGACGGGCGAACGCCGCTTTCATCAAGGCGTGATCCGCCGCGTCGCCGACCTTGGCCACGGCCAGCAACGCATCCCGGGCTTCGGTGAAGGTGGGATCCAACGGGGTGAGTTGGCAGGCGGCCACCAGATAGCCGATCATCCGACTTCTGGCTTCGGCAAAGGTCAGTCGGGTATCGTCGCGCAGCAACGCCGCGTAGACCTCCCACAACGCCTGCCCCCAGATCTCTCCGGAGTTGTGAACCTCGGCGTTGTCGCCTCCCACCGTTTGCACCGCATGGCTGGTCGGCAAGGTGACGCCGTTTTGAATATGCTTGAAAGTCAGAGCGTTCCTGGAGAAGTCGATGGAATAGGGCACGCGGCGCAACCCGTAATAATACGGCTGTTTTTCCGGTGAATTGGACAAAGAATAGGCCCCGATGGCATAGGTACCCCGATAGGCCGCAGGCCCGCTGGCCTCGGGTCGCACCGCCAGCAGCATGGCCACGAAATCCCCCCAGCCTTCGCTCAGGCTTTCGCCTTGATTGTTGGTCAGACCGGTGCCATCACCGATGAGGCGTTCCACCAGGTAGTGGCCCCACTCGTGGGCGACCACCAGATTGTCCATGGCGCCGTTGCGGTCCTTGTTCTGGGCGCGGGTGAGGGTCACCTGCACCGTGGAGCCGGCCGTCAACCAGGCATCGAGGGCGTTGCCATCCGACTTGAGCACAAACACGGAAGGGATGAGGATCGTGTCATCCTCGCCGGACATGTTGAAGACGCTGCTCTCGCCTTTCTGGTCCACCACGATCACGCCGATGGCGCCGGCTTTCTGGGCAATGCGAACCTTTTCGGTAAACAGGCACAATCCCCGATCGATCAAGGCGATGCGTCCACGCAATTGAGCGGAGTTGGTCGGGGTCTGACAGCCGTCTTGGACCGGTTCCACCCCATCCGTCAACCGGACCACTCTGCCGGAGACCGAAAACGTGGTGGGACCGAAGGTGGCCCGTCCCACACGGGTCAGGGTGGAAGTCTCGGGGCTGGTGACCTGAACCCCGACCGCCTGGGAGCCGCTCCACAGGGACATGGCCATTTCCGGGGAATCTCCGTCTGCGGGCACGATGACGCTGGCGTTGTCGCGTTCCGACAGGTCATCCCGCAATGCGGCGATCAGGGGATCGCCTTCCTGTCCGCCTCTGGCATAATTGTTTTTCTGGGCATTGCCCGCCGCCTCGTTGAACCCGGCATCGTAAAACAGGTCGTGCAGGTAGTTGAGGGTATAAAACAACTGCACGATGGAGGAGAGTCCCTGGGCCGGGGTGTCGAACGGGCCGAGGGTTGGGGAAAAACGGTAATCGAAGGTGCGAGTGGAGGTGGTGGGAACCCGGTCATTGACCAGCGCCTGATTCAGCACGCCGTTGGAGACCGTGGCTTTGGCATCGACGTTGTTGCCGGAGGTGATGGTGGCCGAGGCGGACAGCCAGGGATCCCGTGTGGAGATCGGTCCGTTTTGCAGACTGATCAGGTTTGGATCCACCGGGTCCGGCAGATAGGGCGGAGTCGTGATGGATCCGGAAGGGTTGGGCACGCCCTGAACGCCATTCGGATCGTTCATGGGGGCGTGGTCGCCGTCGGCCAGGGCGTGGACCCGATAGGTGAACTGGGCGTGGGAACGTTGATTCCTGGTGAACAGGATGGTCCCGTCCAGAGCCGACACCACGAACGCCCGTGCTTCCGGGGTGGAGCGGTCGAAGTCACTGCCGGTCAATTCGATCAGGTAGGCGGGAATCAGGGAGGATTCGGTGGGATAGAACACCTTTTTCACGCGGGCCGGTTTGCGCAGACGGTATTCGGCCCTGGAAAAATCGGCGCTGAAGTATTGATAACCGTTGCGGGTATCCACCAACTGCCATCCGTCCGGGGCCTCCTGGCCGCCCATGTGCCGCAACGCCCGATCGACGGCGGTTTCCGGTGTCAGGAGAAAGGCGCGGTCCGTGGGGGGATCAGGGATCGGGAGTGAACCGGTGGTGGTGATCAGGGTGTGGTGGCGGTCGTAGAGCAGGTTGGTTTCCCGGTGGAAGATGTCGATTCCATCCACCATGGCGCGGGACTTGACCACGATGGGACCGGAGCCGGTATCGTGGATGTGGTGGAGGCGCGGTTGAATCGCGTTGCCGGGATCGGTTTGCGGGTATCGGGCGCGCAGGTGGTCCAGGGCGAGGGTCGCCGGATCGGCGCCTGTCGTCGGAGAAGATGCGATAGGCGGCGCAGCGCTGGAATGGGTTCGAGTGGCGACGGGGGTGACCGGCGCGGGGGTGGGATCGGAGGGATCCTGTCTTTCGGAGTGATGGATCCCCACCAGGAGGATCAGCAGTGCCACGAGGAGAGCGGTATATCTCATCGACGACCCCGATCATGATCTTACGCGGGATGGATGGCGCCCAATACGGCTGGCGCCGTGGCTCCGGTGGCTCCAGGCAGCGACGAGGGCAGACCTTTCAGGGTACGCACCGCGAACCAGGCGAAGGCCTGGGCTTCCAGGGTATGGGCATCGACTCCCCGGTCTGCGGCATCCGAGAGGCGGGTGGCGGGCAGGCAGTGTTGCAGACGTTCCACCAAGGAGCGGTTTCTGGCCCCGCCACCGCACAGGATCAGCCGTTGCGGACCCGGCGGCAGCAACCGTTGACACGCTTCGGCCACGGTTGCGGCGGTGAACTGGGTCAAGGTGGCCAATCCGTCTGCGTTGGCGAGGTGGGGATGTCGGGTCAGGAATTCGGTCAGCAGGGGTGCGCCGAACTCCTCGCGTCCTGTGGATTTGGGAAAGGGGCGGCTCAGGTAGGGATGGCTCATGAGCCACTTCAGGGCGGGGGCATCCACCCGGCCTTGAGCTGCTGTGGCGCCATTCAGGTCCACGGAGCGGACCCCCTGGTGCAGACGGGTGGCCAGCAGATCCAGCAGGGAGTTGGCCGGACCCACGTCACCGGCGATCAGGGGGTGTTGCGGGTGCGCCGGGAGGGCGGTGACATTGGCCACGCCTCCCAGGTTGACCACCGCGACCCGCTGGCCGGGTTGGGAGAACAGCACCTGATGGAACAAAGGCACCAGGGGTGCGCCTTCGCCGCCTCTGGCCATGTCGGCGGGGCGGAAGTCGGCCACGGTGGTGACGCCGGTGCGCGCGGCGATGATGAACGGGTCACCGATCTGCCAGGTGAACAGGGGCGGACGATGGCGCACGGTCTGGCCATGGCTACCGATCACATCCACCCGCTCCATGGACAGTCCGCCGCGTCGACACACCTCCAGGGCGGCTTCGGCGAACCGTTCGCCCAATTCCCGGTGCAACGCGCCCATGCGATCGAGCTCTCCGGTATCGGGTTGATACAGGGCCAGGATTCTGTGGTGCAGTTCATCGGGAAAGGGGTGTTCCAGTTCCGCCAGCAACCGGGGGGCTGTTTCTCCATCGGTGCGCACCAGCACGGCATCGATGCCATCCGCCGAGGTTCCGGACATCAATCCCACGGCGATCCGAGGTTCATTCATTCCCAGGCTCCCTTGATCCTGACTTGATCGTTGGTTTCTGTTCATTCAAAAAGGACGACTCTTGCGTGTCGTGTGATGCCGTGTTCATGGTGGCCGGTTTTGGGGGGGTTGTCAACTTGGCTGTCGATCGTTTTCCGTGAGTCAGTCTGGTCCTTTCCGCCGGATGCGGAAAGGATGTTGGTGGCGCAATCCGGGGGGTTCCGATATCATGACACGTTATTTCCGCAACACCACGCCAAGTTCAGACACTGGGGTAACGCGCATGAAATCCGTCAGCGAACAGATGGCCATGATCCGTCGGGGTACGGCGCAGATCATTTCCGAAGAGGCCATGGAACAAAAACTGGCCCGCTCCATTCAGACCGGCATTCCGCTCAAGATCAAGGCCGGATTTGATCCCACGGCTCCGGATCTGCATTTGGGGCACACGGTTTTGTTGCAAAAGATGCGTCAATTCCAGGAGTTGGGTCATGAGGTGATCTTCCTGATCGGGGATTTCACCGGCATGATCGGCGATCCCACGGGCAAAAGCGAGACCCGCAAGCCTCTCACGGCGGAGGCGATCCACGTCAATGCCGAGACTTACAAGGCGCAGGTGTTTCGCATTCTGGATTCCCGGGCCACGCGTGTGGTGTTCAACAGTTCCTGGATGGAGCGGATGACGGCGGCGCAGATGATTCAGTTGGCTGCCAAGCAGACCGTGGCCCGGATGTTGGAGCGGGATGATTTCACCAAACGTTATCGATCCGAGCGGCCGATTGCCATTCATGAATTCCTTTATCCTTTGGTGCAGGGGTATGATTCGGTGGCGTTGCATGCGGAT
>JADGBT010000007.1 GCA_015231375.1 Magnetococcales bacterium | reverse complement strand
GAATCTCCACCTTCCGCATCAACTCCGTAATCTGCTCTTGCTGTCGGGCAACCAGCACCCGTAGTTCCTGGTTTTCTTCCCGGAGACGCTGATTCTCGTCACGGAGGCAACGGTTCTCCTCACGGAGCTTCCTGTTCTCCTCGACTAAAAGCTGAATGTTCGATTCCATGATATCGTCCATGGATGAAAATCTGACCGTCAATAATCACATTGTCAAGGCTTGGCACCTTCGTTTCTGATCTGAACGGTTACGTTTATCTTTGAGTACCCACTTGTTCCAGAACGGATTTGTCGCCCAATCAGGGACGAATCTTGAGGATGTCGCGGATCATCTTTTTGAATTTTTCTTCCCCGCCCTGCCAGTACATCTCACGGGTGTTGACGAAATAGACCTCCCCTTTGCGGTCCACGATGGCCGCGCCCAGCAGGCTTTTTTTCGGCTGGTTGTCGTTATTGACAATCCGGATGCCGGGGGTTTCCATTTCGATGGTTTCGTCCTTTTGCACCAGAATGTTGGGACGATGACCGTGTACGACTGTATTGATATCCAATTCTTTCAGCAACCGGCTGAGCTTGACTCCGCGTTTCTCACCATCGTGGCTGCGTTCCTGATAATAAAGCCGGGCCTTCTTGATGTTGCCCATCAACACCTTGCCCTCCTCCTTGCGGAACAGGGCGTGATCCCCCTCGTAAAAGGCCTTGCGTACCCGCTCGTTGAAAACGTTCAACTCTTTTTTCTCTTCGCGGATCTGCAACAAGAAACGCAACAGGTGCAAGGTGGGATAACCGTGCAAAAAAAGAGTCTTGCCGAACACATGCAGCAGATCCCGTCCCCGGATGAACTTCACCCGTTTCTCCCCCAGATGGGAGTAGATCCCCTGCTCCACCCGATGCAAAATCTCCAGTTCGTGATTGCCGTTCAAGATGGTCAGGCCACACCCTTTGGGCGCGGTGCGTTCGAGATGAATGAAATAATCGATCATCTCCAAAGAAGGATCCCATTTATTGAGCCAGTCCCCGGTATGGATCACCCGGATGCCCCGGATATCTTTGCGCCACTCCCCTTGCTTGTTGCACAGCCCGACAATGTTCAACGCATATTGCACCGCCCGCAGATCATTGTCCGTATCCGACAACACCACCGCGAAATGCGGTTCCCTGGAGGCATCCCGACTCTTCTTGTGCTTCTTGGACATGATCAAACTCTATCCTTATGACGACTTCTTCCGGTTTTCGGCCATTTCTGCGGCAGCCGACAAGGCGGCCAGATAGGATCCAGGGTCGGCCTTCCCTTGTCCGGCGATGTCATGGGCCGTGCCATGATCCACGCTGGTGCGTACAATGGGCAGGTTCAGCGTCACGTTGATGGCTTGACCGAAAGCCAACATTTTCAGAGGAATCAAAGCCTGATCATGATACATGCAGACCACGGCATCGTATCCGGCCCGTGCGCGCGGGTGAAACAGGGTGTCGGCAGGCAATGGACCCCGCAACAGTGGATACTCCAGCGCCAGTTCCCGACAGACCGGTCCGATCAGGGTCAACTCCTCATCGCCAAAGGCCCCCTCCTCCCCTGCGTGGGGATTCAATCCGGTGACGACCACGCGCGGGTGTGGCAGGGCGAAATCGGTGCGCAAGGATTCCAGGGTGACGCGGATCACCTGACGCAGACCATCACGGGTCAACGAAGCCGGCACCGAAGCCAGGGATTGATGAATGGTGGCCAGCACCACCCGCAATCCGTTGCCAGCCAGCATCATCACCGGGCACTCCACCCCCAGCAGACGGGCCAGCAGTTCGGTATGTCCCGGAAAATCAAACCCGGCGGCGTGGATGGAGCCTTTGTGGATGGGCGGGGTCACCATGGCCGCGACGCGACCTTCCCGCGTCATCCGGCAGGCGGTTTCGATGCTTTCCACGGTGGCGGCGGCGTGACCCGCATGCGGTCTGCCGAACGCGAAGGCCGGGTGATCGGCTGTGGCGCGGGTGGCCAGAATGTCGAAATGGTCCGGTTCGCTCCCCATTTCCGGGGTGGGGGTGTCGAAGATCCGAAACGGAATCGACAAACCCAGATGACGCGCCGTGCGCGCGTAGACCTCCGGATCTCCCACATGCAACAGACCAAAGCGTTGACCGGTCTGGGACGGGAACTCCCGAAAGGCCCGCAACACGATCTCGGGGCCAACGCCAACCGGATCCCCCATGGTCACGGCCAAGGGCAAACGATTCATCGGTACTCCACGAAGGCCCGCAGCCGGATATCCCGCAACCATTGATTGTAACGCGCCTGCAATTTGGCTTCCATGACCCGCTCTTCCAACTCCTTGCCGCGCGCTTCCAGGGAGTCTGGAGCCAGACTCTTCTTGTCGTCCACCACAATCAAATGCCAGCCAAAGGGGGTGCGGACCGGTTGGGACAGCTCCCTGGGACGCAACTGAAACGCCGCTTCTTCAAACGGGGCCACCATCATGCCGTGTCCGAACCATTTCAGATCACCGCCTTCGGCGGCGGTATCGTCCTGGGAGTGCTGACGGGCCATGGCCGCGAAGTCCGCCCCATCGACCAGTTCCTGACGTATTTTCTGGATCTTTTCCAACGCCTGTTTCTCTTCGGCGGCCCCGGAACCGGCTGGAACCTTGATCAGGATATGCCGTGCCCTGACTTTGGTCAACTCCGCGCCCGAAGGGCCTTTGGATTGGGCTTGACGTTTCTCCATCATGACCAGAATGTGGAAACCTTGAGCGGTACGAATCGGTTCCGCCACCTCTCCGGGTTTCAGGGCGAAAACCGCCGCCTCCATTTCAGGCATCAGTTCTCCCTGTTTGAACCAGCCGATCTCTCCCCCTTCGATGCCGCTGGGATCGTCGGAGTGCTGTCCGGCCAGGGTGGCCAGGGAGGCGCCTTCCCGCAACTGGGCGGTGAGTTGTTGGGCGAGTTTGGCCTTTTCTTCGATACGGGCGGCGGAGGCGGTGTTGTCCACGGCCAGCAGGATTTGACCCAACCGCACTTCCCGTGGCCCTTCCGCCCCCTGGGAGGCGCGATGCACCACCTGGATCTCCTCCGGAGAGACCGACACCAAAGGACGGATCACCTTGTTGATCAACCGGCCTTTCATCAGTTGATCCCGCAATCCCTGGCGATACCCTTCCAGTTCGATCCCCTGTTTGGCCAGGGCCGCAGGCAGCGCGCCGGGGGGCAGATGGTTGTTTTGCTCCACTTGCCGCATGACCGCGTCAACATCCTTGTCTTCGACCACGACGCCCATCTGTTCGGCCTTTTGTTCGCGCAGCACCCGCTGGATCAACTCTTCCAGCACCCGTCTGCGGACTTTTTCCGGGTCCACCTCTCCCCCTTCCTTGCGGATGCGGGTCAGCGTGGGACGGGCCAACTCCTCCACATCCGAGGCGGTGATCACCTTGGGTTTGACCGGCTTGTCGGAGACAATGCCCGCTTCCACCACCGCCACGATGCGATCCGACATCCCCGCGCGCGCCTCGCCGCACGGCGTCAGCCACAGCGCACACCCCAGCGCGATCGCTGGTATGGCCATCTGGTCACGCCATCCACGCCTCGTCAAGAAGGCCGGTCCGTTCGTTTCAGGAAGAGACTCCATATCCGCCCAATCCCCGCAAAGTAAAGAAGAAACCAATGAATCCACCACCATGCTCGCTGGTTTGCGACGACAGATCCCGTCCGCCCGACAACTCCAGGCTCCAGCAGGAGTGCTCGTAGGTCACCCCGGTACGCCAGCTTTTCAAGCCGTCGGTCTCCAGGGAGTAATCGGATTGTTGTTTCAGGATCCAGTTTTCATCCAGCCGCAGTTTGGCCTGTAGGGAAATGTCTTCCAGGGGTTCGCGCGTGCCTTCGGTGATCATCGCGCCGGTTTTGGGATCGGTGGTGTTGCGATGATAGCCGACCGTCACGGCAGTGCGGGCGTCGGCATAACCCAGATAGGTCTCGGAAGCCTCCAGCAGGTCCACGTAGGGATCATAGCGTCCTCCCACGGAGAGGGTCCAGTGATCGCCCGGAAACCACTCCAGACCCGCCACCAGATCGGAAAACGCGTTGCCGCCCTGATAGGCCCGACCGTTTTCCGGCGCCCAACGCTGTCCGATGGTTCCGGTCAACAGATTGCGCACCGCCCCGTCCCCCTGACGACCGAACAGCCGCGAGGTCAACCCGTAAGCCACCCACTGTCCGGAGCTGACCCGGTCGTCACCGGAATACAGATTGCCCGCATACAGGTTGCTGACGCTGAAATGGCGCAAGGTGGAGTCGAAATTGGGCAGATGGCCTTGATCGCTGGATGAGACCATGGCGTATTGCACCGCCGGTTCCAGGGTATGTTTCCAGGCGCCGTCCCCATAGGTGCGGGCCAGATCCAGATCCAGGCGGGCGCGCAGGGAGGAGGACTCCCGGCTGGCGGTCGAATCGTATTGGATGCCGGTCTGGGTGGGATCGCCCTGGATCCAGTAGGCGGTCTCCCGCAACCCGATGGCGCCGCTGAAATGACCAATGGGCAGGGAGCGCCAGTATTGCAGCTCCGGCGCCAGATCCAGCCGCTGGGCCGCGTCGCCGGACTGCTGATAGAAACTGTCGAACTTGGCGTCGCTGTGCAACAGGAAGCGGCCATCCTTGTCGCCTCTTTCCCCGTTCACGGCCCGTTCCAGGGCGTGCAACGGACGGTCGTCGCTGAGAATCAGATAGGGCAGTCGCTGGACCGTGTAGCGGTCATTGGGAGCATCCAGATTCTGATACCACAACGCGCCACCCTGGAAATTGCTGTATCCGCTCTGACGCAACCACAAGCGGTCGGCGGTCAAGCGGGACTCCAGACGCCGCTCGCGGGAGTCCACCAGTTTTCTTTGCTGAAAATCGTTGAGAAAGTCCCGTGTCTGACTGGCGGCCAGCCGGGCATCGATCTCCCAGCTTCCCAGTTCGTGACGGTGGGACAGCAGGGTCAGACCCCGGTGGCGATCCTCCACGGTATCGTAGATGTTGTGGGTGTCCAGCGAGCCTTTGTAGTTTTCACCCATGTAGCGGTACTGCACCTTGGTGAGCATGCCCCGTCGGCTGGTGGGATGCAAGGTGAGGGTGGCATCCCGTTGAGGCGCGATGTTCCAGTAATAGGGCAGGTCCATCTCAAAGCCGTTGCCCCCTCCGGCGCGCATGACCGGATACAACAGACCGCTTTGCCGCTTGGGCATGAACGGATGTTGCCACCAGGGCACCCAGAGAACCGGCACATCCCCCAGTCGCAGATTGACATCCCGTGCGGTCAGGGTATTGTCCACCCGGTCCATGTCGATGGATCCGGCGGTCAACTCCCAGGCCGGTTTTTCGCCGGGCACGCAATCGCAGTTGGTATAGGAGGCTTGTTGCAGGGTATAGCTGTTTTCGGAGTGGAACTGCACCTTTTCGGCCTGGATGCGCCCCCCCGGACCCTTGAGGTCCGCGACCGCCCCTTCCATGGCGCCTTGACGCTTTTCCACGTTGAGTTGAATCTTTTCGCTGGTGAACAGATCGCCGTTGCGGATCAGACGAATGTTGCCGGTGGCTTGAATTTCTTTTTTGTCCAGGGAGTAGGAGGCTTCGTCCGCCTGGAGATCCACCATGCCCGGCTGGCTGATCAGCACCGTGCCACGGGCGGTGACGGTCCGGCTTTTCGGGTCCATCTCCAGGTGATCGGCGTTCAGGTCGATGGGACTCTCTTCGGCCTTGGGAGCCGTTTCGGCTTGAAGTTCCGGCATCCAGAATCCGGAAACGAGCAGCACAAGACACGAGGCGGTCAACGTCTGCGCGCGGAGCGGACGCTGGATGCGGCTGGCGGCCTGGAACAAGAGATGACCTCGATCTCGCTTCATGCGGGGGCCTCTTCGAGAAAATGATGCAACGGTTCGGATGTGCGTCGGCAACCATCCGTTCAACATAACAGAGAACGGGCCTCTCCCACCAGAAACAATGATCCGGCCACCACCACCCGCCCTCCTGGCGTGACTGCGCGGCGGGCGGCGTCCAAAGCCTGGCGCGTGTCCGCACAGGCGGTCACCCCGGGAGCCAGACCGCGCCACAGGTCGATCAACTCCTGAGGGGTCCGTCCCCGACTGCCGCCGCAGGGCACGGTGAAGACCCTTTGCACCACCGTGGCCAACTGCCGCGCCATGGCGGCACCATCCTTGTTGTTCAGCACCGAAAACACCAGGGCTGTCGGACGACTGGCGCCATCGGCAGACGCATCTTGCGCGTTCCTTTCACGCAGAAACCGTACCAGGGCCCAGACCGCCTGCGGATTGTGGGCGCCGTCCAGCCAGACGGGCGGAACGCCCGGAAAATACTCCAGACGACCGGGCCAAACCGCCTGAGCCACTCCGGCCCGCAACGCGGCGGCGGGCATCGGATAGCCCAGGCGTCCCAGCATTCTGGCGGCGGCCACGGCCAAAGCCGCGTTGGCGTACTGATGCCGCCCCGGCAGGGAAGGCGCTGGCAAGAAAAGGCGGCCCTCCCGGTCCCGAAACCGCCAGGAACCGTTGACGGCCTCTGGGCCGGAAGGCGCCGCGAACCCGAATTCCCGACCCGCCAGCGCCAACGCCACCCTCAATCGATTCGCCACACCCGTCACCACCCGATCAGGCTCCCCTCCTCCCGGCGCGGCCACGGCGGCCACTCCCGGTTTGAGGATGCCGGCCTTCTCGCGGGCGATGCCCGCCAGGGAGTGGCCCAGATAGTCGGCGTGATCCACTCCCAGCGCGGTGATGACGCTCAACCGTGGTTTCACCACGTTGGTGGCGTCCAGACGCCCTCCCAGACCGGTTTCCAGCAGCACGATTCCCGGCGGCTGACCTCCCCTGCGCTCCGGACGACCAAAAGGCTTGAGACGCGCCAGATGCAGCAGGGCCGCAGCGGTGGTCAATTCGAAGAAGGTGGTCTCTTCGTTCGGGTCCAAGGCCAGGGTTTGGCTTAAGACCGACTCCAGGGCCTCATCGGAGATCTCCACCCGGTTGATCCGGATCCGTTCGTTGAAGCGCGCCAGATGGGGGGAGGTGAACGCCGCCACCGGAATCCCGGCGGCCAGACAGATCGCCTCCAAAAAAGCGATCACCGATCCCTTACCGTTGGTGCCCGCCACATGGACCACGGTCAATGCCCTCTGGGGGTTGCCCAAGCGGGACAACAGACGACGCACCGGGGTCAATCCCAGGCGAATGGTCTCCGGATGGCGTCTGGCGAGCAGCGCCGTCAGGGCCGGAACCGCTTCACTCATGCCCACTCATTCGGAGGCGGTCAGGGATTTGGTCTCCTCGGTCCGGTGGCCGGGATCCAGGCGATAGGGTCCGACTCCTCTGCCGGTTTCGTCCCGGACTCCCCTGGAACGGGTCAGGCGGGCCAGCAGGTCGGAGAGTTGATCGCGCATTTCGTCCCGGGGGCAGATGCGATCGATGAAACCATGTTCCAACAGATATTCGCTGCGCTGAAACCCTTCGGGCAGGGTTTCACGCATGGTCTGTTCGATGACCCTTGGACCGGCGAAGCAGATCAGGGCATGGGGTTCGGCCAGGATGATGTCTCCCAGCATGGCGAAGGAGGCGGTCACCCCGCCGGTGGTCGGATCGGTCAGGACCGAAATGAAGGGCAGACCCGCCTCATCCAGCCGGGTCAGGGCCGTGGAGGTGCGGGCCATTTGCATCAAAGAGAGAATGCCTTCTTGCATGCGGGCCCCGCCGGAGGCGGAAAAGACCACATAGCCACAGCGCTCCTCGACCGCCGCCAAGGCGCCCTGCGCCACCTTGGCCCCGGCCACCGAACCCATGGATCCGCCGAGAAAGGAGAAATCGAAAGCGGCCACCACGGCGGGCACCTCCTGGATGGTTCCTTTGAAAACCCGTACCGCGTCTTGCAGACCGGTCTCCTTCTGGGCGTCCCGCACCCGGTCCCGATAGCGTTTCAGATCCTTGAACTTCAGGGGATCCGTCGATTGCAGATTGGCGAACAACTCCTTGCGGCCTTCGGGATCCAGGGTGATGTCGATGCGGGCAAAACCCGAAATGCGGAAATGATGTTTGCAATGGGGACAGACATGGAGATTGCGTTCCAGTTCCTTGTGGAACAGGGTTTGTCCGCAAGGCTCGCATTTGATCCACAACCCTTCCGGCGGATGCTGGGCCCGATTGCCCGCCACCTTGATCTTGGGCTTGATGATGCGACTGAACCAGTTCATGGGCGTGTTGGCCGTCATGTTATCCATGCTCCCCATTGTTTCCTCCCCCTTGCCAAGAGAAAGAAAAGCTTGCGTTTACGCGGCGGCCTGCTGGACCTGCCGGATGAATTGCGCCATTTTGTCGTGATCCTTGATTCCCGGCGCCGACTCCACGCCGCTGGAGACATCGACGGCGTAGGGGTTCACCTGACGAACCGCCTGAAAGACATTTTCCGGGTTGAGTCCCCCTGCCAGAATCAGCGGAAGCGGAGCGCGATACCCGGCGATCAACGACCAGTCGAACACGCGACCGGATCCGCCATAGTGGTCCGCCACCTTGGCGTCCAGCAGCAGACCCTGGACCGGAAACCGTTCCAGCCCCGTCAGATCCTCCGCCTCTCCCACCCGTACCGCCTTGATCACCCGACCGGGCAGACCCAGACAGGCTTCCGGGGATTCGTCGCCGTGCAACTGGATCACATCCAGCCGACACCGCGCGGCGGTGGCGCGGATCTCTTCCGCCGGGGCGTTGACGAACAGACCGGTGATGGTGACGAAAGGCGGCAAGCGCTCCACGATCCGGGCCACCCCCTCGGGGGCGATGTAACGCTTCGAGCCCGGATAAAACACGAATCCCAGGGCATCGGCTCCCGCTGCCACGGCGGCCAGGGCATCTGCGATCCTGGTGATTCCGCAGATCTTGACTCGGGGTCTCATGCCATCCGTCTCCTTGCCGCGTTTTTGAGTCAGGGTGCGGGACGGGTCACGCTTCGTCTTCCTCGTCTTCCTCGTCTTCCTCGTCTTCCTCGTCTTCCTCGTCTTCTTCCATTTCGATGCTGCCGACGACCCGTCCCAGAAAATCGTGAATCTGGCGTTGCGCGCCGAACTGCTGGTGATCGGCCTCCAGATCCTCAAGCGTCACCGCAGGATCCAGGCTGTAGCGCAACGGTTCGTCTTCGGCGATCACCGCGTCCAGAAGATAGATGTCGCGCGCTTCGGGATACCACTCCTCCATGCTGAAATGGCCTGGAGCGTCCAGACGGGTGAGAATCGGCGACTTGTTGCCAAACTCCAGGGTAACCGTTTGCCCTGGTCTGATTTTTTCGACTTCGATGCTCTCCATGACCACGATATCCTTGAACCTGGGGTGGACCCGATTGACCAAACCATCAAGATAACGAAATCGGCGACCGGAGGCAACCGCGCGAGAACAATCCTTTGAATCATCGGCTAGGGATCCGCCGGCGCATCTTCCGGTTCGCCTCCCGGTGGGCGATCTTCGGCAAACCGCAGTTGCCTGACCCGCCGGATGCGCTCCTGGCGCAACGCTCGACCCAATTCGATCCCCTTCAAACCGATTTCGGCCAACGCCCTTGCATCCACCGTCAGACAGGCCCGCAACGCGGCCCGCAAACGCTCTCCCGCCGGATACGCCCCCAAAGGCCCGTCGCGGGAATCGGCGGCGCAGGCCAGCAGAAACGGATCCAGTTGTTCCGGACGGCGCAGAACATCCAGAGTTTCCAGCAGACCCACCACCTTACCCGGTCGCATCTCTTCCACCCGGTGACAGCGCATGTGCTGCCCGGCCACCTGCATCGCCAGTCGTCCGAACGGTTTCGACATTTTAAGACGGGCGCACAATCCGGCCACCACGTCCACGCCCCGCTCGTCGTGGCCGTGATGGCGCGGCAGATGCTCCAAAGGGGTCAAGCCCTTGCCCAGATCGTGGGTCAAGGCGGCAAACCGGATCACAGGATCCGGAGTCAACCGGGCGGCCCGTTCCAGAACCCACAACACATGCTCGAACGCGTCGCCTTCGGGATGATGCGCCGGAGAATGGAGTTTGCCTTTCAGGGCGGTCAACTCCGGGAACAACACCTCCAACGCGCCACAGGCGTCCAGTGTCCGGAAATAGTCCGCCGGGGCGTCGCTCTCCAACGCCTTGAGGGTCTCCAGCCAGACCCGCTCCACGGCCAGATCGGACAACTCCCCGGATTGGGTGATCCGGGTCATCAACGCCAGGGTTCCCGGCTCCACCCGAAAGCCGAATCCGGCGAAACGGGCGCGAAAACGG
Source organism: Magnetococcales bacterium (assembly GCA_015231375.1). GTDB lineage: Bacteria > Pseudomonadota > Magnetococcia > Magnetococcales > Magnetaquicoccaceae > Magnetaquiglobus. The sequence continues at coordinate 108,815 of JADGBT010000007.1, read as the reverse complement.
GCCACCCGCAACACCCGCAACGGATCTTCGGCGAATGCGTCGGAGACGTGCCGCAAACGGCGTTGCTCCAGATCCCGTCGTCCCCCGTAGGGATCCGTGATCCGACCGTCCGCGTCCATGGCCATGGCATTGATGGTCAGATCCCGGCGATAAAGATCCTCTTCCAGCGTGATTTCCGGAGAAAAGTCCACCGCAAAACCCTTGTAGCCGCGACCGGATTTGCGTTCCGTGCGCGCCAGGGCGTATTCTTCGCCGTTGCCGGGGTGCAAGAAGACCGGAAACGATGCCCCGACCCGACGGAATCCCCGCGCTTCCATGTTTCTCGCGGACGCTCCCAGCACCACCCAATCCCGTTCTCCGATCGGCAGACCCAGCAGGGCATCCCGCACGCATCCGCCCACCCGATAGAGCGTCAGACCGGTCAGATCCGGTTGCGGACGGGGTTCTCCCGCCTCTTTCACCCCTTGACACATACCGCCTGTCGCAGCACATGCACCGGTTCGGCCAGATCGTGCTGATGGGCCATGACCGCCTCGATATCCTTGTAGGCCGAAGGGATTTCGTCCAGCACCGAGCGATCCTTGGGACAGGCCACCCCCTGGGTCTGTCGCGCCAGATCCTCCAGCCCGAAACGGCGCATCGCCTCTTGTCGTCCCATGCGCCGACCGGCCCCATGGGCGCAGGAGTGGAACGCATCCCGGTTTCCCTTGCCCCGCACGATATAGGAGAGAGTGCCCATGGATCCGGGAATCACCCCCCAATCCCCGGATCGCGCCCGGATCGCCCCTTTGCGCGTCACCCAGATTTCGGTGCCGAAATGATGCTCGCGCGCGACGTAGTTGTGATGACAATCGATCACCGCGCCGGAATACGTCACCTCGCGGGACAAGGTGGCGCAGAGGGCCGCGAGGGTCGCTTGCAGCATGAAGGCGCGATTGGCCTTGGCGAACTGTTGCGCCCAGTCGGCGGCGCGCAGATAGTCGGCGAACTCCTGACTGCCTTCGCGGAAAAAAGCCAGATCCCCGTCCGGCAGCGCGAACAGATCCCGACCGACCGTCTCTTTGGCCCGTTGAATGAAATACGTGCCGATGCGATTGCCCACGCCCCGGGAACCCGAGTGGATCAGGATCCAGACCCGCTCTCGTTCATCGATGCGCAGTTCGACGAAGTGGTTGCCCGTGCCCAAAGTGCCCAGATGACGCGCCGTGTTGGTGCGGGAGTTGTGAAGCCTGGGATGGCGGGTCAGGAGATCCGGCAGCAGACGTTGCCATCCATGCCGGTCCCACCACTCCGCGATGGGTGCGGGCACCCGGACCCAGGCCCCGCGATCGTTCGGTCCTCCATCGTCGGTGCGACCATGGGGAATGGCTGCTTCGATGGCCGCGCGCAGGGGTTCCCGGTTTTCTCCCAGATCCGCCGCGTTCAGGTCGAGTGGCGCGGCGCACATGCCGCAACCGATATCCACGCCGACCGCCGCCGGAATCACGGCGCCGATGGTGGGAATCACCGAACCGATGGTGGCCCCCATGCCGGCATGCACATCGGGCATGGCCGCTACATGATGGAACACGAACGGCAGATTGGCGACATTCCGAAGTTGCCTGCGGGACAGATCATCCACCTCGTCGGTGAAGATCTTGACCGGCACACGCGCACCGTTCATGCTCTCCCTGATCGGCATGACACCTCTCCTCGCATCGTTTTCGTCTCAAGGGAGTCCACACGACCCATGATCCTCAAACGGCTGATGACGATTTCAGGTATTGGCGCCATGGCCACGGGATTCTACCGTCTGTTTCACCCGCCCCAACCGATCGAGGATCTCCGGCAACTCCCGGAACTGGTGCAAAGGTCCATGGATCTGACCCTGGTCAACATGGGACTGGTCCTGGTCGGCGGGGTATTGATCCTGATCGCCATGGCGATCCGACGCTGAATCGGCTTCAATTCCGTTTGAACAACGCCTCGGCCGCAGCCCAGGCTGCCGTGCTGCCGCCTGCGTTGTTGCGTGACTTGTTGCTGTTGTTCTGGTTGCCACTGCCGCCACCGTTGTTGTTGCCGGTGTTGCGACTGCCGGAGGAGCGCAGGGTTTCGGTGCGGGGCAGTGACCCCTTGGGCTTGAAAAAATCACAGAAATTCGACCGGTCCTTGTCCACAATGCGTTCGGCCACACTCTCCCGACACTCGTTGTAGCTGCCCGTATCGTGGAAACGACAGTTCAGACAGACCCGCGTTTCCTTCATGCACCCGGCGCAAACCTCCGACCGGCCAAATCCGTTGGACGGCAGCATGGCTCCGCAACTCCAACAGTGCGACGTTTTTCCAACCGTCATCTAAGGCATCTCCCAAAAGTGATCCTTCCTCCTGACGAACACGACACCACCAAGCACGCGCTCTTAGTCGTTCCGCCTCCCCTTGCAACCGGACTGGATTTTTCATCCATTCGACTTCAACGCTTTGACACGATCCTTGCGTATGCGATCCATCCATGAGAAAGCTCCCTCTTGAATCACCATCCTCCCCACTTTCAGACACGGAGTATCCATTCCATGCCATCCCCCTCTTTTCTCCGAGGCGCCGGTTATCTTCTGACCGGCTTGACCCTTCTGGCCGCGCCCGGGTTGCGACGTTTTGTGTTCGCACCCTTGCTGATCGGCACGGTGCTGTTCGCGGCGGGCAGTTGGATCGCCTTGACCCAGGTGTTGAGTTGGTCGGCCTGGCTCAACAGTCATCTGCCCGGCTGGCTGCAATGGATGGAATGGATTCTGGTTCCATTGCTGTTCGGCTCGGTGGGCATTTTGCTTTTCACCACGTTGGGCACCATCGCCAACCTGATCGGCGCGCCGTTCAACGCGCTGCTGGCCCAACAGGTGGAGATCCATCTGACCGGACGCTTCGCGGGTTCGGAGGTTCAACAGCCCCCCGGCCTGCTGGAGAACATCTTCCCACCCATCCGCAGCGAAATCCAGAAAATCTTCTATTATTTGGCCCGCGCGCTGCCGTTATTGATTCTTTTCGTGGTGCCCGTGGTCCAGATCGCCGCCCCGTTCGTCTGGATGATCTTTTCCAGTTGGATGAACGCCTTTCAGTACGCCGACATTCCCATGAGCAACCACAACCTGTACGACAAGGAGATTCTGGCCCGTTTACGCCAGAAACGGCTGCTTTCTTTGGGATTCGGCGCGGCCACGCTGGTGATGAGCCTGATCCCGTTCGTTAATTTCCTGGCCATGCCCGCTGCGGTGGCCGGCGCCACCGCCCTGTGGGTGAAAGAGTGGCAGGGGTGAACATCTGGCACGTTTTTCCCTAAGGACGTTTCCAACGAGGGGGGGCGTGTGGGTTTCCTGACACGCGCCTCCCCTCCTCAACCCTTGTCAATCAGGGATCGGGAACATCACGGGAAAACCGCCATGAAAACACTCAATATCCATTTCGATTCACACCTCAAGCACACCCTGAAGGAGTGCCCGGTGTGCGGCAGCCATCCGATGCACATCTATCGCTGCACCGGATGCGGAGAGGTCCGGTGCGGCAGCGATCAGTGCATTGGCAGCAAAGGCACCCAATACAAACGCTGGGCACGGGGAGGAACCCTCTGCCGCCACTGCGGAGAAGGCACCTACCGTCTGCTCGTCAGCGATTCGGAGGAGATGCTTCAGTTTTTGACCGAGTACCGGAGGCCGGTTCGGATCCTGCCGGCATCCGCTTTCCGACCGTCACGGTACAAAGCCGTTTGAGCGGCAGAATCCGTTTGGCGACGCGCCGCACATCCTCGCGGGTGACGGCGCGGATCCTTTCGGGCCACTTGTCCAGATAATCCATGCCCCGCTTGTAATAACCGATCCGGCTCCAGGTGTCGGCCAGTTTGTCCAGTCCATCCAACTGCAAGGGGAACGAACCGGTCAGATAACGTTTCACATCCGCCAGTTCGGTCTCGCCCACATCCTCTTCCACCAGCCGGCTCAACTCCTTCCGGATCAAGGCGAGCGCCTCTGCGACCGAAGCGTTTTTGGTCTCCGTGCCCACCATGAACGGACCACGACCCGCCAGGGGCGAAAAATAGGAGAACACCCCATAGGCCAGACCACGCTCCTCGCGGATCACCTGGGTCAGACGGCTGGTGAGACCGCCACCGCCGAGGATCTGGTTCATGACCATCAGCGCGTAGAAATCCGGATCATCCCGATGGATCCCCACCACGCCGATCCGTACCGTGGTCTGCGGCAGATCCATTTCCACATGCTGTTCGGTTCCTTTTTCCACCGGGATGGCTTCCGGGGGCGGGCCGAACGGGCCGGGCTGGGACTCCAGAGCGGACAGATGTTTTTCCACCAATCCCTTGAGCCGTTCCAGACCCACATCTCCAGCCACGGCGATCACCATTCCGGCACCCCGGAAAACGGCGGCGTGATGACGCCGGATGTCCGCCAACTCGATGCGTTTGACACTCTCCACCGTACCGTTCACCGGACTGGCGTAAGGGTGACGCTCCCCGAAAATCATGGGGAAAATCGCGCGCGTGGCCCGGAAGGTCGGTTCCTCTTCGCTCTTGATCAACTCCGCGACCCGCTCCCGCACGCCGCGCTGAAAATCCGCTTCCACGAACCGGGGCCGGATCATCGCCTCCCCGAGACGGGTCCAGGCTTCGTCCAGATGGTCGCTCAAGGTGGTCATGCTCACCTCCAGGGTGTCTTGTCCGGCGTTGGCGCCGAGCGAGATCCCGTAATAGTGCAACCGTTCCTGAAACGCCACCGAATCCAGCTCTCCCGCCCCTTCGTTGAACATCCAGGCGGTCAGGGCGGCCACCCCTTCCCGACCCGCCGGATCATAGACACTGCCACCCCGGGCCAGGATCCTGATTTCGACCATGGGATTGACATGGTTTTCCACCAGATAGATCCCGATCCCCTGGGAAGTGACAAAATGAGCCACACGGGCGCTCTCCGCAGCCCAAGCCGGAACCGACCCGACACTTCCGACCAGCCCGATCCAAACGACAATCAGCCACAAGATCGAACGATCACGGATGCTCATGGTTTCAAGATCCCCACGGTCAGGCGTTCCGGACGCAGATATTGGGTCGCCACCCGCTGCAATGCTTCGCTGGTCACCGCCCGCACCCGCTGCGGATAGTCATCCACCATCTTGCGCCAGTCCAGATCGTTGATGTCCATCCGTCCGATGATCCAGGCGATCCGGTCGATGGAGTCCTGGGCGTAGACATGTTCGGCGATCAGGCCATTGCGGGCCTTTTCCAGTTCACGGGCCGAAACCGGCTCGCGGATCAGACGTTCCACCTCGGCGAAGATCGCCTTTTCCATCTCTTGCAGATCGGCGCCGGGCTTGGGCATGGCCGAAAGGGAAAACAGCTCCCAACTGGCGGAAAATCCACTGTAGACAGCCGACACCGACACCGCCACCCCCAGATCACGGATCAGACGCTGGTTCAAGCGACTGGTGCTGCCATTGCCCAGCACCACCGCCAACACGTCCAGCGCCAACGCGTCTTCCCCGGCGTCGGGCATGGACAAGGAAGGCACCGCGTATCCGGCCATCCAGATCGGCAACTTGGCGGCGGGATCGCGCATCTCCAGACGGTCCGGCTTTTCCCGGCGGGGCGGTTCGGGGAACGGCAAGGGGGGAGCGGTGGGTTGGGCCGTCAAAGGAGAGAAATATTTCCGCACCAGACCCTCCACCTTTTCCGGGTCCACATCCCCCACCACCACCAGCGTGGCGTTGTTGGGAGCGTAGAAGGTCTGATACCACCCTTTGAGATCCTCCAACTTCAAACCGGCAACATCGTCCATGGCGCCGATCACCGGACGACCGTAAGGATGATCCCCATAGGCCAAGGCCCGGTAACGCTCCAGCATCCGTTGATTGGGATCCGAATCGGTGCGCATGCGACGCTCCTCGCGCACCACGAGATTCTCCGATTTGAACTCCCCCTCCTGAAGCTTCAAACCCCGCATCCGGTCGGCTTCCAGTTTCAGGGCCAACTCCACCCGGTCTGCGGCCAGCTTGATGTAATACATGGTGTAATCGTTGGTGGTGGAGGCGTTGTCCTCGCCCCCTTCCCGCGCGACCAGCTTGCTGAAGGCTTCGGGGGGAAGGGTCTCGGTGCCCTGGAACATCATGTGTTCCAGCATGTGGGACAACCCGGTCTTGCCCGGTTTCTCATGCGCGGAGCCAACCCGGTACCACATCTGGGTGATCACCACCGGCGCCTTGGACTCCCGCGCCACGATCACCTTCAGGCCATTGTCCAGCCGGAATTCACGGGCCTCCAGGGCCAAAGCGGAAGCGGGCGCGACGGTCAACGCCATCAGGCCGATCCCCAGCCATCCCAGAGTCCGGACCACCACCGACGCCGGTCGCGAGGGCCGCAAGGATCGCGAGGAGCGCATGGGATTAACGACCACCGGGGGAGTTGCCGATCCAGCCCGGCAGACGTTCCTGTTGATCACGGGTCAGGGGTTTGCTCTCCTGTCGGTTCTCGGGGGTCTTGAACAGAATCGAACGGGCCGACGCGGGCGCGGAACCATCGGTTCCGGGAGTGACCATCCGGTTTTCTTCTTCTTCCCTGGGTTCCTGGCCCGGCAGCACATTCAGGTCCGGCGGAATTTCCAAAGGTTCACGGGTAGCGACACGGCTGGGGTCCAGCATGTTGTCCTCCCACGGCAAGGCGAAATTGCTCGAACAGCCAGCCAGGGACAACAACGCCGAAAAGGCCAGAACCGGCGGCACGAACCTGTTCAATTTTCTCATGGATCGCCTCATGGATCGGAAGTGTTCGACGTAAGCAGATGATCCAACAACAAAAGTCCCACTCCGGCGCTGATGGCGCAATCCGCCAGATTGAACACCGGAAACGACAGATCATGCCAGTGGACATACAAAAAGTCCACCACCCATCCAAAACGGACACGATCCAGCAGATTGCCCAAGGCGCCACCCAGCAGCAGGCCCAGTCCCGCGACCAGGATGCGGGTTTCGGCGCCAAGCAGCATCCAGACAATGAGCACAGAGGCCAACGCGGCCACACTGCACAAGAAAATCACCCGGTACTCGGCGGCCATGCCGGTGAACAGACCAAAGGCCGCCCCGACATTGTGTACCAGCACCAGATCGAAGAAGCCGGGAATCAGGGTAATGCCCTGGTCGGCCAGATCACGGGTGGCCAGCCATTTGCTTCCCTGGTCCAGCGCGAAGACCACGACGGCCCACAGCAAACCCACCCCCAAGCGGACGTTCCATCCGGTTCCACCCGTCATTGCGGGGAACCATCGGCAGCGAGCACCGCATGACAGCGGGGGCACAACACCTCATCCCCCACCCCCACTCCGGAATCCCAATTCCAGCAGCGCTGACACTTGCCCCCCTTGGCCAGGGCGATCGACACCTTCAATCCCTCCACTTCGGCATCGGCCTCCAAACCTTCCGGGGCCTCTTCCAAAGGACGGACATGCACGGCGGAAACGATGAAGATCCGCTGCAAATCCGGCATGGAACGCAGCAACGCACCCAGTTCGGCCTCGGCGTACAGCGTGACGACCGCTTCCAGAAAGGTGCCCAACCGTTTTTCCCGCCGTTCGATCTCCAGAATCCGGTAAGCCGCCGTTCGCACCTTGCGGAGCGTCTTCCAGCGCGCGGCCAGCGTCTCGTCACGCCACAAGGAGTCCGCCTCGGGCAGCAACGCCAGATGGACCGATTCCGCACGGGATCCCCCCATCTGGGCCCACACCTCTTCGGCGGTGAAGGAGAGAATCGGCGCCATCAGGCGGGTCACGGACTCCAGGATATGGGCGAGCACCGTCTGGGCCGAACGCCGCTCGATGGAACGTTCCCCTTCACAATAAAGGCGATCCTTGAGCACGTCCAGGTAAAAAGCCCCCATGTCCACGGCGCAGAAATAATGAATATCCTGATAGACCCGATGGAAGGCGTATTCATCGTAGGCCACCCGCACGTCGGTGATCAATCCATGCAGTTGATGCAAGGCCCAGCGGTCGAGTTCGGGCATCCGGTCCAAAGAGACACCATCGTTTCCAAGATCGAACGCGGTCAGATTGCCCAACAAAAACCGCAAGGTGTTGCGAATGCGCCGATAGGCGTCGGAAAGGCCCTTGAGAATTTCGTCGGAGATGCGGATATCCCCGGCATAGTCTTCGGCGGTCACCCACATGCGCAGGATGTCCGCGCCGTATTGCTGGATCACCTTGGCCGGGGCGATGACGTTGCCCAGGGATTTGGACATTTTGCGACCCTTGCCATCCACCACGAAACCGTGGGTCAACACCGCCTTGTAAGGCGCCTTGCCCCGCACGCCGACCGAGGCCAGCAGACTGGAATGAAACCATCCCCGGTGCTGGTCCGATCCTTCCAGGTAGAGATCCGCCGGCCAGGTCAGTCCCCACCCCGCCGGATCCCGACGCAGCAGAACCGCCGCCTGGGTCACCCCGGAATCAAACCAGACATCCAGGATGTCTTTTTCCTTGGCAAAGGTTGCGCCTCCGCATCCGGGACAGCGGAATCCGTCGGGCAGGAACGCTTCGGCCTCTTTGGCGAACCAGACATCGGCGCTGTGTCGTTCCACCTGGAGCGCGATGGATTCGACCACCTGTCCATCGGTGACCACCCGACCGCATCCCCGACAGGTGATCACCGCGATGGGCACCCCCCAGGAGCGTTGCCGGGAGACGCACCAGTCCGGACGCACCGCGACCATGTTGTAGATCCGCTCCCGACCCCAGGCCGGAATCCAGCGGGTCTGGTTGATCTCCTCCAGGGCTTTGTCCCGCAGTTGATTGGTCTCCATGGAGATGAACCACTGGGGCGTGGCGCGGATGATCACCGGTTTGTGGCAGCGCCAGCAGTGGGGATAACTGTGGGTGAGACGGCTTTGGGCCAACAGCCGACCCTGTTCGTTCAGCAAGGCCACCACCGCCTCGTTGGCCTTGAAGATGTGCTGTCCGGCGAAATGGGGAGTACCCGCCTCGAACACGCCCCGGTCGTCCACCGGATTATACACCGGCAGACCATAGCGCCGTCCCACGTCATAGTCTTCGTGACCATGGCCGGGAGCAGTATGGACGCAGCCGGTGCCCGCCTCCAGGGTGACGTGACGCCCCAGCAGAATCGGCGCGTCCCGTTCCACCAGGGGATGGCGGAACCGTTTGCCTTCCAGGGTGGCGCCGACAAAACGGTCCAGGATGTCGATTCCTTCCCGGGGCACGCCCCAGGCGTCCACGCAAGACTCCCACAGCCCTTCCGCCAGAATGACGACTTCCCCTGCGCTCAAGTTGGCGCAACGGCCCGGATCGGTGACGCGCGCCGCCACGTAGACCAGTTCCGGATGCAGACAGACCGCCAGATTGGCGGGAATGGTCCAGGGGGTGGTGGTCCAGATGACCACCGAGACCGCTTGTGTCCCTTCGAGGCCGGGCAGGGTCTCGTCGGCGGACAGGGGAAACTTGACGAAAATGGCGGTGGATTGATGATCCGCGTACTCCACCTCGGCCTCGGCCAGGGCGGTGACATCGTTGACGCACCAGTAGACCGGCTTGGAGCCTTTGAACAGTCCGCCGTTGACCAAAAACTGTCCCAACTCCCGCAGGATGTCGGCCTCGAAGCGGTAATCCATGGTCAGATAGGGATGCTGCCAGTCGCCGATCACCCCGAGACGCTTGAACTCCTCCCGCTGGATATCCACCCAGCGCTGGGCATAGGCGCGGCAGTGGCCCCGGAAGACCACCGGGTCCATGGTCTCCTTGTCCAGCCCCTGCTGTTTGAGTTCCACCTCCACCTTGGTTTCAATGGGCAGACCGTGACAGTCCCAGCCGGGCACGTAGGGAACATCGAATCCCTCCATGCGCCGGAACTTCAAGATCACATCCTTGAGCACCTTGTTGATCGCGTGACCCATGTGCAGATTGCCATTGGCATAGGGCGGGCCGTCGTGCAGCACGAACACGGGCCGTCCCGCCGCCGCCTCGCGCATGCGGGCATGCAGATCCATGCTCTCCCAGCGGGCCAGAATGGCCGGTTCGCTGGCGGGCAGATCGGCCCGCATGGGAAACGGGGTGACTGGCAAACGCACGGTATTTTTGTAATCCACTTCCTTGAACTCCTTGCCACGCTTTCGATCCATCATCCTTCGATCATCCGCAGATTGCGACAGCTTGCGACCACTCCGTTGATCGTGTCGGCGCAGATGATAAAATATCGAATCTTCCTTGTCCATCTTGGCTGACACGACCCGGAGGACAATCGCGTTTGAAATGGACTTGACAAGGGAGGGATAAGCCTGATATCTGAATTGTTATAATATTCTGGAAGATTTTAGTGGATTTATGAGGGGGTGAATTTTTTGTTTGTTGTGAGCCTGTCGCAGAATGGAAACTGTGCCGGAAGGCTGGATTGGCCCGATTGGGGTTGGTGGCGCTGGCCGGAAGCAAGGTGAAAGCTTCACTAGAGGCCAACCGGATATCGGCGAGTATTGTGAGGAGAAAATCGCGGCACTGCTGGCCTGGGTAGAAGCCGAGGAGAAACTACGAGAGTGGAAAGTGCCGTCCGCTAAAGCGAAAAAAGGGGCCAAATAGTGGTTCCATAGCGGCCTGACCACCGGTTTGGTTGAGGGCTTCAACAGCCTCCTCCAGGCCGCAAAGGTGGGGGCAAGTTAAACTCACCCTACCCACGTGAAACAGCGAGGAGCCCATAAAATCGACAAATCTACAGATACCTATAGAACCATATCAATGAAAAACAGCCTGTAGGGAGTCGGCATCTATAGATCTATCGAACCAATCTTCAATCTTTTCCATATCTGCCGTCGTGATTTCAGTTTGCAATGGCTCAGGGATTGGACCGAACCGACGATGCAGATACAGGAGTAACATTTCAGCCTTACCCTCTTGTTTCCACTCCCTCGTCCACCCTTCCGCAGTTTCTGCCAACATGGTACGCACCTCCTCCAGGTCATCCATCTCCGGCATAGCCTCCGGGATGGGCACGTTTTTTTTTGCCAGTCGCGGCAACAAGATCCGGCTCAACCATTTTGCGAACGCCCGACGCAGTTCCCGTTGCTCCAGATTTTTCAGCCATGCATCCAACTCTGCAAGCACCTGACGGACATCTTCCAGACGGCGACTCTTCTCCAGTCTGAACAGTGCCGCCACGACATTCCGCATGGGCTTCAGTTCGCCTTCCTGATACCGATGCTCGTCCACCAGCAAATAGCGCATATGCGGGCGGTAGGCTTCCATGCCGGGCGGTGACTCCTCAATCATGTCAGCCACATCCACGGCTGCCGTCCACCTTTGTAAGCCATTATACAGAACTATCGGAACAACGGGTGGGAATTTTTGACCTTCCAGCATTTTTCCGGATTGGCGCAGATCCTGGTAAAGCAGCATCTCGTATAGCGCATTGCGCACAGCCATGATGTCATCGACCGTGGATTGCGGCTCCAGGATCAGGTAGATGAATATCCAACGATCCGTCCCTTGCCAACGAACTTTCCACACAAGATCATCGATCCGTTTGCGGAAGTCATCTGTTATATAGAGTGGGTTCACCTTCTCTAGCGTACTGAAATCCAGTCCAGCCACCCATTCCTCGTGGATGAAACCCGCCACAAGGTCTTGCATCATCAGTGCGTGGGAAAATAGCTTGCCGTATCCAAGGTCATGGGCGTTCATGGTGCAGAAAGGCCTCACAGGGGGTGATCGTTTTAGGCATGATCAACCAATCAACACAGATTGGCCTGCGCTTGGCATTGGACGTCGCTTTCTTCGATGAATCCCTCCGGCTGGTATGCGCCTGATGCCATGGAACGGTTGAATGCGAGACATTCTGGGCTGGTCCAGCGTGAATCGCAAGGGGCGTTGCTCGTGAGGTTTCGTCGGCTTCACTTGGCGGATATGCAGGTATTGTTCACCGGATTATTGAAACTGTGCCGTAAGGCTGGATGGGTCCGATTGGGGTTGATGGCGTTGGCACGGAAGCTAGGCGAAAGCGAAAGCTTCACTGAAGGCTAACCGGATATCGACGAGCATTGTGATGACGGCGACCCCGATCATCGTAGCGGCGGCGGCAACCTACGGACAGGAACGATGTTGAGCCGTTGAAACCGAAAGCCAGGAGGGGCTTCAGGTGGCGGAGGGGGTGTTGTTTTCGGAGGCGAAATGGGCCTGGGCCTGTTCCACGTCCCGGCGGATCTGGGCCTGCAACGCCTGCACATCCGGAAAACGCATCTCCGAACGCAGATGACGCAGGAATTGTACGCGCAGGATCTTTCGATAGAGATCCATGGGCACCGGGGCCAGCAGATGGGCCTCCAGTCGCAGGTCGGCGTCTCCGAAGGTGGGATTGCGTCCCACGTTGACCACGGCGGGCAGCCAGCAGCCTCCCACGCACGCCTTGGCCACATAGACCCCGATGGGAGGATGCAGCATGCCTCCCAGCGCAATGTTGGCCGTGGGGAAACCCAATTTCCGCCCCCGCTGAAAGCCGATGACCACCCGCCCTTCCACCTCGAACGGACGATCCAGCAACCGGGCCGCCATGGCGAACGCGCCAACGGAGACCTCCCGACGCACCCAGGTGGACGAAACCGGCTGACCATCCAGGATCACCAGTGGATGGGCGTGTACCCCGAATCCGTGCAGCCGACCCATGCGGGCCAGATCCTCGAAGGTGCCGACCCCTTGGGCGCCAAAGCGGAAGTTCTCCCCCACCACCACCTCGCGGGCGCCCACGCCATGGACCAGGATGTCCCGCACAAAGGTTTCGGGGGGCATGGTGGCCAGGGCGCGGTTGAAATGCAACACGAACAGCGCCTCCACTCCCGCCTCTTCCATCCAGCGGGCCTTGCCCCGCAGTCCGGTGATGCGGGGAGGCGTCCTTTCCGGATTCAGCAGACGCAACGGGTGCGGCTCGAAGGTCACCGCCATGATCGCCGCTTGGTCATGCATGGCGGCCAACTCCCGCAGTCGGGCAAACAGGGTCTGATGACCCCGGTGCACACCGTCAAAATTGCCGATGGCGATCACCGCGTTCCGGAACCGGGAGGGCAGATTCTTGAGTCCTCGAATGATGTACATGCCCAACGCACTGTATTCGTTGATGCCGAAAAGGCCGTCATCGATCCGCCCCGCGCGCATCGATCACTCTTCAGGGAATCATCCTTCTTTGCAAAAGCCATTCCTCAATTTTCGCTCGGCGCGCCGATTCCGTTGTCCCGACATCAAAAAAACCGCCCTCCCTTTTCCGTAAGCAAAAAATGTGAGAAGATTGTGGCTTGGTGCCCGGTACCCATTCCGGAAACTTGTGAAGACAACTCATGATTCCGCCCTTCCGGCCAAACTGACCGCCTCGCCGTCTCGGAGCTTTCGCACGATGTTGAATGTCATGCGCCGCAGCGCCAAATCCATTCTGATCAAAATGCTGCTTGTTTTGCTTGCCTTGAGTTTCATGGTGTGGGGCGTGGAAAGCTATGTCAGCAGCCGCTCCCAGTTGCCGGTGGTGGAGGCGAAAGGCTGGAGCATCGGACCTCAGGAGTTTTCCGAGGCCTACGAACAGGAGTTTCAACGTCTGCGTGAACGGTTCGGAGGGTCGCTGGACAAAAAAACCGCTGAAATGCTCGGTCTGAAACAGCGCACGCTCCATTCCCTCATCAACCGCTACCTGATCCTGAGCGCCAGTCGCGACCTGCGCCTGACCGTCTCCCCGAACGGGTTGCGGCAGCGCATCGAATCCACTCCGGCCTTTCAGGTCGATGGCAAGTTCACGATGGAACGCTACGAACTGGTGCTGCGCAACAACCGATTGAGTGCCCGTGAATTCGAAAGCCAGTTGACCTCCGATATCGTTTCCGACCAGATCCGTCGCACCGTCACCACCCCCACCACCCTGCCCAAGGCGCTGGTGGACAATCTGATGCGCATGGAAAACGAAAAGCGCTCCGTACTCGTCTTCTCCCTGGATCCCAAGGATCTGGAAGCGGGCATCCCATCCACCGACGAGGCGCTGGAAACGTTCCTGAAAAACAATCAGGCCCGCTTCATGACCAAAGCCAAGGTCAAACTCCGCTACGCCCTGCTCAACAGCGACAGCGTGCGCGATGCGGTCCAGGTCACTCCGGAAGAGATCCGGGAGTTCTATGACGAGCACATCAAAGAATACAGCAAGGGCGAAACCCGCAAGGCTCGCCACATCCTGGCCCGGATCGACGACAAAACCGATGCCGCAGCGGCCAACGAGAAAATCCGCAAGGCCACCGAACGTCTCAAAGCCGGAGAGGCGTTCGAGACCGTCGCCAAAGAGTTGTCCGACGACTCCTCCGCAGCCCAGGGCGGGGATCTGGGTGAATTCGGTCCCGGCGTCATGGTGCCCGCCTTCGAGCAGGTCGCCTTCGCGCTGGAAGCGGGCAAGGTCTCCGAACCCGTGACCACGGCCTTCGGGATTCATCTGATCCGTGTGGACCAGATCCATCCCGCCGAAACCAAACCTTTGGAAAAAGTCTCCACCGAAATCCGGGGTCGCATCGTGGAAAACAAGGCCAAGGATCTGGTTTATGACCGTTCCGGCACCTTCGAGGACCAACTGGCCGCCTCCGGAAACCTGAAATCCATCTCCAGCGATCTGAATCTGCGCTACAAGGAGACCGATTTCCTCGCCCAGGATGATGCGGCCCGCTCCGGCGTGGAACTGGATCCCAAGTTCCTGGAAGCCGCCTTCTCCACGGCCAAAGGATCCGTTTCTCCCCTGGTCGAACTGTCCAACAATCAGTTCGTGGCCTTGGAAGTGGTGGACCGGCAGGAACCCGCCCCCAAAACCCTGGAACAGTCCAAAGAGGATGTAGTCAAGGCATTCATCACGGAAAAAGCCGGAGAGGAGGCCCGCACCCACATGAACGCGGTACTCAAACTCCTGCAAGAAGGCAAACCCGTCGCAGAGATCACCGCCGTGCATGCCAAAATCCGTTCCGTCACCCCGCCGCCGTTCCTGCGCGAAGGGGCCGAAAAGGAACCGACTCCCAAAATCCGTGAAGTCGGCTTCAAACTCCATCCGGACAAGCCCAACCATCCGGAAATCGTCGAAGACGAAGGACGACTGGTCGCCGTGCGCCTGCTCAAAATCGTCGAACCCTCCCCGGAAGAACTCAAAACCGCCGCCAAGGAGTTCCTGCCCAAACTCGAAGAGTCCCTGGGCCAGGAACAGTTGATCGCTTATCTGAACGGCTTGTGGAATCAATCCAATATCCAGATCAACCAGTCCATGCTGGACCGTTTCTGACCCTTTTCGCCTTTTTCGTCCTCTCCTTCGATCGATTTTTCCTGTTCGGATGATCCGATCGAAGGAGAGGACGCCTTTTATGCTCCGCAGGTTTGAAATCCATGAAAATTGACGCCCAAGTCGTGGTGATCGGCGCTGGTCCCGGCGGATATACGGCTGCTTTTCTGGCCGCAGGACGAGGTTTCAAGACCGTGCTGGTGGATCCGGAACCGGCTCCTGGCGGGGTGTGTCTGTTTCGGGGCTGCATTCCCAGCAAAGCCTTGCTGCATGCCGCCCGCCTCATCGCCGAAAGCAGACAGGCGGACACCTTTGGTCTGCATTTCAGCGAACTGCGCGTGGACCTGGATCGCCTCCGCGCCTGGAAAGATGAAATCGTCACCCGTCTGACCAGCGGACTGGCCCAACAGTGCCAATTGCGTGGCGTGACCCGCCTGCAAGGAGAGGCGCGACTGCTCTCCTCCAACCAGCTGGTGGTGGAACGATCCGGAACGGAAACGGTCGAAATCCAGGCGGATCATCTCATTTTGGCCACCGGTTCCCGTCCGGCCCCCCTGCCCGGCTTGACAGGCCCGATGCCGGCAGGCGTGCTGGACTCCACCAGCGCCTTGCAACTGGAAACCATACCCGCTTCGCTGCTGGTGGTGGGGGCGGGCAACATCGGTTTGGAATTGGGTACGGTCTATGCGGAACTGGGATCCCGTGTCCAGGTCGTGGAAGCGTCAGCCGGCATCCTGCCCGGCGCGGACCGGGATCTGGTCCGGCCTTTGGCCGCCCATCTGGGCAAACGGTTGGAATCCGTGACCCTCAATGCCCGTGTGGTCTCCATCGAATCCGCAGATCCGGGCGTGCGGGTGGGAATCCAGGAAGAGGGCGGGCCGGTGGTTTTTCACACCGTGGAGCGGGTGTTGATCGCCACGGGACGCACGCCCGCCAGCGATATCCCCGGCCTGGACAAAACCCGGGTGACACAAGATGCGCGGGGAGCCATCCAAGTGGATGCGGCCATGCGCAGCGCGGATCCATCGATTCTGGCCATCGGTGATGTCACCGGAGGGATCATGCTGGCCCACAAGGCCTCGGCCCAGGCCCATCAGGCCGTGGCCACCCTGGCCGGAGAGCCTCCCGCTGCCCGTCCTCCGATTCTGCCTGCGGTCACCTATACCGATCCCGAAATCGCCTGGGCTGGACTGACCGAAACCATGGCCCGCGATCAAAACATTCCGGTGCGCGCGGTCCGTTTTCCCTGGGCCGCTTCAGGACGCGCCCATACCCTGGAACGAACCGAAGGGGTGACCAAATGGATCCTGGAACCGGACACCGGCAAAATTCTCGGGCTTGGCATCACCGGAGTCGGGGCCGGAGAACTGATCGCCCAGGGGGTGCTGGCCATCGAACAGGAATTGACCATCGATGCGGTTGCCCATTGCGTCCATCCCCATCCGACCCTCTCCGAAACCCTGATGGAAGCCGCAGAGATTTTCTCCGGCCAGTGCGTCCACTTCCACGCCCCGTTGCGCAAACGCATCCATGAATGATGCGGACAGGTCAATTTGGTGTTGACTTCCTCCGGAGTTGCTGCTAGAATTCAAAAAATTGCCGAGATGGCGGAACTGGTAGACGCACCAGACTCAAAATCTGGCGGATGTGAGTCCGTGTCGGTTCGACTCCGACCCTCGGCACCAATTTGATCATTCAAGGACTTGACCCCACCGGCCAAGTCCTTTTTTTTGGTGCGCCCGGCAGGAAGTTCCACCTCCTGCCGACCCCTTGCGACTCACTGAAAAATCGCTTCGATCTCTTCCTCCTCGAAAATCCGCTCGCTCCAACGCAAAAGGGATGCCCCATCCGCCTGCGCGACCTTTTCCCGAATCCAATCCGGAACCACCCGATATCGCACGTGCAAGAGATGCAACAACAATTCCGCCTCTCCTTCCTGACGACCGACCATCAGGCCCTTTTGATGACCCGCCATCAAACCCTCTTGATGACCCGCCATCAGGCCTTCTTGATGACCTTTCTGCCACCCTTTTTCCAGACCAATTCTTTCCACGCTTGACAGGTAGGGCATGTTTTGGATCTCCTCCAGATGGGACAGTTCGTTCCAGAATCGTTGATCATACTCTTTTGACAGATGCAGAACCCAATCGATAAAACGAAACAGGTCGATCACCCGTTGACGGTCGAAACCCCGTTCGTACAGACTCCGCATGATCTGCCATTTGGCCCGGAATCGTGCATCGGGTTGTCCTCGTGTCCTGCGGGCGTGCAAATGGGACAACGTCACGATGGCAAAGGGATTGAGGAGTGTTTCCAGTTCGGATGAACGATCCAGATAGTCCAGCAGTTTGACTGTGGCGAAGTGATACAGCACACGGGTTCCCCACAACTCCTGGGTAAACGTCCCAGGGCGCCATCCCGGTTCGTCGTCCGTCAGAATCGCCAACCCCACCACCGGGCGTTGATGCAAATCGTAAGCGCGGTAATAATAGGTGAACATGCGGTCGGAAAAGTTCGCCTCCCGCGTTCCCTGGATTTCCACATGGATCAGGATCCACTGTTCATCCCCATCCAGGCGCCACACTTTGACCAGTTTGTCCATGCGACGGTCGCCGATTTCGGCGTCACGGGTGATCCGGGCCAACTCCTTGTCCAAGAATTCATATCCCAGACTCCAATCGATGCCCTCATGGGCCTGGGGAAGAAAAAACGCCAAGAAATCCTGGAAACAGGATTCCAGAATCTCTTTCCACGGCGTATCATAACCATCCTTCTGCTCTTTTTCATCCAGATTCATCGCCGCACCCCGACCAGACTCGCAGAACAAACAGGACTGATAACATGGGTGCGGCCATCGGTTCAAGTGGTCACGCAAGGTGACGCGGTTCAATCCACGATGCGGTGATCTTCCACGGATCTCAAACTGGTACGCACCTCCACCACGTCCTTGTCGGCGTTCAACAGACGGTTGCACAATTGCTGCACATCGGCATGAATCTGCTCGAAGGTGCAGGATTCATCCACTTTCAGCACCAGATCCAGATGAATGCCCCTGCGGGAGTAGTTGGGCTGAAGTCGAATCACTCCGGTGACCGGTCGACCCGCCGGGATTTCGCCTACGACCCAGGTCATGATTTCCTGTCGCGTGGCGAGAATGGGCACGCTGCTGACCATGTCGTCTTCGGTATCGACATGCACCACCACCTCGGTGATGGCAATCACATGTTGCAGCAGACTGAACTTGACCTTTTCCGCCACCTGATGGCCTTCGGAAACGGTCAGATGCATCGGCACCACCACATGGACATCCACGATGATATCCGGTCCCAACTGCCGGGGAGTGACGAAGTGGGCGGAGAGCACCTCCGGAATGTCGCCAATCACCTGATTGATCCGTTCCCGGATTTCCTGATCCACGGCATCCGTGGAGTCGGTCAACTCCTTGATGGCATCGTGCCCGATTTCCAGACCCACCTTGCTGACAAAAAAGGCCACCGCCACCGCAGCCACGGGATCGAGGATCGGATAGCCCATCAAGGCGCCACCGATTCCCAGCATGGCGGCAAACGAGGAGATCGAATCGGCCCGGTGGTGCCAGGCATTGGCCATGATGATATTGGATTTCAGTTTCCGACCCACGCGCACGGTGTAATGGAACAGCGCCTCTTTGGTGACAATCGAAATCAACGCCACCCAGAACGCCATCTGACCGGGTGCGGCCAGATCCTCCGATCCCATGCGGTGAACCGCGTCCACCACGATTCCGACCGCCAGCAGCAGCAAGATGACGGCCAGCAACAAGGTGATCAGCCCTTCGAACTTGCCATGTCCGTAAGGATGACCCGCATCCGGTTTCTTGCGGGCGATTTTCATGCCCACCAGCACGACCAGATCGAACAGCAGATCGGCCCCCGAATGAAACCCTTCGGCCACCAGCGCGGCGGATCCGGTCATCAGGCCGATGATCAGTTTGCCGAAGGTCAACAGTGTATCCCCAATCGTGCCTACCTGGGTGACCCGTTTGGCCTCGACATAACGGACATCCCTGCTGCTCGTGACCCCATGTGACATATGATTTCCCCTGACTTTCTTGAAATTGGATAATAACGGCAACGCTTGTACGGACCGGCCAAGCGGACCGGTACGGTCATTCTTTTTTGCAGACTCTTTATTTCTCGGATCAATCTTCCTTCTTTTCTCGCAGGAAGGCTCCGGTTCTGGCATCGAACTGGTATTCCACCAACGCGCCATGCGCGTCGAGCATATCCACCTCGTAGATCAGGATGCCTTTTTTGGTTTCCAGTTCCACATCGATGAGCTGTTTTCCCCGGACCCGAGGCTCGCCATTCAGGATGCGCTCCAAGGGCAGGATCTCCCCGGAGCGCACCAACTGCCGTGCCCGCTCGTGATCGGTATGATGGAATGGCTCTGGAAAAGTTTCATGGGAGTTGGCCGGACCGGGCGCGAAACTCCAGCATGCCATCATCCAGATGATAGCATGCAAACTGCGGATTTTACAACCATTTATAGGAAGTTCAGCGGATTTAGTGATCATGTCGAGATCCTTTGTGGCCGTGTGTTCCTGCGGGGTGACGGGTCTTTTATGGTTGCTGGTCGTGTAGATGGCTGATCACAAGATCAGGAGATGGATTCTTCTCCCAGACCCGGATCATGGCGCGCATGCTGCCATGTCCCGACCATTGATGCAGCATGCCCATGGTCGCGTGGACCACCAGATACAGCCACATCAGGCTGCCCAATACCTCATGAATCTCTTTGATGTCACGGACCCATCCGATCATGGCGCCATTTTTCTCCATGCCGAGATCCATCACGACGCCACTGATTCCCAGCAGTGTGGCCGTCAGCAATCCCAGGCCCTGAATCGCGCTCGCCAGGGGCATGGCCTGCTGGGTGGTGTCGGGCAGTCGGAATACGCGGGCGTGGTTCAGATAGCGTTGCGCGTCGGCGAGGATGGCCCCGTAGCGTTCTGGCGAGAACCAGGGGAACAACAGGACGAACGGAAGTTCTCTCTGCCTCGCCAGAGACCAGATCCAATGAAGCAGAAGCAGTCCGAGCAGCACTTGCCCCCCCATCTCATGGAGTGCATAGAATGCGTCACCCGCACGTCCCGGTTTCGGATAAACCATCACCAGGGAGTTGAACTGTTGTCCGGTGATGCCGACAGCGATGCACAGATGGAGCAAGCGTGTGATGCGATCATAGGTCATGGTTTTGATTCCTTGTCAGGAGAGTCGATGATATGGGAGTGTAATGGAGCCGATATGAACTGAACCTGAAAAAGTCGGGAATCGATGCCTTTTGTCAAAAAAAACCGAAAAGGAGTCCGGTGTGCGTCTGTTACTGGTGGAAGACGACCACTCCCTGGCCACGAGTGTTCAAGAGAGTCTGGGACGGGCCGGTTTTGCGGTGGATGTGGTCTCCGACGGGGTTGAGGCCGAATATCTGGGAAACGAGGAACCGTATGACGCGATCATTCTGGATCTGGGTCTGCCGCAACGGCCCGGACTGGAGGTGCTACGGAACTGGCGCAAGCGACACAACAATGTTCCGGTGTTGATTCTGACCGCCTGGGATGCGTGGCATGAGCGGGTGGACGGTTTCAAGGCGGGAGCGGACGACTATCTGGGTAAACCGTTCCACACCCAGGAGTTGATCGTCCGGCTCATGGCGCTGATCCGTCGCAGTCACGGGCGGCTGCAAAGTGCGGTGCAGGCGGATGATGGCCTGTTGCTGGATGAACAGCAGCAGTGTGTGATCCTGTCGTCCGGGGAGTTGAAGAAATTGACCGGTACCGAGTTCCGTCTGCTGCGATATCTGATGTTGAACCCGGACCAGCCGCTTTCCAAGACCCGCTTGACCGAGCATGTGTATGAATACGACGAGGACAAGGACAGCAACGTCATCGAGGTCTACATCAAGCGGCTGCGCCTGTTGCTGGGTCCGGAACGGATCGAAACCCGCCGGGGTCAGGGATATGTCTTTCGGAGTCGCGTATGAATCCGTCGTTGCAGAATCGTCTGGCCATTGGACTGGCCATGGTGCTGATTCCGGTTTTTCTGGGTCAATGGCTGATGATGAGCGTGGCCCTGAAGCGCATCCATACCGAATACGTCGCTTCCCGACTCGCGCACGACGCCGAGGCCCTGTTTGCCGCCGTGCAGTTCTCTCCCGGCGACCCGCCGGCACCCCGTCTGCTTCCGGCCCGCATCAGTCCGATTTATGGGCAACCGT
This sequence comes from Magnetococcales bacterium, assembly GCA_015231375.1. Lineage (GTDB taxonomy): Bacteria > Pseudomonadota > Magnetococcia > Magnetococcales > Magnetaquicoccaceae > Magnetaquiglobus. The sequence continues at coordinate 87,266 of JADGBT010000007.1, read as the reverse complement.
GGTCGGGACATTATTATCTCGTTCAGGTGGGGGAACAGGTCTTCCGTTCCCGTTCCCTGTGGGATGCGGAACTGGTGGTGCCGGAGCTGAAATCCCATGATGAGATCGCGACCCATATCGTGCAAGGTCCGCGCGACGAGCCGGTGGTGACCTTGGTGCGTCGTTTTCATAAACAGGATCAGACCATCACCATTCTGGTGGCCGAGGAGACCGGTCTGAACGATCGGCTTGTCAAGACCACCCAGCTTTGGTACGCGCTCATTGCCTTGCTGGCGGTGGGGGTGCTGCTGGTGCTGCAACGGGAGATGGTCAAGCGTCGGTTGCATCCTCTGAAACAGGCCAGGGACGAATTGCAACAGTTGGAACAGGGAGCCTTTCGCACCCTCACCACCACCTCGGTGCCATCGGAGCTGTTGCCTTTTATTGTCGAGATCAACCGATTGCTGTCGATACTGGCCAACCAGCTCAAAAAATCGCGGGAGGTCAGCGGCAATTTCGCCCACAACATCCGCACGCCTTTGACCGTGTTGCTGCAATTGACCGAAAAGTCCGAACTGGACTCCCATCCTGAATTGCGTACCCGGATGCGGCAACAGATCCAGTCCATCGGCGCGTTGTCGGGTCGGATTCTCAAGCAGGTGCGGATGGCCGGTTCCGCCCAGGCCGTGCCACGCATCGACGCCGGCGCCGAATTGATGATCCTGGTGGAGATGATGGAACAGATGTACGCCCACCGTTCCATTCGACTTCAGCCGTGCATTCCGTCCGGATTGTGGGTGTCGATGGATCGGGAGGATCTGTTGGAGCTGGTCGGCAACCTGCTGGACAATGGTTGCAAATGGGCTGAAACGACGGTGCGCTGCACGGTGCTGCGAGAGGCGGGATTGTCGATCCTGGTGGAAGACGATGGTCCCGGTTGTCCCGAGGAGCAGTTTGAACAGATCCTGGTACGGGGCGGACGGGCCGATCAGTCCAAGCCGGGTTACGGCATTGGTCTGGCGGTGGTCCAGGAGGTGGTCACCCTGTATCACGGAGAGCTGATCTTGGGGCGTTCCGAGGCGTTGGGGGGATTTCAGGTGCGGGTGCGGCTGGAGGCCATGCGTCCGCCTGTCGCCTGACGGGTGGATGGATTCTCAGGCCAAATTTTTCAGACCGATTTGGCGCGTGGCGCGAAGTGGCCGGGAATCCCCCACTGGAACAGAGCCAGACCGGCGAGAATCAGGAAGGTTCCCAGCAGCAATCCGCTGTGGATCTGTTCGTGGTTGAAGGCCACGCCGAGCCACAGGGCCACCGCCGGAGAACTGAGGGTGACCAGCGAGGCGTTGGCGGCGCTGACCCGGCTCAACAGGTAATAAAAGCAGACGAATCCGAATCCATTGCCCACCAGTCCCAGATACACGATGGCCCATCCGGATCGGGTATACAGCGCCTCGCTGGGCCAGGGTTCTTCGGAAAGCAGAAAAACGGCCAAAAACAACGGAAAGGCCACCCACAACGATCCGGCGGCGACCCACAAGGGAGAGATGTCCCGGTTCCACTGCTTGATGCCGACGTTGCCCGCCGCGTAGATGACCACGGAGAGAATCACCGCCGCGATGCCGATGGGGGTGTTTTCACCCGCGATGCCGGAGTGGGCGAAGATCACCACCAGTCCGAACAGCCCCAGCAGCGAACCGAACCATTTTTGCCGGGAGAAGGGTTCGTTCAACCAGAATGCGGCCATCCATCCGGTCAGGATCGGTCCCAGGCCGAACAGCACCGAGATCCAGCCCGAGGGGATATAACGGGCACCCCAGTAGACGCACAGCATGCTGCCAAACAGATTGAGACCGGCGATCAGGGAGACCACCAGCAGTTGTCCGAGGGAGGGAACCGGTTGACGTTTCAGCCAGGGGATCATCAACGCGAACAGCACCACCCCGATGCCGATGCGCGCGGTGACGGCGAAGGCGTAGCTCATGCCCTCCTGACTCCACTGAATCGCCAGCGGCGTGCTGCCCCAAATGAACGTGAGTGTCAAAAATGCCATCCAGATTGGCATGAATCCGATTCCGCGCCAGTCAGTTTCCCCCCGGATGGTTTGAGTATAGACCCGCTGTTCTCCGGATGCAAAGCCGGTATGCGCCCCCCGGACGAAAGCCAGAGGAAAGAGTGACAGATCCTGAAGAAATGCCTGTCATCAGGAGCGAATGTAAGCGTTCCGGCGCAAAGTTCCAGGCGGGTTGGATGATGGGGCACGCTTATTGCGATCCATGGAATGGTGGATCATTGAATGTGTTTGCCAAACCCTTTGTCGCGCGCCATCTGGCCGCCCTATCAGGATGCCCTAGACGATGAAATCCGCTGCCAACCGATCGATCACGACAGTCCTCCATCGATCCTTGCTGTGCGCCCTGGTGACCCTGGGCATGGCCGCCACTCCGGCGCGTGAACTCCGGGCCGCCGAGACTCCCCCCACGGACAGCCCCATGGTGCAGCCGATCCGCACCTCCTCCCGGACCCCTTTGCACAAGGCGATCGAGCTTGGAGAGTTGGAAGTCGCGATGCAGCGGGTATCCACGGGTCAGGATATCAACGTGCCGGACAGTTTCGGACTGGTTCCCCTGCATTTCGCGGTGATCCAGGGAAGCGCACCTCTGGTGCAAGCGCTGCTCGATCAGGGGGCGAAGGTCGATGTTCAGGATCAGCGCGGGGATACCGCCTTGCACATGATCGCGGCCAATAACGGTTCCGAGGCCTTGACCCGTCTGCTGCTCGACAAAGGGGCCAAGCCCGACGTGAAGAACCGCACCGGTCAAACACCGCTGCACTGGATTGCCGCCGATGGAAAACTGGGACTGGCCCGTCTGATGCTCGCGGCCCGTGCCGACATCAATCTTCAAGACGAAACCGGGGACACCCCGTTGCAGTGGGCGGCCGAGGCCGGGCACGACAAAATGGTCGCCCTGCTGGTGGAAAACGGCGCCGATCCCAATCTGGCCAATGCCCTGGGTCGCACGCCCCTGTATTGGGCGGCCCGTTCCGGGGACATTCCCATGGCCGAGTATCTGTTCGCCATGAAGGCCAGACTGGATGTGCGTTCCAGCAGCGGGGACACGCCGTTGCACTGGGCGGCGGGGGAAGGTCATGGCGCCATGGTCAAATTCTTGATCCGCTGGGCCAACGATGTCAACCCGACCGCCGAATATCAGGAAACCCCGTTGCACTGGGCCGCCATGCATGGTCAAGAAGAGGTGACCTCCATTCTGCTGGCCCATGGCGCCGACCTGGAAGCCAAGGACAAGGTGGGCAACACCCCCATGGCCCTGGCCAGACAAAAAGGGCACGCTGCGGTGGTCAAACTGCTGGTTGCCCGCGAGAACGCCCTCAAGACCGCGAAGAACGGCTCCTCGCCCGTGCGGGTGGCGGTCAACCGCCCCCACATGGAACCTTAAGCGTCGCCGTTTCCAGCCAGAGCCTCTCTTCTTCCCCCGGAAAAATCCGTTTCCGGGGGAATTTTTTGCATTTTCCGATCCATTCGCATGCCACGGGTTGCGTTTCGGGCGACAGGCGGGTATATTCCCCTGCTGTTTTTTGTCGCTTTTTGAACGGCGCTCCAAAGCCGCTCATCACGGTGACCTGATCCATCCGTTCCTTTTGATTTCGGATATTCTGAATCCATGTCCATCGAAAAAATGCGTATTTTTTCCGGAACCGCCAACCCCGAACTGGGACGCCGGATTGCGGAATACCTCTCGGTGCCCATGGCCAACGCCACGGTCCGACGCTTCGCCGATGGCGAGATCTTCATCCAGATCGACGAAAATGTGCGCGGCCGCGATGTGTTCGTGGTGCAACCCACCTCGAATCCGGCCAACGATCACATCATGGAACTGCTGATCATGGTGGATGCCTTGCATCGGGCCTCGGCGGGACGGATCACGGCGGTGATTCCCTATTATGGCTACGCCCGCCAGGACCGCAAAGAGGCCGGACGCACCCCGATCACCGCCAAACTGGTGGCGGATCTGCTCCACGCCGCCGGGGTGCAGCGGGTGTTGACCCTCGACCTGCACGCCGGACAGATTCAAGGCTTTTTCAACATGCCGGTGGATAACCTCTACGCCACGCCGGTGCTGTTGGCCGCCGTGCGCAAATGGGGTATCGAGGACGCGGTGGTGATCTCTCCGGATATCGGTGGCGTGGTCCGGGCCCGCTCCTACGCCAAACGGTTGCATGTCGATCTGGCGATCATCGACAAACGTCGTCCGGCCCCCAACGTGGCGGAAATGCACCACATCATCGGTGAGGTGGAAAACAAACACTGCATCATCGTCGATGACATGGTGGATACCGCCGGCACCCTGACCAAAGCCGCCGAGGCCCTGTTGCGTCACGGGGCGCTCTCCGTGGCGGCGGTCTGCTCCCACGGCGTGCTGTCCGGCCCGGCGGTGGAACGCATTCAGTCGTCGGTGTTGACGCGCCTGCTGGTGACGGACACCATCCAACTCTCCCCCGAGGCCATGGCCTGTTCAAAAATCGAAATGCGCAGCGTGGCCCCGTTGCTGGGGGAGGCGATCCGGCGCATCTGCGACGAGGAGTCGGTGAGTTCCCTGTTCGTGTGAACGGGCATGATGGGGGGAGAAGCCCCCTCACCCCCCACCGTGAAAGCGAAAATCGACTTTCACGGTCATGTGCATGATGGGGGGGAGAACCCCCCTCACCCCCCACCGTGAAAGCGGAAATCGACTTTCACGGTAAAATCAACCGCTGATTTTTCCATTTTGGGTGATCAGGATTTTCTTTAAGTAAAGGAGTGGTACCATGGCTATGATTATGGCTCAAACCCGCGAAGGTCTCGGCAAAGGGGCCTCCCGTCTCATGCGTCGCAATGCGCGCGTTCCCGCCGTGCTGTATGGTGGAACCCGTCAGAACCGCAATCTCTCCCTGGATCAAAAAGATCTGCTCAAGCTGCTGGATACCGAAGGCTCTGGACTGCGCACCCACCGTCAGGACATGGTGATCGATGGCGATGTCCGCGTGGCGGTGCTGCTGCGCGACTACCAGATCCATCCCGTGACCGGCATGCCCGTGCATGTGGATTTCATGCGTTTCGATCCCGACCAGATCATCCATGTCCGGGTTCCGATCCATGTGAGCGGCGAGAGCAAATGCCCCGGCATCAAGGCGGGCGGCGTGATGGACGTGATCCAAAAGGATGTGGAAGTTCACTGCCGCGCCGATGATCTGCCCAATTTCATCGAAGTCTCGATTGCCACGTTGGACATCGGTGACGCGGTTCACGTCAAGGATCTGGATCTGCCCAAGGGCGTGGAAATCCCCCATGAGGAGAATTTCACCCTGGTCACCATCGTGGGCACGCAATCCGAAGCCACCGACGCCACGGTCGAAGGTTGATCATCGGTTCCCCTCCCTTGATCCGATGACAGGATGATCCGGTCGTGAAGCTTCTGGTCGGACTTGGCAATCCCGGGGAAACCTATGCCCGGACCCGTCACAATCTGGGACAGGATCTGCTCGCGGAAGTGATTCGTCACTTCCGGATGCCGGTCGGCAACAAGCGGTTCCAGGGGGTTTTCGGGGATGGGCGGATCGAGGGGGAACGGGTTTTCTGGCTGATCCCTGAAACCTACATGAATCTCTCCGGGGAGGCGGTAGGCGCGGCCATGCGCTATTTCCGCCTGACACCCCCCGACGTGATCGTGTTTCACGATGACGTGGATCTGCCGTGCGGCAAGGTTCGCATGAAAGCCGGTGGCGGCAACGGCGGACACAACGGTCTGAAATCGATTCAACAGATCATCGGATCTGCGGACTTCGTCCGGGTGCGACTGGGCGTGGGGCGTCCTCCAGGCGGCATCGATACGGCCCGTTTTGTCCTGGCCGGATTCACGCCGGAAGAGCAAACGGCCCGCGACCGGTTGCTGGAACAGCTTCCTCCGGTGGTTCCCTGGATACTCAAGGGGGATCTCAACGCGGCCATGAACCGTTTGGGTCTGGAACGCGACAAGATCCTTCATTCTTCTTCTTGATAAACAACACCGTGCAAGGAGCCTCCCCATGGCCGTGAGATGTGGCATCGTGGGACTGCCCAATGTGGGCAAGTCCACCATTTTCAATGCCCTGACCGCAGCCGGCGCGGAGATGGCCAACTATCCGTTCTGCACCATCGAACCCAATCAGGGGGTGGTGGCGGTGAACGATCCCCGGTTGGACACCCTGGCCGCCCTGTTGAAATCCAGACGGGTCATCCCGGCGGTGATGGAATTTCTCGACATCGCCGGACTCGTGAAAGGGGCCAGCAAGGGAGAAGGGCTGGGCAATCAATTTCTGGGTCACATCCGTCAGGTGGAAGCCGTGGCCCATGTGGTGCGCTGTTTCATCGACGACGACATCACCCATGTCCACGACAAGGTGGATCCGGCCCGCGACATCCAGATCATCGAGACCGAACTGATGCTGGCCGATCTGGCCGCTTTGGAAAAACGTCACAAATCCATCGCGCAAAAGGCCCGCTTCGGCGACAAGGACACCAAGTCCCTGGCGGCCCTCTACGAAACCCTGATGGCCGGACTGGACGCGGGCGTGCCCGTGCGACGCCAGAAGCTGACCCCGGCGGATCGATTGGAGATTCAGGAGTTGTTCCTGCTGACCGCCAAACCGGTGATGTACGTCTGCAATGTGGCCGAGCATGAGGTGGCCGCCGCGCAAAAACCTGGCGCACATCCCCTGGTGGACGCGGTGCGCGCCATTGCCCAGGAGGAAGGAGCGGGCATGGTGGCCATTTGCGGCTCCATCGAGGCGGAAATCGCCGAGTTGAACGGCGAAGAGCGGCGGGCGTTTCTGGAGGATCTGGGTCTGGAAGAGTCCGGACTGGATCGCATGGTCCACTCCGCCTATCATCTGCTGGGCTTGATGACCTATTTCACCGCCGGTCCCCAGGAGGCGCGGGCCTGGACCATTCCCCAAGGCTCCACCGCCTACGACGCCGCCGGAGCCATCCACACCGATTTTCAACGGGGTTTCATTCGCGCCGAGGTGATCGCCTACAAGGATTACATCGCCTCGGGGGGGGAATTGGGCGCCAAGGAGAAGGGTCTGCTGCGGGTGGAAGGCCGGGACTACCTGGTGGTGGATGGGGATGTGATGCACTTCCGGTTCAACGTGTGAACTTGAACGATTCCGGGCGCGCCGATCTGGTGGTGACCACCGCCGATCCGGAACTGCTCCCGGAGGCGGAGACCCTGGCCCACAGGTTTGCCTTGCCTCTGCTGGCGTGGGAGGAGACCGGGGATCGACTGGTGTTGAACGTCACCCGGGAACGTTGGGAGCTGGTGGAGCGGGTTCGCGGTCGGGGCCAACCGGTTGGTGTGGAATTTTCCGCCGCCATTGCCCAGGCGCGGCGTCAGGAGGGGTTGCGTCAGACCCTGGCCCGGGCGGTGGGGCTGAAAAGCGGGGTGCGCCCCCAGGTGCTGGACGCCACCCCCGGACTGGGGCGGGATGCGTTCGTGCTGGCGGCCTTGGGATGCCGGGTGGAGATGGTGGAACGCTCCCCGGTGATTCACGCCCTGCTGGAAAACGGCTTGCAGCGCGCCCTTCAGGCCGGACTTCCGGAAGCCGGGCGTTTGACCCTGGCTCTGGGGGAGGCCAAAGAGCGTCTTGGTCGATCCGGCGGGGATGGCGTTTTGGCGCCGGAGGTGGTCTATCTGGATCCCATGCACCCGGAACGCACCAAAGCCGCCCTGGTGAAAAAAGAGATGCGCCAGTTGCGCGCCGTGGTCGGGGACGATCCCGACGCCGAAGCCTTGTTGCACACCGCTCTTGAAGGGGCGCGTCAACGGGTGGTGGTGAAACGGCCCCGTCTCTCTCCTCCCCTGGCCGACAAGACGGCCCACGCGGTGGTCACGGGCCGAACCGTGCGTTACGATCTTTATTTCACAGCCTGATGTCCATCCAAAAGATCAAAAGCCTGCCGCGTCGATCCACGTCACCCCACCCTTCTTTTCCATGGAGATTCCCTTGAGCCATACCGGACTGCCCGGCATGGGTCTGCTGGCCCACTGCATGATCCGGGACCGCCATGCCTTGCGAAAACGGTTGCTGGAGTTGACCCGGCAAGCCCGGAATCCCAACACGCCCCCCGACTCCATACGCCTGGAAGCCCTGCGCGCCGATCTGGAACGCTCCCGCGCCGAACGGGAACGCCGCCACGCCGCCATTCCGGCCTTGCGTTTTCCGGAGGATCTGCCCGTCACCGAGCGACGCGCCGAGATTGCCGCAGCGATCCGCAAACATCCGGTGACCATCGTGCGGGGGGCGACCGGCTCGGGCAAGACCACCCAACTGCCCAAAATCTGTCTGGAACTGGGATTGGGCAGCGCGGGCATGGTGGGGGTGACCCAGCCGCGACGGATCGCGGCCCGTTCCATCGCCGATTTCTTGAGTCGGGATCTGGGGGGCGCGGCCGAGCGTCTGGTGGGACACAAGGTACGCTTCAACGATCACACCGCTTCTGAAACCCTGGTCAAGATCATGACCGATGGAATCCTGCTGGCCGAAATCCAAAGCGACCGGTTGTTGACCCGTTACGAGGCGATTCTGGTGGACGAGGCCCACGAACGCAGCCTCAACATCGATTTTCTGCTCGGTCTGCTCAAGCAGATTCTGCCCAAACGTCCGGAATTCAAGCTGATCATCAGCTCCGCCACCCTGGATGCGGACAAGTTCGCCCGTCATTTCGATCAGGCTCCGGTGATCGAGGTGTCGGGGCGCACCTATCCGGTGGAGACCCGCTACCGCCCGAGGGTGGTGGAAGCCAGCGAGGAAAACGACCTGGAAGAGGCGGAAGAGTCGAGCCTGGAGAGTGCCGTGGTCAGTGCCGTGGCCGAACTGTCCCAACCCGGCATGCATGGGGATATTCTGGTTTTTCTGCCCGGAGAGCAGCAGATCCGCGAAATTGGCGAAACCCTGGGCAAGGGACTGGGACCAGGGACCGACATCTTGCCCCTGTTCGCCCGTCTGCCGGGCGCCGACCAGGAGCGCATCTTTCAGACCGGAGGCAAACGGCGGGTGATCCTGGCCACCAACGTGGCCGAGACCTCCATCACCGTGCCGGGGGTGCGGTATGTGGTGGATTCGGGACTGGTGCGCATCAGCCGCATCAGCGAACGGATGCGCATTCAGCGGCTTCCGGTGGAAAAGACCTCCCGCTCGTCGGCGGACCAGCGTCAGGGACGGTGCGGGCGGGTGGCGGAAGGAATCTGCATTCGACTCTATTCCGAAGAGGATTACCTCGCCCGTCCCCAGTTCACCGACCCGGAGATTCTGCGCACGTCTCTGGATGCGGTGATCTTGCAAATGAAGGCCATGCGCATCGGCGAAATCGAGGTCTTTCCCTTTGTCGATCCCCCGGCGGCCCGGGCCATTGGCCAGGGCATGCGTTTTCTGGAGGAGTTGGGAGCCATCGACGGAGATGGTCATCTGACCCGCGTCGGCAAACAGGTGGCCCGCTTCCCCCTGCCGCCCGGATTGGGACGCATCCTGCTGGAAGGGGGACAACGGGGACGACTGCGGGAGATTCTGATTCTGGTTTCGGCCTTGTGTTTGCCGGACCCCCGGGAAGAACCCCGGGAACGGCGGGATACGGCCCGCCAGTCCCATGCCCGCTTCAAGGATGCCCAATCGGATTTTGTCGGCATTTTGAATCTGTGGGCGTTCATCCAACAGGGGCGGGTGGATTATCCCTCCAACAACGGATTCCGCCGTTTCCTCAAGGAGAATTTTCTGTCACGGGTGCGGGTGCGGGAATGGCTGGAGATTCACGCCCAACTGGAGGAGATGAGCCGGGAGATCGGGTTGCGTCCCAACGAGACCCCGGCCACCTATGCGGAGATTCATCAGGCGTTGCTGCCGGGTCTGTTGGGCAACATCGGTTGCAAGAACGATCTCAAGGAGTTTTCCGGCGCCAGGGAGACCCGTTTCTTCATTCATCCCGGCTCTGCGTTGCATCGCAAACCCCCGGCCTGGATCGTGGCGGGGGAGTTGGTGGAGACCTCCCGTCTGTATGCCCGCACCTGCGCCCGCATCGAGCCGGAGTGGCTGGAAGTGGCGGCGGATTCCTTGTGTCGTCGCTCCTACACCCTGGCCCACTGGGAGAAACAGCCCGGACAGGTGATGGCCACGGAACGGGTCACCCTGTTCGGCCTGATCCTGATCGCCAACCGCAAGGTCCATTTCGGGCCCATCAATCCGGTGGAGTCCCGGCAGATTTTCATCCAGTCGGCCCTGGTCGAAGGACAGTTCAACTCCAGCGCGCCGTTTTTTGTCCACAATCAGGGGCTGATCGCCGAGGTGCGGGAGCTGGAACACAAATCCCGCCGCCGGGATCTGCTCACCCCGGATCCGGAACGTTACGCCTTTTACGACGCCCTGCTTCCGGCCTCGATTCACAGCGCGCGCCGTTTTCACGAGTGGTACGCCGAAGCCCGCAAACAGGATCCGCGCATTCTGTATTTCGGTCGGGAGGATGTGCTGCGGCGCGACGATGGAGAGATCAGCGGCGAGCGGTTTCCGGGTCATCTGATCATCGATGGTCAGGAGTTCGCCCTGGAGTACACCTTCGATCCTGGCGGCAACAACGACGGCGTGAACGCGCGCATTCCCCTGTCCCTTTTGAATGGCCTGTCTCCTTTGCCCTTCGAGTGGCTGGTGCCGGGGTTGTTGCCGGACAAGATTCTGGCATTGTTGAAATCTCTGCCCAAATCGTTGCGCCGCCCCCTGGTGCCTTTGCCCCAGAGCGCCGAGTGGTGCATGAGCCAGTTAACGAAACCTGTAGGCTCCTTGAAGGTTACATTAATCCAATTATTGAAATCCAGAAACGGTTGCGACATCCCCCTGGACGCCTGGCAGGGGGAGACCTTGCCCGATCATCTGCGCATGAACTTCTTGATCGTGGATGACTCCGGCACCCGCGTGCTTGGACGGGGCCGGGATCTGGAGGCGTTGCGCAGCGAACTGTGCCCGGACGCCCGCGAGCGGTTGTACAAACTCCCCAAGACCGATTGGGAGAAAAAAGGCTTGACCCGTTGGGATTTCGGCCCGATCCCCGAACAGGTGATCCTGGATGCCGGCGGGATACGGATTCACGGTACCCCGGTTTTGCAAGACGACGGGGATTCGGTCTCCTTGCGGTTGATGAACGATCCGGTGGGTGCGACCGCCGTCACCCGACAGGGACTGATCCGACTGTTCATGCTGCATCTGGCTTCGGTGCTTCAGGGGATCCGGCGCAGCCATCCCCTTTCCCACGAAGCCGCCATGGCCTTTCTGACCCTGACCATGGGCAAACCCGCTCCCCAGGTGGCGATGGTGGATCAGGTGATCGGACAGGCCATCACCCAGGTGTTTCTGCCGACGGAAGGATCCATCATCCGCGACCCGGACGAGTTCCATGCCCGACTGCAATCCGGACGCAACCGACTGGTGCCGGCGGTCGCGACGGGCATGGCCCTGGCGCAACGCATTCTCATCGCCTATGCCCAGGTGCGCCGCTCCATTCAGCAGGCCCCGCCCCCGGTCCTGAAAGAGGCGGTCCCGGATATCCAGGAACAACTGACCCATCTGCTGCCAGTGGATTTCATGCGCTCCACGCCCCCCCTCTGGCTGGAACGACTGCCGGTTTATCTTCAGGCCATGCAGGTGCGTCTGGACCGGTGCGCCCGGGATCCGCTCAAGGATGCCCGTCAGGCAAGCGAAACCGTGCGCTACTGGCAGGAGTATCGCAAACGGGCCGAACGACACGCCAAAGAGAATCTGCACGACCCGGAGTTGATCGCCTTGCGCTGGATGCTGGAGGAGTTTCGTATTTCATTGTTTGCCCAGGAGTTGAAAACCATCCTGCCGGTCTCCCCCAAAAGATTGGCGGCTCAACTGCAAAAAACCATCGCGTGACCGCATGGACACCAAACGACCCTGCCACCGCCTGGTATCACCCGGTGCGATCCCCGCGAAACCGAAATCACGGGAATCGGAAATGATGAGGCATGGGCAATCGGGAATGATGAGGCATGGGAAATGGGGACATGAGGCATGGGGGCATGGCCTCTCTTGGCAAGTCGGCGGGCATCTTGTACAATTTGAATCAAAGCGAATCACCACCTGCATGATCAGTGGCCCGATGGGCAATCCCTGACGCTTTATCGTCGTGCTCCTTCATTGTGGAATTCCCATGAACCGTGGCAGCAGCCAGAATCCGCGCACAACCGCCCAGGTCGAAGACCCGGATTCCGGCGAACAGAACGCCCTGTTCATTCACCGTCAACTAAACCGGTTGGGACTGGCGACACCGCTGATCGTGCTGATCGCCGCTTTGGGGGTCATCGTTCCGTTTTACCTGATTCAGGCCCGGCCTCTGGCCGAAAGCAACACCGCCATGCAACAGCGTCAGGTGGCGGAACGGGTGATCCATCAGTTCAACGCCCTGGCCGCCCAGATCGACGCCATGCTGCTCACCATGCGGGACTGGACGCGGGATGAACGCCTCAGCCTGGATGATCCAGAGTCGTTCAATGGCCTGCTGATCCCGGTGATCCAGCAACATCCCCTGGTCAGCAGCATCCATCTGGCCACGGACGCCGGACGGGAACTCATGCTGCTCAAGACCCCGGACGGCTGGAAAAACCGCATCTCCGACCTGCCCAAAACGGCGAAGCGTCATCGCTGGTTGTCGTGGCAGGATGCGCGCACCCCCAGCGGCGAAGAGTGGCGGGAGCAGGATTACGACATGCGTCTCCGCCCCTGGTTCGTCGGAGCCATGGAAAGCACCGAAGAAGAGCATATCCACTGGACCCCGCCCTATCAGTTCGCCACCACCAAAGAACCGGGAATCACCGCCTCGATGGGCTGGACCGATTCCAGATCCGGGCAACGCTACGTGGTGGCTTTCGATATCTTGTTGATGGACATGTCCCGGTTCACCAACCGCTTGAAATACGGTCGGCATGGTCAGGTCGCCTTGCTGGATGCCGAAGGCAAGGTGCTGGGATTGCCCCATCAGGAACGGTTCCAGAATGATGAGGAGATCCGTCAATCCGTTTTGCGCAAACCGCATGAATTGGGCCTCACCATCTTGTCCGCCGCGTTGCCCCGCGCCCGGGGAGGCTCGGAACACGAACTGCTGACCATTCAACCGGAATCCAAAGACAGTGAACCCTGGCTGGTAGGCATTCATCGGTTGTTGATTCATCAGCAGGCGTTCCGCGTGGTGACCATGGCCCCGGAAAGCGACGCCCAGGCGGTATCGGGTCATCTGGTCGCGGTCTTGTTCGGGGTGATGGGGACCATCGCCCTGCTCGCCATGCTGTCCGCCTTCGGACTGGTCAACGCGGTGCGACGGTTGATCGAACGGGCCTTCGCCGATCTGGAAGCCAGCCATGTCAACGTCAAGGGACAGACCGCCCGCCGCACCCTGGTGGCCACGATCGCCGCGCGTTTGCAACAGGCGCACACTCCGGCGCAACTGGCGCAAACCCTGCTCTCCGAAATCGCCGCCCCCTTGAATCTGGGACAGGGGGTCTTTTGTCTGTGGGACGAGGCGCAACAACACCTGTCCGCCCTGGCCCGCTATGGTGGAATCGGTGCAACCCCCGAGGATCTGGCGCGCCCCCTGGGACCGCTGCTGACGCAATGCGCGCTCAACCGCATCTCCATGACTCTGAAACAGCCTGGAGAGGATTATTTCCGCATTCAATCGGGTCTGGGTGACACGGTGCCGGAATCCGTGCTGATTCTGCCGGTGGTGCATGGGGGACGCCTGTTCGCCGTGCTGGAACTGGCCACCTTCCGTCCTTTGGAAGAGACCGACCGGACCTTGCTGGCCGATTTGCAACCCATTGTGGCCATGAGCCTGGATATCCTGCTGCGGGCCGCCCGCACCACCGAACTGTTGGCCCAGACCACCGCAGCCGAAGAACGCAGCCGTCTGATTCTCGAAGCGGTCAACAACGGCATTGTGGGACTGGATCAGGAGGGAATCATCACCTTCGTCAATCGGGCCGCCCTGGAGATGCTCGACCATGACGAAGAGGAGACCATCGGCCAGCCGTTTCATTACTGGCTGCACCACAGTCATCCGGATGGACGTCCCCTGCCCATCGAACAAAGCCAGATCCTCAAAACCCTCCGGGATGGCAAACCCCGCTCCCGGGATGACGAAAGCTTCTGGTCCAAACAGGGCACTCCACTGCCGGTGGGTTATTCCACCACCGCCATCGCGCGTGATGGTCAGGTGATCGGTGCGGTGGTGGTGTTCTACGACAGAAAGATCCATCCCGCCTACGAACGGTTCAAACGATTGTCGGCCATCATCCGCGCCGAAACGCCATCGTTGCCCAGGGGAGGCGAGTGATGATGACCGCCGTGAAACACTGGTTGCTGCTCAAGCCCCGTCAGGCGGTGCTGCTGGTGCTGGTGCTGGCTCTGCTGACCGGTTTTCTGGCCAGTCACCTGTACCACACTCTGGTGGTGGAAGATTTCCAGATTCTGCTCGACGGTCAGGCGCAGCGGGAAGCGGCGCGCCTGGAGATGGAAACCATGCGCGGTCAGGCCATGGGGGTGGCGTCGCTTTTTGGTCTCAACGAACCCCTGCTCAAGGAACTGGCGCTAGGCAAACGTCCTCCCAACGATCCCGAAGGACTGGCCCGCATGAAAACCGCCCGGATCATGCTCGCGGCGGACGGCATCTATATCATGAACAGCCAGGGGAAAATCGTTGTCCATGAAACCGATCACGAATCGAGTGTCGGCAAGAACATCCAGTTCAGACCCTATTGGCAACAGGCCATGGCCGGCAAGGAGAACGTCTATCTGGCGGTGGGATCCAAGTCGGGAGAACGGGGCATCTATGTGGCCGACGCCATTCGGGAGGGCACCTCGCGCAACGGCGCGATCATCGGCGTGGTGGTGATCAAGCTGCTGGGAGAACAACTCGATCAACGGCTGACAGGCTTCGGGGTCAAAGCCATTCTGCTGTCGCCCCAGGGTGTGGTGTTCGCCTCCACCGAGGAGGAATGGCTGTTTTCCATCAACGGCACGCCCACGCCGACACGGATCGAGGCGATCACCCGCTTGAACCAGTTCGGCAAGACCTACGAAAACGGCGGATTGCCCGTGACCTTGCCCTTTGATCTCTCCAAACCGAAAATCTGGATCGATCACAAGCGCCATGTGCTCTCCAGGGCGGTGTTGCGCTGGAACGATCCTGCGGGCGACTGGTCACTGCTCCTGTTGGGCGATCTGGAACCCGTCATCCCGGCATCGGTGATGGTCACCATAGGTCTTTCGGCGGGGGCGGGCCTGTTCTTTTTGTTGCTGGTGGCGTTGCGCGCCTTCCGGGAGTCCCACGCCCGCCACGATGCGGTGGCCAAAACCCAGGATGCCGCCGAAAAACTGGTGGCGGAGGTGATGATCAAAAGCCGTCAGGCCGAGGTGGGAGCCGCCCTCCAGCAGGCCCGCAGCCTGCCGGATCTGGCCCAGGCATGGTTCAAGCAATTGAGCGGTTTCCTCGCCGTGCATCAGGCCGTTTTTTATGTGCTGGAAAACGATCGGACCGAAGGATCGGTTTTGATGCGGGTGGGGCGTTTCGGAGATGATCAGGCCCCGGAGCGGATCGCCCTCGGGGAAGGACTGCTGGGACAGTGCGCCCGCGATCGTCAACCGCTGAGTTTCGATCTGCCGCCGGATGGTTTCTGGCGCATCGGCTCGTCGCTGGGCGACGCCACCCCGCGAGTCCTGCTGATTCTGCCGATCCTGCGCAGCGAGCGTCTGCTGGGTATTCTGCAACTCTCCTCCCTGGATCCGGATTTTCTGGGCCATCGACTTCAGATCGAAGAGTTGACGCCGCTGCTGGCGTCGAACCTGGAGATTCTGCTGATCGCCCGGAAGACGGAAGAGACCCTGGCTGGCGTCAATCAGGTGGAAGCGTGGTTCATGGCGGTGTTCGACGGCATCCCGGATCCGGTCCTGGTGGTCAGCGATCCGGGAGAGATCATTCTGGCCAATCGGGCGGCTTCCCGGGAGTTCGGTCATGAGGGAGCGCTGCCGGACAGGATGCCCGTCTCCCGGTTGCTCCCGAATGGTCTGACAGGGACTCCGGGTCTGGTCTCGGCCCTGCATGCGGATCAGACCCCTTTCCAGGTGAGGGTCTCCATCTTTCCTGTTCCTCCCCATCCCCGCCTTCAGGGTGGCACCGGTCTGATCCTGCGACGCCACTCCCCTGCCCCCTCGGCGTGAAGCCGGAACAATCAGGGCAGTATGGCTCCTTCTTCGCATCCGGTCATCTTCCGGATCGCCTCCAGCCGTTCCAGCAACAATTTGACCGCCTGATGCTGAATTTTCACCTTCATTTCCGCCGGCAATAGGGAGAAGTGTTTCTCTTCCAGTTGAAAGATCAAGCATTCGGCCGTGGCCACCACATCGGTGGAACGGACCTGCCGGGCCACGAAGGCGATTTCCCCGAAGATGCTGCCTGCGCGCAGAATGGCCAGCACCACATCGGGAGCGCTGCGCTTGACCACCTTGACCGATCCGGTGACCAAGACGAACAGGGTCCGATCCTGTCCCCCTTCGCTGATGACGTATTCTCCGGGTTGGCAAATCCTGAAAAAGCCATTATGGTAGACATGCGCCATTTCGTCAGGGGTGAAATCCCGAAAAAAATGAATGGCGGCGAGGCGTTTCTTGATCGACTCCAACGCATCCATCTGTTCAACCCTCCATGAGCCTGCTGGAACCATCATGCCTACCGACTGGATCGTTCTTCCGGAAGAACGCCGCGCCATTCACCGCCCGACCGGTCTGATTCTGGTGTTCCGGGCCAGCACCGACGGATCCGGCGCCATGTCGGTGGATACCCCCAACCCCGAGGCTCTGCCCGAAGCCTTGCGCGACCAGGCCGAGGCGCTGGTCCGGGAGGCCTGGAGCGTGTATGCCGAGGCTTCCGAGCAAGCATTGTTGAATGAAGAGTAACAAAATCGGCCTGTCAGGCCAAGGGGATCATTCGGCGGTGACGTAACAGGGGCAAGGAATCTGGGTGATGGGGGCATCGGGATGATCCAGCCGGACCGCCGTGAGCTTGCCGCCATAGACGCACCCTGAGTCCAGACCCAGAAAGCGACCCGTGCGGTTCAAGCCGGCAATGGCCCAGTGGCCATACACCAGCCGTTCCCGACCCGGCCAATCCAGCAGGGCGTGCCACGACCGATAGGGGGAATCCGGTTCCAACCGGAAAGCCTCCCCGCCGCTTCTGCCGGGGATCGACCAGACCACGCGGCCATCGGGCTGACACAGGCGCAAGCGGGTCAAGACCGACAAGGCGAAATGCAGGCGGGCGAATCCGTCTGTCGGGCCGGGATCCTGATCGGGGAGCGTCGGGGGGTGTTGGGCGAAGAACGGACCGATGCGGGCATCATCCAGCAGCAACGCTTGCAGTTGCCGCGCGAAGGTTTCGACTGTCTCCGGGCTCCAACCCGGCAGATAACCGGCATGGACCATGCGCACGTCCAGATCGGCATCGTAATGGGTCAAGGGCAGACCCCGCAACCAGGCATAGAGCTCCGGCAGATCCGGGGCCTGATCGAAAAAGTGCATCTGTCTGGAAAAGGAACGATCTGGACGACCGCTCAACCCGCTCAGGGCCCGCACCTCGTGATTGCCCATCAAGGCGATGGCCTGGTCTCCCAGATCCCGAACAAACCGCAGCGTTCCCAGGGAGTCGGGACCACGGTTGATGAGATCACCCACAAACCGCAACTGGTCCCGACCGGGATGAAAATTGACCGCCTGCAAAAGCGTCTTCAACTCCGGCAGGCAACCGTGCACATCTCCAATGGCATAAACGGCCACGCGATTTTCCCTTTTCTCAGATTCCGCAGCAGGGTCAATCCACCGGTTCCGTGTGCCCCCAGAGAGAATAGGGGGTGTGGACCAGACTGGCGTTGAAATAACGCGCATCGGTGGATACCTCCCGACCGACCCAGGAGGGCAACTCCACCTGCTGGTTCTCATCGGTCAGTTCCACTTCGGCCATGATCAATCCCTGATTGTCGCCGTGGAACTCATCCACCTCCCACACCACCTCTCCCAGAGGAATGCGGTACCGGATCTTTTCGATCCAGGGACGCTCGCACAGAGAGTTGAGCAGAATCCGGGCATCGGCCTTGGGAATTTCGTATTCGAATTCCAGCCTGGAATACCCCTCGGAGATCCCCTTGATGGTCAAAGTGGCCTTTTCTCCAGCG
Source organism: Magnetococcales bacterium (assembly GCA_015231375.1). Taxonomy (GTDB): domain Bacteria; phylum Pseudomonadota; class Magnetococcia; order Magnetococcales; family Magnetaquicoccaceae; genus Magnetaquiglobus. The sequence goes on along the minus strand of JADGBT010000007.1, from coordinate 68,973 downwards.
ATGCGCACCCGCACCACCCGCTCCTTGACCGTGGAGAGAAATCCCTGTTGATACTCCACACCCTGGCCCAATCCGCGCCAGCCATCGCCTTTGACCAGAAAACGACGTTCAATCTCTTTACCCATGTTGTTTCTTGGTTCCTTGTAATCAGGGGATCAGATCCTCGCTCCACGCTTCGTCCATTCCCGTCAGGGGTTCATCGCCGCGCAACACGGAAGCGAAAGCGAGCATGGCCTTGCGGGCGCTGCCGATTGGATAATAGTAGGCATCCCAATTATCATTGCCCTCTCCGTCGTGCAGGGGAATGACATGGTCAAATTTCCAGGCTTCCCGCATTTCGGTGAGGGTGCTGGCGCACCGTTTTTCGATCTCCTCCAAGTCGCGCAACGACAGATGCAACTTTTGGCGCGCGGTCCGGTGCAACAGTTTGCGTCGTTGCACCTCGGAGATGAATTTGTTGAGATCCACACCGATGGGCAAGGATTTGATATAGAGGATTTCTTCCCGCGACAACGGGGAGAGAAAGATCGATACCGCCGGGTACTGTTCAAACAGACCCGCCTCCCGCAAACGACCCGGCACAAAAGGATTACCCTCGAAGAAAGGAATCTGTCCGGCTTCGATGATCCGTTGGATCTGGGCCACTTCCAGGGCCTGCAACTCTCCGCGCACATCCGCGACGATGAAGCCATCCTTGCCGCGCATCGCCTCGATTTCGCCACGGGGCCGGAAGTAACAATCGACCCCCTCCTCCTCGCCCGGCCTGGGAGGACGGTCGTTGAACAGCACCAATTGCCTGAACCGAGCCATCAGTTCGGGGTAAAACATCCGCATGCCACGGATCAAAGGCCCTTTGCCGACGCACGACGGCCCGGCAAGCAAAACGAAACGCTGCATCCAGGAACTCCTTTTCGCAAGACGCTTCCGGCCGGTTGCGACGCGCGTTCACCGGCCGACGAGCGAATTCAATCCTACGACTACAGATCCAACTCCCGTTTGAAGATGGCTTTGTGGATATCGCCCAGACTGACGATGCCGACCAGCACATCTCCGTTTTCCACCACCGGAATCCGACGGAAGCGGTGCAGATCCATCTGCGAGGCCGCCAACAAAATTGGATCGTTGGGAGAGACGGAAAACACGCGGGGAGTCATCAGATCTTCCACCCGTTTGGTGAGAATCGCCTCGTAGGTCTCTTCCATGGACTCGAAGTCCATTTGTTTCAAAGGATCGTGGAGAAACGTACGATAACCGGGCAACAGCCCGTTGAGAATGTCTTTTTCGGAGATGATCCCGATCAGTCTGTTGCCCCCCTCCACCACAGGCAGTCCGCTGATTTTGTTGGTACAAAGAATCGCCGCGACAGAGCGGACGGAGTCTTCCCTTTTCGCGGTACGCACGTTACGTGTCATCACGTCTTGCACGAGCATTGGCGTTATCCTTGATTTGGTGTCTACAGACTTAAGATTGGTGTCTACGACTGGGAAAACACTCCCGGTGAATGCGCAAGGGTTACCTATAATCTGTAATTTGTCAAGCAAGAAAAATTTTTTCCATGTCCAGCTTTCCGTTTCCAACCCCTTCCGAATGGATCATCACCAGCGCATCCTCGGGTCCAACCGGGCCCAATCGATAGTAGCCCCGACGCACGCCCACCGACACGAAACCCAGCCGTTGATAAAGAGCGCGGGCCGCCACATTGGAGGAGCGCACCTCCAGAACCACACGCTGTTCCGGCTTGCCGACACGCTCCTGAAGCAACGACGCCACCAGTGCGCTGCCCACGCCCCGACGCCGGAATTCGGGCACCACCCCCAAAGTCAACAGATGCCATTCGTCGAACAGGGAACGGGCCACCGCGTATCCGGCCAGGGTGCGCTCCCCGGAGACCATCACCTTGAGCCAGCCACCCAGGCGCATCTCCTCCAGAAACATGTCTACGCTCCATGGGGAATGGGAGATTTCCTGTTCCAAAGCGGCCACTTCATCCACCAACGACCGGTCCATGGGCAGCAACCGGATCATGCGCCAGCCACTCCTGTTCCCTGGGGTTCCTTGGCGTCGGCCCGACGCAGATACATTGGTTCCAGCGCCTCCACTGGCCTCAGTCCATGCGAAGACGCACGGAGCGAACTCCAAAAAGCCATCTTTCCCAGCAGCGTCACATCCAGCGACCAACGCTCCGGATCCGCCAGTTCGCAACCGTCATCCAACAGCGATTGAAACCGATCCACATACGCAAGCAATCCATTACCTGTCAGAGTCAACCGCGCACCGAATGGTTCCCGCAATCTTGACAACGCCTCGGCCAACCCGTCCGGATCCCATACCCCTGGAGCCAGTCGCACCACCGGATCCGAACAAGAACGAATCTCATGCACCGCAGCATACACCTCTCCCCGGCGCGCGTCGAGAAGCGTCGCGACCCAGCCGCTCTCCGCCGCGCCCGCCGCCACCACCTCCAGGGTGGAAAATCCCACCACCGGCGTGCCCAGGGCCAAGGCGAAACCCTTGGCCATCCCCAAGGCGATGCGCGCGCCGGAAAAAGTTCCCGGTCCCAGGGTCACGGCGATCCGCTCCACCTCCGCCATCCGCCATCCGGACGACCGCATCAGTCGCTCCAACTCTCGGGGCAGCATGGCCACATGACCCTCCTCCCCCTCGAACGCACTCCGGGCCACCACCCGCTCCCCATCGAGCAACGCCACTCCCCCCCGGGAAAACGAACTGTCCATCGCCACGATTCTCATGCGAAAAACCGGCGTACCGCCTCCATTTCATGGGTGACCGGCGCAGCCGGCAGACCGGCCAGAAACGATTTGCCATACCATTTGTGGCTCAACCGAGGATCCAGCACCGCCATCACTCCCCGATCCGCCGTGGTGCGCAGCAGACGACCCAGACCCTGCTTCAAGGAGAGAATCGCCTGAGGCAACGACATCTCGCGAAACGCATTGCGACCATTCAAGCCCATCCAGCGCTGTCGGGCCGCCACCATGGGCTCTCCCGGCGAGGCGAAGGGCAAACGGTCCACCACCACCAAAGAAAGGGTCTCCCCCGGCACATCCACCCCCTCCCAGAAACTGGATACCCCCAGCAGCACCGAGGAGGTCTCCTTCTTGAAGGCGTCCAGCAAGGCCCCCTTGGCCGCGTCCCCCTGACTGAACACCCGATAGGGAATGCGCCCCTCCAGCCCTTCCCGCACCAGTTCCAGCATGCGAAAACTGGTGAACAGACACAAAGCCCGACCGGAACTGATCGTCAACAAAGCCAGAATTTCCGCCACCACCGCCGGAGCGAACCCCGGATCCACCGGATCCGGCAGATGGCGCGGCAGATACAACAGGCTGCGGGTCGCATAATCGAACACCGGAGGCAGACAGCACACGGTCACATCGTCGGGCTGAAAGCCCATCTGCTCTTGAAAGAAGACAAATCCCTCCGGTCCCGGCGCCGATGTCAGCGTGGCCGAGGCAAAGATGGCGGTCTTGGCCCTGGGATGCAACAGTTCCCGCAAAATCGGCCCGGTCTCCAAAGGCGCGGCGGAGAGAAAAATCCCCCGATTGCGGGTTTCGTACCAGTACACCCGTGACGGATCGTTCAAGGCGCGGATCAAGCGGGTGGCGTCTTGCATCTCTTCGGCGCGCCGACCGCAGGCGGCCAGACCCACCGATCGGGCCCGATGGGATTCCAATGCCTCGCGAAATCCATGCAAGGCCCACTCCACCGCGTGAATGGCATGTCCCGGCTCCTGATCCAGATCCTCGCGGGTCAGACCGATTCTTTGATCCTCCAGGGGAAAGGCGTTGCGCAACCGAAAAGTGGCCTCCTCCATGCCGGCCAAAGCCCCCATCAGGGCATCATCCCCTCCGCCCACCTCCTCGAACTCCCGGCGGGTGTCGCGAACCAGATCCCGCAGCTTGTAATTGCTGATCTCAATGGCGAAAAAACGGGTGGCCACATCCGGAATCCGGTGGGCCTCGTCGAAAACCAAGGCGTCGTACTCCGGCAGAATCTCCCCGAATCCCCCCTCCTTGACCGCCAGATCAGCAAAGAACAGATGATGATTCACCACCACCAGATCCACCGCCCTGGCCCGCTCCCGCGCCCGGTTGAGAAAACAGGCCCCGTGATCCGGACACTTGCGACCCGGACAGTGATCCCCGCCGGTATGAATCGCCGACCACAGCACCAACCCCTCCGGCATGTCCCGGAATTCGTCCCGTTCTCCGGTTTCGGTTTTTTCCGCCCAGGCCTCCAGCCGCAACGCCCACTCCCGTTCCCGTTCCGGAACCGGCAGACCCGCGTGCCGAAACGCCCGATACCGATACAGGCATAAATAATTGGCCCGCCCCTTCAAGGCGGTGGCGGTGAAAGGCTGCTCCACCGCCTGTCGCACCAGAACCAGATCCTTTTCCATGATCTGATCCTGCAACGCCTTGGTGGCCGTGGAAACGATCACCTTGCGACCCAGACTCAACAAAGGCAGCAGATAGGCCAAAGTCTTCCCGGTGCCTGTCGGCGCCTCCACCATCAGGGTTCCCCCGGCGCGGGCGGTCTCTACGACCCGCTGGGCCATGAGCGTCTGAACCGGTCGGGTTTCGTATCCGTGAAGCGTCCTGGCCAGACGACTGCCGGAACCGAACAGTCCATCCACCAGGGTCTCAACATCAGAAGTTGTCATGCTGTATTCTCAAAAGCGACGGTCGATAAAAGCTTGCAGGGTAACCCCGATTCAAGGAAAGTCGCAAGCATTGATGCCGCCCCACTCCTTTGTTAGAATCCCTTCTCATGGAAATCGCCCGCACCTTCACGTTCGACGCTGCCCACCACCTGATCCACCACGACGGCAAATGCCGCCGTCTGCATGGTCACGGCTATCGGCTGGAACTGGTCTTCTCCGGACAGCCCCGACTCCCCGCCCCGGATGAACCTCAATCCGGTTTCCTGGTGGATTTCGGCATCATCGATCGTCTGGTGCGTCTGGAACTGATCCAGAAAAAACTGGATCACTACCTGCTCAACGAAACCCTTCCCGAACTGCCCTATCACTCCACCGAATATGTGGCCGCCTGGATCGTGGGCTGGTGCATGACCCATCTGGATGGGCGCACGGAACTGGGAACCACCCGGATCGCCCGGGCGCGACTGTGGGAAAGCGAACGGGCCTGGGCCGAAGCCACCCGGGAAGACGCCATCGGGCTTGGATTCGCCTCCCCTTGAGCCACGACGCCTCCCCTCTTTATCCGATCTGTGAAATCTTCGCTTCGGTACAAGGCGAAGGCAGTTGGACCGGACGTCCCATGGTCTTCGTGCGCGCCTGGGGATGTCCCCTCTCCTGCCCGTGGTGCGACGAACCGCTGCACCGCGATCCCAAGGCCAGACAATGGCTCACCCGCGCAGACATCCTGACCGCCGTGGTCCAGGCGGCTCCGGGACTGTTCAACGTGGTGCTGACCGGGGGGGAACCGCTGGCTTTGCCGAATCTCTCCGGCCTGGTCGCCCTCTTCAAGCAAAACGGCTACTGGGTGGCCATGGAAAGCAGTGGTCAAGGTGGCCCCCTGCCGGATCCCCCCGTGGACTGGCTCACCCTCTCCCCCAAAAACCCGCTGCCCGAATCCCTGTATCAGGCGGCCAGCGAGATCAAATACATACTGGGAGCCGATTCAGGTTCTCCGGCTTTGATCCTGGAACAAGCCGCCCGGCATCCCAACGTCTGGGTCCAGCCGCGCGCCCAGGGAGACACGCCGGATCCCAGGGCCGTGGCCCGCTGCCTGGATTTGACCCTTCAGGCCAAAGGCCGGCTGCGTCTTTCGCTGCAAACCCACAAGTATATCGGCGCGCGCTGAAAAAGAAATCGTTTCCGGATCCAGCCAGAAGATCACCCTCCCAACTCTTCCCGCAAGGCGCTCCACAGTTGGGGAATGGTCTCGTCGTGACGGCCCTGCACATAAAATCCCATGCCGCCATCCGCCACGGTCCGGGCAAGCATGGTTTTCCAGGGACGAAAATAATAGTCCGGATTCTGTTTGCCCGGCTCCTCGTTCACCGTGGCGGGCAAAGGTTTCAAGTCGCAAACCAGGGTGGTGAACCGGGAGATGGAACGCCCTTCCGACGCCGCCACGTTGCGCACCATGGACAACGCCTTGAGATAGACCTCCGGAGCCATGACCGCGCTGCCGAAATTGATCACCACCCCGTCTTCAAGACGCTCCAGCAGGGCGGCGAATCTCAAAAAATCCCGATGGCTGGTCTGGCCATAGGCCGCGCCGTCGCAGTTGGCATGGGGATGGATGATGTCGTGACCGATGCCCACATGCACCGTGGCCACCACCCCATGACGCCACGCTCCGGCCAGAAGACTTCGGTTGGCGTGGGGATAATCACCCTGGGCGATCTCCCGCCCCACCGCCTCCCCCAGTCCCAAACCGTTTTGGGCCGCCGAGGTGATGATGTCGTTCAACCGTCCTGTCTCTTGCCACATGCCGAACTGACCATCACGGATGTAACGGGCCACACTCTCGGTGGTGGCCCCGATGAGCGCCAGTTCAAAATCGTGGATCACCACCGCGCCGTTGACCGCCATGCCGGTGATGAGTCCCTGTTCAAACCAGTCCAGCAAATAAGTCTGCACCCCGGAACGGGGCACATGTCCCCCGAGCATCAACACCACGGCGGCCCCGCGTTCGCGGGCCGTGAGGATCTGTCGGGCCACCACCCGCAAGGAATCGTGGAGCACCGGTCGCGGGGCAAGAGGAAGCAGACTGGAAAGGTCCATGTCGTGTTGCCGTTCCGCCAGAGGTCTGAGTCTCAAACGACGACAATCGAATTCACGATAATCAGGATGGGACATGAGCAGACCTCACTGGGGGGATCAAAAGAAAAACAGGAGGGTCTTTACCAGGAGCGGGGGATAAAGTCCTCGTCATTCGCGAAACGCAGGGTATCGCCGGACTGTTCGATCACAAACAACCCTTTGCGCATGGCAAAGCGGGAGACGTTCTCGTCGATCACCATGGCCGCGACCGCGCCCATGGCCCGCTTGTCCGCATAGACCGGCAGAAACGCCTTGAACTCTTCCAAACGCTCCAGATGTTCCCGCACATCCTCGATGGAGAGCTTGCTTTTGACTTCAACCAGCACCACGACATCGGTATTCACCACGAACAGATCGATCTCCAGATGACGACCACCCGGCAGATCGGCCTCCACCCGACGGCTCACCATGTGGACAGGAATCCCCCGTTGCGCGAACAGGGTCTTGCAGGCTGGCGCCACCAGACCTTCCACAAACTCCCCCAGACGACTGCCCAACCGGTCCAGTTTGCGATCGGTCTCTTTCATCTGCGCGCTGGTGGCCTTGATCATACGATCGGTCTCTTGGAGCTTGAGATCCGTCTCCTTGAATTGCAAGGCAGTCTCCTTGAACTGCCGATCGGTCTCCTGCATTTTCCGGTCGGTCTCCTTGAACTGTCGGTCGGTCTCCTGGAACAAAAGATCCAGTTTGGCGCTTCGTTCGCGGTTCTCGCGAACCATGGCCTGGAACATCTCCCAGACACTATCAAAGGTGGCGGCTTGTGGCATGGCGATGACTCCGGGTTGTTGCGAATGCATGAATCACAGCATACCCGATTTCAACCCCGCAAGAAACATCCTTTTGCGCGCATCCTTGCCGATGGTCTGGGAGATGTCAGGCCGAATCATGCATCAAGCCGGCAGGATCCGGGGTACCCGGGGCGCCCGCAACCGGAAGGCGTCCGGCATGCCGGAACCGAGCAGCGGGGTCAGATAAAACTTGAAGGCGTCGGTGACATCCGTGCCCTGGGCATTGATGAACATGTCGGGCATGGTGCGGGTCTTGCCAGCCAGAGAGATCATGGGATCCAGGCGGTATTCCACCGCGTAGTGGCCCATGCGATGGATGGTCACCGAACCACAGGCGTGGTTCCACAGGGCGAATTGACAGGCTTTTTCACCCACTTCCCGGGCCTCGCGCTGGTCCACGTCCGAGACCACTCCGAGAAACGACCGTTGCAAATAGCCGAAAGTGTCTCCCCGCACCCGTTTGATGCCCAGATTGTCGCGGATGGCGTTGGTGAGCAAATCGGCCAAGGCACCGGTGCCGGACAACTGCACATTGCCATGGGCATCTTTTTCCAGGGTGCGGGCCAGCAGGGAAGAGAGAATCGGGGTGCCCTGGGCGTCGTGGATTCCCTCGGAGACGGCGATCACGCAGCGGCCCAGTTTGTCGTAGATGGATTTGACCTCACCGAGAAAATGACCCATATCGAAATTGCGTTCGGGCATATAGATCAGATGCGGGCCATCGTCCCGGCATTTGCGTCCCAAAGCCGAAGCGGCGGTGAGAAAACCGGCGTGACGTCCCATGACCACACCCACGTAGACCCCCGGCAGTGCCCGGTTGTCCAGATTGATGCCGGCGAAGGCGCTGGCCACGAAGCGGGCTGCGGAAGGATAGCCGGGCGTGTGGTCGTTGACCATGAGATCGTTGTCGATGGTCTTGGGGATGTGGATGGTGATCAGGTCGTAATGGGCTTTCTTGGCAAAGTCTTCGACAATGCGCAAGGTATCCGACGAATCGTTGCCGCCTATGTAGAAAAAGCAACGGATATTATGCGCCATCAGGACTTTGAGGATTTCCGCGCAATATTTTTCGTCCGGCTTGTCCCGGGTGGAACCCAAGGCCGATCCAGGGGTATCCGCGACCCGTTCCAGGTTGTGGGTGGTCTCCTGGGTGAGATCCAGAAAGGCTTCGTCGATGATCCCGCGCACGCCGTACAGCGCGCCGTAGACCCGTTCCACGCGGGGGAACTTGCGTGCTTCCAGCACCGCGCCCACCAGGGATTGATTGATGACCGCCGTGGGGCCGCCGCCTTGGGCGACCAGAACTTTGCCGGGTTTCATGGCTATCCTTCCTTCGTGTTCTTTTTTTCAAAGGGTCCGTGACAGGAGCCGGGATTCGACCCGGCAGCAATTTGCACTATTGGTCATTTTTCATCGTCGTGCAACGGTTTTGAGCATCCATTGACCTGGAAACCGGCATGGAACAGATAGGGCTGTTCGCCACGGGCGTGGAGTGCGGCCAGACTCCAGCCTGGACGCCCCTGGGAATCGGTCAACGGGAGAATGGCCCGCCTGGCGAGATTCAAGGCCCGATCCACCGCAGTGCCCGAGGCCAGCTCGCGGTACAAGGCGCTCAGGAAGGGAATGGATTCTGTCGCCAGCAAGGTTTCAGGCCAGGTCAGGACCATGGAGAACGCTCCGGTGGCGACGATCCCCTGGGCCAAGGCGCCGCTGGCCGCGATGGGGGGCGCCTTGCCCGATTCGCGACCGGACAGGATCACCAATCCGGCCCCGGAGTGGCGCAACAGATCCCGGACCAGCTCCCCGGCGGTGCGGGCGTCGGCCTGACCATCCGCTTCCTCGAAAGCGAAAAAGCCCTGGGTACCCCGGATCAGCGCCGGACCGGACAGATGGATCACATGGGGTTGACGTTGATGGATGGCCTGTTCCAGATCGGTCCATCCTGGTCCTGGCACGATGTGGGCTTCGACGGCGGGTGCGTCCGGATTCTGTTCATCCGGAAGACAAAACCGGAAGGCGTCTTTTTCCTGTTTCGCTTCGGGCCAGTGAAAGCCTTGCGGGGAACAGGCCATGAACAGCAGACGCAGCGGACCCGGAGAAAGCGCGCGACAACGGTTCAAGGCGGGCAGGCCAAAGGGGCGACGCTGCACGCCGAAGCGGTGCGTCAGCCCCAGAGGTTGACCATCTGGAGGGGTCAGGGACTCCCAGGGCAGATGCACCAGTTCGGCCACGTCCGAAGTCACGGCCAGCATCACCGATTGACCCGCCGGCAGGTGTGACATGGCCGCGTCCCAATCCGGAGCGAGCCACAGATGAAACAGCTCGACACCCACCGTCAGGATCGCTTCTGTGGCCAGGATCCCCGGGCCAGGGGATTTCAGCAGTTGCCGACTCCCATCGACCACATGACGCAACGTGGACAAATCCCCTTCCGTGACCAAACGGGGCGGCGAAAACGGACGACCCTGCCACGACAGTTGGGTCGCAAAGCCGCCTTCGGAACGAAGGATGCGCAACTCCAACGCGGGATTCACGGCGCGCACACCCGGGCGGCTATGGCGCGGGCCTGACGACGAATCTCCTCCTCTCCGGGGATGATCCGATTTTTCATCAGGATCTTGCCATCCACGATCATGGTGTCCACCACGTGTCCGGTGGCGGCATAGACCAGATTCGAGACCAGATCGTGTTCCGGGGTCATCTCTGGATCCTCGTTTCTCAGCAACAGCAGATCGGCCCGTTCGCCGGGAACCAGACGACCCGACCGACCCAGCAGGGAGGCCCTGGCGCCGGTGGCCACATCCCAGGCCTCATGGGCCGGGAGCGCGGTGGGATCGTTCTGGGCGTGTTTCTGGATCAGGGCGAGGCATTTCATCTCCTGGAACAGATCCAGGGAGTTGTTGGAGGCGGCCCCGTCGCTGCCCAGGGCAATCGGGATGTTGCGGGCCGCCGCCCGGGCGAAGGGAAAGACCCCTCCCACCGCCAGTTTCATGTTGGAGACCGGATTGGTCACCAGAGTGGCGCCACGGGCGGCGATCAGGTCGAGTTCGTCGTCGTCCAGCCACACCCCGTGGGCGAGCAGCACACGGGGGGTCAACAGTCCCTGGCGATCCAGATGCACCGCCGGACGGACCCCGTGTTGTTGCAGACACTGTTCCACCTCGTGGTGGGTTTCGGAGAGATGGATGTGGACCGGCAGATCGTGGCGTGCGGAAAATTCGGCGGTCCAGCGCAGACTGGCCGGACTGACGGTGTAGATGGCATGGGGCGTGAGCGTGAAACGGACCCGTTCGGAATAGCGGCTGGACTCCTCGAAGGTCTGCTCGGTCAGACGACGGCAGGAGGCGGCCTGATCTTCTCCGGCCACGTCGATCATCACCGCGCCCACTCCGGCGCGCAGACCGCTCTCTTCCACGGCCCTGGCCATGCCGTGAAAGTGCCAGTACATATCCTCGAAGGCCACGGTTCCGGAGCGGATCATCTCCAGACAGGCCAGTCTGGCTCCCCAATAGACATCGTTTTCGGTCAGGCGGGCCTCGGCGGGCCAGATGCGGGTCTGCAGCCATTGCATCAAGGGCATGTCGTCGCCGAAGCCCCGGAACAAGGTCATGGAGGCGTGGGTGTGGCCGTTGACCAGTCCTGGCGTGGCGGCCATGCCCTGGGCGTCCAGGAGTTCCGAGTGGTCCAGGGGGGTCAGGGCCGGACCCATGGCCTGGATGCGACCCTGGGAGATCTGGATATCGATCGGTTCCGAAGCGCCCGGCAGACGGGTGTTGCGAATGAGAAGGTTCATAGCGAAAGCGTCAGCAGGAGGGTTTCGAGAGTCAGCAGGAGTTGCGCCTCGTTGGCTTTGACCTGTTCTTTAAAGGCGGCAAAGGTGAGAGGGGTCTCGATCAGGCCGTTGGCGTAGTTGTCCACCACGCACAAGGCGGCGTAGGGCACCCCCAGATCGGCGGCCAGGATGCATTCCGAAGCCACGGTCATGCCCACGACATGGGCATAAGGTTGATACATGCGGATTTCCGCCGGGGTTTCGAAGCGAGGGCCCTGGGTTTGCCAGTAGGTGCCCTGGTCGCGGGGGGCGGGCAGATCGGTTTGGCGCCACACCCCGAGGATGCGTTGACGCCACTCCCTGTGGAAGCCGGGGGTCTGGTGTCCACGGGCGTCTTCGAAGTACGACAGATTGACGTGAGGTGCCAGAAAGTCGTCCGGAACCACAAATGTGCCCGGCGCGAGGTCGAGACGCAGGCTGCCCACGGAACTGATGGCTAGAATCCGTTTGGCTCCGGCCAGATGCAAGGCCGAGAGGTTGGCCTTGTGGTTGATCATGTGGGGGGGCAGATAGGTACCCAGACCGTGCCGCTGCAAAAAGAGCAGACCGTTTTGTTCCAGCAGCGTGACGGCCCCATAGGGGGTCTGGATACGGCGCGGAGCCGCATCCTGAAAGCGACGGGACTCCAGCAGGCTGGTTCCGCCAATCAAGGCAGTGGTCATTCCTTAGTGGTCCGGGGTGTTGGAAGCTTCGGGAGGCATGGTTTGCACGGAATCCGGATCGATGTCGGGTTGTTTGGACCAGAAACGCCACCAGGGTGACTTGGCGTTGGAGTCGGATTCGGGTTGGGCCTTGGGTGGCGTCGCGGGGGAGACGTCCGATTCCGGTTGCGGTTGGGCCGAAGCGGGCAGATTGGTGGCGGGTTTGGCATAATGGCGATCCCACAGCCAGTTCACCCAGCCCTGATCGTTGTCGGCTTCGGGCATGGTGGTGGGATCCCAGGGTTTGTCCTGGAAATTCTTTTGCACATCCCGCACCACGCCGCTGGAGTCGAAGGTGATTTCCAGGCGGTTGGCCACCCGCGAGAAGGTGCGTTGCACGTTTTTGTACTTGCGATCCTGGATGTAGAGCCAGCGGTTGCCATGAAAGGGATTGACGAGCGTGGGCGGCCCCAGCCATTCGATCACCTGGTGGCGTGTGGTGATGCCGGGTTCGATTCTCGCCGTGGCTTCCGGGGTCAGAATGACGCCGCTTTCGTGTATCTGAGCTTGACAGCCCGCCAGGGCAAAGGCCACGATGACGACGCGTGACAGGGACAACGGGGAGCGATGGGGTCTGTTCATGGTTTTCCCGGACAGGTGAAACGGTAGTAGGGATGGATCCCATGATACCCTATTGACGAAGGCGGGAGCAAAGTATCCATGTGGTGGTTTGTGCGAAGTTTGACAAAAAAAGATCAATCCCACGGGTTGCGACCCATGGCCATGGCGCTTTACGACCGGTTGGCCACCCGCGCTCTGGCCTTGACGCACGCGGACCGGCTGGGGATTCCGGATGATTTTCCGTTGCGATTCGACGTGATGACCCTGCTGGTCGCCGGCCTGTTGCACCGGTTGCGTCACCAGGAAAACAGTCAGGCGTTGTCCCAGGCGTTGTGGGAGATGACCTACGAGGGATTCGAGGAGAGTCTGCGCTGTCGGGGAGTGACCGACATGGGCATGGGGCGGCGCATGAAGAAGCTGGTGTTGCAGGGGACGGGCCGTCGTGACGCCTATCTGGCGGCCTGGGACGCGCAGGATCCGCAGGCCCTGAGGGCCGCCGTGGCGCGCAATGTGTTGAACGGCGCCGATCCTGCCGATGCGCGCATCGACATCGTGCTGGCCGAGGTGGAAAACAGCGCCATGGAGCTGTCCTCTTTGCCGTCCGTTTGAGGGACGGCCGGCGCGCGCCTTCTGTTTTTCTTAAGGAACGCTCGCCAGAAACCGCCGCAATCCCTCTTCCGCCAGCGCGCCTCCTTGATTGAAACTGACGTTGTGACGGCCTCGGGTCTCCAGGTAACTTTTCCGGGGAGCGCAGGCCGCCGCCTCGAACAGGGCGCGACCGTGATGCGGGGCGATCACCTCGTCGTCTTGACTGTGGATGATCAACAGCGGCAGACACAACGCCCGGATCCGTTCCAGATTGTCGAAACGGATCCGGCTCAACAGTCGGATCGGCAGATAGGGATACCGATCCTCGCCCACGGCGGGGATGGACAAAAAGGTGCCTTCCAGGATCAAGGCGCGGGGCGAATGACGGAGCGCCAGCCAGGTGGCCGCGCCCCCGCCCAAGGAGTGGCCGAAATAGACGATGCGCGCAGGAGCGATTTTCAAAGGACCGCTGAGATGGGCGTAAGCGGCCAGGGAGTCGGCGTACAGTCCATCCTCGCTGGGCTCTCCCTCGCTTTGGCCGTAACCGCGATAGTCGAACAGAAAAAGCCCCAATCCCTGCCGTCGGAACAGTTCCGCGTGGGCCTTCAGCCCGGACAAGACACTGGCGTTGCCATGAAAGAACAGGATCACCGGCTTTTCCGGATCGCCGGGAATCCACCAGCCATGCAGGCGTTGGCCCTGGCTGTCGAAGAAGACGTTTTCGTAGCGCATGCCCCAGGCTTCGGGGGTGGTGTCGAGGCCCGGTTTGGGATGAAACACCATACGGCTTTGAGCAAAGAACAGATATCCGGCCACGCTCCCGTATCCCAGCAGGCCCAGCAGCAGCACGGAAACCAGTATCCGACGGAACCATCCGACGCCGTGCGCTCCCGGCCCCAGTATCCGACGGAACCATCCGACGCCGCGCGCTCCCGGCCCAGCCGTCACGGGTCCACCCTGGCCAGGAATTCCGGCACCTGTCGGATCAGCGCGCGCAACGCCTCTTCCCGCACCCGTTGGGCCGCCTCTTCCAGGGGGAGCCAGAGCCGATCCCGGAAACTCTCCAGCCAGTGATCCTGCACCTTTTCCACCCGCATGACGAACACCTCGGCCACGCAGACGCCGCCCCATTTTTCATAGTGGAACACGCCGATGGACTCCGGCAACACCCGACCCTCGATGCCGGCCTCTTCGAGGGCCTCCTTGGCCGCCGAGTCCGCCGGGGAGAGTTCCGGTTCCACGATCCCCTTGGGAATGATCCAGCGGCTTTTGTTGCGGGAGGAGATCATCAGCACCTGCAACGTCTCCGCGTGCATCCGCACCGGGATCACCGCCGACTGTTTGTAATAATAATCCGGAAATTGGCTCATGCCCGACTCCTTCGACTTAGAAAACCGATCCACCGTGACGCGATCTTTTCCCATGGCTCCACCATAGCAGCAATCGGCCTGTCATACCACCGGCAAGAAATCGGCCCACCGAACGGCCCCTGTTGTTTCTGCGTGAACTCGACAAAAGCAACCCGGAATGGCTACCATTGCAGGACGAAAGCGCAGGATCGAAACAGGATCCAAAGCGCAGGATCCTTAATTTCCCCCTTATTTCTCCATTCCATGAGGCTGTCATGACCGATCCGGAACATCTCACCCCTTCTCCTGTCCAGGTTTCCACCAGCGCGCCCGAGGCCGTTCCTTTCGAGGAGTTGATCCGGGGACGGGAGCTTGAAATCGTCAAGCTGCTGCGCGAACAAGATTATCTGAACATCCTCACCCCGTTGCAGCAGGAGTTGGTGAAACTGCAACAGTGGGTGATTCAAGAAAAACTCAAGGTGCTGGTGATCTTCGAAGGGCGGGACGCCGCCGGCAAGGGCGGCACGATCAAACGCTTCACCGAATTCTTGAGTCCCCGCGTCTGCCGGGTGGTGGCCCTGGAAAAACCCACCGAAACCGAAAAGACCCAGTGGTATTTTCAACGTTACATCGCGCAACTGCCCCATGGCGGGGAGATCGTGCTGTTCGACCGCAGTTGGTACAACCGTCCGGGGGTGGAGCGGGTGATGGGATTTTGCGCGCCGGAACAGGTCGAGGCGTTCCATCATCAACTGCCCTGCGTGGAACGGATGCTGACCGAATCCGGCGTTCATCTGATCAAGTTCTGGTTTTCCGTGGAACGGGCCTCCCAGGAAAAACGTTTCGCCTCCCGCGAGACCAATCCCTTGAAGGTGTGGAAACTCAGTCCGGTGGATCAGGAGGCGCTCGACCACTGGGATCATTACTCCCAGGCCCGTGACGACATGTTGCGACGCACCAACTTCCCCGAGACCCCCTGGACCGTGATCCGCTCGGACAACAAAAAACTGGCGCGCATCAACAGCATCCGCTTTCTGTTGCGCCAGTTCGAATACGAAAACAAGAATCACGCGCTGTTGAATCTGGATCCAGGCATCGTCCAAACCGTTGACGAAGAGATCGGTCGGCCCTGACCTTCCGCCCGCACTCCACTTTTTTTCAAGACAAGGAGCCAGTTTCCATCATGGGCGTCATCAAGAAAGTGCTCTACCGGGGCCAGATCCTCGGCAGACCACGGCATCGCAATCTTTTCCTCGACATGGAGGAAAACATCCATATCCACTACCGGGATCTGCGCATCGAGCTGAGCCGGGGTGAGTTCGAAGAGATCAGCGAAACCTTCCGCAAGCAGTCGGCGGAGTTGCAGACGATCATCCATCAGAAGGGCTATCAGGATGGCAAACTGGCCAATGCCAATCAGGAGGACGTGCGCATCTGGACCGAATCCCAGCTCAAGCACGAGGTGACCTATCATCCGCGACGACTCTCCATCGAGGCGTGCAGCGACGGGTATCATCTGCACTACCGCAATTACAAGATTCTCATCGACGAAGAGGATTTCCGCGCGTTGATCCGCGAGGTGGGCAGACTGGATCCCGACGCCCCCTGCGCCTCCACCTATGCCGAGGTGCTGGAACTACTGGAAGCCAATGAACTCGATTTCATCTTGGAATCGGGCAACGCGCCCGCCGAAACCATGACCCTGCGGGTCGCGGCCCATCATCTGCCCAAGGTCCGGGACATCTTCAAGCTGATCGGGTTCACCCACGAGGCGACCCCGGAAGGCAGCCTTTACCAGGGCAATCCCCTCAAGGTGATGGTGCGGGGAGAAAAGAAAGGCTCCGGTCTGGATTTCCGCGCGTTGCGGGGGCTGAATCACACGGAACGGCTGGTGGAGTTCCTGAGCCGTCACGGAGCGGGCGTGGATCCCAATCTGTTGAACCGCGTCAAATGTCAGGTGCTGGATCTGTACTACGCCCTGGTGGCCGGAAAACCGGCCCAGGTGGAGTGCGATCCCCAGTTCTGGCTTTATTCTCCCGCCAATGGACGGGTGATCTTTCCGCACTCTTCCGCCGCCGCAGCCGGTCCGGAAGCGGCCAAGAGTCTCTATCGGGCCTGGAGCACCCTGCTGGCCCGACTGGAGATGGGTTTCATCAAGCCCACCAAGATCCGTTTCGAGCCCGAGGCGCAACAGGCGCTGCAACAGCGGGTGGCCGAAACCCTACGCGCCGAAGTGGCCTCGCGCGCGGCGGTGGATCGGGTGTATCTCATGGGATCGGCCCTGCGGGGGGAGATGGGTCACTATCTGGCCCCCTTTGTCCACGGCCCCAATGCCAAGCTGGGTTCCGACGTGGACATCCTGATCGAGATCCATCCCGAACGGGAAGCGGATCTGCCAGCCAACTGGCATCTGATCAATCCCGAATCCGCCAGCAGCGGTTGCGCGGTCTATCACATCACCCAGATCCCCCTGGCCCAGGATGTCTCGGACTGGAGCGCGCTCCATCCCCATCTGCCCTTCATGCATCATCTGGTGGATGCCTACATCCATTTTCCTTCCAAGGGCAACCGGGAGGCCAAGGATGCCTTCTTGAAGAAATTCAACGCCAGACTGATCCACGACCGGCTGAAAGATGGCATCGCCCCGGGCGCCGAAGGTCCACTCCTGGCCTTGACCCGACAGGTGCGGGAACGCTACGCCATGCCGGACGCGGTGGTGGAACCGATGCGGGTCTCCACGGAAAATCTGCTGTACAAGGTTTTCCGGGGGGAGAACGAAACCATACTCAAGCTTTTCAAGGTGGCGGGCAACTACCACAGCAACCGCATCGTCGAGCATACCGCCTACGAAGCCTCCCTCATCGAGGCCCTGGTGGCGCGCGGGGTGGAGACGGCCCGCATCCTGCCGACGCAACCCGGATCGCCCCTCACCTTGGACGGTCATCCGGCGCTGCTGTTCGAGCGCATCCCTGGTCTTCCCCAGTCCCGACCGGAATATCCCCTGGATAAAATCGGCGCGGCCCTGGCCAAACTGCACCGGGTGCAGGTCGATGATCCCGTGCCCCTGCCCCAGGCGTTCACCTTCGAGGAGTCCTGCCGGATCTGGCTGCCTTATTTCGCCACGTTTCAGGCCAATCCGACCCTCACTCCGGAACTCCAGGCCGCCTTCGCGCAGTTGGCCCCCCGGATTCAGCCATTCCTGGACGAATCCTTCCGCCAGAACATGCACGCAGGCTGTCATCCGGTCCACAATCACGGGGATGTCACCCCCAAGAACGTGATCATCACCCCGACGGGAACGACCTGCTTTTTCGATTTCAACAATTGCTATCACGGACCCCGGGTGCTGGATCTGCTGGATGGCGGATTCGAGTTCTCGTTGGCGGACAAATACATCCAGATGGCGGATTTTGCCCGTTTCGACGCGCTGCTGACCCATTACACCGCCCATTTCCCCTTGAACGAGGCCGAAACCCGTACCCTGCCCGATTGGATCTTGCTGTTGGGGATCATCAAGTTCATCAAGGAAATCCGGGTGTGGGTGGAAAGACCCAACGAGGCGTTGCGCCGACAACGGGCCTTGGCCATCGCCGGTTTTCTGGCCAGCCGGAACGCAGACTCTCCGGGGGAGTGAGCGAGATCATGCCGCGATACGGCCACCGCTTCATCAAAACGTTGCGGGGGGTGTTGGCGTTGTGGGCGCTCGCCTGGCCGCTGCCGCCCCTTCGGGCCGACGATCTCTCCTGGATCGGTCTGCGTTTCGTGGTCAACGAGACCCCGGAGGCCGACCGGGGCGATCTTCAGGCCATCGAAACCCGACTGGCAGACCATGTGGCCACCTTGAACCGCTATTATCGCGACAGCCAGGTGGCCATGCAGGCCAAGATCGTGGCGGTCGCGTTCACCCGGATGCCGAACGATGAGGCGGTGGAGATCCTGGAGGATATGCGCCACGAGCGCCAGGGCTTCGCGGGGCTGTTCCGGGAGGCGGACCGATGGGGAGCCGACTTCACCGTGGCGGCGACCCGTTCCCTGACCCTGCGGGGCAAACCGGGCTGTGGACGCGCGCTGGCGGTCAACCAGACCCGCGCGGCCATCTCCACCTCGCGCAACGCCCTGATGGTCTACAACCCCGTTTGCGGCGCCCACACCCTGGCCCACGAACTGGGCCACCTGATGGGATTGAATCACGGTCGCATGGTGGATGGCTGTCAACCGGGCCAGGGGCACACCTCGGCGCTCACCCCGTATGCCCTGGGCCACGGCGTGGGCAACTGCGACGGTCGGCCCCAGTCCGGGGAGTTCGGCACCATCATGGTGGGCGGATGGATGAAACAGGTGCTGGGCCACGACAAGGCCAGTCTGCCGTTCTTTTCCAATCCCCGTCTGCGCGATCCCCGCTGCGGGGTCGCGCAACGTTGCGGCGACCCGGAAACCGGAGACGCGGCCCGCGTGCTCAACGAACACGCCGCCGTGTACGCGGCCCACGAGGAAGCGGATGTCGATACCCTGCCTTTCGGAGATCCGGGGCTGCGGGCGTGTCTGGATCAACACGGATCAGGGGTGGAAATCGCCGCGCTGAAACAATTGATCTGCCCGGACCGGAACATCTTCGATCTGACCGGTCTTGAATCCCTGACCGCTCTGGATCATCTTGATCTTTCCGGAAACAATCCGTTGCCTTGCGTCGCGCTGCTTCCTTTTCAGGCCCGTTTCAGGAGTGGCGCGCTTCGCCCTCCAGACCATTGTCTTTCCTCTTCCCCATGATCGCGAGCCTGACGGATTGCGCGTGAGACATTGCGCAAGTGCGACAATGCGGGTTTAATTCGCTTCCGCCAACGGGATCCGTCCCACTCGTCAGAT
Organism: Magnetococcales bacterium; assembly: GCA_015231375.1. Taxonomy (GTDB): domain Bacteria; phylum Pseudomonadota; class Magnetococcia; order Magnetococcales; family Magnetaquicoccaceae; genus Magnetaquiglobus. The sequence continues at coordinate 49,474 of JADGBT010000007.1, read as the reverse complement.
CCAACGCCCTGCCCGGCAGTGGATTCGCGCTCCTTTTGATCTATTGACCGGAAAGCGTCGCATGTTCAGAATGGTATCTCTCCTGCTGTGTCTGTTTTGGTTGGTCCCGGCTGCGACAATGGCCGCACCCGTCTCCTCCGGAAAACAGGCGCAGGCTTCCACCGGCAAGCGTTCCGCCCAATCGGTCCAACCCGCCCGAAACGCCAAGAACACCCGGAACGCCAAACCCGCCAAAAGTGCCGTCCCCGCCAGAAACCAGAAAAAAACGGTCCCGGCCGCCAAAGCCGCCGCCAACCGGCCGCTCACACCCCTGGAGGGCAGCTCCCGACTTGGCTATCTGCTGATGGATATCCACTCCGGACAACTCCTGGAGGTGCAACACGACTCCGAGCTGTTCATTCCAGCCTCGGTGGCCAAGGTGCCTTCCACTCTGGCCGCCTTGCACATTCTGGGGGGGGATCACCGGATGGTCACCACGGTGCAAAGCGCCGCTCCAGTGGTCAACGGGGTGTTGCAGGGGGATCTGGTGCTGGTGGGGGGCGGGGATCCCTCCTTGAACATGACCGGTTTGATGGATCTGGCCAACCAGTTGCAAGGCAGGGGAATCTATCGGATTTCGGGCCGTTTCCTGTTCGACGAATCCGCCCTGGTGGCCCAGCCCAACATCAGCGACGAGCAAAACGAGGAAGAGACCTACAACCAGGGACTCAGCGCGCTCACCTTGGACCCCAGCCGCATCCGGCTGAAATGGATGATGAACCGCAACGGGGAGATCATGACCCAAACCACCCCCAATCTGGATTACATCTCCCTGGTGGCCGGTCCCTCCTCTTCCAGCGGGCCGTCACTGGTCTATCTGGGAGGGGACCAGAAAGAGCAGTGGCGTCTCAATCCCCGTGGCGCCCGTTCCGGCTGGGACTGGCTGCCCCTCAAGAAACCGGGACGCCATACGGCGTTGGCATTCCGGGAGTTCTGTCGTCAGGCGGGTCTGCATCTGCCCGATCCCGTGGCGGGACGCACCCCTCCCAATGCCGCCATTCTCGCCAGTCGCGCCAGCGAACCGTTGAGCGAGTTGGCCCGTTTCGCCCTGGAACACAGCAACAATCTGTGGACCGAACTGATCGGCATCATGGCCGCCGGACGCTTGAGCGGACAACCCCAATCCGCCTCCAGCGCCGCCCGCATCTTGAGCGACTGGATCCACAAACAGCTCCCCCAGGTGGACTGGAGCGGTTTTCACATGGCCAACAGCAGCGGACTCTCCTCGGTGAGCCGGGTCACGCCCCGACAGATGGCCGCCATCCTGCTTTTGGCCAATGCCGCCCCGATCGGCGACCGCACCTATGCCTCGCTGTTGCCGGTCTCCGGCTGGAAGGGAACCCTGGCGGGCCGTTTCGCCGGTCCCGACACCGCCTACCGGGTGTGGGCCAAAACCGGCACCGTGCTTTATGGCAAGGCGCTGGCCGGGTATCTTTACACCAAGCAGAACCGCCGTCTGGTCTTCGCGGTCTTCGCCAGCGACTTTGAGAAACGCAAGAACTTCGATGCCCGCATGGGTCACCACGCCCATGGGGATATCAGCCAGGGTCGCGGTTGGAACAGTCTGGCCACGGCCCACATCAACGCCCTGGTGGAAAGATGGTTGAAAACCTACTAAAATCAAGATAAAATGGCTTAATTCTTGCATGAACGCGTCCAGACACACCCATACCGTCCACCACCACATTCTGCCCTGTCGGCAGAAGGGAATCGTGACATGTATCTGGATCACTTCGGCCTGCAAGGCTTTCCATTCGCGCCCACACCCGACCCCGAACGGTTTTTTCCCGGAGGAGGACGGGCGGAGATCCTGAACGCCCTGCGGGCCGCCATCCTCGCCGACGAGGGCTTCATCCAGGTCATCGGTCCCCCCGGTTCGGGCAAGACCATGCTGTGCCGGGCGCTCTGTCAACAGCTTCCCCCGGCCACGCACGCGGCTTTGCTGCTCCATCCCAATCTGCCCCCCGAAGCGTTGATTCCGGCGATTCTGGGGGAGTTCCGTTTTCCCGCACCCAACCGCAACGATCCTTTGGCGCTGCGGCAGACCCTGTTGAACCACCTGGCGCTGCTGCATCGCCAGGGCGCCCGCGCCCTGCTGCTGATCGACGAGGCCCACGGCATGCCCCTGGCCACTTTGGAAGCGTTGCGTCTGCTGGGCAACATGGAAACCGGACGCGCCAAACTGTTGCAGGTGGTCCTCTTCGCCCAACCCGTGTTGGAACAAACCCTGCAAGCCGTGCCGAACCACCCGTTTCTGGAACGAATCACGACCCGGCTCACCCTGGAACCTCTGACCGCCCAGGAGAGCGCGCTGTATCTGAACGCCCGGCTGCGTTCCGCCGGATTCCAGGGCAAACGGCTCTTCACGCCCATGGCGGCGTGGGGCATCCATCTGGCCTCCTCCGGCTGTCTGCACCGGATCAACCGGTTGGCCAACCGGGCCATGCAACGGGCCTGCGCCGACTCGAAACGCGTGGTGAAGGCCGGTCATGTCCTGTGGGCCGTGCGTCAGGACTCCGCCTATGCGCCCATCGCACGGCGGTTGCGTCCGGTGCTGGCAAGCGCCGGAGCGGTCGCACTGCTGGCTGCGGGTCTGTGGTTCCATCCCTGGCCTTCTTCCACCCCCGGATCGCTCCCCTCCCCCGTGGCCCGCATGACCGAATCTCCCCCCGCATCCCCGATGGCCGCGCGTCCCCCGGAACCCACCGCCGTCGCGGGAGCCGCCGATCCGACCCGCATGGCCGCGCGTCCCCCGGAACCCACCGCCGTCGCGGGAGCCGCCGATCCGACCCGCATGGCCGCGCGGACCTCTACGCTTTCCGCCCCCGCCCCGGAGTCTCCCGCGACCACGGTGGCCACCCGGGACGAAGCCCGGATACCGCTTTCCGGGAACGCCCGCGTTCTCCCGGAGGAAACGCCGATTCCGGTTCCGGATGAGATGTTGTTTCTGGCCGACGCTTCCGGAAAACCGGATCCATCGGACCCGGGCGTCGCTGCGGTTCCATTGGCCAATACCCCCTATCTCAAGCCCGACGATCCGTTCAAGGAGGCCATTCTCGCCTCTCATCGCTGGCTGGAGCAGAGCGAAGACACGCATCACACCATCCAGTTGATCCAGTTGCGCAACGAGCACGGCTTGCAGACTCTGGCGGATCAGTTGGCCGCGATTCACCCCTCGCCAGGCCCCATGGATCTGAAACTGTTCCGGCTTAAAGACAACACCTTGTTGATTCATCTGAACGAATGTCCCACGGCGGTGGCGTGCGAGGCGTTGATGAACCGTCTGCCCCTCTCCTTGAGGTCCAACCGTCCGAGCGTGCGTTCGCTGGCCCGGCTCAAAAGCACGGTGCAAAAACTGGCGACGATCCAGCCGGTGGAGGCCGGATGACCGCCATGGCCGTCAAACGTCGCCTGGGTGAAATCCTGGTCGGTGCGGAGATGATCAGCCGGGACCGGTTGAGCATCGCCCTGGCCGAGCAGAAAAAAACCGGTGAATTGCTGGGTCGGATCGTGGTGCGGCTGGGATTCGTCCCGGAAGCGGTGATGCACCAACTGCTGAGCCACATTCTGGATCAACCCGGCATCCATCTGGATCACCTGCCGTTGGATCCCCGCATCCTGAAACTGGTGCCCAGAAAGCTGATCGAGCGTCACGAGGTGCTTCCGGTTCACTGGGACCGTGCCACCACCACCTTGACCCTGGCCATGGCCGATACCCAGGATATGGCCGTGATCGACAAGATCCAGGCCAACATCCATTCGGACATCATCCTCAAGACCGTACTGGCCGAACATTCGGCCATCGCACGCGCCATCCAGAAGGCCTACAGCGCCGAAAACGTCCTGGAGCCGATTCTGCGGGAACTGGAAAACAGTTTCCATGTCCTGGCGACCTGCTCCCCGGAGCAGGCCGGGCAACTCAATCCCGTCATCCGTCTGGTGGAGGTGCTGCTGGCCGACGCGGTGCAACGGGGGGCGAGCGAAATCCACATCGAGCCGGAACCGGGCAGCGTACGGATTCGTTATCGCATCGACGGGGTGTTGTCGGCGATCCGGGAGTTGCACCGGGATCTGTTCGCCGGGATCGTGATGCGCGTCAAGACCCTGGCCGGACTCGACAGTCCGGCCGACAGCCCGTCCGACCGCGCGCCTTCCCCCTGTGGCGTCTTCGCGATGAAGATCGCCCTGCGGACCATCGACTGCCAAGTCTCCTTGCAACCGGTCATCCAGGGGGAAAACCTGATCGTGCGGCTGCGAGACCGCCATCCAGAGCCGATCTCCCTGGAAAACCTCGGACTCTCCCGGCAAACCCAGTCCCTGCTCACCGCGATGATGGCCAGACCCGCCGGGATCATTCTGGCCACCGGCCCCCGCGAAAGCGGCAAGACCACCACCCTCTACGCCCTGCTGGAATTCTTCAACCACGAACAGCGCCACATCGTCACCCTGGAAGAGGCCGTGGCCTATCCCATACCCCTGGCGAGACAACGGGTGATCGACGGCGGAAAGGAACCACAGCCGTGCGCGACCGTTGAGAGCCGTTTCGGTTCCGTCTGGCGGCAAGGGTCGGATCTTTTGCTGGTGGATGAAATCCGCGATCCCGAAACCGCCCGCATGGTGTTGCACGCCGCCATGAGCGGACAACGGGTCTGCACCACCGCATTGGCCACCTCGACCCTGACGGCATGCCAGCGACTGTTCGACCTGGGGGTTTCGGGGGAGAGCCTGGCCGGGAATCTGACCGGCGTGATCGGTCAAAGGCTGGTGCGTCGGCTGTGTCCGCATTGCCGCAAGCCCCACAAACCCGATTTGCAGGAACAGCGTTTCTTGGGAGTGGCCGGACTCGACACGCCCCGCGCGCCTCGGATCTTCACCGCCTCCGGATGCGAACGGTGTCACGGAACCGGATTCAAGGGCCGCGTGGCTCTCGTGGAAGCGCTCCTCATCGACGAGAGTTGGAATCTGCTCATCGAACGCCAGCGACCACGCAGCGCCTGGCTGTCGCTGGCCCGCGAACAAGGCTTCGTTCCCATGGCCGCCGAGGGGGTACGTCGGGTCTTGTCGGGAGAGACCAGCCTGGATGAACTCCGTCGGGTTCTGGATCTGCCCAGGATGTGAGCCCGGGAAAAAGGCTTTTCATGGACAGGCTCAATGCCAAAGGTCCGGTTGACAGGTTCCGATGGGCGCAAGTCCAGTCGGATTGAATGGCCTGCTTCTTGCTGTACAACCAGTCAACTCGCACCATGATCAGCTCTTGAAAGGTGCGATCATTGGACCGTCATCGGCCGATTGGGAAAAATACCATGTATTTGGATCACTTCGGATTTCATGCTCCTCCTTTCGCCATCACCCCGGATACGGAACTCTTTTTCTCCGGCGGAGAGCGGGGCGCGATTCTGGAACAACTGCTTCAGGCCATCGCCGCTGGTGAAGGGTTCATCAAGGTCGTAGGCGAGGTCGGCAGCGGCAAGACCATGCTGTGTCGGCTGATGTGCCGCAAGCTTCCGACCGCCGCGCGGGTGGCGCTGCTGCTCAATCCCGGCATCCCCCCCGAAGAGTTGATTGGCGCCTTGCTGCGGGAATTCCGCTTGCCGCCCATGACCGAAGAAGGACAGGCGGCCCGCCATCAGGCCCTGCTGGAATTTCTGGTCACCCGGCAACGCCAGGGAGAACGGGCCGTCATCGTGGTGGAAGAGGCCCAAAGCCTGCCTCCCGCCACCCTGGAAGCCCTGCGACTCATCAGCAACCTGGAAACCGAACAGGTCAAGCTGGTTTCCATTGTCCTGTTCGGTCAACCGGCGCTGGATCGCATGCTCCATTCCGGCATCGGCCGTCAAATTCTTGAACGGATCACCACCCATCTGACACTGCCCCGGCTCTCGCTTGACGATACCGAACAGTATTTGCACAACCGTCTGCACACCACCGGATACCGGGGACCGCCCCTGTTTTCGCCGGGCGCGGTGCGCCGCATCCACCAGTCCGCCCGTGGCGCCATCCGCCAGATCAACCTGCTGGCGGAAAAGTCCCTGGTGCAGGCCTCACGCCAGGGTGCCCACAGCGTGGCCAGCCGTCATGTGCAGCAGGGCATCTCCCGCTGTGCATTTCTCCACCGCATCCCGGTCTGGCGTCGTCCGGCCCTGGCCGCCGCAGGCGTGGTGACCCTGCTGACCGGCAGCATGGCCATGCACTCCTGGGCGATCCATCTCCCCGCGCTGCCGCTGTCCTTGAGCGCCTTGAGCGTCCCGCGTCCCGCCGCGACCACCGTCGAACCGGGACAGCCCATGGCCCAACCGCCTCAAATGACCCAACAACCTCGACAAGCGGGAGATTCCCCGGCATCCCGGATTCCGTCCACCCTGTCGGAAGCCACGAGCGCGCGCGCCACCCTGTTGACCCTGGCCCGCACCTTGACCATCCCGCCGCCGTCACTGGCACGGGTTGCCGAAAACGCATCCGCACCGCTTTCGACAACCCCTCTGGTGGCCCGGACGCGCGTGCTTCCCCCCTTCCCCGCTCCCGTTGTCCAGGAACTGGTCTCCCTGCCGGAAAACCAGAACCATGCCGACCCCATGCGCGAACGGGTCCGCGCCGCGCACCGGTGGCTGGAGGCCAGTCACGATACCCGCTACACCATTCAATTGATCCACTTGAGCCACGATACCGGCATCCACAATCTGGACAAGGCCCTGGCCGACGCGCAACCGGATCTGAGCGCCCGCAAACTGAAGATCTTTCGTTTGCGCAATCAAAGATTGATGGTCTATCTGGGCGAGTTCGACAACGAAACCTCAGCCCAGGAGGCGCTGCAACGTCTGCCGTCGAACCTGCGCTCCGGCAATCCGCGCGTGATGCCTCTGGAACGGGTCAAAACCATCGTCCGCGACCACACCCAACCCGATTGTCAATCCGGGCAGGAGAACAGTCCATGCGTTCCGTCCGCCTGACGAATCGACGCGCCGGGAACGGATTCGGAATGATGCTGGGCTGCGCGTTGAGTCTGTCCGCCGTCTCCGTGGCTGCGGATCCTGTGGCCGGCGAACCGGTCGAGGAGGCCATTCCGTCTCTGGTCGCCGTGGCGCCGTTCCTGCCCTCGACCTCCGAAGCGGACGCCTTGGCTCAGGGGACGTTCACCCTGGTGGCCACCAACGTTCCCGTGGACGAACTGCTCCCCTCCCTGGCCCGCAAGGCGGGATTGAATCTGGATCTGCCCCCGGCAGTCCAGGGCAATGTGACCCTCAATCTCACCAATCGCCCCTTGAACGACCTTCTGGAACAGATCGCCCAACAGACCGGAACCCGCTTTCAGATCCGCGATGGCCACACCCTGACGGTCGCACCGGGCCATCTGCTGGCCAATCGCACCCCTGCGACCGCTCCCAAGGCCGGATTCCAACGGTCAGACCGATGAGCCTGCTGCTCGACACCCTGCGCCGCGCCGAAGATCCCCTTTCCGGGGATGCCGAACCGCCCGCAGAGATGCCGGAACCATTGCCGTTGCGCTTCGTCGGCTTGGATCTGTACCGGATGGACGCTTCCCCCGTTGCGGCTTCGCTCCGCTCCTGGAAACATCCCGGCTACGGGATCACCCCGGAATCCCTTCCCGGATTCTCGCCAACGGTTGCGCCGCCTCCCGCGCCCGTCGTGTTGTCGGGATGGCATGCGGCGGGCCGGACCGCCCTGCTGCACGGGGTGTTTGTGGGCGTGTTCCTGCTGGCTTCCAGCCTGGGCGAGGAACCAACGGGAGCGCGTTCCGGAAGCTCGCGCGACGCGATCACCGACCCCCCCTCCCTGACGTTGGCCTGCTCTTCTCCTCCCGAAGAGTCCAGGATCCCCAAAGGATCCAGAGAAACCGGAGCAGGAACGGGAGCAGGAACGGCAGCAGGAACGGCAGCAGGAACGGCAGCAGGAACGGGAACGGACGCGTTCACCGGATTGCCCCCAACGCGCCCACCCTTCACCCCTCCGGCCAGAATTCTCAAAAAAATTCCGGAGCATTCATTGAATCCGGCGCCGCTTCCGCCTCGTGTCCCGCTGATCGACGACTCCACCTTCACCCTGGCGTCGTTGCACACCCCCAGCCAGATCACAGAGCGCGCCCCGGCCTCGGTTCTGACCACGCCCCACCAGCCCGCCCGCTATCTGTTTCTCGCCAACCGGCCACCGGTGGTGGGTCAGGCCCGCAAAGCCTGGAACAGCGGCGATCCGTCCGCAGCCAAACGTCACTACGAAAAGGTGTTGAGTCAGGAACCGGGCAACCGCATCGCTTTGGCCGGGCTGGCGGCTATCGCCGTTCGGGACCATCAGACCGAGCGGGCGCGCGCGCTGTATCAGGAGTTGTCCCGGCTCGACCCCGGTTCCGCCCTGGCGTTAGCCGGATTGAGCGCCTTGGACCCGAACGGCACCGACACCCTGGCCCTGGAACAGCGCCTGCGACAACTCCCCGCCAACGCGCCCGACACCTGGCCGCTCCATTTTGTCCTGGGAAGCAGACTGGCCAATCGTCAGGAATGGCCCAAGGCCCGCGACGCCTTCCGCAACGCCTTGCAACACGACCGCGCCAATCCCGACATTCATCACAATCTCGCCGTGGCCCTGGAGCACACCCGCGAGCCTCGCGCCGCCTTGGAACATTACCGGGAAGCCCTGCGCGCCCGGAATGCGCGCGGATGGGCCAGCTTCGATCCCCAACCGGTGCAGCGTCGCGTCTCCGCGCTGGCCTCCCGCGTCCCGTAACGGCCCGGGCCTCCCGCGTCCCGTAACGGCCCGGGCCTCCCGCGTCCAAAGCGGGCGCGGGAGGCCTCCATGACCACCCGGGCGTTTCGGAAATCAGGCGGGGATTGGGCCTGAACCACGTTTGATTCCTGGAAATCCTCCCGGCCCATGACGTAAACTGCCGGGATCGTCCCCGTGTGCCGCTTTCAAGCCACCCATGACCGGCCATCCGGTCACGCCATGTCTTGGATTGGCGGGCATGGGCACCAGAAACGCTTTTTTCGCCATTGCGTCAGGAGTCGAGCATGAAAAAACAGACCATCGCCGATCTGGATGTCGCCGGCAAACGGGTCTTCATTCGGGTGGATTTCAACATTCCGCTGGCCGCCGACGGCACCATCGGATCAGACGCCCGCATCCGCAAATCCCTGCCCACCATCCAAAAGGTGATCGACGGCGGAGGACGGGTGATTCTGGCCTCCCACCTGGGCCGTCCGAAAAACGGAGTCGGTCCCTCCCTCAAACCCGTGGCCGAACGGCTCTCCGAACTGCTGGGCAAGACCGTTCCCCTGGCTCCAGACTGCATCGGACCCGAGGTGGAGGCCCTGGTGAACGCCCTGCCTCCGGGCGGGGTGATCCTGCTGGAAAATGTCCGTCTGCGCCCCGGCGAGGAGAAAAACGATCCCCAACTGGCCGACGACTTTGCCCGTCTGGCGGATCTGGTGGTCAACGACGCCTTCGGCACCGCCCATCGCGCCCACGCTTCCAACGTCGGCGTGGCCCAGCGGGTGCCTCCGGCGGTGGCGGGACTGCTCATGGCCGACGAACTGGAGTTCTTCCACCGGGCCATGATCGCTCCCCAACGTCCGGTGGCAGCCCTTCTCGGCGGTTCCAAGGTCTCCACCAAAATCCAGCTGATCGAATCCCTGCTCACCAAGATGGACACCATCCTGATCGGCGGAGCCATGGCCTTCACCTTTCTCGCCGCGCGCGGCGGACAGGTGGGCGCCTCGCTGGTGGAACCCGACATGCTCGCCGTGGCCCAACAGGCCGAAGCCAGAGCCCAACAGGCGGGCGTGGAACTCCTGATGCCCGTGGACGCGGTGATCTCCCAAAGCAAAGACGGCAGTTCCGCAACCCGCGTGGTCCCGGCGGACCAGATCCCCGATGGCTGGATGGGTCTGGATGTGGGACCGGAAACCGTGCGCCTGTTCGCCGAACGGCTCAGCCGCGCCGCCACCGTGGTCTGGAATGGTCCGGTGGGCGTTTTCGAGATTCCGGCCTTCGCCGCAGGCACTCTGGCTTTGGCCCATCACATCGCCAACGGTCAGGCACTGTCGGTGACCGGGGGCGGAGATACCGAATCGGCCATCGCCAAGGCGGGCGTGGCGGAACGCATCTCCCACATCTCCACCGGCGGCGGCGCCTTTCTGGAACTTCTGGAGGGCAAGGATCTGCCCGGCGTCTCCGTGCTGGCCGACGCGAAGTGACCACCGCATCCCCGGCCGAGGGACTCTCCGCGATCCTCATGGGGCGCGACGAGGAAGGTTTCCTGCCGCTGAGTCTGCCACCCCTGGCCCGGGTGGCGGACGAAATCATCTTTGTGGATACCGGCTCGTCGGATCGCACCCTGGAGATTGTCCGGCAGTTCGGCTGTCGGGTGTGGCATCGGCCCTGGGACAACGACTTTTCCGCTCCCAAGAATCTGGCCCTCGAACACGCCCGCTTCCGCTGGATCCTCAACGTGGATTGCGACGAGGTGCTGCAAGAGGATCCGGACTGGCGCGCACGGATTCTGGGGCAGTGTCGCGCCTCCAACGCCCCGGCCTGGATCGTCCGCATCGACAACCGCATGGCCAATGGCAACATCCTGCCGAGTCAGGCGTTGCGGCTGTTTCGCAACGATGCCCGCATCCGGTTTGCCAACCCGGTCCACGAAGGCATCGCGGATTCGATCTATCGTCACTGGCCGGGCGTGCCACCAGAGAAAATCGATCTGTGTCTGGTGCATCACGGTTACAGCGCCGGACTCAACCCGGAAAAGATCCGGCGCAACGTCGCCATCCTGCGTCAGTGGGTCGCCCGCGATCCCGGCACGGTCTATGGTCAATACAAACTGGGCATGAACCTGCGTTTCCTGGGCTCGACCAGCGAAGGGCTGTACCATCTGGAACAGGCGGTGGCGTTGGCCGACCGGGATCCGGACCGGGATAGCCTGACCTTTCTGGAAGAGTTGATCCCCGCCGCCTATCGCGCCAGCCTGGAAGCCGGATTGCCCGAAAAAGCCGAAACCATCAAACGGATCGTCAGCGCCTGGTGCCAGACCGATCCCCACAAGGATTGCCATCCATGACCATTGGGACCACTGGACCCCGGGAAATCATCACCCCCCGCCGCAAGATTCCCTTGAAGATCCCGGAGGGGATGTCGGCGGTGGAGTTTTTCAACAGCGCGGCCAATCTGGAGCATCTGGCCCGGGAAAACGGACTGCTGGTCAACGCAGAGGGCTTTCTGCTCTATCGCAAGCTGCTCGGCCACAGCGTCGAGTTCGACACCTCCATCATGCTGGACACCTCCAAACGGATCCTCGACCCGCTGGGACGCCCGGTGCGACGGGATCAACTCACCCGCTCCCAGAAGAATGTCTGGAGTCGCATGACCCAGATCATCTTTGAATATATGCTGGAGCACTATCCCGATCCGGGCGACGCCCTGATCTTGTGCGGCGAAGCCAGTCTGGATGCCACCTGGCCGCTCAGCAAGCCGGGAGTGCCCAGCATTCGCATGATCCACAACCATTTCATCGTCTTCCCGACCGCCACGATCGCCCAATCCAGGCTGGCGGATCCGGCGGATCCCAATCTCACCGACAGCGGACACAACAGTCTGTTTCTGTGTCACCTGTCCGAGGTGTATCGCCATTTTTTAGAAGTGCTGGACCTGCGCATCCTGCGTCCCGTGGAGACCGACTCCTCCCGGCTCTCTTTGACCGGCTATCCCCAGGGACTGCCGAGCTGGGAGGTGGTGGGCGGATTCGCCCGGCTGGGAGATCCCCGCTTTTGGGAAGAGTATGACTTGATCCTCAAAGGATTTCTGGATTTCTACCGCACCTTCTTCTCCCAGGTCTCGACCCGTGGAGCCGGCATTCCGGAAGGGGTCTATTTTCCGGATCAGGTCGAAAACATTCTGTTGTTCAACAACCGGTTCGCCCAGGTGGCCCGCGATGTGCGCAACCGGGTCAAGGCCGATCCCCGTTTCGCCAACGACATCCGCTGGCGTCCGGCCTACAAGCAGATCCTCTATCGGGACGACCAGAACCGTCTGATCGTGACCATCAGCCAGAACTCGGTGGGCAACGCCATCACCGAACTGCTGGGCATCGTGGTGCGTCGCGAAGAAAACGAAGAGACCTACGACCGCATCGAACCGGCCCTGGTGGAACGGTTGCTGGCGGTGCGGGAACGGCTGGTGGCCGCCGATCTGGGGGATCCGATCCATGCGCCCGGCTGGCCCGATGGCCATTATGCGCCACCTCAACCTTGACGCCAGCGCTTGGCGTTGACTCCAGACAAGGACAAGAGCGATCACGATGTCAACCCGTATCATCATGCCGGATGGCCCGGTACGTCGGATGTGGAACTACCTGATTCTGCTGGCCACGATCTGGTATGCCTGGAGCGTGCCACTTTTTCTGGTGCCCAAGATCGGGATCCCGGAGTGGTCGCATCCGATCGATCTGATTCTGACCGTCCTGTTCTTTTTGGACCTGCTGTTCAACTTCCGCACCGCCGTGATGGACGACGGCGAGTTGCTCACCCGACCCGAGGCGATCCGCGCACGCTATCTCAAAGGATCCTTCACCCTGGATCTGCTGGCCTCGATCCCGTGGGATTTTCTGTGCATGATGCTGGGCTATTGGGACGCGGCCAACTGGGCCATTGGCGTCAGACTGTTGCGCATCTTCCGTCTGCCCCATCTGTTGCGGGTTCATGGCATGGACCTGCCAGCCACGGTCATGGAACAACTGTTCATCACCAATTTCTGGATTCTCACCATCACCAACTGGTGCGCCAGCATCTGGATGATGATCATCGAACAGCCACCGAACGAAGATCTGGAGACCTTCATCATCAAGGGGTTCTACTGGACCGTGACCACCATGGCCTCGGTGGGCTATGGAGACATCACCCCGACCACCAATGCGGGTCGAATCTTCGCCATGTTCGTGATGCTGCTGGGTGTGGCGATTTATGCCTATATCATCGGCCACATCTCCACCCTGATCGTCAATTCCAACATCCTGCGCAAACAGAACAAGGAAAAGATCGAACATCTGGCCGCCTTCATGCGTCAATACGACCTGCCCTCCGCCTTGCAGAACGACATTTTCAGCTTCTATCGCCACTATCTCATGGAACACAGCGCCGGCGGGGCGAGCATTTTGCGGGATCTGCCGGACAAGTTGAGCAAACGCATTCATCAGCATGTCAACATTCACCTGCTGCGCCGCTGTCCCTTGTTCAAGAAGGCCAGCCTGGCGCTGCTGGAGGCCCTGGGAGCCCGCTTGACCTCGGAGATGTTTCTGCCGGGAGAAGAGATCATCCACATCGGGGCGAGTGGACACGAGATGTACATTCTGGTCCACGGCGTGGTAGCCGTAACTAATCAGGAAGGAGAACTGCTCGCCAAACTGCGCACCAAGGATGTGTTCGGGGAGATCGCCCTGCTCCACGATACGGTGCGCATGGCCAACATCCGGGCCATCACCGCCTGCAACACCTTGAAACTGGATAAAGAGGATTTCGATCAGGTGATCGCCTCCTTCCCGGAGTTCCGCAAGGAGTTGCGCAAGATCCAGCTCAACCGCACCACCGGCACGGACAGCCATACCCCACGGGATCAGGGTGATGACGCGGCATAACCGGTCAACTCCACATAACCGGATCCCGTGACCAAAACTCCCGCATGGCGGCCTTCGATCCCGATCGCCCCTTCCCAATAGTGGATCGCGGCCTCGGAAAGCTCCTGGTTTTCAAGACGCGGGGTGAGGGTGAGTTCCAGTCGATGTTCCGGCACCACCACCCGCCAGCCGGAGGGATAACGGATGCCGGTCGCGGGACTGGTCCAGGAGCCGAGGCTTTCCTGTCGCCACGCCTCCCGAGGCAAAGGCGTGACCCGACCATCCGGGGCCACCAGGGTTCCCTGGCTTTGGGGGTCGTCGGCACCGTTTTTCAGGCGCATGCGATAAAACATCACCTCCCAGCCGTCGTCCAGTTGCAACGAAAACCAGTCCCAACCCGCCTGATCCGCAGCCAAAGCCGAGGTGCTCCACTCCCGATCCATCCAACTGGCACCGTGTACCCGCCAGACCCGCTCCCCCACACGCACCTCCCCCATACTCTCCAGCCGGGTCAGGGAGTAATAATAAGAAGCCGCGCCGCTTTGCTCACTCTTGCGGCTCAATCCCCCCTCCCCCTGAAGCACCACCGGCTTGAGGGCGTTCAACTCCAGTCGCAGCTCGATCGAACCCTGAGCTGCGGTCAATCGCAGACTGGGCTGTTCGGGGGTTCCTCCCACCCGGGCCAGACTCCACCCCTCCAGCCACACCCGCCCGGCATCGGCCCCGGCCAATCCCAATGCCCCGCGAGAAACCTTCTGGAAATGGTGAAACCGCCTCCCTGTCACGTCACTCACCGCCAGATGCCCCAGATAAAGCTGAGAAGCGCCCCAGGCGGATTCCCGTTTGGCCGGATTTGAATCCAGACCCACGCGAAACAAGGTGAGTTGATAACCGAAACGGTCCTGGCCGTCCTCGCTGGTCAGATTGCCGGTCACATACCACCACTCCTGACGAAACTCTGGATGCGGGCCGTGATCCGCCGGAAATTCAAAAACACGAGGGGTTGTGGCCTGACGGAATCCCGGATCGGTCGGCGCGCCCAAGGCGGCGTGAATCTCCATGGCCGGAGGTTTGGCAAGGGGCGTCGCAGGCCCCAGCCAACGCCAAGCCACCCCCCCGATCAACGCCACCGAGGCGATCCACCAGAAGAAAAGAGGCTTCATGACTCCCTCAACGCCTCCACCGGAGGTGTGCGGGCCATGCGCCGGGCAGCCGGGATTCCGGCCAGCAGCGCCGTGGGAATGGCCAGCAACAGCGGTTGCGCCACCAGCCAGAGATCCGGATGGCTCTCCAGGGTCCAGCCAAAGGCCCGCTGGTTGATGACATGGATCAACATCCATCCCTGGACCATCCCCAAAGGCACGGCCAGGGTACCGGCGGCCAGACCCAGCAGACCGGTTTGCAACAGCACCGATCGACGAATCTCCCCCACGGTCAAGCCGATGGCCCGCAACGCGGCCAACTCCCGCACCCGTTCGTGACCAATCGCGGCCAGGGCGGTCAACACCCCGAAAAAGGCGGTGAGCAACGCCAGCAGACGCAAGGCGCGGGTGATGGCGAAGGTGCGGTCGAAAATCTCCAACGAGGTCTGGCGCAACGCCCGGTTGGATTGCAAATGGAGGGAGCGTTCCGGCCCCGCCGCCACCCGCAGCGCGTTCAGAATGGCGTCGGGCTCGACTCCCGCTTGCAACTGAATGCCCAATACGCTCATCTGCGCGTCGTGCCAGTGGCGACGCCAGGTGTTGAGGCTTAAGGTGATCATGCCGGCATCCGAACGGAAATCACGATGGATCCCCCCGATCACAAAATCATGAGGACCGGCGGGAGTGGGCAGGGTGATCCGGTCCCCCACCCTCAGATCGCGACGAAAAGCCAAGGATTCGGTGATCAGGATCGCCTCGTCGTCTTGAAAACGGGGCCAAAGAGCGGCATGGTTCCCCTGGTCCAACAACAGGCTGGAAAAGCGGGGATAATCGATCTCCAGCAGATGCAGCCGCAACACCCCCTCCGGGGTTTCCAGGTTGACCCGTCGTCCCAGCCCCACCGAGGCGATGCCCGGCAGGGAGGAGAGCCGCCGGATCAACTCCGGATCCAAAGGAATCGAATCGGCGTTGGAGAGCGTCCCGGCTGCCGAGACATAGATATCCGAAACCGTGGTGCTTTCCAGCCACTGCACCACGGTGCCACGAAAGCCGTGAATCAACAGGCCCATGCCCGAAACCATGGCCGTGGCGACCGTCAAGGCCGCCACGGCCGTTCCGGTACGGCTCAAACTCCGCTGCACCCCTCCGGCGGCCAAGGCGCCATTCAATCCCGCGATCCGCACCAATGGGCCTCGTACCCGATCCATCAGCCAGGAGGTGAACCAGGGAGCGATCAAGGCGGCGCTGACGGTCAACAGGCCCATGGCCGCCAGTCCCGGCTCCAACCGGTTCGACGGCACCAGCGCCACCACCAGGGCCAAAAGCATGCCCCCCACTCCGATCCGCGCCCATCGGGGTGCGGCCTCCCGGTGACGCTCCTCCAGATGGGAGCGGCTCATGGCCGCGATCACCGCAGCGTTGGCCGCCTCCCGGGCCGGAAGCCAGGAGGCGAGCAGCGTCGCGCCGATCCCCAGCACGCCCCCCTTGATCAACGAAAACGGCTCCGGGGCAAGGTCCGTGACCTGCAACCGGAAATACAGATCATCGATGGTGCGGGCCACCAGATGGAGCAATCCCTCCCCCAGCAGCAACCCCAGCGCCACCCCGATCAAGGTGCCGGGAATGCCCAGCATCAGGCCATCCAGCAGGGTTTGACGGAAAATCTCCGCTTTCGTCACCCCCTGGGCGCGCAGCAGTCCGATCAGGGGACGACGGCGCACCACGGAAAACGCCATGGCGTTGTGAATGATGAACATCCCCACCAGCAGGGCCAGCAGGCTCAAGGCGGTGAGATTGGCGCGAAACGAACGGGTCAACCCCTCCAACACCTCGATCCGGTCATTGGCGGGCAGCAGCAGCACACCGGCAGGCAGGGGCAAAGGGGGATTTCGCCCAGGTTCTAAGATCACATCCATGCGGCTGATATGACCCGACAGGCCGAGAATTTCCTGAGCGGTCCCGATATCCACCAGCAAGGTGGCGTTCAGTCCCTGTTTGGCCACGGGATCCTGGGTGGCGATCACCCCCAGCAGCGTGATCGTCCTTTTTTGGCCATTGGCCTCGATCTGAAAACGCGCTCCGGGTTTGAGGCCCAGTGTGTCGGCGGTCGCCTCCAGCAACAGACCCGAGTCGGGTCGGGTCATCAGGGCGGCCAGCAACGCCTGTTGACCCTTCAGGCCCAACGCAGGCCGCATGCCCCCTTCGGCCAGGGGATCGACGCCGAGCAGAGTCAACGAGTGCGGATCGGGCAGATCCCCCACCCGAATGGTGCCCTCGATCACCGGGGCGGCGGGGGGAG
The DNA here is from genome assembly GCA_015231375.1 of Magnetococcales bacterium. Classification (GTDB taxonomy): domain Bacteria; phylum Pseudomonadota; class Magnetococcia; order Magnetococcales; family Magnetaquicoccaceae; genus Magnetaquiglobus. Next base: position 32,379 of record JADGBT010000007.1, on the reverse strand, counting down.
CGTTGGGCAGCAGACGCCAAGCCGCGTAATACCCCTCGGGAACCCCCAGGGGATGGCCCACCAGTCGATGGGTGGCCTTGCCCGTCGCCGCTTCCACCGACAGGCGCATGGCCCGCAAGGCTCCCTGGTTGGCCAGATCCACCGCCGTGGCCGTGGCCACCCCCAGGGCCACGCCGATCATGGCCAAAAAGGCCAGACCGGGCTGGGCCAGCAGATGTCGCCACCCGGCCAGCCAGACCAGACGGCTCATGGGGAGGCCTCGACCGCGCAACGATGAAGAAGAAACGGATTCCGCGCCATGGGTTGATGGACACCGTTTGGACCAGGTGAAGGGTTGGGCTGCTTGATCAAGGAATGCAACGAGTATCGGATCGGTTCAAACTTGCAGCATACCATGGGCCGCAAGGTCAGAAAATGGTTGCTCTGCCCGGATCTGCTCGTGAATATTAAATAGGCAAAATGACCACAAACAACACATCACGGTTGATGATTATGCACAATTGATAGACATCACACAAACCAACAGCCACAGCAGACCTGTCGTCTCACCCTGGCGCCACCGTTTCCGGACCATGCCGAGGATCAAATTTTTTTCACTTTATTTCATATTGATAGATCAATACAAACCAGAGACGGAACCGAAATACGGGCATTCGCACACCCATGGTCCGGATTGCGCGGGATCTGGCACACGCTATGCGAAAACCATTACTGTTGCCAATCTTTTCATCATGTCACTTCTTGTTTGACCAGGAGCGTGTCCATGTTACGACGTCATTTTCTGAAGCTGTTATCCCTCACCGCCGCCTCCGTCTCTTTGGGCTCTCTGGCCCTGCCGACCCCGGTCCAGGCCGCCGAAACCATCAAGGTGGGCATTCTGCATTCGCTTTCCGGCACCATGGCCATCTCCGAGACCGCCCTCAAGGAGACTGCGTTGATGACCATCGAAGAGATCAACAGCCAAGGCGGCGTGCTGGGCAAGAAACTGGAACCGGTGATCGTGGATCCCGCCTCCAACTGGCCCCTGTTCGCGGAAAAAGCCCGTCAACTGCTCAGCAAGGATAAGGTGGATGTGGTGTTCGGCTGCTGGACCTCGGTTTCCCGCAAATCGGTGCTGCCGGTGTTCAAGGAGTTAAACGGACTGCTCTTCTATCCGGTGCAGTACGAAGGCGAAGAACTGGAGAAGAATGTCTTTTATACCGGCGCGGCCCCCAACCAGCAGGCGATTCCCGCCGTGGAATACCTGATGAGCGAAGATGGCGGCAGCGCCACCCGTTTCGTGCTGCTGGGCACCGATTACGTCTATCCCCGCACCACCAACAAAATCCTGCGGGCCTTCTTGACCTCCAAGGGGATCGGCGAAGCCGACATCATGGAAGAATATACCCCCTTCGGCCACGGGGATTACCAGACCATCATCGCCAAGATCAAGAAATTCGCCTCCGAGGGCAAGAAAACCGCTGTCATCTCCACCATCAACGGCGACTCCAACGTGCCCTTCTACAAGGAATTGGGCAACGCGGGCCTCAAGGCCACGGATGTGCCGGTGGTGGCCTTCTCGGTGGGCGAGGAGGAGTTGCGCGGGGTGGACACCAAACCCCTGGTGGGCCATCTGGCCTCCTGGAACTACTTCATGTCTTTGAAAAATCCCGTCAACGACCAGTTCACCAAGATGTACAAGGATTGGGCGGTCAAAAACAAACTGCCCGCCGCCGACAAGGTGGTGACCAACGATCCCATGGAAGCCACCTACATCGGCTTGCATCTGTGGAAACAGGCGGTGGAAAAGGCGAAAAGCACCGAAGTGGACAAGGTGATCCCGGCCATGGCGGGTCAAAGCCTGAAGGCTCCTTCGGGCTTCGAGATCAAGATGGACGAGAAAAATCATCACCTGCACAAACCGGTCTTCATCGGCGAAGTGAAAGGAGATGGCCAGTTCAACGTGGTGTGGAAAACCCCCGGACCGGTGCGGGCCGCTCCCTGGAGCCCCTACATTCCGGGCAACGAGAAAAAATCCGACTCCCCCAGCCAGTAACGTTTCACCCTCAAGAGGCCGTCAGGGTGCCCTCCCCGGCCTCTTGAGTTCATCTCAAGAACACGGTCAACAAGGCGCTCCACGATCCGGATGATCCCTCTTTGAAATTGATCTCCAGGACAAAAACAATGCCCCGCTCGGTTTTCGCCATACGGTTCCTCGGATTTTTCTGGTTTGGGCTGCTGCTGTGGATTCCCCCGCTGCATGCGGAGTGGGATCCTCAACTGGCGCGCATGCTGGCCAGCGGCGATTTCGACTCCCGCATCGGCGCCATCCGCCAACTGGTGGCCAGCGGCGATCCCAAAGTGGAAGGGATACTCAAGGCCATGGCGGAAGATGCCCTGGCTGTGGCCAACGATCGCCTGTTGCGCCACTCCGAAGGGATCACCGTGGATCTGTCCACCGGTACCACCCTCACACCACCTTTGCCCGCCATGGAGATGGTCTCCATCAACAACCGCATTCGCCGGGAGATTCAAGCGGCGCTGGCCCTGCTGCGACTGTTCGACGCCAAACGGGAGGTGCGCCTGACAGCCGCCGTCGCCTTGCAAAACCGCGCCACTCCCGAGATGGTGGCGGTTCTGGAACGGGCCATGGAAAAAGAACAGGATCCGGAGATTCATGACTATCTCTTCCTGGGATTGGCCCTGTCCCGGCTGAACAGTCCCGACCCCGCCCAACGCCTGACCGCCGTGCGCGCCCTGGGCGACAGCTCCAGCCCCACGGTCAAGGTGACCCTGACCAGACTGCTCCAAAACACCCAGGAACCGAATGACAACGTGCGCAAGGAGGCCAAAACCTCCCTGGATCGGGTCAGTCGGCGTCTGGCCATAGGGGAGGCGGTCGCCAGTCTGTTTTCCGGAATTTCGCTGGGATCGATCCTGCTGCTCACCGCCTTGGGGCTGGCCATCACCTACGGGGTGATGGGCATTCTCAACATGGCCCATGGCGAACTGCTGATGATCGGCGCCTATACCACCTTCGCGGTGCAAACCCAGTTTCGCGCCCATCTGCCGGAACTGCTGGACGCCTACCTGCTGGCGGCCATTCCCGCCGCCTTCGTCATCACCGGACTGGTGGGGGTGGTGATGGAACGCACCGTGATCCGCTGGCTCTACGGTCGTCCTTTGGAAACGTTGCTGGCCACCTGGGGCATCTCCTTGATGTTGATCCAGGGGGTGCGGCTTTTGTTCGGCGCCCAGAACGTGGAGGTGGCCAATCCATCGTGGATGTCCGGCGGGGTGATGCCCATACCCGGCGTGGTGCTGCCTTGGAACCGGATCGTCATCACCGTTTTGGCCCTGCTGGTGCTGGCTGCGACCTGGGGTGTGCTCAACCGCACCCGCCTGGGACTGTTCGTGCGGGCGGTCACCCAGAACCGGGCCATGGCCGGCTGCGTGGGCGTACCCACCAGTCGGGTGGATACCCTGGCCTTCGGCCTGGGCGCGGGCATCGCCGGATTGGGCGGAGTGGCCATCTCCCAGATCGCCAATGTGGGACCGGATATGGGACAAGGTTATATCGTGGACTCCTTCCTGGTGGTGGTGCTGGGTGGCGTCGGACAACTGGCCGGAGCGGTGTGGGCGGCTTTGGGATTGGGGATCGCCGCCAAGGCGCTCGAAGGCTGGGTGGGCGCGGTGATCGCCAAGATTCTCATGCTGGTCTTCATCATCGTCTTCATTCAAAAACGCCCCCAGGGACTGTTTGTCCTCAAGGGTCGTCAGGCGGAGCATTGAAATCCCCATGAGCGACTCCCGGCCCGTTTCCCTGCCCATTGTCCTCCCCGATCTTCCGCCGCCGCCCCGACCCGCGTTGCTGACCCGCATGGGCTGGACCGGCCTGGCCCTGTTCGCCCTGCTGGCCGTGGTGGTGATCCCCGCCTTGCATCTGGGCACCGCTCCCTCCCACCCGCTGCATGTGTCGGGGTATGCCGTCACCTTGGGGGGGAAAATCCTGTGTTACGCCATCGTGGCCGTGGCCATGGACCTGATCTGGGGATTCGCGGGCATCCTGTCTTTGGGACATGGGCTGTTTTTCGCCCTGGGAGGGTACGCCTTCGGCATGTACCTGATGCGCGCCATCGGCACGGATGGGGTCTATCAATCCGAACTGCCGGATTTCATGGTCTTTCTCAACTGGAAGGAACTCCCCTGGTACTGGAGCGGCAGCGATCATCTGGGGGTGGCTTTGGCCCTGGTGCTGCTGGTGCCCGGCATTCTGGCTTTCGTGTTCGGTTATTTCGCCTTTCGTTCCCGCATCAAGGGGGTCTATTTCTCCATCATCACCCAGGCCCTCACCTATGCCTTCATGCTGCTCTTCTTCCGCAACGAAACCGGATTCGGAGGCAACAACGGCTTTACCGATTTCAAACGCATCCTCGGATTCTCCATCACCACCCCGGAGACGCGGGCCACCCTGTTCGCCCTTTCCGCCGCCATGCTGATCGCCTGCCTGCTGCTGTGCCGCCATCTGGTGACCGGCAAATTCGGACGGGTGCTGACCGCCATCCGCGACGCCGAATCCCGGGTGATGTTCATCGGCTATCAGCCCCTGTGGTACAAACTGTTCGCCTGGACCCTTTCGGCCCTCATGACCGCCGTGGCGGGTGCGTTGTATGTGCCCCAGGTGGGCATCATCAATCCCGGCGAGATGTCCCCGGCCAACTCCATCGAAATCGCCATCTGGGTGGCCGTGGGGGGACGGGGCACCCTGATCGGACCGATCATCGGCGCTTTTGCCGTCAACCTGTCCAAAAGCTGGTTCACCGTCTCGTTTCCCGAATACTGGCTCTTTTTCCTGGGATTGCTGTTCGTGACCGTCACCTTGTGGCTGCCTGGAGGGGTCGTTTCCCTGTGGTCCCGTCTGAACGGAGACAAAACATCATGACGCCTGCCGCCATCACCCCCGCCACCCGCCCCAACGACGAGGATTACGGCTCCGCCAATCTGGGTCATCTGCTGGTGCCCGACACCCTGGACATCTCCCATAAGGTGATTCTCTACCTGGAGGGGGTGACGGTCTCCTTTGACGGCTTCCGCGCCTTGAACCAGCTCACCCTCACCATCGACGCCGGGGAGTTGCGTTGCATCATCGGACCCAACGGCGCGGGCAAAACCACCATGATGGATGTGATCACCGGCAAAACCCGACCCGACTCCGGCACGGTCTTTTTCGGCCAGACCCTGGACCTGACCCGCATGAGCGAACCGGAGATCGTCCATGCCGGCATTGGCAGAAAATTCCAGAAACCCACCATTTTCGAGCGTCACACCGTGTTCGAGAATCTGGAGTTGGCGGTCAAGACCGACAAACGGGTACGTCACAGCCTGCGCGCCCGGCTGGACGGCCTCACCCGCGACCGGATCGACGAGGCGTTGCGCACCATCCGCCTGACCCATCTGGCCCATGTGCAGGCGGGTCTGCTCTCCCACGGACAAAAACAGTGGCTGGAAATCGGCATGCTGCTGGTCCAGGATCCCCGACTGCTGCTGCTGGACGAACCGGTGGCGGGCATGACCGACGCAGAGACCGAACACACCGCCGAACTCTTCACCTCTTTGGCGGGACGCCATTCGCTGGTGGTGGTGGAACACGACATGGCCTTTGTCGCCAAACTGGCCAGTCGGGTCACGGTGCTGCACGAAGGATCGGTGCTGGCCGAAGGCCGCATGGAAGAGGTGCAGAATCATCCTCGGGTCATCGAAGTCTATCTGGGACGCTGATCATGCTCACCGTGGACCATCTCAATCAGTTTTACGGCGGCAGTCACATCCTGCGGGATCTGACCTTCACGGTGCCGCCGGGTCAGGTGACCGCCCTGCTGGGACGCAACGGGGTGGGCAAAAGCACCCTGATGCGCTGCCTGATGGGTCTGGTGCCGGTGCGCGCGGGTACGATCCATTTTCAAGGACAAGAGATCACCACGGCCCCTTCCCATCTGCGGGTGCGGGGAGGCATGGGCTATGTGCCCCAGGGCAGGGAGATCTTTCCCCGTCTGACCGTGGAGGAAAACCTGCTCATGGGGCTGGCCAGCCGACCGGCGAGCACCCCGATTCCCCAGAAGATTTACGAAACCTTTCCGGTGCTGTGGGAGATGCGCCGACGGCGGGGCGGAGATCTTTCGGGGGGACAACAACAGCAACTGGCCATCGGTCGCGCCCTGGCGGCCAGACCACGCCTGTTGATTCTGGACGAACCCACCGAAGGGATTCAACCCTCCATCATCAAGGAGATCGAGAAGGTGATCCGCGCCTTGGCGGACGGCGGGGAGATGGCCATTTTGCTGGTGGAGCAATACTACGATTTCGCCCGTTCCCTGGCGGATCACTATCTGGTGATGGAACGGGGAGAGGTGGTCCTGCGGGGCAAAGGAGACCAGATGGATGCCGATGGCGCGCGACAACGACTCGCGGTGTGAAGATCCTTCCCCCGGCTGGTGTAAAGATCCTTCCCCCTGCTGGTCGGCGGGTCTGACGCTGACCTTGAGCCGTCGGGACAACGGTACGGTGCTTTCCCGACGGGATCATCACGGACCGCTGCTGGTGCAAAAGGCGCTGTATCCCGAAGGCCGGGAGGTGTGTCATCTGTTGCTGCTGCATCCGCCGGGTGGATTGGTCTCCGGGGACGCCCTGACCCTGGATCTGACCCTGGAAGCCGACAGCCATCTGTTGCTCACCACCCCCGGCGCGGGCAAGTGGTATCGCTGCGAGACAGGATCCGCCTCCCAGACGCTTCGGGCGCGATTGGCCAGAGGAGCGATTCTGGAGTGGCTCCCTCAGGAGAACATCCTGTTCGACGGCTGCGATGCCCGACTGGGCATGACGGTGACTTTGGAAAACGGCGCGCTTTTCATGGGCCTGGAGATGCTGTGTCTGGGACGCCGGGCCGGCGGGGAACGGTTCGACCGGGGCCGGGTGACGCTGGACAGCCGCGTCCTCACCCCGGAAGGCACCCTCTGGCGGGAACAGGGGGCGATCATCGGCGGATCCCCCTGGATGATGGCCGATGCCGGTTTGGGAGGGCACGGCGTGACCGGCACCCTGATGGTGGCCGGGGTGGAGATCGACCCCGAATGGCTTGAGGTGTGTCGTCGGATCCCGGTTGCCGATGGCCTGCGCACCGGGGTGACCCGTCTGCCCCGGATGCTGCTGGCCCGCGCCCTGGGTCACGACAGCGAAACCTTGCGCCACTGGTTGCGTGCGCTCTGGCAGGCTTTGCGCCCCCTGGTGGCGGGGCGAACCGGGGTTTTGCCGCGAATCTGGAATACGTAAATCGAATTAACGTAAGGAGAGACCATGGACCTGACCCCTCGCGAACGCGACAAACTGCTCATTTTCACAGCGGGTCTGCTGGCGGAACGCCGCAAGAACCGTGGCCTGAAGCTCAACCATCCGGAAGCGGTGGCCTACATCAGCGCGGCGATTCTGGAAGGGGCGCGGGATGGGCGCACCGTGGCGGATTTGATGGGCTACGGCACCACCCTGCTTTCCCGCGCCGAGGTGATGGACGGGGTGGCGGAGATGATCCCGGAAATTCAGGTGGAAGCCACCTTTCCGGATGGCACCAAGCTGGTCACGGTGCATCACCCCATCGTGTGAGTGTTCCTGATTCCACTTGCCATAACCATCTTATCAAAAAGAGGCCGCCCCAATGATTCCTGGAGAACTGGATATCCGCCCCGGCACCATCGAACTGAACACGGACCGGGAAAAACGCACCCTGGTGGTGGCCAACCGGGGGGATCGGCCCATTCAGGTGGGATCGCATTTTCATTTTTTTGAAGTCAACGCCGCATTGGATTTCAACCGGACGGCCAGTCGGGGATTCCGCCTCGACATTCCCGCCGGCACCGCCGTGCGCTTCGAGCCGGGGCAAAAACGCACCGTGCCTTTGGTGGCCCTGGCGGGAGAACGGCGGGTGTATGGTTTCAACGCTCAGGTGATGGGAGCCTTGTAAAATGGCCACGATTTCCCGACAGGCTTACGCGGAGATGTACGGTCCCACCACCGGCGACCGGATCCGGCTGGCGGATACGGAGCTGTGGATCGAGGTGGAGTCGGATTTCACCATTCCCGGCGAGGAGGTGAAATTCGGCGGCGGCAAGGTGATCCGGGATGGCATGGGGCAATCCCAACGGCTGTCCGAGGCGGTGATGGATACGGTGATCACCAACGCCTTGATCCTGGACCACTGGGGCATCGTCAAGGCGGATATCGGCTTGCGTCAGGGGCGCATCGCCGGCATCGGCAAGGCGGGCAATCCGGACATTCAACCCGGCGTGACGGTGGTGATCGGTCCGGCCACGGAGATCATCGCCGGAGAGGGGTTGATCGTCACCGCCGGGGGCATCGACAGTCATATCCACTTCATCTGTCCCCAGCAGGTGGAAGAGGCGCTTTACAGCGGCGTCACCACCATGCTGGGAGGGGGCACCGGTCCGGCGGCGGGCACCTGCGCCACCACCTGCACGCCGGGGCCTTGGCATATCCACCGCATGCTGGAAGCCGCCGAGGCGTTCCCGATGAATCTGGGCTTTTTGGGCAAGGGCAACGCCAGTCTGCCGGAAGGGCTGCGGGAACAGGTGCGCGCCGGTGCCATGGGGCTGAAACTGCACGAGGATTGGGGCACCACGCCGGCGGCCATCGACTGTTGCCTGACCGTGGCCGACGAAATGGATGTGCAGGTGGCCATCCACACCGACACCCTCAACGAATCGGGATTCGTGGAAACCACCCTGGCGGCGTTCAAGGGGCGGACCATCCATACCTTTCACACCGAAGGCGCCGGAGGTGGCCACGCGCCGGACATCCTGCGGGCCGTGGGGGAGTCCCACGTCCTGCCCTCCTCCACCAACCCCACCCGGCCTTATACCGTGAACACCGTGGATGAGCATCTGGACATGCTCATGGTGTGTCACCATCTGGATGCGGCCATCGCCGAGGATGTGGCCTTCGCCGAATCCCGCATCCGGCGGGAAACCATCGCCGCCGAAGACATTCTGCACGATCTGGGGGCCATTTCCATGCTCTCGTCCGACTCCCAGGCCATGGGTCGGGTGGGTGAGGTGATTCTGCGCACCTGGCAGACCGCCCACAAGATGAAGGTGCAACGGGGCGCCCTGCCCGAGGATCGTCAGGCGGGCAACGACAATTTCCGGGCCAAGCGTTATGTGGCCAAATACACCATCAATCCGGCCCTGGCCCATGGCATCGGCCATTGGGTGGGATCGGTGAGCGTGGGCAAACTGGCGGATCTGGTGTTGTGGAAACCGGCCTTCTTCGGGGTCAAACCCACCCTGATCCTCAAAGGCGGCATGATCGCCGCCGCCGTCATGGGAGATCCCAACGCCTCGATTCCCACGCCCCAGCCGGTCTATTTCCGTCCCATGTTCGGAGCGATGGGAGCGGCGGTGCGGTGCGCCGTGACGTTCGTCTCCGGTGCCGCCTTGGACAACCCGGCGCTTCAGGAACTGGGATTGAAGAAATCCCTGGTGGCGGTGCAAGGGTGCCGCAGCGTGAAAAAAACCGACATGATCCACAACGGTCTGACCCCGCGCATGGAGGTGGATCCAGAGACCTATCGGGTGCGGGCCGATGGCGAGATTCTCACCTGCGCCCCCCTGGCTCAACTGCCGATGGCGCAACGTTATTTTCTGTTCTGACGCGTTTCACCCGTTACTCTAACGAAACCATGGCGGACACAGCCCATGATCACGATTCGCGCCTTCGCGCCCGAAAACGCTTCCACGGATCTTGCCCTGCCTTTGACCTGGGGGCAACGGTGTCACAGCCGTCTGCACACCCATCTGCCCGACGGGGAGGTATTGGCGTTGCGACTGCCCCATGGCACCACCTTGAGCCATGGGGATCTGTTGTCGAGTGACGATGGCCGCATTCTGCGGGTGGTCGCGGCGCCAGAACCGCTGCTGGAGGTGCGGGCCGACCATGGGCTGGCCTTGACCCGGGCGGCCTATCATCTGGGCAACCGGCATGGGTCGGTGGAAATCGGTCCGGATTGTATCCGGCTGCCGGAAGACCCCATCCTGATGGGCATGCTGGAGGGGCTGGGGTGTCGGGTGAGCCGGGTGCAGGCCTCTTTCGAGCCGGAACGCGGAGCCTATGGACACGGACACAGCCATGGACATGGCCACGATTCCGGCACATCCGATCGCCATGCCCCTGGACAACACATCCACGAGTTCGCGTGAACACGCCTCTGATCCGACTGATGCAACTGGCCAGCCCCGCCTTGCCCGTGGGGGCCTACACCTACTCCCAGGGGATGGAGTGGGCCGTGGAACAGGGCTGGATCCGGGACGAAGCCACGGCGTTGGCCTGGGTGGAAGGGATTCTGCGCCACCCGCTGGCCGGTTTCGAGGCGCCCATGCTGGCCGCCTTGCAACGGGCGGCGAACGGCTGCGACACGGACCGCTTTCGGGAGTTGAACGACTGGTTCATCGCCAGCCGGGAGACCGGAGAGCTGCGGGCCGAAACCGTGCAGATGGGATATTCGTTGTTTCGTCTGGCGTTGGCGTTGGGAGAGGAGGATTTTGTCGCGGATGAGGAGTCCCTCTCGTTTCCGGCGGTGTGGGCCTTGTTGGCGAGCCGCTGGCAGATCGATGAAAGCGCGTCGGTGGGGGGCTATCTGTGGAGCTGGAGCGAAAATCAGGTGATGGCGGCCATCAAGCTGGTGCCTTTGGGTCAGACCGCCGGACAGAGGCTGTTGTGGCGTCTGGGAGGATTGATTCCTGATCTGGCCCGGGCCGCCATCATTTTGGAAGAACCCCTCTGGAACGGCTACGCCCCGGGAGTGGCGCTGGCTTCCAGCGGTCACGAAACCCAGTATTGCCGCCTGTTTCGCTCTTGAAGCCATGTCGTTCCTCAACGTTTTGTTCCTCAGAGAATTTCGTTCCTGAAATGGTCGCATGACGCGGGAGAATGGAAAAAATCATGAAAGATCCGGTATGGCGCATCGGCATCGGTGGACCCGTGGGATCCGGCAAAACCGCGTTGACCCTGGCCTTGTGTCAACGGTTGCGGCAACGCTTGAGCCTGGGGGTGGTCACCAACGACATCTATACCGCCGAAGATGCCCAATTTCTGGTCCGGCATCAGGCCCTGCCCCCGGAACGGATTCTGGGGGTGGAGACCGGCGGCTGTCCCCATACCGCCATCCGGGAGGATGCCTCGATCAATCTGGAGGCGGTTGACCGTCTGATCCGGCGTTTTCCGGATTTGCAGGTGGTGCTGGTGGAGTCCGGAGGAGACAATCTGGCCGCCACCTTCAGTCCCGAGTTGGCGGATCTGACCTTGTATGTGATCGATGTGGCCGCCGGAGACAAAATCCCCCGCAAGGGCGGGCCGGGCATCACCCGTTCGGATCTGCTGGTGATCAACAAGATCGATCTGGCCCCTCTGGTCAACGCCTCTTTGGAGGTGATGGACCGGGATGCCCGACGCATGCGCGGGGAGCGTCCTTTTGTCTTCACCAATATGAAAACCGGAGAAGGCGTGGAACAGATCATCGCGTTTTTGGAGAGCAGAGGATTGACTTGACGTTCCAGACCGCATCAGGAATCACGCTTGATCATGGAGGGCGTTTTATATGGAGATTCTGGAACCTTTTACCGAAGATGTCATCTTTTCGGAAAAATCGGTCACGACCACCTATCTGCGCGCCCTGTTTCACGTGGGTCAGGCATTGCAGTTGTCCGCCGACCCCAGACGCACCATGCAAAGCGTGGCCGAGGCATTGCATCGTTACGCCGACATGGAAATCGCCACCATCACCCTGGTGGAACTCTCCTCCGGCTCTTTGGTCATCAACGCCATGGCACCCATGGGCACCAAATCCATGTGCGATGTGTGTTACCGCTCCGGGGAGGGGGTTTTGGGAACGGTGCTGGCCGCCGGACGCACCATTCTGGTTCCCCGCGCCGGGGACGAACCCCGTTTCTTGAACAAATGTGGCTTGCTGGAGCGTCATCTGCCGTTCATCGGCGTCCCCATCCGCATCGGCGAGCAGGAGCTGGTCGGGGTGCTGGCGGTGCAGCCGAAGTTGATGGCTGCGGAAAAATTGATGCACCATGCCTGGTTTCTGGAGATGGTCAGCCATTTATTGGTGCAAAGCATCCTGCTGGCCCGCAAGGTGGAAGAGGAAAAACGCAATCTCGCCGAACACCGGGATCGGCTGCTCATGGAGGTGCGCAACCGTTACGGGTTCGACAACGTGATCGGACGTTCGGCCTCCATGCGTCAGGTGTTCGATCAGGTGCGCATGGTCTCCAAATGGAACACCACGGTATTGCTGCGCGGGGAGTCGGGCACCGGCAAGGAGTTGATCGCCCATGCCATTCATTTCAACTCGCCCCGGGCCAAGCTGCCCTTTATCAAGCTCAACTGCGCCGCCCTGCCGGACAACGTGTTGGAATCGGAACTGTTCGGTCACGAAAAAGGGGCTTTTACCGGCGCGGTGGGAATCCGGCGCGGTCGTTTTGAACTGGCCCACGGGGGTACTTTGTTTCTGGACGAGTTGGGAGAAATCTCCCCCACGTTTCAGGCCAAGCTGTTGCGAGTGTTGCAAGAAGGGGAGTTCGAGCGGGTGGGCGGCGAGCAGACCCTGCGGGTGGATGTGCGCATCATCGCGGCCACCAATCGCAATCTGGAAGAGGCGGTGCAGCGGGGATTGTTCCGCCAGGATCTGTATTACCGGTTGAATGTCATGACCATCACCCTGCCCTCCTTGAGTTCCCGCAAGGAGGACATCCCGGAAATCTCCCGTTTTTTATTGGCCCGCATCGCCAAACGGCAGGGACGACGCCTGGTGATCACGGACGCCACCATGCGCCTGCTGTTGCAACACGACTGGCCGGGCAATGTGCGTGAGCTGGAAAACTGCCTGGAACGGGCGGCGGTGATGAGCGAAGGCAACATTTTGCTGCCGGACAGCATCGTTTTCGCCACGGCGCTGGGAGAGATCAAACCCGCTTCGGTGATCAGCGCACCGGCGTTCCGCCTGCCGGAAACCGAAGGGGAAGAGGAGATGGGGGAAGGGGAAAAGGAACGGGTGATCCAGGCATTGCGCAAGACCGGCTGGGTCAAGGCCAAAGCCGCCCGCCTGCTGGGCCTGACCCCCCGCCAGATCGCCTATCGCATCAAGATCTTCGGCATCGAGACCGAGACCTTTTGATGCCGTGTGGCTGGCATGATTGAACTTCACTGCCGATAATCCGCCTCTCGCCCCGCATCCCGAAGGACATGGACCTGCCATCTATTTTTTATTGGCCAACCCAATACATTGGTGGTAATATGGTCAAATGCACTCCAATATCCTTATCAACACCGAAAGGGGCTATAACATGGATCCGATTTCCACTGCTATTATAACCGCAATCCCCGCCATTGCCGGAAAGGTCGGAGGACAGATGGTTTCGGATGCCTATGATGCTTTGAAAGGCAAGATCAAACAATTGTTCGGTGAGCAACACGCCGTGGTCACCGCCTTGCAAGGGGTTGAACAAAACCCTGCTTCCGATGGCCGTAAACTGACCTTGCAAGAAGAAATCGCTGCCAGCGGGCTGGATCGCGATGCCGAGATTATGAAATTGGCCTCCGCCTTGAGCGAACTGATGAAGAATCATGGCGGGACGTACGGAGGAAATACTATTCATGTAGTCACAGCCAATCACAGCACGATCATCGGCTCTCAGCACAACCACAACTGAAAGCACGGCCATGGCAGAACAAATCGAGATCAAAGTCGGGTTTGCGCGACACTCGAACATCATTGGCGTGCAGAATAACTATCTGGCAAGTGCCACACCTCCTCTGCGCCTGGAGTTGCAGTTGCTGCCTCCGGGTGTGACCCAGGACGTCTCCAAGGATATCACCCGATTCCGTTACACCTCCCAAAAGACGCGGATGATCGGCAGGGAAAAAGAACAGAAGCAATTGCAAGAGTTCCTGGAAGGTCCAGAGCCATTCAAGTGGTGGCTGGCCGTGGGCGCGGGTGGCCTGGGCAAGAGCCGTCTGGCGCTCGAAACCGCTTTGGAGTACCAAAAACAGGGATGGGAAGCGGGTTTTCTGGGTCGCCAGCGGACATGGGATCAGAATATTCAATTCCTGAAAACACCACCGCAGGATTGGCCGAACAAACCGGTCCTTCTGATTGCGGATTACGTCCTTGGCAAGCCCCAAGAAGTAGGTGAACTGGTGCGCAGCCTAGCCACCCGGCAGCATACGGGTTCCAAAGTGCGGTTGTTGCTGCTAGAACGCGAACTCAAACGCAAACTCAAAGAGGAAGAGGAAGAAACCGACTGGTTCAAACAATTTCTGGGAGAGGATAGCTACAGCAGGAGTGTCATTGCGAGCAGCCAACACCGACAAGAGGCGCTAAAGTTGGCGCCACTCTCCATGGAACAACTGGTTGAAGTGGTGAACCAATGGCCAAGCAGCAAACGTCCGCCCAAAAAGGAATGGCTCACGATCCTGGAGAGATTGGATGTGGGCGGACGTCCCCTGTATGCCCTGTTCCTGGCCGAAGCCCTGCAACATGGTTCAACTGCGGCGGCGCTTACCTGGAGCAAAGATCAATTGATCTCGGACATCCTGGATCGCGAAAAAAGCCGCTGGCAAGAAGGGTGTGTAAATCTAGATTCGGATCTGCCTCTGTTGATCGTGGCAACCCTGTGCGGCGGGATTGATACGCTTCGGGAGGACTTGCCGGAGACACTCCTGACCCAACTGGAACAGGCCGTGAACATCCAGAATCCGCCTTGGAGCGAACGCTCCTTGCATCTGACTGGTCACGCCATGAATGCTGAGCAGTCGCGTCTTTTTCCCCTGGAACCTGACCTGATCGGCGAACTTTTTGTTCTGCAAGAGTTGCAGCCAACCCAGGCCAATCCCCGACTGGATAAAAGAAAATGCGACCTGCGCGCCAAACTTCTCACCACTTCCTGGAAAATCAACCCAATCGAGACTTTTGAAACCCTGTCGCGCTGCGCCCAGGACTATCCGGACCACCCAGCCTTGTGGCCGCTCATGGCCTTGCCGGAGGATCATTCTATTTGGATCCGAAAGTTCTGGGCACGTACAGTGATCAATGTTATCTACTTTGCCGGGGTTCATATCCAGGAGGCCAAGAAACTGCTGGATCGACTCGCCGCCCTGGCCGTCGCACATCCTGGCGAAGCTACTCTGCGGGAGTTGCACGCCAGTAGCGCGGTCAATTTGATTCGCGCTTATAGCCAAGCCGGAGATCCGATCCGGGCGCGGGAATTGTACGACGCACTGTCCAAACTGGCCGCAGACCATTCCGACGAGGTTATACTACAGGAGTTGCAAGCCAAAGGCGCATTCAATTTGATTCTCGCTTATGGAAAAACCAAAGATTTGACCAAGGCGCATAAATTATACGACTCACTGCCAGAATTGGCCTCCGTCCATCCCGCCGAGGCTACGCTACGGGAGTTGCACGCCAAGAGCGCATTCAATTTGATTCACTATTATAGCCAAGCCGGAGATCTGTCCCAGGCGCAGAAACTGTACGACTCACTGTCCAAACTGGCCGCCGATCATTCCAACGAGGCCACGCTGCAAGAGCAACAGGCCAAGGGCGCGGTCAATTTGATTCACACTTATGGCCAAGCCGGAGATCTAATCCAAGCGCGTGAAGTATACGACTCCTTGTCCAAACTGACCACCACCCATCCCCACGAGACCACCCTGTGGGAGTGGCATGCCAAAGGCACGGTCAATTTGATTCTAGCTTACGGCCAAGCTGGAGATCTGACCCAGGCGCGGGAACTGTACGACGCCCTATCCAAACTGGCCGCAGACCATTCCGACAAGGCTACGCTACGGGAGGAACAAGCGAAAGGCGCCGTCAATTTGATTCTCGCTTACGGCCAAGCTGGAGATCTGACCCAGGCACGTGAACTGTACGACTCCCTGTCCAAACTGGCCGCAGACCATCCCGACGAAGCCCCACTGAGAAAGCAGCACGCCAATGGCGCGTCTAATATGATTCTCGCTTATCTCCAAGCCGGAGACCTGACCCAAGCGAACGAGCTGTACGAGCGTGTCGCGGACCTTCTCAAAAGTGAATTGTCCATCACTACAAAACATTAATCATTAAACCATGAAAACATTCAGGAATGACCGAAAATCAAATCAAGGCCGTGTGGCCAAGATTTTCAGCAGTTTACGGGCTCAATCTGTGAATGAAACCTCTGTATCCAAAGTGTATTACGCTGGCGAATGCGCCTTGAGCCAGTCCCGCAAGACGCTGTTCATGCGGACCTGCCATCCCTGCCCGGATGCACGAAAGGCAGCAAGCACGTCGGAATCCAGTTGAACGATCGATGAAGGGCTGTCTGTGGGACGGCCACGACGAACCAGATTCCCGCCTTTATAAAGGTCGGCTTGCTCGAACCACTCATCCGTCAGTTCCGGAGCATCATCAGGGTCAATCCAGATAGACTCGATATCTCGTTTGTTCGCGTTCATTGGCCTTCCTTAGTGAGATGACATGTCGGGCATGCTCCCGTGGAGTCCAAACAAGAACCACCATCCGTCCATCCAAAACGCCTATCGTAACAAAACGTTGCTCTCCGTAATCCCTGCGTTCATCAAGACGTGTATACTGCTCACCAACAAAGATTTCTGGAGCGCGAAGAAAATCCAGTCCTCGTTCAACGAGGGTCTTTTCCCGTTTTGCCGGGTCGCAGGTAATCTTCATGGCTTCCATTGTAATGAGTCTTTTGACGGGAATTCAACCATGAAACACCTCGGAGACCTCCTTTTGCCCGATTGATCGAGGCTCAACCCAGGCACGCACTCCGACACGCAACCGTATCATAGAGTTTCAACAAGTCCTCGGAACGGGGCACCCGTTTGTGGCGTCGGGCGAAGTGGCGCAGTTGCAATTGGAGGGTATCCACCTCCTGCGCCGTGATGTCGATGCCCAGGCTGGCGTAAACCCAGCGAATGCCGTGTCGTCCCGAATGTTTGCCCAGTACCAGACGATGTTCCCGACCCACCGCGTGGGGGTCGATGCCCTGATAGTTGAGGGGATCCTTGAGCAGTCCATCCACGTGAATGCCCGCCTCGTGGGAAAAAACCCGCTCGCCCACCACACTTTTCTGAGGCGAAAGGGTCATGCCCGACGCCTGTTCCACCAACTTGGAAACCTTGGGAAATTGCGTCAGATCGATGCCGGTCCGCTGGCCGGAAAAACGGGTCAGGGCCGCGACCACCTCTTCCAAAGGGGCGTTGCCGGCCCGCTCTCCCAGGCCGTTGACCGTGGTGTTGACATGGGTGACTCCAGCCCGGATCGCGGCCAGGGTGTTGGCGGTGGCCAGACCCAGATCGTTGTGGGCGTGCATCTCCAGATCCAGATCCGAGGCGCGACGCAACCGCGACATCCGCTCATACAGGCCGAACGGCTCCAAGATGCCCAACGTGTCGGCAAACCGGAACCGCTCCGCCCCGGCCTGTTGAGCCACCTCCATCACCTGAAGCAAAAAATCCGGATCCCCCCGGGAAGCGTCCTCCCCCCCCACGCACACCGCCAAGCCATCTGCCACCGCCTCGGTCACGCACCGTCGCACCTGGGACAACACCCAGGCCCGGTCTTTTTTCAGCTTGTGTTGGATCTGCTGGTCGGATACCGGAATGGAAAGATCCACCAACCCCACCCCCAAATGGCGGCAGGCCCGAATCTCTTCGCTGCGCATCCGGCACCAGACCAGCAGACGCGCCCGCAAACCCAGTTGCACCACGGCGCGGATCTCCTCCTGCTCTTCGCGCCCCATGGCGGGGATGCCGATTTCCAGCTCCGGCACCCCCATGGCATCCAGACAGGTGGCAATGGCCAACCGCTCTTCCAGGGTAAAGGAGACGCCGGCGCTCTGCTCGCCATCCCGCAGGGTGGTATCGTCGATGATCACCGATGGCAGTCGTTGATGCGGCATGGCGGACTCCTGCGGAAAGGATCACCCGTTCCTGGACAAAGGGGCATGGGTATGACACCGCTTGGGACACACCTTGGAACAGGCGGCGCAGCCAATGCAATCGTCGGCGTTGTGGATGATCATCACCATGTGGGGATCATCGTCGAAACCGTCATCCTGCCAATCCTCCTCCTCTTCCGACCCGCTCAGACCGGCCACCGAATCCCGGTCCACCAGGTCGAACACCTCACGGGGACACACCTTGAAACATCGGCCACAACCGATACAGCGTTTTCCATCCAGCAGGGTAATGAAGGTGGGCATCCAGGGGGTGCCGCCACGGGTCAAACTGGTGACAAACGTTCCGGTCATCCTCGTCTCCTTGGGCTGCGGGCGCGCGACGCTCGCCATGGGTGTTCATCCGCACACTTCCGGTCGCGATGCGGTCAGGATAGGGTCATCACGCTCACAATCCAGCCACGACCCCATGTTCCCCGATCCGCTGCAACGCCACGGCCAGCAACTTGTCCGCCTCGTGTTTCATGCGGGACAGGTCGGCGAAACCGAAACGATGCACATCCCGCAACACCCGATCCACAGCCACCAGTTTTCCCACCACGATCAGCAAAGTGCCGAATCCTTCCGGGTTCATCTCCAACAAAGGCCGGGCCATGAGACCGCACTCTTTTTCGATGAGGACCGCGATGGCGTTGTAAAAACAGCGCAACCGCCCCAACGTGGCAGGCGAGGGATCCCCGACGATGGGAATCGATTGGCGCATTTCCGGAGTCACCAGAAAAGGTTCCAGCATCTTGTGCATCGAGATGCCCTCGCGAACGCCACCATGGGAGAGCAATTGACGCCGCATCTCCTGGAAAAAATCGGTGGACAACAACGCTTCATCCTGCCACTGGGTGGTCTCTTGCTCTTGCATGATCCGGCTCCGTTCTGGTTTGTTTAAGGTTATTCATCCCAACCATTGGCCAGCATGGCCAAAAATTTATCCTCCGCCTCCTGGGAAGAGAGCGGTTTCTTGAAAGGGGTCAGACTCTCCCCATGGGAGGCCGAATGCGCTTGCAGTCTGTCCAGCAGCGTGGCAATCGATTCCCCCGACTCCACCACCATGGCGGTGATGCCCGCCGTGGCCAACTGCTGTTTGGCGGCCTCGCCGATCGCCACGCAAAACAACAGACGACACCCTGCCAGCAAGCGAACGCGCTCCCCGATCCGACCGCTGTGGCTGTCCGACGCCACGGATTGCAGCACCTCCACCAGTCGATATCCGTCCGACGCCACTTCGTGGATCACAAAACCCGTGGCCATGCCGAAATGCTCATCGACCCGCTGCCGATCGCTGCTGGCAAAGGCCACCTTTCCGGCGGGTTCACCCATGACCGGGGCTTCCAGGCCATGATGAACCCGCAACCGACGCCAGACGTTGCTCATCGTTCACCGCTCCAAGAGACGCAGGAATGGAACGCAACCCGCTGAAGTAAGGAGAAATCCCGTGCGCGGCACCCTCCAGCAGCCGGTTGGCCGCCTCAAACAGGGCATTGCGACTGCCCCGATAACCAATGCGCGCCTCGCGGAATCCGCCCAAACGGTCGAAGATGGGAAATCCGGCCCGCATCAGCGGCAGATGCAACCGGGCGGCGGTCTCCGCCAGTTGGGAGTTGCCCACCAGCAGTTCGGCTTTCTCCGCCACGGCCACTCTTTCCAGATCATCCAGATCCCCCACCACGGTCAACTCCGGCCCGACGTTGCGGCCCGATGACCGATGCGGGACCACGGCGGCCACGGTGTGGCTTCCCATTTCGGCGAACAGTTGATGAAATCCCGCCACCAGATCCGGCTCCCCGGCCATGGCCACCCGTTTTTGCCCCAACAGAAAATGGGTATCCAGCATGGCGTCCAGCATTTGCCGCCGCCAGCGCTCCACACGGGATGGCACCTTGCCCCCGGTCAAATTAGCCAACGCGGAAACCAGCCGGTCGGTGGCATCCAGCCCCATCAGATGCTCGAACCGCAACACCGGCATGGGGCAAAGCTGTTGCAGACGTTCCGCCGCCGGAAACAAGGAGCGGCCAATCACCAAGGTAGCCTGGGATTGATGGAATTCTTTAAAAAAATCAAGCGTGGTACCCCCCGTGGTAACCGGGAGATAATCCCCTTCCGCCAGATGCCCATCCAGGGCGTCGGACAGATCGGGCAGAAACACCGCCTCCCGATCAAACGCGGCCAACAGATCCCGCACCTCCTCCAGATCCCCCGGAGTCAGGCTGGAGGCGGCCAGCACGTTGACGCGGGGAAGCGTGGCGTCGGCCCTCCAGGGACGCGGGGTGATCAGATGTTCCACCATGGCCAGAACCGCCAATCCGTAACCGCTCTCCTGGCATCCGGTGAAATCCGGCGCCTCCACCGGCACGATGGGCAACTCCCGCCATTGGGGATACTCCTGCCGAAAATGCCGGATCACCCGTGGCAGATCACATCCCTGGGTGGACACCAGTCCGGTGGCCACCACCCCGATCAAGACGGCCCCGCTCTTGGCGGCCAGAGTGGCCATCGCCTCGATCAGGTTGCCGTCCGCCCCCATGATGGTGCTGGTCTGATCCAAAGCCGTGGTCTGAATCGGAATCGGCTCCCGGAAGTGGCGTACAAAAAAGACCTTGGTGAACGCGCTGCACCCCTGGGAGCCATGCAACAACGGAATGGCGTTGGCCATGCCCTGAAAGGCCAATACCGCGCCGACGGTCTGACTGGTTTTCAAGGGGCGCACGGTCAGGGCTTTGCGTTTGAGGACAGGGGTGGTCATGGGGTCTCTCCCGTGGCGACAGGCACGGTCGCGGTCGCCCAGGGGGCCGGTCGACGCACCCGCTCCCAGATCGGACTGTGCATGGTGATGTCCAGTTGTCGGGCCAGCTCCGGCAGGCCCGCGTAACCGGCGTAGGCGTGCTCCCGCTCCTGGTTGATATCCAGAAAAGGCAGACAGGCCTTCAACGCGGTAAACATGTTGCGCCCACCGGCGATGAACACATCCGCCCGCTGCCGACGAAACAGATCCAACATCAGGCGCGGATTGCCCTCCTCGATCAGCACCGCCTCCTCCCCCATCAACTCCTGAATGCGCTCCCGGTCCTGCTGGGTGGACTTCTTCACGCCGGTCGCCACCACCGTCATGCCCAGATCCTGCAACGCGGAAACCACGGACCAGGACTTGACCCCGCCGGTGTACAGCAGCGCCCGCTTGCCCTGCAATCGTTGACGCCAGGGGAGCAGTTCCTGAGTCAGGCGCGCCTCTTCCCGCTGGATCACGGTTTCGGTGCGCTGTTGCAAGTCGGCATCACCGGTCAGCCGGGCCATGCGCCGCAAGGCGTCCGAGGTATCGCGCATGCCGTAAAAACTCCCCTCGAACCAGGGAATGCCGTATTGCTCTTCGAGCTTGCGCGCCACGTTGATCAGCGCCTTGGAACAGACCAGCATGGTGACTTCGGCCCGGTGCATGGTCTGCACCTCGTGATAGCGGGTATCCCCGGCCAGGGTACACAACACCCGAATGCCCAGTTCGTCCAGCAACGGGGCTACATGCCAGAACTCCCCGGCAATATTGAACTCCCCGACCAGATTGATGGCGTGGATGCGCATCTCCGACCTGGGCGGCACCGGGTCCGGCTCCCGGGTGCCCACCACATATTTCAAGATGGTCTCTCCGGCGATCCGGTTGCCCAGATTCTTGGTGCCATAAAAACCGGCAGCGTCCACCGGAATCACCGGCAAACCAAAGGCATTGCCCGCCGCGCGACACACCGCCTCCAGATCATCGCCGATCAGGGCGGGAATACAGGTCTGATAGACGAATACCGCAGGCGGATGCCACCGTTCCACCGTGGTCTTGATGGCGAACAACAGCTTTTTTTCGCCCCGCCCCATGATGATCTCCTGTTCGGACAGATCGGTGGTCAACCCCAAGCGATGCAACTCCGGACCGCTGGACAACGATCCCCGCCCATTCCAGGAACTCCCCGCGCAGGCGATGGAACCGTGAACGATATGGGCCGCGTCGCTGATGGGAAACAGGGTGATCTGCGCGCCGTCGAAACTGCATCCTCCGGCTGTGGCACCGGGCTTGAGCTTGCCACAGGTGGTCTTGTCCGGGGTGTGATGCTGGCAGGCGGGTTCTTCCAGCAGTCTGGCGATCTCGGCGTTTTTCATGGGCTTCTCCGTGATGGGGGTTCGACGAGAAAAACGCAATGGTTATGCCAGAGACAATTCATTGATTTATTTTGATATTCAATCATGACCGATTGTCCGGAATCCGACCACATCCCCCCCTTGGTCCGGTTTCGGACAATGGTTCGCCCATTGTTCGCCCATTGTCGCACAAAGCCGGCGCATCGTGATCAACAAACCATTTCATATCAATAGATTACTCTAGGCACAGCTCTTGCTGACCCGGTACGTATGGCACGATCACAAAAACCCCATCAAGGAGTCACGGCATGAGCATGGTCCAAGAGTCTGGATGCCGCCCGATCCAGCCAAACAACGCGCGGATCGAGGAGCATCCCTGTTATTCGGAAGGGGCCTCTCATCGCTACGCCCGCATGCATCTGCCGGTGGCCCCGGCGTGCAACATGCAGTGTCGTTATTGCAACCGGAAATTCGACTGCTCCAACGAATCCAGACCCGGGGTGGTTTCCGGGGTGCTGAATCCCGATCAGGCGGTGAAACGGGCCTGGGAGGCCAGACAGCGTTTGCCCCATCTGCGGGTGATCGGTTTTGCCGGACCCGGCGATCCCCTGGCCAACCGGGAACGGGTGTTCGCCACCTGCAAACCGTTGCGCTCCTCGTTTCCCGATTGGCATTTGTGCCTGTCCACCAATGGGCTGTGTCTGCCCGAATCGGTGAACGCGATCCTGGATCACGGCATCCGGCACGTCACCATCACCCTCAACGCCCTGGATCCCGAGGTGGGAGCGGCCATCTATTCGTGGATTTTCTGGAACAAAAAACGACGACGCGGGGTGGAAGCCGCCCACATTCTGTTGGAACAGCAACTGGCGGGGCTGTCCGCCCTGCTCGCCCGGGGGGTATTGGTGAAAATCAACTCGGTGTTGATTCCCGGAGTCAACGATCGACAGATCCCGGAAATCAACCGTCTGGTGAGCGAGGCCGGGGTGTTCAGTCACAATGTCATGCCCCTGATCAGCGCCCCGGAGCATGGCACCTATTACGGTGTCATGGGGATTCCCGGACCGAACGAGACCCAATTGCAGCAGGTGCGGGAGCAATGCGGCGGAGCGGCCAAACTGATGACCCATTGCCGGCAATGTCGGGCCGACGCGGTGGGATTGCTGGAGCAGGATCGTCAGGCGGAACTGAACCGCTCCCCGGTGGAAGGCAGTCGGGTCATTCCCATTCACCGCCCCACCCGACGCGATCCGGTGGCCAGCCCCCCGTCACCGGTGGTGCTGGCCGTGGCCAGTCAATCCGGCGAACGGGTGGATACCCATTTCGGGCACGCGGAATTCTTTCGGATCTACCGGGTGACGGGAGCGCAAATCGAACACCTGGGCGAACGTTTCGTGCCCCGTTATTGCCAGGGTGATGATCAATGCGAGGACAAGGACCACACCCTGCAATCCGTTTTGAATCTTCTGAACGACTGTCAGGGCGTGATCTGCGCCCGCATCGGCTTTGTCCCCTGGCAGGAGTTGCTGGAACGGGGCATCGAGCCGGTGAACAGCCATGCGGATCGGCCTGTGGTGGAAGCGTTGTCGCACACCGCGCGCCTGTTGCAGGACAAACACACCATCCCCACCCCCAAAGTGGCCGCAGCCGGCATGAAAGGACGCGGCTGAAAACCAACACCCAATCGAGGAGCCTGAACCATGATCGCCTTGATCATC
Source organism: Magnetococcales bacterium (assembly GCA_015231375.1). Lineage (GTDB taxonomy): Bacteria > Pseudomonadota > Magnetococcia > Magnetococcales > Magnetaquicoccaceae > Magnetaquiglobus. The sequence continues at coordinate 8,483 of JADGBT010000007.1, read as the reverse complement.
ACCGCCGAATGCATCGCCTGCTGGGCCTGTGAGCCCATTTGTCCCAACGCGGCCATCCGGGTCAAAAATGAGGTATTCCGCATCGACAAGAAATCCTGCACCCGCTGCGAAGGATACGGTGACCTGCCGCAATGTGTGGAAATCTGTCCAGTGGAAGGGGCCATCATCGACGACGAAGGAACCGCCATGAATCCTCCGGGCAGCCTGACCGGCATTCCCCCCAGGGAGCCACTGCCAGCCTGAAATCACGCCAGCCTATGGAGCAAAAACCATGGAACTGTCCACCGTGTGGCGTTCAACCCGTCCACCCTTTCACCACCGCAGGCTTGGCATCCATCCAACGCTGCTGGACGCGGCCCGACACAACCCGCTTGGGGTGTGGCTGGCCCGCATCATCAGTTCCTGGTTGAATGGAGATACGGCGTTGCCGGGTCATCTCGGTCTGGGAAGTCAGGCGTTCGCGGCGTTGATGCGCTACCATTTTCCCGGGATCACCCTGCCCAATCCGCTCCTGGACGGGCGGACGACTCCAGACCCGCAGCGCGCGCCGGAACGGGAGTCGCTGATCGAATTGTTGCGCGCACACTGCGTGCTGGGTTATCCGGATGCCGAATGGATGGCGCGGATCGTGGCGGAAGGGTGTCTGGGAGAGGATCATCTGTGGCAGGATCTGGGGTTGTGGGCGCGGGAGGATCTCTCCTCCCTGCTCCAGCATGCGTTCACCCCCCTGGCGAGCCGCAATGTGAATGACATGAAATGGAAAAAATTCTTCTACAAACAACTGTGCGAGGCGGCGGAGATTTCCCTGTGTCAGGCGCCGTCGTGCGACGCCTGTCGGGACTATGACCGGTGTTTCGGGCCGGAGAGATGATCTCCCCCCGCTGGAGCCCGTTGCAGAAACGGGCGGTGGGGGCTTATCTGGGGTTGGCGGCGGGAGACGCCCTGGGGGCCACGGTGGAGTTCATGACTCCACGGGAAATCAAGGCCAACCATGGTCGGCACCGGGAGATCATCGGCGGAGGCTGGCTGGGACTCAAACCCGGTCACGTCACCGACGACACCACCATGAGTCTGGCACTGGGCGAGGCGATTCTGCGCAACCGCCGCATCGATCCGGTGGACGCGGCCCAGGCGTTCGACGCCTGGATGCGGGCCAAACCGGTGGATATCGGCAACACGGTGCGCCGGGGCATTCTGCATTTTCGCCGCACCGGGGAACCCCGCTCGCCACCGGGAGAGCAGGACGCGGGCAACGGTTCGTGCATGCGGGTGTTGCCGGTGATTCTGGCCTGTCATGGGGGTAGAGAGGAAAATCTCGACTTGGCCTGTCTGCATCAAGGCCGGGTGACCCATCACAATCCCCTGGCCGAGGCGGGAACCGGGTGCGTGGCCCATCTGGTACGCATGGCCCTGACCGGAAACCAGGTCTCCGACATGCTGGCGGGACCGGTACAACAATTGGTATCGGTCTGGCCAGTTTTCCGTTTCCGGGTGCGACCGGAGATGAGTCATCCCTCTGGTTTCATCGCCGACACGCTGCGGGCGGTATTTCAAGGATTTTTCGACTCCGACAGCTTCGAGGAGTGTGTCACCAACGTGGTCAATCTGGGTGGCGACGCCGACACCACCGGGGCCATTGCCGGCATGCTGGCCGGGGCCCATCACGGGGTGGAGGCGATCCCGAAACGATGGCTCAACGCCCTGCAACCCCAGGTGGTCGATGGGTGTATACGTCAGGCTTTGGCTTTGATCCAGTCCGCGCCCCTGCCCGTCATGCCCGAGGCGGGATGGTCGGATCCGGATGTGCGCATCACCGGGACAAGGTGACTTCGTACAACCCTCCGATCACCAGATACTCCTCTTCCCCTTTGAGCACACCGGGCAACAGAGCGTTGAAAAACAGGATCTTGGGTATCGGAACATCCGTTTCCAGAATTTGATCCCCGAATTCGTCCGCCCGTTCCCGGTTGATGGTGAACGAACTCAAATTATTGAGCAGCACCACGCACAGCCGTCGCCCCAGTCTGGCGATCAGATCGTGTTCCGCCAACCGGTTCACCCCGCGAAACAAGGTGACGTGTTGCTGTTGGGGCTGTTGCCGGACCCACTCGTATTGACAATAGGTATACAGCAGATCCAACTGCCCTTCCAGATTGTTGGTGTTGTAGACCCCCGCGCTTTGTTGCCTTAGGAATCTTTGATAATCATCGCTCTCCGGCAGGATGCGACCGCCGAAATAACGGGGCAGCAACCCGAAGCGCGACGCCACCCAGCCTTTCAACACCGCCCCTTCCCGACCATCCGGATCGAACAGCCAGCCGCGCAACACACTCAAATAATCCGCCTTGTTGCGACGGATGCGGGATTGGGCGTTGAAGCCCGCGCTCTCCGGCGAGGCCAGGGAGAAATAAACCGCCAGGTAATCCATGAACTGCACAGCCCGATCCTTCGGGTCGGAGAGACGCTCCAGCCGCCAGAACAAATCCTTGTGGATGATGGCCACCCCATCCAGTTCCACCCGTTCGGGCCGCAACTGAAAATCCAAACTGGCCAACACCGACGAGGGGATGTTGCACCGGTTGAACCGGGTCCACGACTCTCTGGGAGGCGGCCAGGACTCCCCCACATCCACACGCTGCGGCATGCTCACTCCCTTGCGGGCCAAAGGCACCCAAAACGATTGATTTCTTCGATCCCGGAGTCTATCGACAATTCCTTCCAAAGCTCAATCCCTCTTGTGATTTTGTAGACAAACGGACATTCAGACGCTTCATGTCGTATTCCAGACCTGATTCCAGGCGTGGCGAAAGTCAATTTAATGATTCACTATCATATAATTATACTCCAATAACAGATTTGGCGCGGGAAATGCCCTTATGGAAATCGAGGCAGTCACACCGTTTCTTTTCTCATTCCAGACCAAGGAGTATCCCAACATGGCAATACGGCAATGCGCCATTTACGGCAAGGGCGGCATCGGCAAATCCACCACCACCCAGAATCTGGTCGCCGCACTGGCCGAAGCGCAACAAAAGGTGATGATCGTCGGTTGTGACCCCAAGGCCGACTCCACCCGCCTGATTCTCCATGCCAAGGCCCAGAACACCATCATGCAGTTGGCTTCGGAAGCCGGCAGCGTGGAGGATCTGGAGCTGTCCGACGTGCTCAAGGCCGGATATGGCGGCATTCGCTGCGTGGAATCCGGGGGTCCGGAGCCGGGTGTGGGATGCGCGGGTCGGGGGGTGATCACGGCCATCAACTTCCTGGAAGAAGAAGGGGCCTACGAAGAGGATCTGGATTTTGTGTTCTACGACGTGCTCGGGGATGTGGTGTGCGGCGGTTTCGCCATGCCGATCCGGGAGAACAAGGCCCAGGAGATTTATATCGTGGTCTCCGGCGAGATGATGGCCATGTACGCGGCCAACAACATCGCCAAGGGGATCGTCAAGTATGCCAACTCCGGCAAGGTGCGTCTGGCGGGTCTGATCTGCAACTCCCGCAACACCGACCGGGAAGCGGATCTCATCGAGGCCCTGGCGGAACGTCTCGGCACCCAGATGATCCATTTCGTTCCCCGGCACAATGTGGTGCAACGGGCGGAAATCCGCCGCATGACGGTGATCGAATACGATCCCACCAGCCCCCAGGCCGATGAATACCGCCAGTTGGCCAGCAAGATCGTCAACAACAAGAAAATGGTGATCCCCACCCCCCTCACCATGGATGAACTGGAAGCGCTGCTCATGGAGTTCGGCATTCTGGATGAGGAGGACACCTCCATCATCGGACGCACGGCGGCGGAAGAAAAAACCATTCCCATCGTTCAGGCTGTGGCGTAAGGAGACGGGCCATGTTGACACGTGACGAAGCGGAAAAATTGATTCAGGAGGTGCTGGCGGCCTATCCCCCGGAGGCCGCCGAAGACCGGGCCAAACATCTGGCGGTGCTGGACGGAGAAACCCTGGAAGGCGGTTGCGGCATCACCGCCAACCGCAAATCCCTGCCCGGCGTGATGACCATTCGCGGTTGCGCCTACGCCGGTTCCAAGGGGGTGGTCTGGGGACCGATCAAGGACATGATCCACATCTCCCACGGTCCGGTGGGATGTGGTCAATACTCCCGGGCGGGACGACGCAACTATTATGTGGGGACGACCGGGATCAACGCGTTCGGCACCATGAATTTCACCTCGGATTTCCAGGAGAAGGATATCGTCTTCGGCGGCGACAAGAAGCTCGCCAAGCTGCTGGAAGAGGCCAACGCCTTGTTTCCCCTCAACAAGGGAATTTCCGTGCAGTCCGAATGCCCGGTGGGTCTGATCGGCGACGATATCGAAGCCGTGGCCAAGAAAAAAAGCGCGGACCTGAACAAACCCATCGTGCCGGTGCGCTGCGAAGGCTTTCGCGGGGTCTCCCAGTCTTTGGGCCACCACATCGCCAACGACACCATCCGGGATTACATTCTCGACCGTCCCAAGGCCGATGACGGCATTCAAGCCGGTCCTTACGACGTGGCCATCATCGGGGACTACAACATCGGCGGAGATGCCTGGTCTTCCCGCATCCTGCTGGAGGAGATGGGATTGCAGGTGGTCGCCCAGTGGTCCGGGGATGGCACCCTCGCCGAACTGGAACGGACTCCCAAGGTGCGGCTGAATCTGGTGCATTGTTACCGCTCCATGAACTACATCAGCCGTCACATGGAGACCAAATATGGCATTCCCTGGCTGGAGTACAACTTTTTCGGGCCTTCCAGGATCGCCGACTCGTTGCGCCGCATCGCCGCCCGCTTCGATGACCGCATCAAGGCCGGCGCGGAAGCGGTGATCGCCAAATATCAACCCATGGCCGATGCCATCACCAACCGTTTCCGGCCCCGTCTGGAGGGCAAACGGGTGATGCTGTATGTCGGCGGATTGCGTCCCCGGCATGTGATCGGCGCCTATGAGGATCTGGGCATGGAGGTGGTGGGCACCGGTTATGAATTCGGCCACAACGACGACTACGACCGCACCCAGGTGGATTTGAAAAACACCACGCTGATCTATGACGACGCCTCCGGCTACGAGTTGGAGCGTTTTGTGGAACGGGTGCGTCCGGATCTGATCGGATCGGGCATCAAAGAGAAATATGTCTTCCAGAAGATGGGCATTCCCTTCCGGCAGATGCACTCCTGGGACTATTCCGGCCCTTATCACGGTTACGACGGTTACGCCATTTTCGCCCGCGACATGGATATGACCATCAACAACCCCTGCTGGAAAATGATGACGCCTCCCTGGCGTCAGCCCAACGCCGCGTGAACCCAGAAAGAAAAAATCTCAATGTTCCACGATCTTCGTGTCTGCGGATGAGCAGCTCGGGGGAGGAGACCCACCATGAACCAAACTGCGGAAAAGATCATTCCCTGTTATCCCCTTTTTCAACAACCGGAATACCGTGACACCCTGAGAAAAAAGGGGGAAGAGTACGAAAACCGGGAACCGAAAGCCAAAATCGACGAAACCTTCGCCTGGAGCACCTCGCCGGAATATCAGGCGCTGAATTTCCAGCGGGAGGCGTTGACCGTCAATCCCGCCAAGGCCTGTCAGCCTCTGGGGGCGGTGCTGTGCGCGTTGGGCTTTCACGCCACCTTGCCCTATGTGCATGGCAGTCAGGGCTGCACCGCCTATTTTCGCACCTATTTCAATCGCCATTTCAAAGAGCCGGTGGCTTGCGTCTCCGACTCCATGACCGAAGACGCGGCGGTGTTCGGCGGCCAGAAGAACATGTTCGCCGGTCTGCAAAACGCCAAGGCGCTGTACGAACCGGAGATGATCGCCGTTTCGTCCACCTGCATGGCGGAGGTGATCGGGGATGACCTGAACGCTTTCATCACCAACACCAAAAAAGATGGCCGCATCCCCACCGACTTCCCCACCCCCTACGCCCACACCCCGAGTTTCATCGGCAGCCATTTGACCGGGTGGGACAACATGCTGGAGGGGATTTTGCGCTATTTCACCCTCAACGCCATGGCCGACAAGGTGCCGGGCAAGAGTGGCAAGCTCAATCTGGTGGCGGGATTCGAGGGGTATCTGGGCAATTTCCGGGTGTTGAAACGCATGATGCAGGAGATGGGGGTTTCGGCCACCCTACTGTCCGACCCGGAGGCGGTGCTGGATACACCGGCGGATGGCAAATACCGCATGTATGCCGGAGGCACCACCCAGGACGAGATCAGACAGGCGCCCAACGCCATCGACACCTTGTTTCTGCAACCGTGGGGAGCCGACAAAAGCAAGAAATTCGTCAAGGAGACCTGGAACCATCCGGTGACCAGCGTGGATGCGCCCTATGGTCTGGCGGCCACGGATCGCTTCCTGATGACCATCTCCCAACTGACCGGTCAGCCCATCCCCGCCTCCCTGGAACTGGAGCGTGGCCGACTGCTGGACATGATGGCCGACTCCCACGCCTGGTTGCATGGTCGCAAGTTTTCGGTATACGGCGATCCGGATTTTGTCATGGGCATGGCCCGTTTTCTCATGGAACTGGGCGCCGAGCCTGTGCATCTGTTGAGCCACAACGCCAACAAACGCTGGGGCAAGGCCATGGAACAACTGCTGGCCTCTTCCCCCTACGGCAAAGGGGCGGAGGTGCATTTCGGTCGGGACTTGTGGCATCTGCGCTCGCTGCTGTTTGAAAAGAAGCCCGATTTCCTGATTGGCAACTCCTACGGCAAGTTCATTCAACGCGACACCCTGCACAAGGGCAAGGAGTTTGAAGTGCCGTTGATCCGCATCGGATTTCCCATTTTCGACCGGCACCATCTCCATCGTCACACCACTCTGGGTTACGAAGGGGCCATGTACCTGCTGACCACCCTGGTCAACGCGGTGCTGGAACGGCTCGACGAGGATACCCGGGGCATGGCGGAGACCGACTACAACTATGATTTGATTCGATAGGGGGTGTGCGTGCCAGAGATCATGTTGAGACACAATGAACGGGGGGAACTGCTGTGCTATGTGCCCAAAAAGGATCTCGAAGCGGTCGTGCGAACCGTGGAGTTCGACCAGGACGACCGATGGGGGGGCACCCTGAGTCTCGCCAATGGGGAAAAGCTCTATCTGGAACCTTTGACCCAACGACCGCTGATCCCTGTCACCTTTCGTGTCCGTAAATTGTGAATCGGGAGTAAAACCATGACCGTTTCAGTCCAGGAGTTGACCGAAGAGCTGGCCTTGCGCATTGGTTTGGCCAGTCGGGAATTGTCGCTGCCTTCGCCCCGCGTCCTGATCACGCGGTTGCAGGAGCTGTTTGGAGGTCAACTCCCGGACCGGGAACGGTTGAAAACCCTGACCCCCTGTCAGTTGCGCCCTTTGTTGCAACAGGATCTGCCCGATCTCACGGGCAAGACCCTCAAATCCGCCCTGCACTGGTTGACCAGTTGGGAACCGGAGGTCGCCAACCCGGTTAAGGATTCCGCCGCGCCTGTGGCGGATCATCCCCCGGATGGGGTGGTGCGGGTGGCCATGGCCAGCATGGGTCATGGTCGGCTGGATGGCCATTTCGCCTCATGCAGCCACTTCATGATTCATGATGTCACGGCCGACGGGGTACGCCAGGTGACGGAGCGCGCCCTTCCCCTGACAGACGAAAAACGGGACAAGGTGGAAATCCGTCTGGCCCTGATCCGGGACTGTCGGATTCTGGTGGCGACCAGCATCGGCGGACCGGCCGCCGCCAGAGTGACCCGCGCAGGTCTGTTGCCTCTCAAGGTGACAGACGGCATGACCGCCACGGCATGGCTGGAGGATCTGCGACAGGTCCTGGCCACTACCCCACCGCCCTGGCTGAAACGGATCATGCATGGGGATTGACGCAGAAGGTGATACTTGTTTTGCACCATGCGGCCATTCCGGGCATCAAAAAGCCGCCGGGCTTCGGGAGCGGGTGACCGTTTGTGGTGGGGTGTGGAGGTATTGAAACGCCATGGACAAGATGGCGGGAACGATCAGGGGAAATTTTCTGATACGCTGAAGGCAAGGATCTGGTATCATGGTTCCGTCATTCACATTGATTCTCGAAGACTCCGACCATGAGCGCCTCCATTGCCACGTTTGACACCTTGAAATTTTCCGCCGTTTGCGTGATGCCGGGGTGGATGAGAAACAGGCCGAGGCCTTTTCGGAAGCCATCAAGGAGGTTCAGGACTCCCAGCTACAGGAACTTGCCACCAAAGGAGACCTGCGCGAGTTGAAATTGGAAATCATGGCCGAGATTGCCCCGCTCAAATGGAGCATGGCTGTTTGCGTTGCCGGAATCATCACGCTCATTCTCCAATCGTTCTTCCCGCACTGACCAACCCTCACCGGGGGGGATATCCTGGATCCGGTCGAGGGTCATCCCGCAGGGGACTTTTTTCGATGTGGGAATGATGGGGGATCTGGTATGATGAGGCCTCATCCACACATAAATCCGGAGCAATCACCATGGCCA
>JADGBT010000079.1 GCA_015231375.1 Magnetococcales bacterium | reverse complement strand
CCGGATGTAGCCGATGTTGGACATGCACGTCTCCTCGCTGGTTGTTGGTGTAAAGTTGACTCTAAGAGATTTCTTGATCATTGTCAAGAAATATGGAATCGGAGTCAACTTGACACGCAACCATGCGGGGTGTGTAGTATGATAAAAAGTGTCAATCTTGTGTACAAGGTTTACAGGGGCGACAGGAGGGAAGAAAGGGGCAAAACCATCTGCTGGTCAGGGACTGTACCCGCGTCTCAGCAATTCATGACCTACAGCGGTGCCTTGCCGACCATCAGCCCATCGCTGGGTGGTTCTACATGTATTCAGGATGCCTCTGCATAGGTCGAGGCAAAAATCGTTTCCGACAGCCATTTCTTGAAGGAGGGATTGTCACTGAACTGCTTGAACAGCTCGGTATGGTCCGAGAGCAAATCAATGACCGCCCGCTCCAACGCCTTGTCGTGTTCGATCCGGGCGTTCTGCCTGTCCGAATTCCTCATCGCGTTCTGGTATGCCTTGTCGGCGGCAACCTTGGCCGGGAGTTCCTCCGCGATGACCTTGCCGATCTTGTCCGCGTCCTTCCAATCGATATTCCCGAATAGTTCGTTGAAAGTCTTGAGGATATTGCTCAGGAAGTCCAAGTCTGGTTCCGGCTTGCCACCCCCGCCACCAGTGGGCACGGGGCCGATTTCGGCGTCCGTATCCGGCAAGATGATGGCCATGGATGCCCGCGCTTCCACCCGGTAGCTGTCCATGTCGATGGCTTCCAGAATGCCCTTGGACAGATCCTCTTCCTTCGGCGCGGGGAGTTTCGGGACGAGGAAGTTGAGGAAGATGGATAGCTTTTCCCAATCGGCATTGGAAAATGGGAGGATAGAGGCCAAAAAACCATAGGTGCGGGTGAATGCCTTGGCCTTGCTTTTGAAATCCACCTGCCCATCTTCATCCAGTTCTCCGGCATAAACCGCCACACAGATATCCAGGATCGGGTCGAGTCTGTCCCGATCCGCCCCGCTCAGGTACAAAGCCACCAATGCCTCCACCTGCGCCCAGGCATAGACCTGATAGCCATCCAGGCTCGATTTCAGGTCATGCAGCTTGTTCGGGTCGGTCTCTTCGCTGAGGATGGTGGTGCGGTAGTAGGGTTCAAAAGACAGCCGGACACCATCGGCATCGTTCATGAAGTCGAGTACAAAGGTGTCGTGTTTCTGCGGGTGGGCCCGGTTCAACCGCGACAGGGTTTGCACTGCCTTGATGCCGGAAAGGGTCTTGTCCACATACATGGTGTGGAGCAACGGCTCGTCGTAGCCGGTCTGGAACTTGTCCGCCACGATCAAGAATCGGTAGGGATCTCGCTTGAAAGTCTCCTCAATGGCGTTGCTGGGAAAACCGTTAAGCGTGGCTTCCGTCACCTTGTCACCACCGTATTCATGTTCACCCGAGAAAGCGACGATGGCCTGGCACTGGCTCTTGCGTTCTTTCAAGTAGTCTTTGAAAGCATGAAAATACTGGATGGCGCGGTGAATGCCGCTGGTCACCACCATGGCTCTGGCATGGCCACCGACCTTGCGCTGAGCCATGACCTGATCGTGAAAATGGTCGATCATGATTTCCGCCTTCTGGCGGATGGCATGCTCGTGGGACTCGACGTAGCGGCGGAGTTTTTTCTGCGCACGTTTGGCATCGAACCGGGGATCCTCCTCCACCGTCTTCATGAGGCGATAGTAGCTGTCCACCGGGGTATACCGCCTCAGCACGTCCAGGATGAATCCCTCCTGGATGGCCTGCTTCATGGTATAGCTGTGGAAAGGAACATGGCGGACCTTGTCCCCTTCGGGAACAGGGGCACCAAAAACCTCCAACGTCTTGTTCTTGGGCGTGGCGGTGAAGGCGAAATAACTCGCATTGGGGAGAATTTTCCGAGACTCCATCAAACGGTTGATGGCGTCCTCGACCGACTCTTCTTCCTCTTCGGCGCCATTGGCAGCCAGGGCGATATTCATCTTGGCAGCGGTGCGTCCGCCCTGACTGGAGTGGGCCTCGTCGATGATAATGGCGAAGGTTCGCCCTCGATGCTCGTCGCCGATCTCATCCAGAATAAAGGGGAACTTCTGCACCGTGGTGATGATGATCCGTTTGCCCGCTTTGAGGAAGGCGCGCAGATCGCCGGATCGTTCGGCATGGCCCACCACCGAAGAGACCTGGGCGAACTGCTTGATGGTGTCGCGGATTTGCTTGTCCAACACCCGCCGGTCGGTCACCACGATGACGGAGTCGAAGGTGGGGGTGCCTCCGGTCTCCAGTCCCACCAACTGGTGGGCGAGCCAGGCGATTGAGTTGCTTTTGCCCGATCCAGCCGAATGCTGGATCATATAGCGGCGTCCTGTGCCGGATGCCTTGGCGTCCGCCAGGAGTTTGCGCACCACGTCCAGTTGATGAAACCGGGGGAACACCTGTCTGGGCGGCTTCCTGCGCCCCTTGTCGTCTTTCTCCTCCACCACCTGGGCGTAGTTCTCCAGGATATCGGTGAGGTTCGGTTTGGTGAGGATCTCGCGCCATAGGTAGGCGGTCTTGAGTCCGTTGGGGTTCGGCGGATTGCCCGCGCCGTCATTCCACCCCCGGTTGAAGGGCAGGAACCACGAAGCCTTGCCCTTCAGGTGGGTACACATGCGTACCTCGTGGTCGTCCACCGCGAAGTGGACCACCGAGCGTCCGAACTGGAACAACAGCTCCTTGGGATCGCGGTCGCGCTTGTACTGCTCGATGGCGTCCTCGACCGTCTGCTTGGTCAGACTGTTCTTCAACTCGAAGGTGGCGATGGGGAGGCCATTGATGAATAGCACCACATCCAGCGAGAGCTTGGTGTCATCTTTGGAAAAGCGCAATTGCCGGGTGACGCTGAAGAGGTTGGCGGCGAACCGCTCCACGGCTTTGGGATTGCCCGGTGAGGGAGTACCGAAAAACAGCTCCACTGTGGCCGGTCCGTGCTTGACGCCCCGGCGCAACACGTCAATGACCCCGCGTTTGGCGACATCTCCCTGGAGGCGGTTTAAGAACTGGAACCGCTTGGGGCCATCATCCATCAGTCCCAGTGAGTCATAGGCATTGGGTTGGGTGGCCTGCAGGAATGTCAGAAGCTTGTTTTTATCCACCGCGTGGTCGCGGTCGTAGTCCCTGGAATCACCGGCCACATAGCCCGCTTCGTCGATCAGCGACCGAACGATGAGGGCTTCCAGCCCCTTTTCACTGGTATCGGTGGTCATGCCTGACCAACCGGAATCGGCTCAGGCAGCCATCCCTTGCTACCAAGGACATCCAGCGCAATACGGATTTGCCGATCGCTGAATTGCCGTTTGCGATCGTTCCAGGTGTGGATTTTGGCAATCACTTCATCGATGCTCCTGGCGTTTTCCTTAACGGCCACCCAATGAACGGTGGCGAGAAGTTCCATGCCGAAGGGGGTCTCGAAGCCTTCAATCAGGTCGGCAACCCGCAGGAACCGTTCACGGGTGTCGGGGTGCCTTTCTAAGAAGGCCTCAGCTTTTTCCTTCGCGCCCGGCAGCAGCTTCATCGGCGTTTCAGGCTTGTTGCTGCTGCCATCCCCAAATCCTGCGGTGAAATGACCCTCCATATCCCTCAGGGATTTGCGCAGATTATCGGCATAGGGTCCATACTGCGCTTTGGCGAATTCAAGCTGTGGCATGCTTTCGCCTGACTCAACCAAAAAATAGGCGAGCTTGTGAATCTCCAGCAGGGAAAGAGAGTAGTCGTACCCCGGCACCTTGTAACTATTGATCAAACCAATGACGGCAGCACGACCTTGCGTCATGCGGGGAGTTGCCGTGCGATTGACCATATTTTCGGGAGCAGGCGCCCCGGCAGGCTCGTACAGCGTCACCTCGACCTCCGGCAATTCACGGAAGGCAGCCTCGATCCGGGATCGAACTTGCGGCCAGGAAAGTCCACCCAGACCGCAACCCAAAGGAGGAACGGCAATGGAACGGATGCCCCGGTCGCGCACCTCTCTCACCAGAGCCTGCAAGCCGGATTCGATATCCTCCATGAGACTCTGGCCCTTCCAATGGCGTTTGGTAGGGAAGTTGATAATGATCTTGCGGCCTTCAAGAATGGAGCACTCCACCACCAACATTTGACCGGTAGTCAACTCCTTGTGATCACAGGCCGATTTGTAAACTCTGAAATTCTCTGGGAATGCCTTTTTGAACTGAAGGGCGATGCCTTTGCCCATCACGCCGACGGTATTGACGGTGTTGACCAGCGCTTCGGCTGGCGACTCCAGAAGGTTCCCCTTTGTAATGTTGATCATGCTCTTCTCCCTCCCACCTCAATAATACCAACCCCGCCTTATGGCTACTTGAGGTTTATGCACGGAAGACGCCAATATTCCCGCCACTTGGCTCTCCATCGTTTGGTTGATTACGCCAATGCACAACACGGCAGTCCAGGGGAAAAACTGGTGAACCAGGAATTCGGCCTGCTTTTTGGGGCGACGCTCATCACCGCCCCAACTGTCCGATCCGATCACCTCCCAGTCGATTTCGCCATGGTGGGACCAGTCATCGAAATACTCCGCGTAGCCCAGCTCCGCATGCAGATTGGTGAAAGCCCAGGGCCGGTTGAGCCTCCAAGCGGTTTCCATGGTGCTAACCAGATGGACGATGCCGAGCTGTCCCCCCTGGTACTCCGCCACGTTCCCCATATTGATGGTGTAGAGCATGGGTGAGCGAGGGCAGAAATAGAACGGCGTATAGTCTCCCAGAACCCCTCTGGCCGCCACTGGTACGGGCCGCTGCATGCGGCGCGCCTTGATGTGGCTGTAGCCGATACCCGTCACGGTCAAATTCTGCCGGATGCGCTCGGCATCGCACCAGATTCCACCGGCCTGAATGATCCTGGGAAGGTTGTTCACATGAGTGATGTGGTAAATCCAGGTCTTGGTAGAGGGCGCGCTCATGCATCCTCCTCGGCATCTTCCGGCTCCATCTCCTCGTCCGATAGGTCATCCCCGTTTTCTTCGTCTTTCCAGGTCTCATCGGCATCCAGAGTGGTAAGCTTTACGTCCCGCACGTCCAGCTTGCCGGTGACGACATCGGCAATCAGGCGTTCGCGGTATTCTTGGATTAGAGCAAGCTCCTTTTGTGCCTTTTCAATAGGTTGATCTATTCTCTTAGTTTCATTTCCGATGAACTCCAGGAGTTTCAATTGCTCTTGGATACTGGGCAATCCGAACGTGAATTCTTTCAGAAAACTCCCTGGTACACGCTGTTGTCCAGCAGCTCCAGTCATGGCCATTGCACCATCGCGCCTGAATGCAGGTAACATCGTTACTTGATAGAGGAATATTGGATCAATTTTGGCCTGCGCCCTCAAAACAATGAATTCCGTCGTTCCAAACCCGATTTCAGTCTCAAGTTCACCGAGATATGCTCCCTTTCCGTTTTCAAAGCAGGGGGTGATTTTGGCAACAACGACATCATCGCGCCTGAAATAGGTGTAACCATTCCTCAGTGTTTGAATCTTCCCTCGCTGGCTACAATCGATAACCCCTGTGGTTGATACACTCTCCATCGGGAGAAAAACAACTTCGTCTTCATCGCTGAACGTGGATGTATTCTCAGATTTTGATGGGTTGAACTGAGCAATTTGCTTGATTTTATAAATCTTCCAATGAGCTGGCACCTCCGGCATCCACTCAATCCCTGTTGCCTTCATGGGGGCGTTGGGGTCCAGGCCCCGGGTAACCGCCTGATTGATGATGGCCTGCTTCTGCTCATTCAACATCGCAATCAGACACCGCTTGTTGCGGATGAGGCGACGAATCTGTACCTCCTTTGCTTTCAAGAAGGTGACCATACGCTCCTGCTCTTCCCGAGGTGGACAAGGGAAAGCGATTTCGAGGAACTTGTCTGGATAGAGTCGGAGTCGTGAGGATCGGATACCTGTTGACCGGCAAATGTACTCCCACTTCATCAGCGGTGTGCGCAACAGGTAGTCAACGTACTCTGGAACAAAGTCCTGTCCGTTGTGCGGGCGATAGACGCCATACGATGGGCTTACGATTCCCGTATACTTGGAAACGCCAAGCGCGGCCATCCATGCCCACATCGTGTTGATGACAATGTCGTTTGGCCTTGCCAACTTATGACCGACATAGGATTCAGCCTTAAACATGGTCACATTCTTCTGGCTGCGGGGGGTCACGCCAGTCGTATGCGATATCGACAGCAGTTCCTCTTCTCCCGTGCTTGAACGTTCATCGACCTCCCGGAATAAATATTTGCCACGTTTTTCTTCCCAATACTCAGGGATATTGCCTAACCAGTGAGTACGGGCTGCACGATACGCTGGATATGGCTTCAACCCCTCCATCTCACAGCCCCTCGAAATAGGTCTGGATCTTCCGCGCCATCAGCTTGCGCCGCTGCACCAGAAAGTCGTCGTAATCGGGAATTTCACCATCCAGCAGGCATTCCGGCAGGCAACTCATGTGCAGGTTGGCGCGCATCTCCTCCGGGTCGGTGATGCCGCCATACTTTTTCGCCCCGCCCTGGCACTGGGCAGCCAATTCGGCGAAGTAGGCCATGGGGGGCTTGTCGCCGATGGCGATGTTGATCTCGCTCTGGGCCAGGACAAAGTTGGCGATCTGGTTGTAGCGCCCTCGGGTGAGACCCTGTTTTTTCAGGTGGTTGCGTGGATAGACGTGATGAACATCACTGTGGTTGAGCAGCAGGTCGCGAACCGTGATGTCACGGGAGAGGAAACCCTTGTCCCCCAGCTTGGTCTGGGCCGCCTGATAAACGACAAAATAAGGGCTGGTGGAAGACGAGGTGTCCATCTCCTGGGGAAGCAGTGCCGCCCAAAAACTCTCCGGCAGTTCCGCATCGATCACCGCATCGCAGTAGGCCGCCAATCCACGGGCATCGATCTGGCGGATATCGTAGTCAAAGGTAGATTCCGGACTGCCCGAATATCGCCCACGCAGCAGAGACATGACGTACCAGCGCCGTACCAGCCGTTCGAGGTCGGCGGCAGGCAGGCCATCGGCCCGCCCTCGCAGATAGAGGATGTAGGCGAAGTTGACCGCATTCTGAGAACGGATCAAACGCGAGGTGACGAATCCGGCTGAGCGCAGAATCATGGTCAGCCGGTCGAAATGGGTCTTGTTGATAAAATTGAGAATGCCGCTTTTTAGCCGGGCGAAGGACTCCTCGGCTACAGCTTCTTCATACTGTTTGGTCTCGAAGTTGCGGCCAGAGAGCAGGGCCACCAGATCCTGGAGCTTGCCACGCCGGAATTCCGAGGTGAATGCCACCCGCAACATGTCGGTATAGGACGGGTCATAGAGGTCATCGTTCACATCCTTCAGCCAGCGCATTTTCCCCAGAAACTCGGACGCGGCAAAGGCCTTGTCGTTCTTCTCGATGCTGGGCAAAAATTCCGGGGCCACGGCGAGGTGGCAGAAATAATCGATGGCCTTGCGCAGCATGTTGCCGCCGTAGGTGTCGTTGGCAGCAATTTTGGACATGGCGAAATCCGCTTGACTGAGCTCAGACCCCGCCGAATTCACCCGGATGAAGATCTCGGTCACCGTCTCGATGTCCAGATCCTCGACCAACTCGATCACACCCACATGGTTGTTGATGATCTTCCGCACCCGTTCCAAGGTCATGGCGACCTTATCGACATTCGCCTCGCTGTTGCGCTGCACGTACTCGTTGATTAACCGATAAGGGCTGGCACCGGGAGCAAACATCTCGGCCACATCGGGCAACCACGCCGCATCCTTCTGGATGGCGGAGTTAAAGACCTCAAAACGACCTTCCAATGGATGAAAGGCGATGCGAATCCGGACGGTGTCGTAATCCTTGGTCAGCACCTCCTGTCCGAGCAAGGAGGCCATCAAGGCGGTCACCCGCTGCTGTCCGTCGATCAGGATTCGCTTGCCGGAGGAGGTGGTGCCATCTTTCAACCGCACCGACGGATTGCGCCAAGCGATCAGGTACCCCACCGGATACCCCTGATAAAGGGAATCCAGCAGGTTGCGCACCTTGGTGGCTTCCCAGACAAAGGGACGCTGGATTTCCGGGATGGCGATCTCTCCCGACTTCACCCAGGTGAGCAGGGTTTCGATAGGATGCGGGGTAACGGAATAGCGTTGGGTGGACATGGTCAGCGACCTCTGATCAGCACATCATCCAGCAACCCGTCGGTCTCCTTCTCCAATGCCCGGATATCAGCCTCGATCTCTTCCAAAGTGCGCAGCGGCTGGGGCTTGTAGAAGTGCCGGGTGAAGGAGATTTCATACCCGATGGTGGTCTTGCCCGCGTCGATCCAGGCATCCGGGGCATGGGGCAACACTTCGCGGCGGATGAAGGCTTCGATGCCGCCCTCCTCCAGGAAGGGAATCTGTTCGGTGTCGCGCAGGTCGGTGTCCGGTTCGTATTCCACGACCATCGATTTGCCCTGAATGGTGCGATGGTAGCTGCCATGCAAGGCGTCGTGCGCGGCATCGGCCCCTGGCTTGGGTTTGTAGAGACTCTTGATGACCGGCTCGGCCCCTGGATCCCTGACGCCAAGCACTACCTTGAGCAACTTCTGACGTTTGGCCGTCATACGCAACCCTTCGGGCCTGCCCACCTCTTCCACCAGCTCCACAAAACGATTGAAATCGGTATAAGGACCGGGACCGGACTGCTCGGCAAAGTTCTGGACGACCTTGGCCAACGCATTATCCTTCTCTTCGGCGCAGGCTCTCTCCAGACTTCGCAAGGCGCGATCCGACAGATTGACCTGCAAGCGCAGTGGACGATCCACCGTCACCTTCCAGTACCCGAACGCCGCGTTGGGGAAGATTTTCGACTGTTCGCTCTCTTCCCGGTTCAGAAACACCGCACAGATGCGCTGGATATCCTCAGGGCCGAGTTCGCAATTCTTTTTGCCCAGGTTCTTCCGCAGTGGCTTGAACCACGCCGTGGCGTCGATCAACTGAATCCTTCCGCACCGTTCCGGGTGTTTCCGGTTGGAAAGCACCCAGATGTAGGTGGCAATGCCGGTGTTGTAAAATATGTTCAGCGGCAAGGCGATGATCGCTTCCAGCCAGTCGTTTTCGATGATCCATCGGCGCACGTTGCTCTCACCCGATCCCGCATCCCCGGTGAACAGCGACGAGCCATTGTGAACCTCGGCGATCCGGCTGCCCAGAGCGGAGGAGTTCTTCATTTTGCTCAACAGATTAGCCAAGAACACCATCTGGCCATCGCTGGAGCGGGTGATCAGGCTGTACTCCGTGTTGCCATCATGCGTGATGACGAAACGCGGGTCGCGCAGCTCCTTTTTGCCCCCAATGCGATCCAGATCGGTTTTCCAGGATTTTCCGTAAGGGGGATTGGAAAGCATGAAGTCGAATTCCCGAGAAGGGAAAGCATCGGCTGAGAGCGTAGAGCCAAACTTCATATTCTCTGCTTCGACTCCCTCACCTTTAAGGATCAGGTCCGCCTTGCTGATGGCAAAGGTTTCCGGGTTGACCTCCTGGCCATAAAGGTGAACCGAAACCTCCTTGCCATGTTCTGCCGCCAGTTTGCCCAGGGTCTCCTCGGCGACCGTCAGCATGCCCCCCGTGCCACAAGCACCGTCATAGACGAGGTAAGTGCCTGATTGGATCGCATCCGCAACCGGCATGAAGATCAAATAGGCCATCAACTCCACTACGTCGCGGGGGGTGAAGTGCTCGCCAGCCTCTTCGTTGTTCTCCTCGTTGAAACGGCGGATCAACTCCTCGAAGATCGTCCCCATGGAGTGATTGTCCAGGCCGGGCAGACGGACGGACCCATCCTGGTGCAGGACTGGTCTTGGGCTGAGGTTGACCGAGGTGTCGAGGAATTTTCCAATCAGATAGCCGAGGACATCCGCTTCCACCAACGTCTGGATCTGGTTGCGGAACTTGAATTTTTCCAGGACCTCTTGGACGTTGGGCGAGAATCCGTCCAGATAGGCCTCAAAATCCACCTTGAGCTGCTGTTGCCGGGCCCGATAGGTCAGATCCCGCAAGCAAAATGGAGAGGTGTTGTAAAATGCTTCTTTGGCAGTCTGGCACAAGGCGGCATGTTGATTGGCTACACCGGCCTTGTCGAGCTGCTCCTTCATGCGGAGCACCGCATCCTTGGTGGGCTCCAGGACGGCATCCAAACGCCGGATGACCGTCATGGGCAGAATCACGTCCCGATATTTCCCGCGAACGTAAACATCGCGCAGCACATCGTTGGCGATATCCCAAATGAAGTTACTGATATTCAAGCTGCTCACGCTATCCCCCCAGCGCGCATTCTTTGCAACGCACTTTGTTCATTATCCATTCACTCCGAACTCAAGCTTTTCTCGTTGCACATCTCAAGACAGCAGCAGAAGTCATCCATGAGGCATGCATTCCGAAAACGCCATTTAGGGCTGCAAAAATTTTTCTGCCCTATCACATCATGCACTGCATTGGGAAAAGATCGAGAATATGGTCCCATTCTGGTTCAGAGTGTATTGGACTTATCCAACCGGTGCAATAGCTATTAGTTAACTTATATTTATGGATCGTGCATGGATCATGGGCAATCCCTTCAGTGAGCAAGTTGACGCTGATGCCATCGTGCTTGGTGCCAAACCGATGGGACGTTGAAGGCCAATCGCCTCTCAGCCTCATGATTTCCCCAGGTGGTCGTTCACCGCTTTGCGGATGCTCGTCAACTCGTCCACCAGCAGCCCGGCCACGATCTCCAGCATGCCGAACTTCGGGGCAATGGGGCTGGCGTAGCAGCACTCCAAAAGATTGGCCAGGGCGATAGCTCGGCTCAAAGGCGCGCTGATCTGATCCATCAGAACCACTATTGCGGCTGGGGTTGGTGTATTCATAGTCTGCTCCTTGTGTTGATTGGTTCACGCCCCGAACCCAATCGGGCGGGACCGGTCCGGTTTGGCATCGCACTCCAGGCGCAAGGCCGCCAGCAGCCCCGCCTGGGTCGGAAGTTTCCCCAGTACCCGGAACCGGCGCACCACCACCGCGAAATCGCCGGGGGTCAGGTTGGTGATGGCGGCCAGTTGACGGCGCAGCCCGGCGTGATCGGTCGTCGGGGCACTGCCCAGATCGGCGGCGACCTGGTTGAAGAGCTTCAGACTCTGTTCAGGCCGCAAACTGCTGAAAGCAATCTTGAGGTCGAAGCGACGCAGGGAGGCCCGGTCCAGCGCTTCGGGGAAGTTGGTGGCGCACAGGAAAATCCCCTCGAACTGCTCCATTTGTACCAGCAGTTCGTTGACCTGGGTGACTTCCCAGCTCTGGTTGGCCCGCGAGCGCTCCTGCAAGAAGCTGTCGGCCTCATCCAGGAACAGGAGCGCCCCTTCCTGCCGGGCCTGCTGGAACATCTCGGCAATGCGCTCTTCGGTGCCGCCCAGGTAGCGATCCAGCAGATCGGACGCCTTCTTGAGACGCAA
>JADGBT010000078.1 GCA_015231375.1 Magnetococcales bacterium | reverse complement strand
ACTTCCCATGGCGGGGTCAATCCCAAGGCCAGTGTGAACAGGGTGGATGGGTCCATGTGCGCCTCCTCGGTTGTCTACCAAAGCGCCCATATTATCATATCCTACCCACGTGAAACAGCGAGGAGCCATATATTGTTAATGGCTTAAAATGGCTTGAGGGACGACTTAGTATTGTGGCTCTCGCCGAAAGCACTGAGGAGGGTTCAATGAAATCGACGGATGAGGCTTTGTCATGACTGAAAAGGTAGAAACGTCGGCGGATATTGAAGTCCGCAAGTGCATAGATAACCATCAAAGTTTCGCGCTTATTGCTGGTGCAGGCTCTGGAAAGACCAGCTCGCTTGTTGATGCATTAGAATGGATTCGTGATCGAGATGGCATGGCATTAAGACAGAATGGTCAGCGTGTCGCTTGCATCACCTTTACCAAACGCGCTGTCGCAGTGATTAAGGAACGTCTTTGGTTTGACGAGCTATTCATGGTGTCAACTCTTCATAGCTTTTTGTGGGAGCAAATCGGTCGCTTCCACTCAGATATCCGAGAAGCCCTTCGGCTTCATTGCTTGCCAAGGTTGATAGAAAAGGCGTTGGAAAAGGCTAATGGAGGAAACAGTCGTATTGCGACTGATGCCCGCGCTAAGGCGGCCAGGTTGAAAGAAGAGCTGGCAATGCTCGCTACGGTCGAGAGCTTTGAATACAGCGATGAAGTAGTCGGTGATTATCCAAATGGACGGCTCGGTCATGACGATATCATCGAGATTGCGACCTATCTATTCAAAAATAATGTGACATTCAGAAGGATAATCGGTCTTCGGTTTCCCTACATCTTTGTTGATGAGGCTCAGGATACGTTCGAAGGGATCGTGGCAGGACTTAATCTGGTCTGCGCCGGTGAAGGGCTGCCCATTGTCGGCTACTTTGGGGATCCATGGCAGCAAATTTATGAGCACGGCATCGGTACTTTTGCTCCACCAGCAAATGGCAGAACATTCTCAAAAATTGAAAATTTCAGATGTTCAAAAAGTGTCATTCGGTTGCTCAATGCGTTTCGAGATGATGTTCAGCAGGAGTCATCAGGAGACAATAAAGGTCGCGAGGGCAGTGTTATTTTTCGCCTCGTTAAGGCAGAGGATCCTGAAGAATCCCGCAGGCGGTACTCGAACAGGCAACTCGAAAGCGCGCTAGAAAAAATGAATGCGGCGTTGATCGATTGGGGCTGGCACGATAGAGAGGATGTTATCAAATTGTTCCTCGCCCGCCAGATGATAGCAAGACGCATGGGCTTTTTTGAACTTAATCAACTGTTCACCGGACCCTTCGCATCCTCACGCGCCCAGAGCTCATTTGAGTCAGGACAACATTTTCTGCTCATGCCATTGATTGCAACGATTGCTCCTCTGATCGACGCCAAAAAGTCAGATGATAGCCGAAAAATTATTGATATTTTGAGGCGTGATAGTCCTGCTTTCGCCATTGATGGCCCTTATTCATCAGAAACGCTCATACGAATGATCAATCGCTCCAGCGAACTTGTTGATCAACTGATCAAATTATGGGGTTATGGTACGATTGGGGAGGTATTGCGATTCTGTGTTGACAAGCAAATCATTTGTTCCTCGGAAAAGTTGCACGAACATCTTATGCGTGAACCGAGAGTTGAGGAGTATGATGAAGCGATCCATGCCATGGATAAGGGGGATTGGCTTGCCGATAGTCTATTAAAAATGAAAACAGGAGAGATCTTGTCATATACATTGTTCATCAATAATAATTCAGCGTATAGTACCCAGCACGGTGTTAAAGGTGAAGAGTATTCCAAAGTCTTTGTTATGTATGACGATATTGAAGCAAATTGGAATAATTATAGCTTTGGGAAGGTTTTGACGCCAGATACTGCAGGAAATCCCACGGATGGCCAATTTGCTCGCGGACGCAAAATGGTTTATGTTTCTTTTTCAAGGGCGCTTGAAGATCTCCGAGTGTTGTTGTTTACATCAGACCCATTAGCCGCTAAAGAGGAGCTAACGCGGAGATTGAAACTTGCGCCAGACCAGATTGAGATAAGTTAATTGTTAACCTCAGAGTAGATTCGCTTCCCTCACATTCCTACAATTTTAATATTGAAAATGTATTGTCCGCAGTTCTTGAATCTATTACTCAGTGCCATCTGCTAATCTAAAGCTCTGCATACATTTTCGCTTTACTCCTTGATCAAAAGTAGACATCCTCTGCCTTCTGTCAACCTTGCCTACAAGCTTTACACTTTTTATCATACTACACACCCCGCATGGTTGCGTGTCAAGTTAACTCCGATTCTGTATTTCTTGACAATGATCAATAAATCTCTTAGAGTCAACTTTACACAAACAACCAGCGAGGAGGACCGCATGTCCAACATCGGCTACATCCGGGTATCCAGTCATGGGCAATCGACGGTGCGCCAGCTCGACGGGATCACCCTGGACAAGGTTTTCGAGGAGAAGGTCAGCGCCCGCACCACCCGACGCCCGCAGCTTCAGGTCTGCCTGGAGTACCTGCGCGAGGGCGACACCCTGCACATCCACAGCATCGACCGCCTGGCCCGCAACCTGTTCGACCTCCAGCAACTGGTCGAGCAGTTGACCGCCAAGGGGGTGACCGTGAGCTTTCACAAGGAGCGCTTGGAGTTTTCCGGCAAGAGCGACCCGATTGCCCGCCTGACCCTCCAGTTGATGGGGGCCTTCGCCGAGTTCGAGAGGGTGATCATCAACGAACGGCGCATCGAGGGGATCGCCAAAGCCCGCAAGCAGGGACGGCAGATCGGAGCGCGGCCAAAGCTGAACACGGCACAGGCCGACGAGTTGCGGCAGCGGGTGGCGGCGGGTGAATCGAAGATAGGGTTGGCCGTCGAGTACAGGATCAGCAGGCAGGCGGTGTACAACTATCTGCGGCAGGGGTAAGGCTCGTCACGGGAGAACGCTGTTGACTACAGGTCGTCGTCACTGGATGGCCAACAGACCTCACACTGCTCCATGTGGCCATGGTCGCATCGTGAGTAACGCCGTGCCACGCGCATCGTGAGGAAGGCGTGCGCTGCCTCATTTGAGGTCTCCGTCAACCGCAGCGAGAGGAAGCGCCCTTCCCACGTTGCCAACGCTGCCGCCACTGCAAGACTCATGGTGCGCAATCCCAACACCAACTCATCCCCTTTCCACAAGGCCAGGGCTTGGGCGGTGCCAGCGTCGATGGTGGAAACGCCGTTCAGACTGAGCACCACGCCCTTCCACGCTGACAGGGCCTGGGCTGCCCCCTCGGACAAGCTGGTCACCCCATCGAGGATCAGGGCGAACCCGTTCCACTTCGACAAAACCCGCGCCACCTCTTCGGTCAGGGTGGTCACTTGGTCGGCGCGGATCATCCCACCGCCCCAGGCCGCGATCTCAGTGGCATCGGCAACGGACAGTTCGGTGATGGTAGAGAATGGCCGTGTTCCCGGTCGGCAGGTTCAGTGTCATGTGGTTCTCCGGCAATGGCAGGGGTGGAAGCGCAGGGGTCGCGCTGGCCACAAAAATTACGCCCGGACCGTGGCCACGCCCTGTTGGCAGGCATCATGTGCTGAGCTAATCTTTGATTAGCGTCATCCATCACCGCCAGCCAGGGTCCGACCGTCATGACCGCCACCGAGCTCTTCGCGATCCGCAAAGCCACACTCCTTTCCCTGATTAAAGCGGCAGGCAGCCAAGCCACCGTGGCCCGCAAGATCGGAACCAACAGATCGTATGTCAGCCAGATCGTCAGTACAAAAGGCAGCCGGAATGTCGGCGATGCGCTGGCCCGAAAAATCGAGAATGCCTACGGCCATCCGTTCGGCTGGATGGATGAACCTCACGTCTGGGGTCCGGGCGAGGATGGCCCCCACTCGGACTTCGTGCTCATTCCGCGCATCCGTGCCGAGGCCAGCATGGGGGTGGGTGCCGAATGTCCCGCCCAGGATGACATCATCGGCCACTTGGCGTTCAAGAACGTCTGGTTGCAGAAACGGCGGCTGAACCCCCGCTTTCTCACCATCATCGACGCCGTGGGGGATTCGATGAAGCCCACCATCAACGATGGAGACGTGCTGCTGGTCGATCTGCGGCAAAAGGATCCCATCGACAACCGGATCTTCGTGCTGCGCATGGACCAGCAGCTCTACGCCAAGCGCCTGCAAAACCGACCGGGCGGTAAGCTCGCGGTCCATTCCGACAACCCGCACGCCCCCGCCTTCGACGTGGAGTTGTCGGCACAGGACGGCCTCGATATCATCGGGCGGGTGGTGTGGGCCGGGCGGGATCTGTAGGCGATGAACTCGAAAGCAGCACAGGCTTGGCGAGAGCTTCACGCTCTTCCCTGGCTGCCACGAGCACGGAGAAAACTGGTGGGCCTCGTGCTCATGGAACGGGAAGCGGGCCACCGGGTGCTGAACATCGGGGTCATCTGGAAGCGTCAGCAGTTTTTTTGACCGAGGGGTACGGACGTGGGCGGACTGATCGCGTGGGAGGTGGGTAAAGACCGGCGGGGAGTGTGGTCCTCCCCGGCCTGCTCGATGGTCTGTTATGCTGCCTTGGGATTTGTGGTGTTGGTCATGTCGTTTCGCGCCGCGTTGAGGGCTAGTTGAACGAACGCGATGGCTTCAGGGGCGTTGAGTCGCAGCCATTGCATGACGATGGGACGTTGCTCTTCCGGTGGCAGTTCGAAGAAAGATCCGGTGGCAGCGTGTAGAGATGGCGTGGTGGTCTCGACCGTGGGTTGCGCCGTCTCTTGGACCGGGGCAGCCTTGACTCTCTCGGTGTCCGACTTTTGCGCTGGTGTGCTTGTTTGCTTGAGGTGTTCCGCCAAGACCCGGTTCAATGTTTTCGGGCTGGGAATCGACTGGCTATCACGGGTTTGGGCCTCGGCAAAGACCGCCAGTTTCTGTTCGTCCGTTACCGACTTCGCAGCCAAGCGGACGAGCTGCTTTTCGCTGTACGTGCCGATAGGAATCCGCAAAAGGGCTTCGGTTTTGGCGGCCCTGAGCTGACGGCACATGAAGGAATAGCTATAGGGAATCTTCCCCCGCAGGTACTGAGCCATACTTTTGTATCCCTCTGGCATCAGGGCATAGAGCTGCCGCTGCTCGATCTCGAGCAGCAACCCGCGCATCTCGTTGGCGGTGTGGTCGTGACTGGTTTGGATCGTGGTCAACCGTGCGCAGATCGCCTGTAAGTCTGCGGTTAGCTGCAAGGCTGTCTCGGCATCTCTGGAAGGGTCGCTGCTGGTTGGAAGAGGTCGTGTTGCAGCAGGCTCCTCCGCTGCTTGCTCTGGTGCTGGATCGTTGTCCTGTTCCAGACCGGCCTGGTCTTCGTCTGTGGTCGAGTTCGAAGCGTCGTCCAGGGAGAGAGACGCGATCAGGGCTTCCTGTGATGCGGTTGGTGCAGCCATCTCGACGTCTTGTTCCGGTTCGGTGGTTGTGAGGGTAGGCAGGTGCTGTGGTTGTGCCGCCGAGCTGATGGGGGTGCCATCATTTCTGAAGGCAATTTTTTTGCGTCTGACGATGGTGGGTTGTCCCATGGGGTATCTCCTTTTCTGTTAGTGATTACAAGTTCATCCTAGATGGTCAGAGTGTACCGGGTACACTCTGACGGTTTTGTCTCGGCGTGTGGTTTCAGGAGTGAGGCCCTCCCACGCTTCAGAATCCGTAGGTGCAGGGGTTGCTGGGGTTGCTGGGGTTGCTGGGGTTGCTGGGCTGTCTTTTATTGCCAAGGAATTTAAAAAAGGCCCATTAACAGACATTTTTTTCCTCCAAGGCATTAAAAAAGAACCCCTGCATCCCCTGCACCCGGGTCATGAATCGGAAATTTGTTCCACACTCCAGATCACGACCCCTTTACGATTTTTACCGGCGTGGATCAACCGAAGCCCGTCCACAATACGGTCCTTGCGCGCAGACAGGATTTTGCCCAGGGCACCACGATTGAGTTCACCACGCCCCCCAATGAATGCTCGCAAGGCCCCGCCCAGCATCCTTTCCGGGGTCTCCGTCAGTTCCAATGGGTTGTGCGGATTAGCCACCGTACCAGATTTTTCGCCACGCTCGACGACCTCCAGAACCTCGTTTACGGTCGTCCCTTCGTTGCTGAAGTATGTCCACCAAGCTCGCAAGAACACACCCAGAGATTCCCGTTCAGGGTCCATCGCTTGGGTCCTTTCAATCGACAGCATGGGATCAGCAAAGCCATCCTTGGCAAAGCTCCGCCCAACCCAGATGACGCATTGCCGAACCCAGTCATCCCACCGTTCGAAGCTGGCGGTTCGACCACCATGGCGGGGTTCACCACTGGTCAACCAACCGCGCAGCACGGTCAAGGCTGCCACCACGATTTCAATCCGAGCACGTTGACACATTTCCAACGGGTCGAACGTGAAGACCCGTTCCCGGGGATCCTCCAGCCCCGGATCGATCCGGCAGGACAACATCCGCCGTACCATATCGCCGGTAATGTCCAAATTGTTGCCGGAAATCACCAGCATAGCCGTATTAGGGATTTTGGTGAGCTCACTCCGGCCCAACACCCGGTCGCAGTAGAATTCACCGGTCAGCATGCAGGCCAACGCCGCAGAATCAAAGGATACGACCACGTTGTCCCAGATCAACACTTTTGCCCCACCAGTTAGCGCAGGTAAAAGGCGCTTGCGGATTTCGTCCTCGTCAGCAGTCGGAGGAAAGACCACGGGGTCGGATCCAGCGATGGCCGCCAAACATTTGGCCAGCAGGGTCTTGCCCGACCCTTGTGCCGGGGCGTCGTAGGCGAAGGCTGGCCTAGTCGGCAGAACCTCCGAGACCACCACGGTCAAGATCGCCGCCAGATGCACCCCTTTGGCCACCGGATCGGCAAACGGAAATTTTCGGAAAGGCCGCCAGATGCAACGCAGTGCCGCTATGATCTGCTGGCGGCTCGGCTGCGTGGGGATGAACGGGACCGTCTCGACCGGGACGTACAACAGTCCGGTCTCGACATCGTAACCCGGCTCATCCAGGACGCTCCCATCCGGACGCAAAGTCGGCATCGTGATCACGGCGCGCAGGGGCTTCAGCCGGCGAGTCTTACGCAGATCCAACAAGGAACGTATGACCGAGGCTGGTGGGTCAATTTCGGTCTCAACCACCGCATCCTTCCTGAGTTCAGTGCGGTAAAACTGGATCTGCTTGGCCGCGTGGTGGCGAAAGGAATCCGGGGTCAACGTCAGCAGTTCACCCCGATCATCCGCCACCACCAGTAGGTCCCCCAGATCGAAGATGTCATCGCTGCGCCGGAGCACCTCCATGGCCTCATCGACCGCCTCAAATTCCCTCCCTTTGATGTGCCCCACTCGTGCTCGTCGATCCACAAGGCGATACGTACAGCCACCGTGCGCGAAGGAGTGCAGGACGGGACGGGCGCCCGTCAGAAAAAGTTTACCGACCACCCGTCCACCATCGTAACCGGGTTCAATCGGATCAAGGGTCAGGCACCCATTCCACCGCGCCCGATCTTGTAGGATCTCAGCCACCGTGACCTTGACCCGTTTGCCGTCCTTGACGACGTACACAGGCCAATCCGGCCCCAGTTCGGACTTCTCGACCGCCCGCTGAACCGTCTCCATCGCGGATTTCATCACAACGGGGTCTTCTGGCTTGTCAGGTGACAAGCGTTGCGCCAGCTTCAGTGCTTGACGGTCCATCCATTTCTGCCGGATTGCCTGGGCCTCGGCCCGTTTAGCGTCCTTCGCCTTCGCGCGGTTGGCATTGGCCAGGCGAATGGTTTCGGCATCGGGATCGGGAATTGCGACCCGTGTATCGACCATTTCACTACCGGTCGGTTTAACGGCTGGGATCAACAGCGGCCTACCCCGCCGCTGTTCAAGGGGCGGCTGACACACTGCCCCAGCCGCAAAGTCCAGGTGAGATCCCTGCCACATGCTGGGATCCAGAAGCGTCCGTTCCAACATGGTACCCGCTGTCGAGATCTTGATCCCCCCACATCCGGCCGCCCACAGGTAGTCTATGAGCGCCTTTCCCGCGCGGGGGATGTCAGATGCGTCGGACACAAGGAAATAGAGCCGCTGCCCTCGGGTACCAATCCGCAGTTTATCGCCCTGGTAAATGCGGGATCCGGCCGATGTCCACCACAGCATGGGGACGATTTCCAGCCCCGGACAAGCCTGACGAAGAGCCGCAACCAACTCCGTGCGTGTCAAAGGTTTTCCCTGGGGATCGTAATCCAGGCACATGATCCCAGGACCATTCCGATAGTGAAACGTCCGCGCTGTGCGCGGCACCACGCCTGCTGGTCGTCCAAGGGCTACCCATTCCGCCTCGGTGACGATTTCGGCAGGCGCCTCGACTGGAAGTCCATAGATAAGTGCCTGATTATGGTCGAGTCCCATCAACAGCTCAGAGAGATCCTCAAGCGAGTTGACTCGCTCTATATCAACATGACCGTGGATCAAGCTGGCGACCGTCGATTTGACGATTACGTCGCTCTCATCACGGGAAAGGTGCTTGTGAGGCTGGACGGGTTAGAGGAAGTGATGACCGCTACAGATGCTGCATGATTGAGGGCTTTTGACCGCTTGCGTTGAGCGGTCGTTGAATATGAGTGATCGTTTATTGACATAGTGCGTTCTCCTGTGTTGGATGTAACTAAAACCTGATTGCTGACTGCTCCCTTTTCCCACGCAACCTAATGAAACTGACCGTCTCTAACGGTTGCGTTGTTTGGTCTGACTATAAAAGAGCGTATACTGAACTACTGCCAAAAATCAACGATTTTATCGTTTTATTTCAATATGTTAGATATGTAGCTATTTTTGTTTGGTATGAAATTTGACGGGCTGTCGGATGCATCAATTGACCTCGCGGATACCACTGGAAGGCTTATTGTTCATTTTGCCCCTGTTCCTGACTTTTCCCGATTGCCAATTGCGCTGCTTTCGGGTACCTCCCCCCCAAAAAAAATTCCATCTATGCTGGTGTACGTTCCGCAACCCTTGCCAAATCACCGAGCTACGGACAGAAGGGCTTCCCCATAGGCGGTCATAGGTCCGTGCCCTGGAACTCGTGGCAGCCAACTTCCTTCCAGAGGTGATGGCCGACCTGGTGCCGAGTTTTCTGGCCCCTGCGGTACCGACCGAGTTGGATCCTTCGTCGATGGCCTGACTGACCAAACTGTGCAATGTTGGCGAGCCATGCTATTCTGTCCGGCATGAGAACTGTCGATGGTCGCAAATTGGATCATAAGACGCTGGAGCGTAAACGCATCCAGGCGGTACAATCCGTCTTGGAGGGTGCATCACCCGCAAACGTGATGGAGGATCTCGGCCTCACCAAGCCGCGCATCTACGAATGGATGGCTAAGTACGAGAAAGGCGGTTGTGATGCCCTGAAAGCCAAATCTCCTGGTCGTCCAAGGAAGCTGACCGACGCACAGCTGTCTTGGCTTTATCGCACGGTGGTTGGCACCAACCCCTTGGATCTCCATTTGCCGTTCGCATTGTGGACGCGGGGGATGGTGCGTGATCTGATTGGCCGGGAACTGGGCATCGATTTAAATGAGGTCACCGTGGGTCGGTTGTTGGAGTCGTTGGGCCTGATGCCAAAAAAATCAGTGGGCAGAGACTGGCAAAGCGATCCGGCACTGATGGAAAAATGGAGCACAAAAATCCTCCCCGAGATGAAGGCTCTCGCTAAAAGTGAGAAGGCGATTCTTTGCTTCGGCAGTAGCTCGTTTGCCTGGAGCAAATTTCATTTAGAGAGAGATACTGCCACCGAGCAAGCACAAGACGTAAAATCATCTATAAAACCCTTCAGGATCAACGTGCTATCCGTCGTTAATGGTCGAGGATCATTGCGCTTCATGCCCTTTGAGGGTCGCTTGAGTGCCGTTGTATTCATTACCTTTTTTAAAAGATTGCTGTACAATGCGGAGCGATCTATCCATCTGGTGATGGATAACCATGCTATCTATCATTCCACTCAAGTGCGCGATTTTGTGGAATTTTCCCAGGCAAATTTCGTACTTTGCTTTCATAAATCCAGCTCACCGGAAATCTTTTATGCTAAAGAGATTTGGGGTTCCTCCGAAAATCATGGCATCGGCGCACCAAGACGTTCCGGACGACACTGATGGCTGAAACTACCCCATCCGCTGATTCGATCTACCACCAGTTCTTCGCGCATCCGGAGGTGGTGGCCGATCTGTTGCGGAATTTCTTGGACCCTGCGGTACTGGCCGAGTTGGACCTGTCGCTGATGACGCGGCTGAACACCAAGTTCACCGCCCCCACCGGGCAACGGCGGCGGGGCGATGTGGTCTGGGAGATTCCCATCCGGGCTGGTGGCAGTGTGGTGGTGCTGTTGATCCTGGAGTTTCAGTCCGAGATCGACGATTGGATGGTGTTGCGTCTCGACGTTTACACGGGGCTGCTTTATCAGCAGTTGGTGGACGAGCGGAAGCTGAAGTCCTCGGATGGCTTGCCCCCGGTGTTGCCGATCCTGCTATTCAATGGAGAGCCGCGCTGGAATGCCGTGACTAGCCTGCGGGAGTTGATCCGGCTGCCGATCGGTTCTCCGTTGTGGCATTATCAGCCGGAGATGCGTTATCATGTCATCGACGAAGGACGCTTTTCCGAGCAGGAGTTGAAGGGGCGTCACGCGCTGACCGCCATTTTCATGCGGATGGGGCATGCGCACAGCCCGGAGTCCATTCTGGATGCCAGTCGCGACCTGATCACTTGGTTTGCCGAGCACCCCGATGGACCCCCGGTAAAACGGCTGTTCCGGGAATTGCTGATCGCGGGCATGGAGAGACTGAAGAAGTCCGACGCCATTCTTCCCGTCCCCGAAGAACTTGAGGAGGTCGTGAGCATGTTTGCCTGGAATTTTGAAAAATGGGAAAAGGACATAGGGCAGAGGTGCAGCCGTGAAGGTGAGGTCAGACTATTGACTCGCCAGCTGCAACGTCGCTTCGGAGTGCTCCCCGAATGGGCTGTTGACAAAATCACCCATGCCGACCAATCCATGCTGGACGAATGGGGGCTGCGGACACTCGATGCGTGTTCCTTGGAGGAGGTGTTTGCCGATGGGGCGTGATTTTCCGGCTGGCGCTTTCCTCAAACGTTGAAGAGGCTTTTGCACCGATGGAATACCCACGCATCATCAGCGATCCCAACATTTGCGGTGGGGCACCTGTCTTCAAAGGCACCCGAGTGCTGCTGCGCACCATCCTGGCCAGTCTGGCGGAAGGGGACGATCCTCAGGAACTGCTGAAGGATTTTCCGACCATCACCATGGATGATATCCGGGCGGCCATCGCGCAGCCCAACCGTAAGCGCGGATTGCGCTGCTCCGGCGATGACCTGGAACATGGGACACTGGCGGGACACTTCAAATCAAGAACAGGCAAAAAATGGCCATAAACGGCAACACACAATACGGGATATCAGATTGATTTTATTGTTGTAGAACGTTGCTGTTTACTGACCGTCAAGGACTTAAAATCCGCTGGCCGTGAGGCCGTCCCGGTTCGATTCCGGGCGTGGGCACCAAATCAAGATGCAAGGAAGTGCAATACAGTCCAGAAGTAACCGTTCAGATCAGAAACGAAGGTGCCAAGCCTTGACAATGTGATTATTGACGGTCAGATTTTCATCCATGGACGATATCATGGAATCGAACATTCAGCTTTTAGTCGAGGAGAACAGGAAGCT
>JADGBT010000077.1 GCA_015231375.1 Magnetococcales bacterium | reverse complement strand
GAATGGCTATCTGACGCGATGGCGCATTGAGGAGGCGATCCGTTTTATCAAACAGAGCTACCGTTTGGAGGATATCCGAGTTCTGACCTATGGGCGACTGCGCAACATGGTCGTTTTGGTCAATGCGGTGTCCTTTTTCACCACGATGATTCTGGGGACTAGGCTCAAATTGGACATCCTGGCCACGCATCTCATGAAGGCAGCCAAACGGGTGTTCGGCATCCCGGATTTTCGATTCTACGCTCTGGCGGATGGTATCCGGGAAATCTGTGCCCGACATCCAAAGCGTGGACCGGTCTCGGCAGCGTCAGAGAGCAGTCAGATGGCCTTCGATTCTGGGTGAAAGTTTTTGGGGAAAGTCCTGTCAGATCAAGTCTTGACAAGTACAATTTCATCATTGTTCAGGTTTTTTTCCTGGTCATAGCAACAATCCATCCCCCAGTCACGTTGAGCC
The DNA here is from genome assembly GCA_015231375.1 of Magnetococcales bacterium. Lineage (GTDB taxonomy): Bacteria > Pseudomonadota > Magnetococcia > Magnetococcales > Magnetaquicoccaceae > Magnetaquiglobus. The sequence goes on along the minus strand of JADGBT010000077.1, from coordinate 11,301 downwards.
AACCCATCTTTGGACCCGTCGAGGCAAGCTGATTACGGCATGAAAAAGAATTCCGAATCTTCGTCACATCCGACCGAGCTTGAGGCGGATGGACAGGAACGCCGCGTTTTGTTCGAGCAGATGATTCAATCCGAGCTGGATGCCATGATCGGTTCCAAGCCATCCGGTGAGGAGAGCTTTTATGATCTAGGGCTGAACTCGATCCAATTCACCCAGTTGGGAAGCAGACTGGCAGCGGGTTCCGGGATATCCCTGCCAAATGCTTTGACCATGAAATATCCCTCAGTCGCCCAATTGACCGATTATTTAACCGAAACCTCTTCCGGGCATCAAGATTCTCTTCCCCGTTGTTCCTCTTCCTCTGATGCGTGTTTCCCTCAACTTTACAACCAGCAGGAGTGCCATCTTTGGCACGATCAAGTTGCCAACAAGGCGTTTTTGCATCTGTGTCTGCCGATCCGGATTGTCTCTCCCGTAGACGCACGCGCCATGCAAGAAGCGTTGCAAGACTTGGTGGACCGACACACGGCGCTGCGCACCAGCTATTTCAGGCAGAGGGGGCAACCCGTTCAACGGATCCTGGATGCCAAATCCGTCGTCCTGGAGACGGTTGACGTGGTGGAGGCCTCCTGGAAAGCGGCGGCATTTCAGATCCAGGAGGCAGCCGTTCGGCCCTTCGACTTGGAGCATGATCCCTTGTTGCGGGGTCATCTGTTCAGTCGCGGACCCGATGACAACCTGTTGCTGCTTGTCACGCATCACATTGCCGTGGATGCCACGGCTTTTTCCATCCTGTTGAACGAGTTTTTTGTGCTGTACGAAGCGCGACGCACCGGTCGGGAACAGACACTGCCAGACGTGGATTGGACCTTTGCCGATTTTGCTCATTGGCAAACGGCGATGCTCCAGGGGCCAGAAGGGGAACGCTTACGGAACCACTGGCACCAGCAGTTGGCAGGAGTGGTGCCCGGCATCGATTTGCCAACCGATTATCCACGCAACCGGCTTGCCAGTCACAACGGAGCCAGTCACTTTTTCCAGCTCGAATCGCGCTTGGTATTGGCGCTGCGTGGTCTGGCGCGCAAGCAGGAAGGGACACTGTACATGGTGCTGCTTGCCGCCTTTCAATGGTTGCTGCACCACTACTCCGGCCAAGACGACATCCTTGTGGCAACACATACGCAAAACCGTGAAAAACCGGAATTGGTGAATCTGGTGGGTTATTTGTCCGACACGGTTGCCATTCGCACGCATATACCGGAGAATGCCCGTTTTGGTGAACTTGTCCGTCAGGTGCGGAATGCCGTCGTGAACGCCCTAGAATTCCAAGGTTACCCAATGAAATTGCTGGAAAGAGACTTGCAATTGCAGACGGATTCCCTGTGCAATGTCTGGTTTACCATGCTGCCGCAACAGTTGTATGGGGCGGTTGCTCCATTGTTTTCATGCAAGAACACCCAACCTGTCAACCTCGGAGGGCTGTGCCTGGAGGCCGTGCATGATCTGATCCCTCCGTGGTTGGGGGTCTGGTACGACCTGGAATTGAACTTGATGGAAAAGTTGGAGGATGTTTCGGGAACCCTGACCTACAGCACCGACATGTTTCACGAAGAGACCATCGTGCGGATGGCCAGCGATTATAAAAGGCTTCTTCAGGCGATTGTGGACGATCCGGACCCAATGACCGCCAATCTGTCGGCAAGTCTCCTTGTAATGAACAAGGCTTGATTGTACGGAGGTTTCGATGGCAGACAAAACGACTCCGCCACTCCCCTTGCACGATCGTGTGGCCATGGTCACGGGGGGTGCGTCCGGGATTGGTCATGCCGTGGCTCTGGCCCTGGCCAATGCCGGCGCCAAGGTGGTGATCGGCTCACGAAGCGCGACCCGCAGTCCATCGCTTGCCGAACTGCGGACCTGTGGAAAGTCCATTCTGGTCCTGGATGTGGATATTTGCTCCACGGCTCAGGTTGAGGCCTTTTATCGCACGGCTGTCGAAACGTTCGGCAGGATTGACATTCTGGTCAATTCGGCAGGAATCTTTCCGGAACATCCGATCTGCGGACATTCCGATGAATTGTGGCATCATGTTTTGGATACCAACCTGAACGGCGTCTATCGAACCATCAAACGGTGCCTTCCGGACATGATGCATCGAAAATGGGGGCGAATCATCAATATCGCGTCTACGGCAGCCTCCGTTGGTGCTGCGACTTATCCGGCCTATTGTGCATCCAAGGCGGCTGTGGTCGCTTTGACCCGTTGCGTTGCCCTGGAAGGAGCGGCGCATGGGGTCACCTGTAACGCGATCAGCCCCGGTTGGGTGGAGACCGATGCCGCCAAACGCGCCATCGAACAAGCCGCTCGGTCAGAAGAGTGCGACCCGACGGCATATCTGGACGAAATCAAGCAGACCAATCCCCAGAAAAGGATGATACAACCCGTCGAGATCGCCAATCTGGTTCTTTTTTTGTGCCAGGAGGCGTCGATGGGGATGACCATGCAGGATTTGACCATCTCTGCGGGCTCCTTGTGGTAAATTGTCTCAACTCATGCATGGCGGGTAGAGGTGTATGATGGAGCAGGACAAACGGTACAACGATGATGCCATTTTCTGAAAATCGCACGATTCACCAACTGTTTGAAGAACAGGTTGAACGCACGCCGGAAGCGATCGCATTGGTGTGCGGGGATGCGTCTGTTTCCTACGCGGAGTTGAACCGAAGAGCCAATCGATTGGCCCACCAATTGAACGGGCTGGAAATCGACCATGAGTTGCCGATCGGCATCTGTCTGGATGGCTCGTTGGATCTGGCCATCGGCGTGCTTGGCATTTTGAAATCCGGCCATGGATATATGCCACTCGATGCGACCTGCCCTCTGGAGCGGCTTGCCTACATGTTGCGTGATTCCTGCTGCTCCATGCTGTTGACGCAACAAAAACATCTCGACACGCTGCCAACTCAAGATCTCTCGATCCATTGTCTGGATGCTGACCAGGTGCCCCCACACCACGGACGCGAGGAAAATCCGCTTCTGGAGGTGACGTCGGACTCGTTGGCCTATATTCTCTACACGTCAGGCTCCACCGGCCAGCCCAAGGGTATCGTCATGCCCCACCGGGCGCTTGTCAATCTGATCCTCTGGCAAAACGGCAAAAGGGGTCATGCGGCAACGACAAGAACCTTGCAATTCGCGCCGATCAGCTTCGATGTGTCGTTTCAGGAGATCTTTTCGACCTGGTGTGCCGGCGGTACGCTGGTCATGATGCCGGCCATCCTGCGGCGCAACGCCATGGGGTTGTTGCAGTTTCTGATGGATCAGCACATCGTTCGCCTGTTTTTGCCGCCAGTCGCACTGCATCAATTGGCGATGGCGGCCATCGATGCGGAGATCGTGCCCGTCTCGTTGCAAGAGGTGATCACCGCAGGGGATCAATTGCAGATCACGCCGGCCATTGCCGAACTCTTCAACACTCTGCCGCACTGCACACTGCACAATCAATACGGCCCCTCGGAAACCCATGTAGTGACCGAACACACCCTGCGTGGCGTTCCGGCCACCTGGCCGAAACGGCCTCCCATAGGCCTTCCGGTTGCCAACTGTCAGATCCATCTGCTCAACGAAAGATTGCAACCGGTGCCGCAGGGGCAGAGCGGAGAGATTCATATCGGGGGTGCCGCTCTTTCCGATGGCTATTGGCAGCGTCCGGACCTGAATAAAAGCCGCTTCATTCCCAATCCCCATGGTCCGGGCCGGCTTTACAAGACGGGCGATCTGGCCCGTCAACTTCCCGATGGTGCGTGCGAATTTCTGGGACGCCTGGATCATCAGGTCAAGATCCGAGGCTTCCGGATCGAGTTGGGCGAAATCGAAGCCCTGCTCGTGCATCACCCGATGGTGAATGAGGCGGTCGTCCTTTCCTACGAAGACGCAGCCCAGGACAAACGCCTCGTCGCCTATGTGGTTCCCCGCTCTGCCGGTGGCTCAAAAGTCTCCGGGGACACCCACGAGGAGCATGTTCACCTCTGGCGGCGTATCTGGGATGAGGCCTATCGTACCTCTGCCCAACAGTGGGAGGATAATTTCCACCTGGGCGGCTGGAACGACAGCTATACCGGCGCGGCTCTCCCGGAAACGCAGGTGCGGGAGTGGGTGACCCTCACCGTGGAACGCATCATGGCCTTGTCTCCGCGTCGGGTTCTGGAGATCGGTTGCGGATCGGGGTTGTTGTTATTCCGAATCGCCCCGAAATGCGATCACTATTGCGGCACCGATTTATCCGCCGCAGGGATTCAACATATTCAGCAACACATTCACGCCACGCCGTTGGAGCAATCGGTCACGCTCCTTCATACGGCGGCGGATGCCATCCCAGCCTTGAGTCCGGTCGATACGGTCATCCTGAACGGCGTGATCCAGTTCTTTCCCGGGGCGGAATACTTTTTCGATGTCTTGGAGCAGATCCTGAAGCGCGTTGCGCCCGGAGGCCAGATTTTCATCGGCGACATTCAGAGCCATGCGTTGCTGGAGTTGTTTCACACGTCGGTGCAGTTGTACCAGGCGCCGGATGATCTTCCGGTATGGGCCTTGCGCCAACGCATTCAGGAGCGCATGACCGAAGAGAAGAAGCTGCTGTTCAGCCCGGCGTTCTTTGCCGAGTTGCCACGACGTTTTCCCCGGATCAGCCACGTGGAAATGCAACTGAAACCGGGTCGATCCGTGAACGAATTGACGCGCTTTCGCTTCGACGTAATCGTGCATGTGGAAAAATCGGTGACATTGCCGACCAACCCGCCGGTTTGGACCTCATGGCAGGAGGAGCGTTTCTCCTGGGAGGGAATGCGCCAGCACCTGACCGCGTGCGCGCCAGAATTTCATGCCATTGCCCGGGTACCGAATGGCCGGTTATGGAGGGATGTGCAAGCCATGACGCGCATGGCAGCCTGCGATGCCGCCATGACAATCGGCGCGTTGAAGGGGCAGTTGCGACCCGGTGGGATCGATCCGGCGGCCTGGTGGGAATGTGTCGTGGATTTACCATACCGGGCCTACGTTTGTTGGTCGAACGAAGCGGATCCAGGCTGCTACGATGTATTGTTGCAAAGGAGGGATTCCGCGACCACGGTCACCAGCGCACTTTTCCCCGGCCTGAGGGGAACGCCGTCCATGACCCAGCCATGGTCCGCCTTCACGAACGATCCTCTGCAAAGCAAGGAAGCCCTGCTGCCCAAGTTGCGTCATTATCTGAAGCAGAAATTGCCGGACCACATGATCCCAGCGGCATTTGTTTTCATGGAGCAATTTCCTCTGACGTTGAGCGGCAAGCTGGATCGTCGGCGGTTGCCTCTGCCCAAGCCGGAACGGCCTGCGCTGGAGCAACCCTTTGTGCCGCCCGGAAGCGCCATCGAAAAGAAACTGGCGGAAATCTGGACCGAGATTCTCAACGTTCACCCCATTGGCAGAGACGATGGTTTCTTCGATCTGGGGGGGCACTCCCTGCTGATCATGCAGTTGCTCTCGCAGGTTCGGGAGGCCTTTCACGTTGATCTGCCACTGACGGTGTTATTCGAAAATCCGACTGTCGCCGGCATGGGACAGGCCATCCACCGACTGCCGCAGGGAGGAGAGACCTGCACCCCTTTGGCGGCCATCACCGTCGATGAACTGCAATCGTTGGTACACCTGCATGATGAAATCGGGCCAAGTGGACGCACCACCGCCCCGTCCATCGACGGAGCGCCCAGGAAAATCTTTTTGACCGGTGTCACCGGATTCCTGGGGGCTTTCCTGCTGGATGAACTGTTGCGACAAACGCATGCGGAGATCCATTGTCTGGTGCGCGGCTGCGAAACACGCAGCAAGGCCGGACAACGCATCCAACGAAATTTGCGGCATTATGGCCTCACGAATTGGGTCGATGACGCCATGCTCAACCCGCGCATCATCCCTGTGCCCGGTGATCTGTCCCGACCGCGGCTGGGATTGAGCAAGTCGGAGTTCGAAACCCTTGCCCAGGAGATGGAAAGCATCTATCACATCGGCGCAGAGGTCAATCTGCTCTATCCCTACTCGGCCATTCAGGCCGCCAATGTTCTGGGAACGCACGAAATTCTGCGTTTGGCGACCCATCGCCGAATCAAGCCGGTTCATTACACCTCGACCCTTGGACTGTTTGAGTCCTCCTCCTATGTGCAATATCCGGGAATTCTGGAAGGGACGCGTCTGGCTCCCCAAGATTTCATCCATGGCGGATACGCGCAAAGCAAGTGGATTGCGGAACAACTGCTGAATCTTGCACGATCACGGGGGGTTCCGATTTCCATCTACCGTCCGGGTGGCGTCATTGGGCACAGTCAGACCGGCATGGCCGATACGGACAGTATTGTCATCGTGCTGTTGCGCTATTTTCTGCAACAGCGTTCCATACCCAACCTGGATATGTTGATGGATATGGTTCCCGTGGATTATGTTTGTCAGGCGCTGGTGCATTTATCGAAACAGACAACATCGTCGGAACGGGTGTTCCATTTGGTGCATCCTCAGCCGGTCTCCCTGACCCATCTGGCCGAGCTTTTGAACGCATTGGGCCATACCATCGAGTTGACCGATTATGCCACCTGGTTATCGCGTCTGAAGGCCATGAGCATCCATTCGTCCGAGAATCCTTTTGGTCCCATCTTGCCAATTTTTACCGGGAATATGCCCGGTTCCCATTTGACCTATCTGGAAATGTCCTCCATCGGCATGCGATTCGATTGCAGCAACGCCGTTCAAGGCCTGTCCGACAGTGGCATTGCCTGCCCAACACTCGACCAGAGACTGCTGGCTCTTTACCTGCACCATATGCGCGTGCGTCATCCGAATGACACGCACGCTTCGATGGATGGACCCATGAAATCAAGGTGTGACGCGTCATGATCGTGTTGGAAGTTTTACTGATTAGCGCCTCCATTGCGGCTGCGGTCAAGGCTCACAAGGCCAATCGTGTCAAGGCCGTTCCAAAAAAAGCCCCGCCAAAGGCGTCCCGCAAGGCGCAACCTGCCGCGCAGCAGTCGCAATCGTCTGCGAAGCATCCTCCATCCTCCTCTGAGAAGGAGGCCGATGAACGTGAGCTTCGTCAACAGCACGAAAAAGTCGTCAACCAGAATCTCACGGCTGCTGGCAGCTCGTTAACCCTGTCCGTCCTGGGCATGGTGACCGGAGTCCCTGTACTCTCCAATCTGGCCATTCCGGGATTGGTTTACGTCGGCACCCCCCTGACGGAAGATGCCTTGCGCGCAATCTTCAAGGAGAAAAAAATCCGGGCGTCCATATTGGATATGGTCTCCATTGCCGCCATGCTGGGGACGGGCAACATTTTTGCCTGTTCTCTTGCGGTCACTTTGTTGATGGGAAGTGACAAACTGGTTCTGAAGACAAAAGATAATTCCCAAAAAAAAACGACCCATATGTTTGTCAAGCAGCCAAAGCGTGTTCTGGTTCTGCGTGATCACATTAAACACGAAATCCCATTCGATCAGGTGAAAGTAGGCGATACGGTGATCGTCAATGCGGGCGAATACATTCCGACGGATGGAACAATCACCCATGGAGATTGCAGCATCGACCAGCACCAACTCACGGGTGAGTCAAAACCGGTTGAAAAGAGTGTGGGAGATATCATTTTTGCTGGCACGGTGATTCTGTCTGGACGCATATACTATCGGGTGGAAAAGGCAGGACAGGATACGGTGATTGCGCAATTGGGCGAGATTCTGGATCGCACCGCCAATTATCAGACCTCCATTCAGTCACGCGGGCAGGTGATCGCGGATGAGGCGGTCGTTCCGACCATGGTTCTGAGTGGACTGGCCTTGACGGCAGGAATCCCCCAGTCTCTGGCCGTCCTGAATGCCGGATTTGGCTACAACATGCGACTGATCGCCCCGCTTGGAATGCTGAATTTTCTCTCCATTGCGGCAGATGAAGGGATCTTGATCAAGGACGGGCGTTCATTGGATCTGCTGGGCAAGATCGATACGGTTGTCTTTGACAAGACTGGTACGCTGACGCTCGTGCAGCCGGAAATTGTGAACATATACCGGTGCGACCAGTATCCGGAAACCGAGATCTTACGTTACGCGGCGGCCTGCGAGTTTCGTCAAACCCACCCGATTGCCAAAGCGATTCTGCAGGCAGCCAGGGAACGGAAGATTGATCTGCCTCCAGTCGAGAATGTCAAATATGAAGTCGGATACGGCATCAAGTCTGAATTCGAGGATCAACAGGTCAAGGTTGGCAGCAATCGGTTCATGCTCATGGAGGAAGTCGCAATTCCCGATGATCTGTACACCGGTCAAGTGAATGGCAATGAAAAAGGATCTTCCTTTGTTTATGTGGCCGTGAATGGCAGGTTGGCCGGCGCCATCGAATTGAAAGCCAAGGTGCGCCCGGAAGTCAAATCCATTGTGCGTGATTTGCAGAAGATGGGAAAACGTCTTTATATTGTTTCCGGGGACCACGAGCAACCCACAAAAATGCTTGCGAACGAACTTGGAATCGAGCGTTTTTTCTTCGAGGTTCTGCCAGAAGACAAGGCCAATTTGATCGGTCAATTGCAACAGAAAGGTCGTTCTGTCTGTTTTGTCGGGGATGGCATCAACGACGCCATTGCCTTGAAAAAGGCCCATGTCTCGGTCTCGTTGTCTGGCGCTTCCACGGTCGCCACCGACTCCGCCCAGATTGTCTTGATGGGACAGGATTTGACTCAGTTGTTGCCCTTGTTTGAACTGGGAGTCGAATTTGACAAGAATATGAAGAACGCCTTCATGACCACCCTTGTTCCAGGGATCTTGTGCGTCGGTGGCGCCTTCTTCTTGCGATTCGGAATCCTCTCCTCGATCATGATTTACAATACCGGGTTGATCGTTGGGGTTGGAAATTCCATATTGCCCAGACTGAAACGAATCGGGAAGGATACACAGCAACCGTAGCTCTTTTGCGACATTCCACGCTGTAGAATTCGTGTAACCGTTCAGCCGAGTAACGGATCGAACCAAGCCTTGACACGATGATTATTGGAAGTCAGATTGTCCTCCATGAACGATATCATGGGATTGGATATCCAGGCGCTGGTTGAAGAGAATCATCGTCTGCACGAAGAAAATCAGAGGCTGCGGGATCTGGTTGCCCGGCAGGAGGGGCAGATTGCCCGGCAGGAGGAGCAGATTGCGGTTCTGATACAGCGGGTGGAGATGTTGGAGGAGAGGTTGCGGCAAAACTCGCGCAACTCGTCAAAGTCCCCGTCAGGCGATGGGCCTGCTGCCGGAAAGCAGAGCAAGGCGCCCACCGGTCGCAAACGCGGCGGACAGGTTGGCCATCCCGGGACGAAGCGGGAGTTGCTGCCGCCCGAGCAGGTGGACGAGACGGTGGAGTTGAAGCCGGAGGTCTGCGCGGGCTGCGGGCAGGCGTTGGAAGGGGGGAGGCCCATCCGTACCGGCATCAGGTAACGGAGATTCCGCCAATCCGACCCCAGGTGACGGAATATTGGATTCACCTGCTGGTCTGCCCGTGCTGCGGGACGCGAAATTGCGGACGATTGCCCAAAGGGGTGTCGATGGGGAACTTCGGTCCGCGATTGCAGGGGATCGTGGGCCTATGCGCTGGGGTGTATCGATTGAGCAAGCGGACGGTGTTGTCGCTGCTGTCGGACCTGCTCGGGGTGAAGATGGCGTTGGGCAGCATCAGTGGTTGCGAGAAGGCAGTGAGCCAAGCGTTGTCCGAGCCGGTGGAAGAAGCCGGTCGATTCGCGCGCGGTCAAAATGAGGCCAACGCGGACGAGACCAGTTGGCGCGAGTCGAAGAAACGGGTCTGGTTGTGGGTGATGGTCACCTCGTTGGTGACGGTGTTCATGATTCACGCCAGCCGTGGCAAGAAGGCCGCCAACCAGTTGCTGGAAGGATTTTTCGGCATTCTTGTCACCGATCGGTGGGGTGGTTACAACGATTGGCCCTTGGAACGACGGCAATTTTGCTGGGCGCATCTGATCCGGGAGTTTCGGGCCATGTCTGAGCGCAATGGGGAACCCGCCCGGGTCGGCAAAGGGCTGATGGAAGCTGCGGACGATCTTTTCGAGCTGTGGCACGGCTTCCGGGAAGCGGCGGAGCGAGCGGTACGACCGGCGGTGCTCTGGCGCAAGAGCAGTTTCGGGACGGACAGTGCCTCGGGCAGCCGCTTCCAGACGGGTGGGTATGGACGAGACAGCCAGTCGGCGAGGACATCATTACATCAGCCTGTTCTTTGACATGGACAAAAGCCAATTGCTCTTTGCAACCAAAGGAAAAGACAAGTAGTGTCAGAGAGCAGTCAGATAGCCTTCGATTTTGGATGAACATTTTGGGGGAAAGTCCTGGATTTCTTTGGACCTTGTTGGACGATCTGGGATAAAGTATTCATGACTCACACGCCCACCAGAAGAGGAAGCCATGAGCCACGCCACCACCGTTCCGTTTGATACGCTGGCCTTTGTGAAGGAACTGGAAACCGCCGGGGTTCCCCCTGCCCAGGCAGAAGCCCAGGCCAAAGCCCTTTCCGGGGTGCTTCAGAAGGTGGAAGAGTCCCGGCTTCAGGAATTGGCGACGAAGGGGGATGTGGAAGCCGCCAAGGTGGAAATGATCAAATGGACCGCCGGGATGTTTGTGGCCCAGACAGCTTTGATCATCGGCGCGATGTTCGCCGTGATGAAGATGAACCAACCACCTGCGCAGCCACCCGCCTATCATGCCCCAGCCGCCCAGGAGATGCGCCTTCCCACCCCCCCAACAGCACCAGCGCGTTGATTGCTGGCGGATGCAAAGCCCTATGGTTATGACTCCCTGGCCGGGTGGAATGGCTCCAAAGGATTGACCCCTCAGTCAGATTGAGGGTAGCCACCATCCGGCCCGTGGGGTGGTGGTCATAGCATCAACTGCAACTTCCGAATGATGGCAGCGTAAGAATCTGGTCGGGCATGCGCATTCTGCACCACGCGACTCCAGAGATTCGACCGGTTATGGGGGCACCCCGGATTGTAACCCAAATTGATGATTATTCGTTTCGTTTCAACCTGTTGAAAAAAAATTTCTTCTGGCATGTAACCCAAATTTCTTGGGTTACTCTAGCCAAAGCCCGGGGTCTCGCGGCACCCTCACCGCTTCATCCGGCATCAGGAGGGGCAAACCTCTTCATCCTTTCGCGCTCCGAGAGCAACCACCGCGTCACATCATTGGCCTCCTGACTTCCGCCGTGCCGGTCGGGATGCGCCAGCTTGATCAATCTCAT
>JADGBT010000076.1 GCA_015231375.1 Magnetococcales bacterium | reverse complement strand
ACAGCCTCCTCCAGGCCGCCAAGGCGCGAGCCAGGGGCTACCGCTCGGATACCAACTTCATCACCATGGCCTACCTCATCGGGGGCAAGTTAAACTTCACCCTACCCACGTGAAACAGCGAGGAGCCCAATATATTCGGGTACAGTCCATCTCTCCCTGCTGGCAATCAACTGCATTGCAAAATCTGTCTTCTTAAAACTGCTCAAATTGACAGCTGTGTAAATTTGATCATATGCATCCTTTAGAATGTCAGATATATCCTTTTTTCCAATAGAAATCTTTTTCGATCGTAGAAGTGAAAAATTTTGGTACAAAATTGCTTCCTCAAATGTGCGGGGACGCATTATGCATTCAGAATTATTCTCTTTTACCAATATATCAGTTTGGTATGTAACGCATCTATTCTTAATATTATCAACTTTTTCTTCTTCGGAGAGCGCCATCAAGTCGGATACGGACTTTACACAATAAAATTTTTTTAGAGAACTATTTGATGTGAAGGCATTCTCAGTATCTGCACGGCAGATGGTTGAATGCTTGATCGGATCCACGGAATCAAGGTCCGTGATAACCAAATACGGGATACAAAGAAAGGACAGCAACCCTTCAAAACGATGCGCGTAGGCACCGCCAACCTCCAAAACTGTTATATAGTTGGAGCGTAATTGTTTCGCTGACAATTCAATCATAGACGGCATCAGCAGTTTTTCAGCTGCACCTTCGACGAGTATAGCTGCGTCAGCAAAGAAGAGATCGCAATGTGTGAGGCGTAGGTATTGCTTAAGAAATACAAGCGATTCTTCAGGTAAAATATTGTTATCATCGCTTGTGTAGTGCTCAGGCTGAAAATCACGCAGACTTTGTACTGTAGATACACTGCGAATACTGCCTATTGGCTCATTATTACTCATATCCCCTCTCAAGAAATAACGAACTTTCTCGAATTCAACTGCATCCAAAATATGTGACGAATGGGTTGTCAACACCAACTGCGGCATCATGCCGGGTTTGTCGGCCAATTCCGATGATTGTTTAAGTACATTCCAAATATTTGCGATAAAGCTCTGCTGCACTTGCGCGTAAAGATGAACCTCTGGTTCTTCAATAAAAATAATAAGACATATTGGTCGGTTCTCTTCGGTTTTCAACCACTGCGAGTGAAAGTGCCTTGCCTGAATCGCCATAAAAATCAAGTTTTTAAATCCAAGCCCGTTGTAGACTTCTGGTAGTTCATGTCTATGATCACGATCAATGTAATAGAGTTCTGTGCTGCCACTCAGCGCTTTCTCGGGGCTAAGCGATGAAATGATGCGCAATTCTCGATCATTGATCGATGGAACTCCAAGAATTTTCAACATACCCAAGAGAGGCTTAAACTGGAGTTCGTAATGTTTAGTGAGTTCCTTGTTGTGATTTTCAATAACCTGATGCGCATCATCTGCAAATTCTGCCTGCTCGAGGTTATGGCGGTAGTAAGATGCGAAAGCGACGGATAAGCGGTTACTGCGGCTGCTTTCGTCATCTTTAATGTCGCGCTGTGCATCAATGAACTCTACACGAACAAGGTGCCTGATAAGCCGTTTGCCCTCTTCTGGCTCTAGAGGCATTTCTTTGCATCCAGCAATATCGTCGTCCTCAAGGGAGGCATATCGAACCATCCAATGACGGCTCAAGTTGTTGTCGGTAGCAAGAAATTGGTAGAGCGTTTTTGTACGCTTTCCTGTTGATTCAGACTTACAGGTTGCACAATACTCTTCATGAAGTTTCTTTGCATCTTTGACGCTGTATGCGAGTCGAAGCCCGACTCGATTAAGATCTACAAGTTTTGGAAGTAGTGAGAAGACTCGCCCAAAAGCAATGCTGTTCGGATCAATTGAGAACCACAGATCCAATACGATTTCCGGTAGATTGTCTTTTTCTTTTGCTTCTACAAATTTTTCAAAGTCGGCAATGCAAGTCACAGAAAAATCGTAAATTTTGAAATCGCGACCTCCAAAAAAATATCGAAAAATTGTTGTTGCAGAAGTTTTTCCACTGTTGTTTGGTCCAACAAAGACCGTCTCTTTGTCATCGATATCAATAATGACATTCTTGAGTCGCCTGAAGTTACGTATTGATATGCAGCTCAATTCCATGATATGGGTCACCTCAAAGATGAGTGTGTTAGATTAATACAGCAATCAATGCTATTTTGTCATGCTGAAGCATAACTGCTTCAAAATTCATCTGTTGCCAATGATCTTTTCATTGCAAATATGGTATGCAGGAAGATTTAGTCTAGTTAGGCTGCCACCCCATAAACACTGCCATTGCGTTCCGGGTAGCCCTCGTAAAAATGCTCGAAGACAGCCGAACACTTTATCTGATAGACCTCTGGAGTATATGCTCGCGGCAATCCAGAATCCAGGGCATCCTCAATGGCAAGCCGAAGTTGTGAACGTGCCGAGGCTTTTTGCCGCCAGTTCAGCACCAGCAGTTGCTTGATGCGCGCCAGCAGCTCCCGTGCAACCTTTTTCACCTCGGCGCGCTCCTCGGCGCGCAACTCCGGGGCGGGACGGGTGAGGATGTCAAAGATGACCAGTTCCTCCTCGGTCATGTTTTCGCGAACGTGCCGCTCCTGCTCTTCGTTGAGGCTGCGGCTCAGTTCCACTAGTTGCTCGAACAGCTCCTCGATGTTGCGGCTGCCGGAATTGTAGCTGTCGATCAGCTCCTCGAACTTGCGGGCAAAGTCGGCGCGGGTGCGGTTGAGACGAATCAGCTTTTCCAACTGGGCACGGATCGCCGCCTTGAGCATCTCCAGATCGGTGTTCTTGTGCCGGGATTGCTTGAACCGTTGCGCCAAAGCCTCGAAGTTGATCTTGGAGAGATCCAGGGTAGGCGGACCATGATCGTGGATGGTCATCCCGGTGATGGAGTCGTCCAGAAGCGCATTGATCCCCCCCATGACCTGGGAGATGTCCGGCGGGTTGGGGTTGAGTTTGGCCCGGATGGAGGTGGCAATGGTGAGGATGGTGGCCACACGGCCTGCAAACTCGATGGCCACCGGATCGGGCTTGATAGCTCGATAGAGGGTGGAGACCAGACGTTCGTGCGCGAAGAACTCCCGGCGCACATCGTCGGGTGCGATCAGCCCATTGATGGCGTCTTCGATCCTCTGCAACCGCTCCAGAGTACCCAGGGCGAGTTGTTCGATGTCGGCCAAAAGGATGTTTCTGGCTGCGCAAAACGTCGTGGCCTCGGCAACGGCTTTGCGCAACGCCTCGACCAACTGCCGTTTGTCCTTGACCGGATTCTGACCACCCTTGCCAGCGCCGTAGATGGCCAAAGCCTTTTCCAGGGAGGCAAAGACATTTGCGTAATCCACGATCACCCCGCTGTGCTTGTCCGGGAACACGCGATTGGCGCGGGCGATGGTCTGCATCAGGGTGTGGTTGCGCATGGGCTTGTCTAGATAGACCGTCGAGCAACTGGGCGCGTCAAAGCCGGTCAGCCACATGGCGCAGACGAAGACCAGCCGCAAGGGGTCTTTGGCATCCTTGAATTTTTCGTCCAGCGCAGGCTGGGATTCATTCATCCGCTTGCGGTGCGGTTCGATGTCCAACCCCAATGCCTTCATCTGGGCGATCTCATTCTGACCAGGGGAGACGATCAACGCCCGATCCGTGGTCGTGAGAATCTCCAGGCGCCGGGTCAGCTCGGCCTCCAGCTCGGGATGGCCTGAGGATTGGCGCTGTGCTGGCGGCAAACCGGCCAACCGTTCCAGTTCGGCCTGAACCCGCCCGGTTTCCGTCTGCCAATGCCGATGCACCTTGTCGAACATTTTCAGCGCGGTGGCCTTGTCGATGGAGACCACCAGCGCCTTGCCCATGAAGCCGCGTCCCAGAAAATGGTTCACGATGTCCCCGGCTACGGTCTCCAGCCGGTCGTCGCGGGTGAGGAGGTGGTATTGACGCGCCAGCTCCTTCTCCAGTTTGGACTCCTGCTCGGGGTCCAGGTCGGCGTCTTCGATCAAGCGATAGATCGCCTCGTTCAACTCCGGATTGATCAGTTGCAGCTCCGGGGTGCGATTTTCGTAGAACAGCGGCACCGTGGCACCGTCCTCCACCGACTGCTGAAAGTCGTAGATGGAGACGTAATCGCCGAACACCTCCCGGGTGCGCTCTTCTCCGGCGATGAGCGGGGTGCCGGTGAAGGCAAGAAACATCGCCTTGGGCAGGGCGGCGCGCATGTTCAGCGCCAGGGTGTCGTACTGGCTGCGATGGGCTTCGTCGGTCAAGACGATGATGTCGGAGCGGTCGGAAAGCGGCTCGGGAATCTGGAATTTATGCACCAGGGTGAACACATAGCGATGGTTGCCGCGCAGCAGTTCGCGCAGATGCGCGCCGCTCATGGCGTGGCACTGCTCCCCTTCGGTCTGGCTGACCGCGCCAGCGGCCTTGAAGGTCTTGGCGATCTGTTCGTCCAGTTCCACCCGGTCGGTGACCACCACGAAGGTCCAGTTGCCCGGCAGCTTGCGCAGCACCTTCTGCGCGAAAAAGAGCATCGAAAAGCTTTTGCCGCTCCCCTGGGTCTGCCAGAACACCCCGGCGCGGCCATGTCCCATCCGGCGCGCCTCCAGCATCGAGGCGATGGCGTTGTTCACACCGAGATATTGATGGTTCTGCCCGAGGATTTTGACCACGCCCTCCTTGTGCTCGGAAAAGAGGGTAAAATTCTCCACCAGATCCAGCAATCGTCCCCGGTCGCAGACCCCTTTCAACATCACCTCCAGGGAGACCCGCCGGGGTTCGTCTTCCCGTTCGATCCGCTTCCAATCGAAGAAGCGGCCCCAGTTCGCCGTCAGAGAACCCACCCGGCTCTCCGTGCCATTGGAGGCGATCAGCAGCGCATTAAACCACACAAGCGCGGGAATCTGCTGTTTGTAGTGGGTCAGGTTGTCCTCGAAAGCCGCTCGGGCCGGGATGCCGGGTTTCTTGAACTCCATCACCACCCATGGCAGGCCGTTGACGAACCCCACCAGATCCGGGCGGCAGGTGTAGAGCGCCCCCGTGACCGAAAACTGGGTGACGGCGAGAAAATCGTTGTTCTCCGGGGTTTCCCAATCGATCACGCGCAACCGTTCGGTTTTCTGGCCGCCGTGCTCCCGGTCGGGAACGGAAACCCGGATCCCCTCCTTGAGCATCCGGTAGATCTCGCTATTGGCCGCCTCCAGGCTCATGGCCGAGCGATCCCGGAGCAACTCGTCCAGCGCGGCGGTGATGGCCTCGGTGGGCAAGGTTGGGTTGAGTCGCATCAGAGCCGCCTGCAAGCGCGCCGTCAGCACCACCTCGCCCCGTGTTTCCCGTTGCAGAGTTCCGGCAGCGCCCAGGCGCTCCTCCATGGCCGATGCCGTCTGCCAGCCCAGCGCCGCCAAGAGCTGGATGGCGGGCTGCTCGACCAACTGCTCTTCGCTGTAGGCTTGGGTACTCATGGGGTTTCATCCGCTCCGGTCTCGCCGGACAGGGCCTGTTCGATGGCCTCGATGCTGGGCAGACTGGTCTGCAACTCGGCGGGCAGGGATTCGATCAGTTGATACTCTGCCACACCCATCGGCTGGTTGGAATTCCGCAGGGCGTACTCGGCGACCACCTTGTTTTTGCTGCGACATAAAAGCAGGCCGATGGTCGGGTTATCCTGTTCCGATTTCATCTCCCCGTCCACCGCGCTTAAGTAAAACCCGAGTTGGCCGGTATGTTCCGGCTTGAAGGCCCCGGCCTTGAGTTCGATCACCACATAACAGCGCAGCTTCAGATGGTAAAAAAGCAGATCAAGGAAAAAATCCTCGCCTCCCACCTCCAGATGAACCTGCCGCCCGACGAAGGCGAAGCCCGCGCCCAACTCCAGCAAAAAATCGGTGATGTGCTGGACGATGGCCATTTCGATGGCCCGTTCTCCCGCTTCGTCGCCCACCCCCAGGAAGTCGAAGAGATAAGGATCCTTGAGCGATTCCCGCGCGAGATCCGAATGGGGGTTCGGCAGGCACAGGGAGAAGTTGCTGACCGCCTTTCCCTCTCGCTCCAGCAGGCGTCTTTCGATGTGGATGGCCAGCACGTTGCGTGACCAGCCATGTTCCAAGGCACGTTGGGCATAGGCCAGCCGCAATTCGGAAACCTTGAGTTTGGTGATCAGCATCAGGTTGTGCCCCCAGGGCAATTGTCCAACAGCCTGTTGGACAATTTCGGCATCCGGCCAAGCCTCGGCAAAGGCCCGCATGTACATGAGGTTGGCGCGGGAAAAACCCTTCATCTCAGGAAAGGCACTGCGCAGATCCTGGGCCAAACGCTCGATAACCTTCGCTCCCCACCCCTCGCGTCCTTGCCGCGCCAGAATGTCCCGCCCGATCTGCCAGTAAAGAAGCACCAGTTCCCGGTTGACCGCCAGCGCCGCCCGCTGCTGGGCATTATGGATGCGCGCCTTGAGTTCAGCGAGCCAAGGGGCGTAATCGGCGGGCAGCGGGACGATTTCAGGCATGGCTGGAGAACGCCTCCACGTCGATTTGGCCCGACAGCAGACGCGGCAGGAGCAGGTCGCGAGTGCGGCGGAGGTTTTGAATTTGTAGATGCAATTTATAGATAAGACGGAAGCTAGGTGCAACAACATCCGAGAATCTGTCAATCAAAGCATATGGAGGTTGAGTGATTTGAAAATCGTCGAAACACCGTTCCTGAACACGCTGACGTCCGGTTGCTCCAGACATGCTTTTGATCGCAACGCCACGAAATTCGTCACTGCGGGCGAGACAATAAACGAATTCTGGAGAGAGTGTGCGTGAACGAAGAACAATAAACTCAGTTGACCCAAAGGCGACTGATTCTTTGTCAGGTAAAAATTGAACAAAGCCGGTTTTGCCGTTCTCCAGACATGGCGTGATGCGGGCAAAAAGCGTGTCTCTGTTCTGGAACTTTGCGCCACTGTTGCCAGTACGGGATTCGATGTCGGTGATGAGCATCGAGTCGTTGGACAGACAGCCCATCGGTACAAATGACTTCTCGCCATCGCGCGGAACGACAACACGCGGGTTGACGTGGACGCATTCAGGAAGGTTTTTTATCTCCCAGCCCTCTGGAATCTCCCCCAGTGGCGAAGGTACGCGCCGCACGTTTTCGTGGTCGGGGAAGCGGAAGTGGACGAACCACTCACGATAGAGGGTGCGGGCCATCGTCTCCAGGATTTTGATGCGGCGTTGGTTGTTTTCGATCAGGTCGTCGTAGGCTGAGAGGATGCCCGCGATGCGGCGTTGGATGGGGAGGGGTGGGAGAGTGACCGGAAAACCTGGGAAAGTGATTAACGGAATGCGATCAACCGTCGAGCCAGTCATCATGTTTCCCTTGATGACCTCACGCCAAGATGGAGAAAAGAAATAGTAGAACAGGAAGAGGGTTTCGACCTTTTTAGGGTTGGTGCGAATCAGAGCCATGCGTCGGCCCAAGCAGCCGCGGAAGCCCTGCGGAATAATTGCGTAGCGGTTGAGCGTAGCCTCGTAGGTGAAAACAATGTCTCCGGGTTTTGGTTCTACCCTGCGCGTCCACGTCGGAAAGTCCTCTTCGGCAATGTGCCGAATGTCGGACATGTCGAGATGGCCATCATCGGTTACATTTTTGATACCCAAAAATACAGGGCCAGCATCTGATGGTTTTGGCGTGGCGTGTGGACCATCATACAGACCTTCGTAAAGCTCGCTGATGGGAACTGTTTTCCAATTCGCACGCATATCTCAGTTCTCCAAAATCCCCGCCACATCGGCGGCGATGACGGCTTCCAACTCCCGCGCCTGGGTGTTCAGGGTTACCAACTCCTCGTTGAGGGGTTCGCCTTCCATTCCTCACTCCTCGGGCAACAGCGTTGCCGGATTTTCCAGCGATTTTTTCTCTGCGGAGGCGATGCGACGTTCCACCTTCTTCACATCCTCGGCGGGGGGCAAGGATTCGGGACGGATCCCGCGTTCCAGCAGGGTGTTGCGCACCGCCTGGTTGTTGGTGACGTGTTCGTGTGAAATGGCGGATTCGGTTTGCATGCCGTGTTCACGGGCATTGAAAATGGTGATCTCGGCGGCAAAGTCCTTGGCCTTGAGGATGATGGTGGGGGCGAAATCAGCGAGAGGGCGGTTGTTGGGCACCTTCCATTGTGCCTTCATGGCCTGGGTGGTTTTGCCAAACAAGGCATGGTCACCCTTGCTGCGGATGAGGGCGAAGTTTTCGTTGCCGCCGGTCTGTTCGAAGATGACGGCGGACAGATCCTTTTCGGTGGCGCTGAGTTTCTTGCGGGCGTTGATACGCTCGGCCTCCAGCAAACGCTGCTCGATCAACTCCGCCCTCCGGGTCTGGATGGCGAAGTAGGTCTGGGCGAAAGCGATTTCCTGTTTGCGGGGGTCGCCGTTCTGAGCGATCAGGTAGCAGGCGTAGCGGGTGAGCATGACGTCGTCGATCTGACGCTGGCTGCCGGAGCCGAGATCGACCATTTTGTTGACGCCAACAAAATGGTCCGCCGCCGGATGGCCGGAGACCTCGCAGGCGGTTTTGGCTCGGGAAATGACGGTATTGAAATTGCGCCATTCGCCATAACCCAGCAGGTGTTGCAGATCACGCGCCAGCCAGTATTCGACGCCACCCTCGGTCTGCTGGGCGTGGTCCTCGAAGTTCTGGGTCAGACTCTGAATGATTTCCGTCTTCATGTCTCCAATATCTCCGCAACGTTCCTGGCGATAACGTCTTCCAACTCCCGCGCCTGGGCGTTCAAAATTTCCAGCTCTTCATTCAGCGTTTCCAGTTGCGCCTTGAAATCCTCATCGCTCACTGCCTCACCCGGAGCCACACCCACATAGCGCCCCGGATTGAGCGACCAGCCCTGGACGGCGATGGCCTCCAGGTTGGCCACCTTGCACAAACCCGGCACATCGGCGTATTGGGGTTTGGTGCCGAAGATCTCTCTGATTTTCTCCCCGGCTTCGTCACCGCCCAGAGTGAGATCGATGGCCTCACCCCGATAGAGGCGCACGAGATTGGCGATGAAGCCGATTTGGGCGGGTGTCCATTCCCGATGGGCACGATCCACCTGCCGGTAGATGTGGCGGGCATCGATGAAAAGCACTGAATCGGCGCGGGGCGTTCTGGCCTTGCCCCGGTCGAGAAACCATAAGGTGCAGGGCAAGGTCACGGTGTAGAACATGTTGGGACCGACGGCCACCATCACATCCACCGCACGCGCTTCAACGAGTTGCTGCCGTATTTCCTGCTCGGAAGAGCGAGCGTCGGAGGCGGAATTGGCCATGACGAAACCGGCCCGCCCCCTGGCATTGAGCGCGGAGTAAAAGAGCTGAATCCACAGATAGTTGGCGTTGTCGGTGCGCGGCAGACCGAAGGGAAAACGTCGGCCCGGTCCCACGGAATCCTTCAACCGTTCCTTGTCCACGGCGTTGACATTGAAGGGTGGATTGGCCAGGACAAAATCGAACTGGCCGGTGGCAGCGTGAGGGTCGTCGTAATAGCTGTTGACGTTGCCTCCGTGACGGATGTCTCCTTCCAGGCCGTGGACGGCCAGGTTCAGACGGCAAAGACGACCGGTCTCATCGGTTTTCTCGACGCCGTGGATGGAGAGTTCGGCGGCGGGATTCTTCTGGTGCTCGGCCACAAAGCGTGCGGAGGAGACGAACATGCCCCCCGAACCGCAAGCAGGGTCGAGAATGCGCCCGTGGTAGGGTTCGATCACCTCGGTGAGCAGACGAACAATGCAACCCGGTGTGTAGAATTCGCCGCCTTTCTGCCCCTCGGTGCGGGCAAACTCGCCGAGGAAATATTCGTAGATGCGCCCGAAGGCGTCGTAGTCCACGCTGGCGGGGATCTCGGAGACCTTCTTGAGCAGTTCCTTAAGCAGAGTGCTGGTGAAAAGGTTATAGGTCTTGGGCAGAACACCGGCCAGTTGCGGGTTGTGCTTTTCGATATCCCGCATGGCCGCGTTGACCTTCGCGCCGATGTCTTCGGCTTCAGGCCGATGGAGCAGATAGTCGAAACGGGACTCGGCGGGCAGGTAAAGGATGCTCTCGGCGTGGTAGGCGGCGGGATCATCCACGCGACTGCCACGTCGGGACGATGCCCCGGCCAGTTCCAGCTTGGTGCGCTGGGTGGTGAAACGCAATTCAGCGAAACGCAGAAAGATCAATCCGAGGATGGGGCCGGAATACTCCTGCGCCTTCAGCCCGGAGTTGGCGCGAAACTGGTCGGCAGCATCCCAAAGACGTTTTTCCAGCGTTGCGGTTGCGGTATCCTTTTCGCTGGGTGCGATCCAATGCATGCAAAATTCCTTGGTCAGGGTTGGCGATAGAGCGTTGGGAGATCAGGAAAGACCACCCAAACCTTGCTCCTATCTGTTCAGATTTCTTTGGCTGTCATCGTCGGGGGATTATGCCATGCCTGATCCCTGGACCGCAATTCCAGCCTTGCCAATTGATGCAAGATCAGGACGCCCCCTCCGAGGCGTTCAGCGCCTGCTGAATGGTCCTCAGTTCGTCCACCAGCAGCCCGGCCACGATCTCCAGCATACCGAACTTCGGGGCGATGGGGCTGGCACAGCAACACTCCAAAAGATTGGCCAGGGCGATAGCCCGGCTCAATGGTGCGCTGATCTGATCCATCAGGACCACCAGGGCGGCTGGGGTTGGTGTATTCATCGTCAGCTCCTTCAAGTTCATCCTGCAAAGCCCATCGGGCGGGGTCGATCCGGTTTGGCCTCGCACTCCTGGCGCAAGGCCGCCAGCAGCCCCGCCTGGGTCGGGTTTTTCACCAGTACCCGGAACCGGCGCACCACGGTTGCGAAGTCGCCGGGGGTCAGGTTGGTGAAGGCGGTCAGTTGCCGACGCAGCGCGGTGTGATCGGTCGCCAGGGCGCTGCCCAGATCGGCGGCGACCTGGTTGAAAAGGCGCAGGCTCTGTTCGGGACGCAAGCTGCTGAAGGCGATCTTGAGGTCGAAGCGGCGCAGGGAGGCCCGGTCCAGCGCCTCGGGGAAGTTGGTGGCGCATAAGAACAGCCCCTCGAACTGCTCCATTTGTACCAAAAATTCGTTGACCTGGGTTACCTCCCAACTCTGGTTAGCTCGCGAGCGCTCTTGCAGGAAGCTGTCGGCCTCGTCCAGGAACAGGAGCGCCCCTTCCTGCCGGGCCTGTTGGAACATCTCGGCAATCCGCTCCTCGGTGCCTCCCAGGTAACGATCCAGCAGGTCGGACGCCTTCTTGAGGCGCAACGGGCGTTCCAGACGTTGCGACAAGTGGTGGACAAAAGCGCTCTTGCCGCTGCCGGGCGGGCCATGCAGCAGCAGCGTGGCCCGGCCCTGACGCCGCAACCCCGTCACCAGGGCCTCCAGATCGCAATCGACGTTGAGCGCCTCCAGATCGTAACGGACGGCATCAATTCCTGATCGTGGAACCTGCCCGCCGAGCAGCCGCAAGTTGAGATCAAGCACCCGCTCCAGCACCTCGGTCACCGGGAACTCCGGGAGTGTCCCCAACGCCGTAGCCACCTTGGCGGCCACCCGGATGTGACCTGGGGCCAACGACTCCTGTCCAGCCACCCGGCTCAGCCAGGCTTCTGCCACCGGCAGATCGCCGACGTAGCGCCGCATGATTCGCTGACGCGCGGCGAGGGGTGGGACTCCGACCTCCAGAATCAGATCAAAGCGCCGCAAAAAGGCCGGATCGATCTGCCGGACCGCGTTGCCGATCCAGAAGGCGGGCACCGGGTTGGTTTCCAGCATCCGGTTGATCCGCGATTTCTGCGTTTCGTTCCGGTTCAGATG
>JADGBT010000075.1 GCA_015231375.1 Magnetococcales bacterium | reverse complement strand
CCCACCGTGACATTGGAACTCACCCCCCCCACGGCACCCACCGTGACCGCTCCACCCGCTCCACCATATCCACCTGCACTGGTGATGGCACCGTAACCACCGGCCGCACCAGACCCGGTATTGATGTCCAAGGTTCCGATAATCCCCCCCACCATATCCGACAGGGTGATGGCACCACCGGCACCACCGGCGCCACCGGCCGCGCTACCGCCATCACCACCGACGGCACCGGCGCCTGTGGTAACAACCACCGCGCCCGTCACCACGTCCTGGAAGGTGCTGGCTGAAATGGCGCCACCGGCGCCACCCGCGAAAGCCACACCATTCATGCCTGCGCCACCGGCGCCGGTTTTCAAGTTGAGGGTCGTCACATTGGTGCTGCCGCCGAAGGTGCCTGCCGTGAACGCGCCACCCGCGCCACCCTGACCAGCGATCGAACCTGCTGCGCCGGTACCGCCTTGCACAGTCATGGTCGTCAATAAGGTGTTGCCGGTAATATTGGCCAGGGTCAATGCGCCGCCAGCGGCATTGGCCACCGCGTCACCGCCACTCAGGACCAGGGTGCCACCCCGTGTCGAGGTGGAGCCGCCGTTGACAGTGCCATTGACCTGAAACAGCGGCAGCACCGCCCCGTAAGGCTTGGCCGTCACCGTGTCACCCGCTGCGATGATCAGTGACGAAAAGGTTCGGCTCGTTGTATAGAGTTTATCGTTGGTGCCTGCGGACGGATCGATGGCGGACAGAATGGAGGCGACCACAACCGGCGCCACGTCATCGACGGTGAGCAGGGAGAAGCCACCCGCACCGCTCGCGATGTTCACGGTACCCGTGAAGGATGAACTGTCACCCGTCAAGGTCAGGATGCCGGTACCGTCCTTGGTAAAGATGCCCGATCCGGTGAGTGAGCCAATGTTGGCGGCGGTGGCGTAGGTGGCGGTCAGATTGCTGCCTGCCACCAGGTTGACCGTACCGGTACCAACCACGCCACCCGTGATGGCGACCGTACCCGCCACCGTGGCCGTGACCTTGCCACCCGCGCCGACCGTGCCGACACCTCCGGCTCCGGCTGTTCCGGCGGAACCGGCGATGCCATTGGTCAGAGTGAGCGTCCCTCCGATATCGCCCGCAAGCGACGCCGAAACATCCCCACCAGACCCGCCTGCCCCACCTTTCCCTGTACTGCCGCTGCCACCATTGCCGCCATTGCCGCCCGTCAGAGCGACAGAACCGTTGATCCGATTCGAGAAGATCAACGTAATCGCACCACCCTCACCACCCACACCGGCAACATCATTGGCTGTAGTGTCTGAACCCGCACCACCCGCACCACCCGCACCACCCGTCGCGATCACATTGCCGGTAATCGGGGTCGAGATATTGCCCAATGTGATGGCGCCACCCGCGCCGCCATAACCGGCAGCACTGATACCGGCCTTGCCACCAGCCGCTCCGGAACCGGCCAGGAGGTCGATGTTGCCCGTAATCGTGCCCAGGGAATGGGCGCCCAGCGTAAACGCGCCACCGGCACCTCCATAACTGCCCGGGCCGGTCACGGCCCCATCGCCACCCCTTCCGCCAGCGCCGGTTGTCACACGGAGATTGCCGCCAATGGCGCCGTCGATATCCGTGATGCTGATCGCGCCACCCGCGCCGCCATACCCGCCGGCAGCCGCGCCGCCGATGCCACCTGCGGCACCTGTGCCCGTCACCACCGTGACATGGGAACTCACCCCACCCACCGCACCCACCGTGACCGCGCCACCCGCACCGCCATACCCACCCGCACTGGTGATAGCGCCGGAACCACCGGTTGCACCAAATCCGCTGGTGATGTTCAATGTACCGGCGACACCCGCCACCATATCCGACAGAATCAAAGCGCCACCAGCGCCACCGGCCCCGCCAGCCGCAGCTCCGCCATCACCACCAACGGCACCAGCTCCCGTGTTGAGAACCACCGCACCCGTCACCAAACCCTGGAAGGTGCTGGCCGAAATGGCACCACCGGCACCACCGGCGGCGGCCACGCCATTGGGTCCAGCGGCGCCGGCACCCGTGATCAAATTGAGTGTCGTGACATCGGTGGTACCGCCAAAGGTGCCTGCCGTGAACGCACCACCCGCACCACCCGCGCCGGCCACCGAACCCGCCGCGCCCGTACCGCCATGAAGGGTGAAGGTCGTCAACAAGGTGTTGCCAGAAATATTCGCAAGCACTAACGCGGTGCCGGAAGTAATCGTGACGGCATTACTGCCACCGATGATCAGCGTGCCACCCCGGGTGGCGGTGCTGCCGCCGTTGACATTCACATAATCAAAAGATGTCACCGTTGTCGTGGGGGTTGAAGTCTGGGTGGCACCCGGTGCGAAAATCTGGGTGGAACCCGAATTGATGCTCAGATCAACCGCCGCCGCATCCCAGGTGATCATCATCCCACCCGCCACCAGCAAAATGGGCAGCAGGGCGTTTTTCGACAAGGAGTGACCTTTGCTCAGACCACCGGTAGCAGACAATCCCAACAGGCTTTTAGATTTCATCAAACATCCCCTGGCAAAAAAAGTTTAGTTCATGCTAGAAGCAAGAACAGTGCGTTTCGTAAAACTGTATAATTAAGCTTTAGGATCTAAATTATTTTTGGTTTGTTTTGGCATGTGTCGTTTCTTCCTGCCATGTTATGGGGGTATGCTGTCGCACCAGGAAGACATCTCTACTGGTGAGTGCGGCATGCCTGTGAGAAAAATTATTTCTATTAAGTAAAGATCAGACCTACTCGAACCGCATCCAGCCTGGAACTGGTCCTGGCACTCCAAAACGGCATTCCCCCTGGGCGGGTATGACTGGAACGAACGACCTCCAGGGCGAATGCGGTTTCAGAGCCACCCTACGGATTGACACGATTTCAAACCTCTGCCACCTTTATGAACGTCTTCTTAAGGTGGCAGCGCGTACCGGATAATTTTTACTGCAATCCCAGCAACCTTTGCAGATTGGCCTGGGAAAGCAGGTGGCAGTAAATCCAGCCCAGATGACCCGAATGGAACAACTCCAGAATGACAGCATCCTCCAATTGATTCAGTTTGGTCTCGTCCACCATCAGCAGTCCCTGCACGGTGTACTGGCTGCCATCATGCAGGGTGACATTGGCCACCTGTTCCACCAGCAGTTCCAATTCTTGCAGTTTAGCACCGAAGGCTAGGCTGAGTTTCTGCGCGGTCATGGCATCGCGCAGGAGGTTCAGAATTTTCTCCAGATAGGGTGAATTCTCGCCAGCCTCATCAAAGAGTCGCTCCCCGTCCACGTCCTGGACAAAGCCTTCCTGATCGATCCAAACCTGGGCCTCGTTGGTCTCCTCATTACCTTGAGCGAGAATGAACGGATAGCTACGCACATAAGCGGGAACATACGGGACCAGCCACTTACCCTGCTTGTCCAGATAGAGATTTTCTCCCTCCCGATATCCCAGCAGGAACAACGGCACAACCACTCCGGCCGCATCGCGCGCAAAAACGATGGGATAATGCAGACACCCTTCGGCAAATTCCGCCCCCAATGCCGGCACTTGATGGGTGCCGGAGGCGAAAGACAATCCATCCATCCATGTTTTGATGTTGATGCCAGAAAAGAACTCTTTATTAAGCGGTATCGGTTTTTTGTACAAAACTGGTAGCTTCATTTGTGTTTCCTATTGTTGTTAGATTGTAGGAATGCGTCTATCTTATCGCTGGGTACAATACGTACATCTGATATTCGCAAAGTTAAGGAAAAAACTTGAAAAGACGGGCTTGGTCACGGTGTGTGTGATGCCCTCTTTGAGGAATCTCTCCAAGGAGGATCCGTTTGATTTCTTGATCGGTGTACCGATTCTATCGTGAACGGATTGAGAGCGTGTTTTGTGATCTTGCAACAGTACCATGATACAAACTTCCAATCGTTAGCACATAAGAATCGCAAACCGCATGCCGACAATATGAAGCGTGTCAATCCAGAGAAAGAATCCAGCATAAATCAGAAAAACGAATGGTGAAAAAGAGATTTTCATACTGTTATCTTATTGTTCAATATGAGATTTAAACAGCACAAAGAAAAATGAAGCGACACATCACAATCGGTGCGCCAAAGGCCTTCCAGGCTGTGTTTGAACGCTTCATTTACCCTTTCATGGTTTGAAACATGCAAGGTATGAAACAAGACGATTCAAACTGAAACCGTGTCACAAGATCGGCCACGCTGTTCTGAAATGCCGCATTCATACCCTGGAACCGGATGGCGATGATCCATTAAAATACGCCGTACTTCCTGGAGTATTGGAGATTGTGACGGCTCACAGCGCAGTGCGGTCTTCCGGGATCTTCCAAGATCCAACAAAACAAAAAAATAATCTTCTTGGCATTTCCATTAAATTAATTTATTCTGTAATTCAGAATGCTATAACTTAGAAACAGAACAGAGTCGATCTGCAATAAAAACCAATAGAATCAATACGGGGATTGCCCCGCAACATTGACTGGGAGAATCATGATGCCTGATATTTTCGCGGATGCCGTGCGACATGTCGACTTTTCCGGGGGGTTGGTACGCCTGGAGCTGGTTTCGGCCTATCCGCCGAGAAAATCCGGCGACGACCAGATCAATCTGCAACAGAACGGTCGTTTGATCATGCCTCTGGATGGATTTCTCTCCACGTTTCAGGCCATGCAGAATCTGATTGATCAATTGCTGAAAGCCGGAATCGTGCAGAAACGTCAGGAGGTGGACGCCGCCATACCCAACCCGCCGACATGAAACCGAACGTATGGTTTTTGCTGTTTGCGGTATTGTGGATCACCCCAACCCCTGGAATGAGTCAAATCATGTCGCCCAATCCATTTCATGGGGGCGTCTCCCGTTTGGGGGTGTTGTGCCGCGTGCTGGACTCTTCCACCGCATCCGATGGAACCGGCACACCAGATCTGGCCACCGCCAAGATGGTCGGAGAGGCCATGGTCGCGCTGCTCTCCAACGCCATCCAGTCGTCCAAGGTGGTGATAGAGCGGTTGCCGGAAAACAGCGATGCGTTGGCAGACCCCGGAACCCTGGTGATTTTGCTGCATGGTCGAATTGTCGCCCTGCGCGCTTTGACCGGCACGGAATCAAGACGCTTGCTGCTCTTGTCCATGGACCTGTACCGCCACCATGCCAGCGATGGAGGACGTTCCCTCTTTCCGGCCGCGCCGGTGGTGATTCCGTTGCCCTCCGGGATGGATGGGGGGAAAGCGGACCATTCCGAGCGCCAAGCGTTGCACCAGGCGTTAGCCAGTCTGATCACGGCCACGGGAGTTGCAAAAGTCTCCCCGTTCTGAAACGGGGCGCAGAAGCCGATCCGGTTCTTGCACACCTCTTGAACATGAAAAGTTGTGGATTTTGCCACGCATCAGCGCTTCAAGGAGGAACAACCCATACCAGGGAGTATCGCCATGACGACCAGCAATCTACCCACCACCATTGATGGAGCCTGGTGGGTAGACAAACCCGATGCCACACTGCCTGAATACATCAGCACATTGGATAGCGGACAGCGTTGGGCCTCCAGTGCGGGTACCACCACCATCACTTACAACATCATGGATCAAGTCCCCAACAGTGGAGAACCAACCGAGGCGGCCGGATTCACAGCTTTCAACACCGTGCAACGGGCAGCGGTGCCGGTGGCCCTGCAAGCCTGGTCGGACGTGGCCAATATACGTTTCGTCGAGACCGCCGGTTTGTCCAATCTCAATCTGGGCGCCTCTTCCACCACCCAAAGCGGTGGCACCTACAGCCGCAAATGGGTTTCCGGCCCCACCACCATTGCCCGTGCCAATATTTGGCTCAGTACCTCCTGGGCATCCAATCAGCAGATGGAACCCGGTCAATATGGTTTGACCGTCCTGATCCATGAATTAGGCCATACCTTGGGCGTCGACCATTCGGGCAACTACGATGCGCTCAATGGACAACCCATCGAAACGGGACGTCTGTTTGGCAACGATGATCGACAGCACTCAATCATGTCCTATTTCCAAAGCCCCGCCTATCTGAATCAACGTCTCTATCCCTCGTCGCCCATGTTGATGGATATTGCGACGATCCAGGCCATGTACGGCGCCAACACCACCACCCGTACCGGAAACGACACCTATGCCTGGGCGGACAAAGCCGGTTTCATCTCGGCGATCTGGGATGCCGGTGGCACGGATACCATCAATGCGGGCAATCAGACCCTCCGTTCCATCATTGACCTGAATCCCGGCTCCTTCAGTTCCATCGGCGCCATGCCCGATGGCAGTGGTCCCGCCATCAACAATCTGGCCATCGCCTACGGCGTCACCCTGGAAGACGCCATCGGTGGCAGTGGCAACGACACCCTATTGGGCAACAGTGTGGCGAATGTGCTGACCGGCGGAGCGGGAGACAATCAGTTCAACGGTCGTGGCGGCAACGACACCCTCATCGGCGGGAGTGGCACCAACAGCTATCTGTTTGAAGGGGAATGGGGACAGGATACGCTGATCGCTTCCAGTGGCAACAATCTGCTGACCTTCAAGGATGTCGACCGCAGCCAGTTGCAATTCTCCCGCTCCGCAGACAACCTGATCATCCAGGGCAAAAGTTCAAGCAATCAGGTGACGGTCAATGACTATTATGCGGCTGGCCATTCCAGCGTTCTGGCAGATTCTGCAGGCCCCTTTACCTTTTCCCTCGTCACCAAGACGGTTGCCGGCAGCATCACCAGGGCAAGCCGTTCGATGACGCCGGTCGCCACGTCGGGGCTGGTCGCCTCGTCCGACGCAAGAAGTACGACCGGGACAGACAGCACGGCCGGGACGGGAAGCACGGCCGGGACGGGAAGCCCGCTGATATTGAGCGCCATACCCGTGTCGACCCAAAATCGGGTAAGCGGGAGCGATCCCGGAGATCCCTTGATCCGCTCTGCTCTGGCCATCAATCACACCATCAGGGGATCAAGCAACCCGGACGCCCTGGACGCCGCGCTGGTCACGGTCAGAGACCGCTCGGGTGGAAATGGGCTTCACGATCAGGCTTCGCCGATCATGGCGGTTGGACACCCCCTGGCCACCCGTCTGGCCGACTTGCGTGCCAGCGCCTCTCTATCCCGCAGCGACAACCGGGGAGAGCCAATCACCGTAACGGCCCTCGCGGGCAACCCTGTCGGGCAGATGCATCGGGGATTGGCCTTTGGCAACGATTATGTGGGGGTCGAAGGGGATGCGGACCAATCGGATTATTCTTTGAATTTCTCTGGCGACAGTGGCCAATCCTTGGCCTACGGGTTGGGCTTTCATGCGCCATTGCACCCCCTGGACTATCACGATGGCACCGGACCGGGGATCAGCGCGTTTGCCATGGTGGAGGATCCCGGCATGCCCAGAGCGCAAATGCTGGGCACTCTGGTCGGAAAAAGTTGAGCAAGACGGGATCGAAGGATGACGCTTATGGAAAAACCGGTGAAAACAATTTTTGCCCATACCCTTGGACGGGCCGATTTGATCGGCGGCGTGGTTCGCTGTGAATGGACGATTCTGGTCCCAAACGACCCGGAATCGGAGTCGCCCCGATCGGTGACCACCCATGCCCTGATCATGCCAATTGATGGATTCTTGCGCGCCTTCACCACGTTGGAAGCGTTTGTCCACAAGTTGACCGCAACGGAAGGGACAGGTCCGCAAGAGGAGCACGGCAAAAGCCGGGTGGAGAAGAATGGCGTCCATCTGGAAAAACCGTTGGGTGGCACGCCAAGACCGCCAACCTCCCCCAATTTCATGTGACATGTTATCCAACCGTCGCGCCGGACTTCCATGGAGACTCTCAGCACACAACAACAGACCGCATTGAAAACCTTGGAAATGGTAGCCCGCCATCACGAAATGGATGTCAGCGTGGAACGCATCATCCACGATTACGCCATCGGCACGGCTCCCATTGAGTCCCGTCTGCTGTTGCGCATTGCCCATGATCTGGGCTTCAAAGCCAAAAAGGTTGTCATGAACTGGAACGAGTTGACCCGTCTGGGGGCGGCCTATCCGGTGATTGCGCGTTTGAACAACGGCAACAGCGTGGTATTGGCCGGTTTGCGTCAGAAAGATGGGATCGAGGAAGCGGTGGTGGCCGATCCCTTGGCGGACCGGGAGGGATTCATCTTTGTCGGTCGCGACCATTTCGAGTCCATGTGGCAACATGAGGTGATTTTAATCAAACGACGTTACCGCTGGGGCGACGAACAACAACCGTTTGGTCTGCGCTGGTTTGTGCCCGAATTTCTGCGGCATGGGTCGCCCTTCGCCCATGTGGCGGTGGCTGGATTGTCCCTGCACGCCATCGGTTTGATCACGCCGCTTTTTTTCCAAATCGTCATCGACAAGGTACTGGTACACAACAGCGAAGCGACCTTGACCATCCTGGGAATCGGAGTGGTCATCGCCATCTTCTTTGAGTCGATCCTGGGCTTCTTGCGCAACTATCTGTTGTTGCACACCACCAATAAAATGGATATCCGTCTCACGTCCCGCACCTTCGCGCATCTGCTGTCACTCCCCCTGACCTTTTTCGAGAACCGCTCCTCCGGCGTGATCATCAAGCATATGCAACAGGCCGAGGTGATCCGCAATTTCATGACCGGCAAGCTCTTCTCGACGGTCATGGATACCTGGGCCTTGTTCATCTTCCTGCCGGCGCTGCTTTTCTACAGCGTGACCATGACCATGGTGGTGCTGCTTTTTTCCGGACTGGTGGCGCTCACCCTGCTGGTGGTGATGCCCATCTTTCAGCGGGAGATCGAACGGCTCTATAGTGCCGAGGGCAAACGGCAAGGCCAACTGGTCGAGGTGATTCACGGCATGCGCACGGTCAAATCCCTGGCCCTGGAGCCGGGATTGCGACGCAGTTGGAGCGACAGTTCGGCCCAGGCCATCACCATGCAAATGCGGGTGGGCAAAATCTCCATCAGCGCGCAAGCGATCATCGGGTTCTTGGAAAAATTGTTATCCGTGGTGATTGTCTGGCTTGGGGCGACGATGGTCTTCCAGGGCGCGCTCACCGTGGGAGAGTTGGTGGCCATTCAAATGCTGGCTGGACGGGTCAGCTCTCCGCTGGTGCAACTGGTGTCGCTGATCAATGAATTCCAGAAGACGGCCATGTCGGTACGCATGCTGGGTGAGATCATGAATCACCCACCGGAACAGGCCATGACCCAAGTCGGGTTGCGCCCGCCCCTGCGGGGAAAGATCACCCTGGAAAGGTTGACCTTCCACTATCCGGGCATGTCGGTGCCCGCGCTCAACGACATCTCGCTGACCTTCGGCGCCGGCAGCATGGTCGGGATTGTAGGACGCAGCGGTTCCGGCAAAAGCACGCTGTTGCGTCTGCTGCAGGGGCTGTATCTGCCGCAACAAGGGGCGATCCGCTTTGATCAGCACGACATCCGGGAGTTGGATTTTTCTCATCTGCGCCACAATCTGGGGGTGGTGTTGCAGGAGAGCTTCTTTTTCCGTGGCACGGTGCGCGAAAACATCGCGCAATCGTTGCCGGGAGCTTCGTTCAGCCAGGTGGTGACCGCCGCCCATCTTGCCGGAGCCGATGAATTCATCCAGCGTCTCGCCCAAGGCTATGAAACCCTCCTGGAAGAGAATGCCGGAAACCTTTCCGGCGGACAAAAACAGCGTCTGGCCATTGCCCGGGCGGTGCTGTCCCAGCCACCTATCCTGATTTTCGACGAGGCGACCAGCGCCCTGGACCCGGAAAGCGAGGCGATCGTGCAAGACAACATGAGCCGGATCGCTCAGGGTCGGACCGTGATCATGGTCTCGCATCGCTTGGACACGCTGATTGACGCCGATCAGATTTTTGTCCTGGATCAGGGGGTGGTGGCAGACATGGGCACCCATCAGGAGTTGCTCTCCCGGGAGGGAATTTATCGCCATTTGTGGTACAAGCAGCATCGTCATGAATCGTGATCCGTCCATGAAGCCTGCTGAAACGGCCCCCAACCCGGTGGATGGGGACGGGGTGATCGAGGTGGTGGAACGGCTGTATGAGCGGGGCCAACTGATCTTCCGGGAGGGAGAGAGGGACGATTGCGCCTATCAGGTGGTAGCGGGCCAGGTAGAGTTGTTCAAACAGTCGCAAGACGGTCCGTTTCGCCTAGCGATCCTGGGCAAAGGCGAAATGTTCGGCGAAATGGGGGTAATCGACAACACGCTGCGCAACGCCTCTGCCCAAGCCCTGGAGTCGCTGACCCTACGGGTCTATTCGCGGGAAGCCTTTTTCCAACTGCTGCGTCAGCGTCCGGAGAGCGCCCTGTCCGTGATCAAGATGGTCACGGCGCGATTGCGTCAGGCCGACGACAATATCGCTCATCCCGATCGGGTGCAGGAGGCCGGTACGCATCCATCCCATCCATCAGGTTGGTGGGGGCGCTGGTTTGGCGGCCATGCCCGACGTTTTCGTCGGGTGCGCCTGGAATTCCAGCCGGATGCCATCGAGATTGAAGAGCAACCACTCCCCATGGCGGCCCGACTGATTTTTCTCACCTTGATCCTGTTCTTTCTGGTGGGGGGCGGATGGGCCTCGCTGGCGCATTTGGATCGCATTGTCAGTGGCGAAGGCAAACTGGTCACACAGGCATCCAGGATTTTCATTCAGCCTTTGGATACCATGATCGTGCGCTCCATCGAGGTACAGGTGGGGCAGCAGGTCAAAGCCGGACAACTGTTGGCGCAGCTGGATCCGACCTTTGCCGAAGCCGAGGCCATCTCCAGCCAAGCCTCCATGCAGAGCCTCGCGGGGCAGGTGCAGCGACTGACTGCGGAGCTTGAGGGCGAAACGCCCACGCAATTTTCCAAAGATCCCGGTGAGGAACGGTTGCAGCGCGGCATGCACGAGTCGCGTCGATTGGAGCGGAGCAGCCAATTGTTGGCCACCGACGAGACGATCCAGGAGTTGCGCGCCCGTCTGCACTCGACTCGTGAGGATCATCACGCCTTGCAGATCGAGTTGGACATTCTGATGGAACTGGAAAAGATGCGCCACGATCTGTTGGAGCAGGGGCATGGTTCCCGGGTGGCCTGGTTGGAAACCAAACGGCAATTAATTGCCTCCCGGCGTGACAGCATGCGTTTGTTGAGTGGAGCGAACGAAATCGGACACAAACTGGCCGCTGCGGAGACGCAACGCGACGCATTGACCGGGGAGTGGCGGCACAAAGACGGTCAAGAACTGATGACCGCCCAACGCGAACTGATCAAATTGACCGAAGTGGTGGCCAAGCATGCGCGGATGCTCAAGCTGGTACGGTTGATGGCGCCGGTTGACGCCGTGGTATTGGAGATCGCGCCCCGCACGGCTGGTTCGATCATTCGTCAGGCCGAGGTGCTGCTCACTTTGATAGCCGTGAATATGCCGCTTCAGGCGGAAGTGAACATTTCCGCGCGCGATATTGGTTATCTGCGCCGGGGAGATCATGCCCGGATCAAGCTGGAGGCCATCCCGTTTCAGCGCCACGGCACCTTGGATGGTGAACTGTTGACCGTGAGCGAAGATATTTTTGAAGAGGAGATCGCCGGACGCAAGCAGCCCATCTATCGGGCCAGGCTCTCGCTGGATCAGAAGAATTTGCGTGACATTCCACCCGATTTCCGTCTGATTCCCGGGATGAGTGCCATTGCCGAAATCAAAGTCGGAACCCGTAGTTTACTTTCCTACTTTTTTTATCCCATCATGCGCACGCTGGACTCCGGTTTACGAGAACCGTGATGACCGCCGCCCCCTCAATCCTGTCTGTCCCTACCAAAAACCTCATCCGGCCCAATTTTGGCCTGTCCCTATTGGCTGCACCGTCCGTGACTCAGGGCAGTCTTTAGTCAAGCCAAGATGAGTTCGTTGGGTGGTGGGCATGCCGTTTCGGCATCAGCCAAAATTTTGCGGTAACGCTCCCGGAAAGATTGACCGGTTTGCGGATCTGGACAACCTGGGGAGAGGTTTTTGGCGTGGCAGGCCTCTTTGAGTAGTTCTTACAACGCTCT
>JADGBT010000074.1 GCA_015231375.1 Magnetococcales bacterium | reverse complement strand
ACAGTTCTGAAATCATCGATGTTGCGTGTCATGAGCGGCAAGCCATGAGTCAGGGCGGTTGCCGCAATCATGGCGTCGCCCAGACGAATGGAATCCCGACTCCGCAGCTTGATGGTGGCAGCCACCACACGCCTTTCCAAGGGGAGTTCATCCAGACATTCCAGCAGTTCTATCGCGCTTCGTCGGCTCTGTTCGGTATGCTTGCGCCAGCCCAACAACTCAATAACCGTCACTACCGACACGGCGGATCCCTGGGAGAATGCAGCCAGGGCACGTTCCCTGAACTGGGCATCTGGATAGTCGTTCAGAAAGTCGATCAAGACGTTGGTGTCCATGAGACAAGGAACATTCATGACGTCCGATCCCATTCATTCCGCATGTCTGCAAACGCTTTCGCCAATCCTTCCTGGTCCACTCTTGGAAAACCAGCCTGTGCCGCCAGTGCTTTTTCCTTCAACTCTTCTGGGGAGATGCAGTCAATCTGCTCCCTCAAGGTTCGCCTGGGGATGGCACCCTGATTCTTGACGGCTTCGATGAATTCCAGCACTTGATGGGCTTCTTTCTCTGGCATCCGTTTGACTTCGGCATAAATGCGTTCGGCGGTATTCATCGGCGGCCCCTTTCACCCGATCATCTGTTTGAGTTCCTGTAAATCCTGCATGATCTCTTTTTCCAGGTCCATCATACGCTCCAAAATCTCCCCGGGTGGATCAAATTTTTCCTCCTGGTAAACCGTCTCCTTGTAACGATTGATGGAGAGATCATACTTGCCGTCGCCACGAATCTCCGCAGCAGGCACGAAAAACGCCTTGGCGGTGCGGTCGGTGAGCTTTTTGGGATCGCGGGCCTTCCACTGTTTCAGCAGGTCCGGCAGGTCGTTGGCCGCAACCTCCTGGCGCTTGTCATCGAGGGAAAAACCGTCCGCCTGCACGTCATAGAAAAAAACCTGATCGGTCTTGCCGCCCTTGGTGAAGATCAAAACCGCCGTGGAGACCCCGGCATAGGGGCGGAAACAGCCCGAAGGCAGGGAGACCACCCCTTCCAACTGGTTATCATCCACCAGAATCCGGCGCAGGTCCACATGGGCGTTGGAACTGCCAAACAACACCCCGTCCGGCACGATGGTGGCGGAACGACCGCCGAGCTTGAGCATGCGCAGGATGAGGGTGACAAAGAGCAGTTCGGTCTTCTTGGTCTTCACCAACCCCAACAGGGAGGGGTGAATATCCTCCTCGTCCAGGCTGCCCTTGAAAGGGGGATTGGCCAAGATCACGTCAAAGGCATTCGTCGCCAGTTTGGGGAAACGCTCCGGGAAGGTGGTGCTGAGGGTGTCCTGATAGTGGATGTCCGGGGCGTCGATGCCGTGCAGCAGCAGGTTCATGGCGGCGATGCGCAGCATGGTGGCGTCGAAGTCGAATCCCCGGAACATCGCTTGCTGAATGTGCTTGCGGTGCGGCTCCAGCAGGTCGCCGTGGTAGATTTTTTCTCCGGTTTCCGGGTCGGTCTCCACCATCTCCGGGGAGGTGTACTCCCGCATCAAATATTGCATGGTCTCCACCAGAAATCCGGCGGTGCCGCAGGCGGGATCCCCCACCACCTCATTGTGTTTCGGATCCGGGGCCACCATCTCCACCATGGCGCGGATCACATGGCGCGGGGTGCGGAACTGGCCGTTGATGCCAGCGGTGGTCAACTTGCTGAGCAGGTATTCGTAGAGATCCCCCTTGGTGTCCCCGGCGGTGAGCGGCAGGGCGTCGATCATCTCCACCGCCTTCACCAGCAGACTGGGCTTGGCGATCAGGAGTTGAGCCTCTTTCATGTACTCGCCGAACTCGGCCCCATCCACCGCCACCTTTCTGAAGTGGGGAAACAGCCGATCCCGCACCAGAGGCAGCATCTCCTCCGCGCCCAAATGGCGGAAATGGGACCAACGCAGATCCTGCTCCTGCTGGCCAAAGTTGCGACGGCTTTGGACGCCGGTGCGGGCATCGCGTTTTTCGTTGCGGGATTCGGCGATATCCAGCAGTCGGGCGAACATCAGAAACGAAATCTGCTCGATGACAGTGAGGGGATTGGTGATGCCACCGGTCCAGAATTCGGTCCAGAGTCTGTCGATTTTGGCTTTCAACTCGCCCGTGATCATAAGGAGGCTCTCTCTTCAAAATGGGCTGGGGGCTTGAAGGCGTCCAGAATGACGATGAGGTCATCCATCTGCGCCTCGTCGCGGAATACGCCATCCGGGCCTTCGCTGTCCACGGTGGTAAACGGTGGCTCGTAAAGCCGGTCGATGGCGATGACACCGAACTTGCTGATGTGGTTCTTGAGCAGACCCAGAAAACGGATCTGCCGGGCGTTCAGTTTGGGGTGACGGCGGATGAAATCGGCGAAATGCTGCTCCACCGCCTCCCCATCCATGCCGATGATGGAGCGCAGGATCTTTTCCAAACCCTGGGCGGTCTCGTGGTAGAACTCCTTGAGGATGTTCAGATCCACATCAGGCCGCTCCAGGTGGATCAGGGCATTCAAAGCGTTCAGATCCGCCTCGGTGACCGGAACCTCTGCCCGGATTTTCTTCAAGGTGGGGTTGGTCTCGAACAGGGGCGTCAGAACCTCTTCCACCCGTTTGCGGTAGGCGGCCAGATCCACGGCTGGCATGTTGGCCTTGCGCTGGGCATACTCGATGCCGCCATCGGTCACATCTACCACCCGGACGGTCGCCCCAGGGGGGAGAGCCGCCGGGCGACGGTGCTGCATGATGCCCCGCAACTCCCGGCGCATGGCCTCCAGATCGGCCACGGTCACGCTGGTCCAAAACGCCGGATCCTTGAAACGCTTGATGGCTTCACCTTTCTCCCGCACCGGGTTCAAGTGCATCTGCAACTGGGCCATCTGCTCCAGGGCCTGATTGTGGTAATCCTCGAAGCGGCTCGATTTTTTGAGCAGTTCGGTTTGCATCAGGGCCATGAGGTGGTCGAATTGCCAGGCAGCGGCATGGTCGCGGATGTCGATCCACTGCATTAGCGGGGCCATGGTCTGACGCAGAACCCCCACGGTCTCCGGTGCAAACTGTTCCAGCACATGGGCCTGTTGCACGGTGCGTTTCTCACGCCATTTTTCCCGCACGGCGATGGTCTCTTCCGGGAGCGTGGCCAAGTCCTTGCCAATCAGCTCCACCGCCAGCTTGAAGGCCGCCGGTTCGGATTGGTTCAGAGCGGTTTCCGCCAAATCGATGCGCGCCTCGAATACCTGTTGCATGAGGGATTTGGCCGGGATCGGGTCGGCCTCCTGAAACTCCTCGGAGAAAAATTCAAAGTTGCCCCAGTGGTCGAAGATGCGGAATTTGGTCTTGCCAATGGCCGGGCAAAGCCGGGTGCCGCGTCCGATCATCTGCCAGAACTTCACCCGGGACTTGACCGGCTTGGCAAAGACCAGATTGACCACCTCCGGCACGTCGATGCCGGTATCCAGCATGTCCACCGACACGGCAATGGTCAGGCCCGGATGGGAACCCACCCCCTTGAAGTCGTCGATCAACTGCTCGGCGCGGGGATCGTAGTTGTCGATCACCTGACAGAAGCCGCCACCATACTGGGGGTATAGCTCATCGAAGAGCTGGGAGAGCAACACCGCGTGGTTATGGTTGCGGGCGAAAACGATGGTCTTACCTGGATGGGTTCCGGTGGACTCCCGCAGGCCGTTTTCCATCAGATTGCGCAAGACATGCTTGTTGGTGTCCCGGTTGAACACCGCCTTGTCGATCTGCTGGGCCTCGTAGGCAAAAGTTTCGGGATCCTCGCCGTCATCCTCCAACTGCTGCCGTTGTGCTTCGGAGAGATTTTCGTACTTGATCCCCTGGCGCAAAAACTCGGTGGTGTGGGTGAATAGCTCGAACGGCACCAGATGGCCTTCTTCCACCGCCCGGGAAAAATCGTAATTGAAGGTGGGATCCTCATCTTCGCAACCGAACAGTCGGTAGGTGTTGCGGTTGATCATCCCCACCGGTGTGGCGGTCAGCCCTACCTGGAGGGCATCGAAGTAGAAAAAAAGATCCCGGTAACGGTTGTAGATGCTGCGGTGGGACTCGTCGGCAATGATCAGGTCGAAAAATCCCACGTCGAAGGTCTCGAAGATCCGCATCATGGCAGGATAGGTGGCCAGATAGATCCGCTTGTTCCGATCCTGGGCGGTGTGGCGGCCCACCACCACCAAAGGCTCGTTGAGAAAATCGACGTAGGCGTTTTTGGCCTGTTTTCTTAATTCCTTGCGGTCGCAAAGAAACAGCACCCGTTTGACCCAACCGGCACGGATCAAAAGATCGGTCAGAGAGATGGCGACACGGGTCTTGCCGGTACCGGTGGCCTGCACCACCAGAGCGTGGCGATGTTTGGCACCAAAACGTTCGCAAACCCGCTTGATGGCCTCCAGTTGATAAAGGCGACCCGCGATCCCGGAGGGTTGAATTTCATCCAGGGGGCGGCGATTGTTGCGTTGGAAGGTCACGAGATATTGCAGACTGTCTTTGGAGTAAAACCCGTACAACTTGCGCGGCGGGTAGCCACCCGCGTCATCCCAGATCCAGATGTCAAAGCCGTTGGTGTAGAAGATCACCGGACGCTGGTCATGCATCCTCTCCAGGCCATCGGCATAAAGCTGGGCCTGTTTGCGGCCCAGTTCCGCGCTTTTGGCGGTTTTTTTGGCTTCCACCACGGCCAGGGGCTTGCCGTCGTCGTTCCACAGCACATAATCGGCGTAGCCCTTGCCGGTTTCGGTGGGCTGGTGTGCGACCTCTTCCTCCTGGGTCACCTCATCCGTGTTGCCGCCTTGGGGTGCCACTTTCCAGCCTGCCGCAACCAGTTGGCTGTCGATCAATCGGCTGCGGGTGGTAGCTTCATCAAAGTTCAAAGCATCGGCGGCATTGCGACCGGATTGAATCAGGGCCTCCAGTTCACCAGCCTTGAGTTCGGCAGTTTGCGCCTTCTCCCGTGCGGCATCCAACTCCTCCAGGAGAGCCTGCATCTGCGCCTCCTGGGCGGCCAACTTTTCCAGGACAGCTTTCTTTTCCTGCTTGAACTGGGAACGGGCCTCACCGGCCAGCCCGTCAGAGGGGGGATCCTGATAGGGCGACAGGTCGGAGGTTTTCCCTTGGCCACTGGTTACGAAGATCCAGCGTCCTACCTCATGAGACTCCTTGAGCAACCACAGGGCGGTATTTGTGGATGCCTTTTCGCCATGAGCCGCCTTGTTGCCATGAATCCGAATGGCGTGGAGCTTGTCCACCACCACCTTGGGCACCGCCTCGGTGAAGTCACTCCCGTTCAGCAGATCATTCAGATTGGACTGATAGGGCTTGGAAAATCCGGCCCGGTCGTAGATCCACAGCACGAGCTGTTCCGCGAACGCACGCAGTTTCACCAGGGCACTTCCGGGATCAGGGTGGGCATAGCTTTCAGCAAAGCCACCCAATTCCGCCAGTTGCGGCCAGGAGGGACGCAGAAATTCGAAGTTCAGTGATTTCATGATCAAGTATTCCATGCCATGGGTAAAAGCAACCGTGATGCCATCATGCCTTCACTCCATATTTTTTCATCCAATTGGTCAAAGTCTGGTAGCTGGCCAGACCCAATAACTCAGCAGCCCGGGTCTTGTTGCCCGCCGTCTTTACCAGTGCCATCCCCAGGTAATGTCTGGAAATTCTATCAATAATCCCTGGAAGATCAATGCCTTGCAAAACATCAAATCCGAGAATGTCTTCATCACCTGATGGTCCTCTGGGGGCGGAAAACAGGGAATCCCGGACATCCTCCAGCCGGATTGTAGGTCCAGTGGACCAAACCATGGCCCGGCGCAGAGTGTTCTGCAACTCCCGGACATTGCCCGGCCAGTCGTGTTTCAGGAGAATATTTTTTGCGTTTACAGAAAGTTTTTTATGCTCGAATCCAGGTTCCGTTTCACTTTCCCGGTTGATTTGCTCCAGCAGGTGGTCCACCAGTGGCCCAAGATCACCTGGACGCTCCCGCAAAGGGGGCAGGAGCAGGACGATCACGGCCAGTCGGTAAAACAGATCCTCACGAAAACGTCCCTGGGAAACCTCCTCGGTGAGCGTTCGGTTGGTGGCGGCAATGATGCGCACATCCACCGGGATGGGTGTGGTGGATCCCACCCTGACGATCTCGCCTTCCTGAATGGCGCGCAGAAACTTGACCTGGGCGGGTGCTGGCAGTTCGCCCACCTCGTCAAGGAACAGGGTGCCACCATGGGCCGACTCAAAAAAACCCATGCGAACACTGGACGCTCCGGTGAATGCACCTTTTTCGTGGCCGAACAGTTCCGACTCTACCAGTTCTGGCGAGATGGCACCGCAGTTGACGGCCATAAATGGCTTATTCCGTCGGGGGCTGGCCCGATGAATGGCACGAGCCAGGAGTTCCTTGCCGGTGCCGGATTCCCCTTCAATCAAGACAGGAATCGAACGTGGTGCCACTCGACGGGCGCGGGCGATCACCCGCTTCATGTCGGGACTGCGATGAATGATGCTGGAGAATTCCGGTGCTTCGGGCGGCAGACCGGCGGTGAGACGCTCCAACTCCTCATCAGGCTTGCGTAACAAGTCAGGGATGAAGTCGGCGGAGATATCGAACGGCACCGAGGCAGTGCGGACCCCGTGCTCGCGAGAGGATTCGATCAACTCCGCCGGGAACCGGGTTTTGGCCAGGATGATCCACACCGCCGCCATGGCCGGGGTACCGGGACTGAGATGAAAGGTCAGTTCATCGGCCCCTTTGTTTTTCTTGATGGTGTCGGAGACCACCCGACTGGCGTTCTCATAGATTTCGCCGAAATGGACAGGGCTGGCAAGAGTGACGAAGTGGGGCACGATCTCAACTGGCTGCTGTTCCTGAAGCCAAGCCATATAGGGTGCGGCCTCGTCGCGGGAGTAATCACACAGCAACTCCAATCGGGCAAAACCACGCACCTTAATCGCCTGGGCAATGGGGCCAAGCCCCACGCGCTCCGCTTGGGTTCGCGCCAGTAGATCGGTCCTTCCCAGCCAGCAGATAAGAGTCTTCGTCATGCCGTGAACCATAAAAAAATGACTATCACCAGAAATGATTTTGTGGGTTTTGGTCGTGTTAGTCAACCCTGGGCCAACATTCGAATATTCAATCATTATCTCACTGTGATCCGCCGGGGAATCCAAACAAGGTGTGAAAAGTTTCTTGAGCGGCTCGCACTTCATCCTCCAGCATCCCTGCCAACACTTCCAACATGCTGGCCTTGGGGATGAAGGTGCTGCCGCAGGAGCACTCCAAAAGGTGGGCGATGGCCAGGGCGCGCGTCAGGTGCAGGTTTGTGGCATCCACCAGGGCAATGTGATCAGGGGGTGTCGTTGCATCGGTATCCATCACCAACACCTCCGGTCGTTTTCTGCCCATGGATCACCGTATACGGCTTCGATTTCGGCGTTGCACTGGACGCATTGAATTGCCGGGCCTTCCCAATGCACATCCAGACACGCGATGCGATCTTTGGAAAACGGCGAGTGGATCAGTTGATGCCGAATGGCCTTGTCTGAAACGCACTGGTGGCAGAACGTATCATAATTTTCGGTTGCAGCATGCTGTTGATAGCCTCCTGGCCAGATATACGGTTCGCGCAAGAATCGGAACACCATCTGGGCGCGTTGTCGGGGGGTGGTGATCGGTCCGTCGTACATTATGGCCTCCATGCGGTGATGGTCAGGGGGCAAATCAAGCGCATGCTGCTATCCACCTGAGCGGTCTGTCGGGTCATCATTGGTGTGGTCATCGCGTTATCCTTGGTTGAAGGTGGTTGTGGTTGACTCCAATGTTCACACCCCAAAGCCGATGGCAGGCCGGGGATGATCCTCTTTGGTCGCGCATTCCTGGATCAACGCCGTCAGCACCTGGGATTGGGTGGGGGTTTGACCCAAGATCCGGCATTTCCGCACCACGGTTGCAAAGTCGCCTGGGGTCAGGTTGGTGAGCGAGGCAAGCCGTTTCCGTAGTGGTGGGCACTCTGGATCGTTAACAGTGACACCGAAACCGGTCAGCACCTGTCGAAAGAGCCGCAGGCTCTGTTCCGGCTTCAGGTAGCCAAAGTCGATCTTGAGATCGAATCGCCTGAGGGTAGCCCGATCCAGTACCTCCCGGAAGTTGGTGGCGCACAGGAACACCCCGTCGAACTGTTCCATTTGTACCAGAATTTCGTTGACCTGGGTGATTTCCCAACTGTGCTCGGCTCGGGTGCGATCCTGGAGTAGGCTGTCGGCCTCGTCCAGGAATAGCAGGTGGCCCTCTTGGGTGGCATCCCGGAACATCTGGGCAATGCGGGCTTCAGTGTTGCCCAGGTACTTGTCCAGCAGATCAGACGCCTTCTTGACCAGCAAGGGGCGATCCAGGCACTCGGCCAGATTGTGGGCGAAATTGGTCTTACCCGTGCCTGGAGGACCATTCAAAAGCAGGGAGCCTCGACGTTGCTGT
The DNA here is from genome assembly GCA_015231375.1 of Magnetococcales bacterium. GTDB lineage: Bacteria > Pseudomonadota > Magnetococcia > Magnetococcales > Magnetaquicoccaceae > Magnetaquiglobus. The sequence goes on along the minus strand of JADGBT010000074.1, from coordinate 3,781 downwards.
GCCAGCCCCTGGACCACCGCCCCCAGGTCACAATCGACGTTGAGGACCAGGGGGTCGTAGCTGACCACCTCTCCGATGCCGTTGCCCACCCTGGGGATTCGACCGCCAACGCTTCTCAGATTGTTGGCCAGCACGGTGGTCAATACCTGTTCTATCCGGGGGCCAGCCTCATTCCGAAAAGCTTGGGCCACTTTGGCCGCCACCTTGACGTAACCGGGGGTCAGTTTTTCCTGGCGGGCTATGTGGGTGACCCACTGTTCCCGAACCTGGAAGTCACCCATGTATCGGTCGATAATCCGCCGCCTGACCGACTGGGGTGGGATTCCGATCTCCAGGATCAGGTCGAAACGCCGGAGGAAGGCCGGATCAATCTGCCCGACCTCGTTGCTGATCCAAAATGACGGCACCGGGTTGGTCTCCAAAATCCGGTTGATCCTCGATTTTTGTTGTTCATGCTCACCATCGTAGTCAAAAGGTGATCTATTGACCGGGAAGACATCCTCCACCTCGTCGAACAGCAGCAATTTTCTCTGTTCCCGCCTCAGCAGCTTCTGGCTCAGCCAAAATGAGTTGAGACGGCAGTCACCTCCCATGGCAATGCCGTCACTGGTCTCGTCCATGACTTGGTAGAGGATGGCTCCCAGGCGATGGGCCAGCACCTTGGTCAGAGCGGTCTTGCCAGTCCCGGGTGGGCCGTGAAGCAAAATGTTGACGCCCAGGGTCCGATGGTGCAGGCTGTGCTCCAGGTAGGGCACCAGGATTTGGAGATCGTCGGCAAAGTGACGGTAATCGTCCAGACTGAGATCTGTTGGGGTGGCCTGTTGCAGGACGCACCTGAGGAAGGCTTGGGCCGAATCGTGTTCCGTTGCCAAAGCCTTGGCCAGTGCCTTGTTGACGGTGAATTTATCCTCGATGGTGTTACGGAAGGGATTCAGCTTCAGTATGCCAGAATCCGTCAATCCTGACCCAGAATTCAGTGCCGACCGAACTTCCACCGGGGTCCGGCGCAAAATGGCAGCCACCCAGAGGCATGTGTCCCGGTTGTTCAGTTCGTTGCCGATCAGGTTCAGCACCCCGGAAAACATGTGGTTGGTGTTGCAGAAAACCACCAGCGTTAGAATCTCCCGCTCCACCGGCTCAAGCTCCAGCATGTCACCCAGCCAGCCGACATTGAGGTCCACAAAGCTGGTGGCGAATTTGCGGCCATCCAGCCGTTGCAGGGCACCCCGGAACTGCTCCATGATGGCCCGGTTGTTGACGGGCTTGTCAAAATCGTCGGGGAGTGGCCTGAATCCCAGCCACTCCAGAACCTCGTTTTGGATGCTGTGATCTTTGAAAAATTCGCGGTGGGCAGGGGTAGAGGTGAGTGCCCGCAAAGCCCACACCAGGGCTTGGGGATCGTCAATCTGCGGGCAGAATGGATTGCGTTCCGGCGACAGTGAGCGGCGTATACGGATGGCAGGCATGGTCGTTTCTCCGTTCACCCCATGGCCGTCACCAAGACTTTGAACACCCCCATCCCTGCATAGGCCAAAAAGTTACGCTCCCAGATCTGGTACATGGAGCGGCCTTGGGTGATCGGGTACTCCCTGCCCAAGTGTTGGAAGGCTCCGCAACGGATGTCCCAATCCAACTGCTTCTCCAGCTCGGCATACCCTGGAGGGCCGACGAATGAGAAGTTGGTCACGTAGTGGATTTTGCCCAGGGGATCAATCCCAACCTCTACGGGATGGTAGCCGCCTCGGTCGGCACTGTAGTCCGGGTCGCGAAAGTTGATGATGACCCCGCCACTGGTGTTGACACCGCTCTCTCGGACGAATTTGGTCAGCATTTGCCCCATTTTCTGCGAGATGTGAATGGGATAGACGTTGGTGCCGGTCAATACCGTAAACATCATGTTCTCTCCACTTGGTAAATTGCCTCGTCGTAGATGTGCTGTAGCTGCGCCACAGCCATTGAGTTGTTGTAAATGTGGCCGGTCACCGGCTCGCGTTCCTCCTGGTAGGGGAGGAAGTGATGGGCACCGCTGCATGCCAGAAACAGGGTTCCCGCCTCACGTCCGACCGCCACCATCCAGTGGGCGGAACCGGAGAAGCAGGCGGTTTGCGCCTCCTGCTTGACGGCAAAGACCACCACCGAGCTGTAGTCGCTTTTATTGCGGAAGGCACTGGCGTTGATCCGCCGCACCCGGAACCGATTCCGGTGGGTGTTGAGCAGGGTGAAAACGTGCTCGAAGAAGGCGTCGTTCACCTGCTGCTCGACATCCGGTTTCAGAGACAGTCCCGATCCAGTGCGGTCCAGATAGTTGACCGGGCTGGGGGTGATCGAGATGATCCGTTGCCAGCGTTCGTACATCCGATATCGCCCGACATAGGCGGAAAGCCCCAGGTTGGGTGCGAGCAGGCTCTTGCTGGCGTTGACCATGGCGTAGAGCAGGCAGGCACCGTCCAGCCAGCCTTGCGGGAGGATCTTGAGTTCCATAGGTGGCTCACTTGTTTGAGGAAAAACCGACGATCAAACGGGTGTACTGAGGGCTATTAACCACTTTGATTAATAATAAATATATTCTATATCTTTCACTGATGCAACAGAAAATGTTTTTTGGACACGGAGTGGCTTGATATGTCAGGGATTTATTGGCCTTGATTGGGTGGCGAACGTCAGCTTGCGGCAATAAACAGCGGGTGTAATCTGATGGTGTAATGGTGAATACACACTCTTTCAGACAACATGGAGTATTTCCATGTAATACTTCTGTGCAGAGGGTACTCCAACAAAGTGAGAGTCTAACTGGTTTTCACAATCAGCTTTCAACAAAATTTCCAACACCTGAATTTTTTTGTATTTGCCACACCATTTGTGGCAATGCCACGCAAGATGTGTCGCTTCAGTAAATGAGGGTTATGAATTTCAACATTTACTCGGAAGCGGCATATCGGCAGATGAACCTTTCCATCCACATCGAGACCTTCAATCTGGAGGAAGCGGCAGGCTTTCTGCGGATGAACGCCGAGGTCTTGCGCCGGAAAGCCCAAGCTGGGGAAATCCCGGGGGCAAAAACCGGCAAGGGTTGGGTGTTCATCAATCTCGACCTTGTCAACTGGCTGCGGTCACAATATGCTTCTGGTTGGCAGGAGCCGCAGAGTGCTGATCATGAGGAGGAACGATCATCATGTCACTCACCAAACGCGGCAACATCTGGCATGTCCACTTCTTCACGCCGGACGGACAACGAATACGCGAAAGCACTGGGACTTCAGACAAAAGGAAGGCGCAAGAATATCATGACCGATTGAAAACAAAGTATTGGAGAAGTGAAGTGTTAGGTGATCAAACGGAGCGCACTTGGAAAGAAGCCGTCGTCAAGTTCCTGGCTGAAACCGAGCACAAGGCAAGTCGGCGGGATGATCTGCAAAAGCTCCGGTGGCTTGACCAACACTTCGGGGATCTCACATTGGCTCAGGTGACCAGAGACAGGGTCTCCGATATCGGCGCCCTGAAACGAAAAAAAACCACTGTGTCAACCGCCAACCGTTATTTGGCGCTGATCCGGTCGGTCCTGCGGAAGGCATCCTTGGAGTGGGAATGGATTGACAAGGCACCCAAGGTCAGGCTGTATCCCGAACCGTCCCGGCGTGTACGGTGGTTGACGAGTGAAGAAGCAACCCGTCTGCTCCAGGAGTTGCCGGAGCATTTGGCCTCAATGGTGGAGTTCATTTTGGCCACCGGGTTGCGCGACTCCAATGTCACCGGGTTGGAGTGGTCCCAAATCGACATGCAG
>JADGBT010000073.1 GCA_015231375.1 Magnetococcales bacterium | reverse complement strand
AAGACCCCAATGCAGACTTTCCTGGATGCCAGGAAACTGGCTCAGGAAAAAATTCTGGAGCGACTTCACCAGACAGACAAACGGGCTGTCGCATAGGTCGCATTTGTCAGATCAAGTCTTGACAAGTACAGAAAATCTGACCGTCAATAATCACATTGTCAAGGCTTGGCACCTTCGTTTCTGATCTGAACGGTTACAAAAAAAGAAACAGGTGCTTTGCGGCTTGGAACATCGCCGGTTTGGTAAATTTTATCTTGACGGAACAGGCATGCTCTGATATTGATTTGATAATCATTTGATTAAAGAGGCGGAAAATATTTCAATTGTTTTTGCAGAAAATACAATCAAAATTCTCAACAATCGATTGATTATGATTTTGATTAGTATGTCGACATTCTGGAAGCGTACTCAATTTGATCCTGCTGTGCAAGGCAAAACAGAGTCGTGAATCAGGGGTGGATTCTGCCCAGTCAAGCACAAGAACAGAACCGCTTGGTTGAACCACTATTCACCCTTCTATCGTATGGAATCGGGTCTTTTTTCCAAGTCGTCGGTCTGCGGACCGTTCATCGTTAAAGACTCGCCGGAAAGATCGGGAAATCGCTCTTTGCAAGACGGGAGCGGTTTTATCTGTGTTTGTTCACTACCACGAAAAGTCCAATGAAAAAAGCACTCATTACCGGTGTCACGGGTCAAGACGGCGCATACCTGGCGGAACTTCTTCTGGAGAAGGGCTATCAGGTTCATGGAATCAAACGTCGTACTTCGTTATTCAATACGGACCGGATCGATCATCTGTTCCAGGATCCGCACCGTTCTGATGGACGTTTCGTGCTGCATCATGGTGACATGACCGACTCGTCGAGTCTGATTCATATCATTCAGAAAATTCAGCCGGATGAAATCTACAATCTGGCGGCCCAGTCCCATGTGGCGGTGAGTTTCGAAGAGCCGGAATACACCGCCAATTCGGATGCGCTGGGGGCGTTGCGGATCCTGGAAGCCATCCGCATTCTGGGTCTGGAGAAAAAAACCCGTTTTTATCAGGCGTCCACTTCGGAACTTTTTGGATTGGTGCAGGAGATCCCCCAGAAGGAGACCACCCCGTTTTATCCGCGCAGTCCCTACGCCGTCGCCAAGCTGTATGCCTATTGGATCACGGTGAATTATCGCGAAGCCTATGGGATTTACGCCTGCAACGGCATTTTGTTCAATCATGAAAGTCCCATCCGTGGCGAAACCTTCGTGACCCGCAAGATCACGCGGGCCATGGCACGCATCAAGCTTGGGTTGCAAGATTGTGTCTATTTGGGCAACATGGACGCCAAACGGGACTGGGGACACGCCAAAGACTATGTGGAGATGCAATGGCTGATGTTGCAGCAGGAGCATCCGGAAGATTTTGTCATTGCCACCGGCGTGCAGTACAGCGTGCGTGATTTTGTCAATGCCGCAGCCCGGGAGTTGGGCATGGAGATTCGCTGGGAAGGGGTCGGAGTCGAAGAAAAAGGGTACTGGATCAATCCTCCCGCAGACGGTTCGGTGTCGATCACCCCGTCTGTCGCCATGGTTGCGGTGGATCCGCGTTATTTTCGTCCCACGGAAGTGGAAACCTTGCTGGGAGATCCCTCCAAGGCCAAAAACAGACTGGGTTGGGAACCGCGCATCTCGTTTGCGGAGCTCGTGGCCGAAATGGTGCGCGAGGATTTGAAGTCGGCGGAACGGGATGAACTGGTCAAACGCCATGGCTTCGTATCGTTCAATCGCCATGAATAATCCAGTCGGGACACCATAGAAAGAAGCAGACGATTCGAATGATGCGCATCTTGATCACAGGTGGACGCGGGATGGTGGGGCGGAACTTCCAGGAGCATCCCAACGCGCGCCATTATGAGGTTCTGGCTCCCACAAGCCGGGAACTCGATTTGCTGGATTATGCGGCGGTCGAGACCTGGATCCGCGCGCATCAACCGGATCTGGTGGTTCATGCCGCAGGCAAGGTCGGAGGCATCCAGGCCAATGTGCGCGAACCCGTACGCTTTCTGCTCGACAATCTGGATATGGGTCGCAATGTGGTTTGGGCGTCCCGTCAGCTTGGGGTCAAACGTCTGATCAATCTGGGCAGTTCGTGCATGTATCCCAGAAATGGCCACAATCCCCTCACGGAAGAACAGGTCTTGCAAGGCGAACTCGAACCCACCAACGAAGGGTACGCCCTCGCCAAGGTCACCGTGGCGCGCCTGTGCGAGTATATTGGTCGCGAGTCTCCCGAATTCCAGTACAAGACTTTGATTCCATGTAATATCTATGGAAGACACGACACGTTTGATCCGCTGCGTTCCCACATGATTCCGGCCATTATCCACAAATTGCACGAAGCAAATCGTCTCGGGTCCAACCGGGTCGAAATCTGGGGAGACGGAACCGCGCGGCGTGAATTCATGTATGCCGGCGATCTGGCGGATGGCATGTGGCGCGCGGTGGAACAGTTCGATACCCTGCCAGCCATGATGAATGTCGGTCTGGGATACGATCTGACGGTCAATGAATATTATGCGGCGGCGGCTCGGGTGGTGGGTTATTCTGGCGTTTTTTATCATGATACCACCAAGCCGATTGGCATGAAACAAAAACTGGTGAGTATCGACAAGGCTGTTCGGTGGGGATGGCGCTCGAAAATCTCTCTGGAAGAGGGACTGGCGCAGACCTATGCCTATTATTTAAAGGAAAAAGATGGCCACCACGTTTAAATATCCCCTGGCAACGGCCACCTGGGATCAGGCCGAATACGATGCGATCCATCGTGTCATCGATTCTGGAATGTTCAGCATGGGCGCTCAGGTGCAGGCTTTTGAAAAAGCCTTTGCCGAGTATGTCCAGATGCCCTACGCCGTGATGGTCAATTCGGGATCGTCGGCCAATCTGTTGATGATTGCCGCGCTGTTTTACACCCAGGAGAATGCGTTGCGGCCCGGAGACGAGGTGATCGTCCCGGCTGTCTCCTGGAGCACAACCTTTTATCCCCTGCATCAGTATGGTTTGAAAATGCGGTTTGTCGATATCGATCTGCAAACCCTCAATTATGACCTGCATCAACTCGCGGCGGCGATCACCGACGACACGCGCCTGATCATGGCGGTCAATCTTCTGGGCAATCCAAACGATTTCAATCAGATCAAAGCCATTGTCGGAAGCCGGAACATCCGCATCGTCGAGGACAATTGCGAGTCCATGGGGGCGGAGTTCGCCGGACGGAAAGCGGGTACGTTTGGTGTCATGGGGAGTTTCAGTTCTTTCTTTTCCCACCATATTTCGACCATGGAAGGGGGATTGATCGTGACCGGCGACGAGGAGCTTTTTCATATTCTGCTCTCCTTGCGCGCGCATGGCTGGACACGCAATCTGCCCAAAGTCAATCGGGTGTGTGGAGAAAAAAGCGACGATCCCTTCCAGGAGTCGTTCCGGTTCGTTTTGCCTGGTTACAATGTCAGACCTTTGGAAATGTCCGGGGCGATCGGCGTCGAACAGGTCAAGAAGCTGCCCAGGCTGATCGAAGAGCGGCGTCGGAATGGTCAGTTGTTTCAAGAGGTCATGGCCGATCATCCGCATCTTCTCATCCAGAAAGAGTTGGGTCAAAGCAGTTGGTTTGGTTTCAGTCTGGTGATTCGACCGGACTCTCCGTGGAGTCGTGCGGATCTGCTGGCCAGACTCAACCGTTTGGGCTTTGAGAGTCGTCCGATTGTCGCCGGGAATTTTACCAAGAACGAAGTCATGAAGTATTTGAATGCTGAAATTTTCGGCGGCCTGCCCCATGCCGACCATGTGGATCAGAATGGTCTGTTTATCGGCAATCATCACTATTCCATTGCGGACGCAATGCAGGAATTGAAATCCCTATAATCCTTTGTGGAGTGGTATTCCGTTCTGACCATGCCGATCATTCAAACAGTACAAGGAATCCGTTTTCCCGCTCTGGATGACGAAACCATTCTGGATGCCTCGATTCGCAACGGTACCCCTTTGTCGCATGGCTGCCGCTCCGGACAATGTGGCAGCTGCAAGGGCAAAGTCATTCATGGGGAGAGCGTGCCCCTGGATGACGAGTCAGGACTTTCCGACGCGGAGCACAGTGCCGGATGGATTCTGACTTGCATGCGGGTGGCCCGTACCGATTTGATCCTGGAAGCGGAAAGCGTCACCGATGACGTCTTGCCTGAGTCGAAAATCGTGGCCTGTCGCATTCATTCGATCGATCAACTGGCCGAGGATGTGGTGCGGGTGGTTTTGCGTCTGCCTCCTGCTGTTTCCTTCCCGTATCTTCCTGGGCAATACGTCCATGTCATCGCCAACAACGGGATGCGTCGCAGTTATTCGATGGCCAATGCGACCGCTGAAAACCAGCGCCTGGAATTTCATATCCGGGCTGTTCCTGGCGGAGCCATGAGCGCATACTGGTTTGGTCAGGCCAAGGTCAATGATCTGCTGAGGCTGAATGGACCCTTGGGCGGTTTTTATCTGCGTCCTGTCGCGGACCTGGATCTGGTCTTCCTGGCGACTGGCACCGGAATCGCGCCCGTCAAGGCCATGCTGGAAGCTCTCGGCAACGCGTTACCGGAAGCGCGGCCCCGCAGCGTTTCCGTGTACTGGGGAGGACGAACCCTGGCGGATCTGTATTGGGATGTCAGCACGCTGGGCTCTTGGTTTCGTTATATTCCGGTGTTGTCCCGAGGCCATGACGCCTGGACCGGCGCGCGTGGTCATGTGCAACAGGTGTTGCTTGCCGAAAGATCGGATCTGTCACAGGTGGTGGTGTATGCCTGCGGTTCGCTGGGCATGATCCGTGAGGCCGACGCGGCCTTGTCCAAGGCTGGATTGCCGCATCAGCACTTTTTCTCCGATGCGTTCGTGAGTTCCGCAGCTGGTTGATTCTGAAATCAAAAGGAAGTCAAATCATGAAGGTGGTCATTCTGGCAGGTGGGCTGGGTACCCGATTGAGCGAGGAGACCTCGCTGCGCCCGAAGCCCATGGTCGAAATTGGTGGCAAACCCATTCTTTGGCACATCATGAAGATGTATTCCCATCACGGCATCAACGATTTTATTATCTGCTGTGGATACAAAGGATATATCATCAAGGAGTACTTCGCCAACTATTTTCTTCACATGTCCGATGTCACCTTTGACATGCGCTCGAACCAGATGCACGTTCATCACAAGCGCGCCGAACCCTGGACGGTCACGCTCGTGGATACGGGGGACAGTTCCATGACCGGTGGGCGGTTGCGTCGTGTTTCCGAGTATGTCAAAGAGGAGGAGGCTTTTTGTTTCACCTATGGGGATGGCGTGGGTGATATCGATATCGGCGCGTTGATCGCGTTTCATCGCAGTCATGGCAAAGCCGCCACCCTGACCGCCACCTATCCGCCCGGACGTTTTGGCGCTCTGGATATTCAAGACCGGCAGGTCAAGAGTTTCAAGGAAAAGCCAAAAGGGGATGGCGCGTTGATCAATGGCGGATTTTTTGTCTTGTCTCCCAGGGTGCTGAACTATTTGGAAGACGACAGCACGGTCTGGGAGCAGAAACCGTTGATGCAATTGGCCGTCGATGGCGAGTTGATGGCGTATCCCCATTATGGTTACTGGCAGCCCATGGACACGCTGCACGACAAGCACACCCTGGAAAAATTGTGGGCCAGTGGTCAGGCTCCTTGGAAGAAATGGGATTGAAGATGAGTCTCCATTCCGAATTCTGGCGTGGCAAACGTGTCTTTCTGACCGGACATACCGGTTTCAAGGGGGGATGGCTGAGCGTGTGGTTGCAATCCCTGGGAGCCAAGGTCCACGGATTGTCGCTTGAACCTTCGACCCATCCCAATCTGTTCACGGAAGCCGGGATCGCCAACGGCATGACCAGTCAGATTGGCGATATCCGCGATTATGAGACCGTCCGGGCAGCTATGGCGGACTTCCGGCCTGAGATCGTCTTGCATCTGGCTGCCCAGCCACTGGTGCGGCTTTCCTATCACGAACCGGTGCTCACCTATGCCACCAATGTCATGGGAACGGTGCATGTCCTGGAAGCGGCGCGTCAGGCCGGTTCGGTGCGGGCGATTGTCAACGTCACCACCGATAAGTGTTACGAAAATCGCGAGTGGGTCTGGGGGTATCGGGAAGAGGATCCCATGGGGGGGCATGATCCCTACAGCAACAGCAAGGGTTGCGCCGAACTGGTGACTGCGGCCTATCGTCGTTCTTATTTCCAGAAATCCGCCATTGCGCTCGCCTCGGTGCGCGCGGGCAACGTGATCGGCGGGGGAGACTGGGCGTTGGATCGTCTGGTGCCGGATATTCTGCGGGCCTTCGAGCGGCATCAGCCTGTTATCATTCGCAATCCCCATGCGACCCGTCCCTGGCAACATGTGCTGGAACCCTTGTACGGCTATTTGTCGTTGGCCGAAAAACTGGACACCGAAGGTCAAATCTGGGCCGAAGGGTGGAATTTTGGACCCCATGAGCAGGATGCGCGTCCGGTCCAGTGGATCGTGGAGCGCATGGTGACGGCGTGGGGAGGGGGGGTGAGTTGGCAACAGGATGAGGGGGCGCATCCCCATGAGGCCAATTATCTGAAATTGGACATTTCCAAGGCGAAAGCGCGTCTGCGCTGGCAGCCACGCTGGCCCCTTGAAAGGTCTTTGCAGGAGATTATCGTCTGGCATCAGGCTTGGCTTGCCAAAGCGGATGTGCGCTCCTTGTGCCTGGAACAGATTCATCAATACAACGCGTCAGCCTGAAGTCATCAAAGGAAGATCATGACCACCTCGATTCCTGATCAGAGCCTCGCCAGAACACCGGATAGCATCCGTCAAGAAATTGCTGATTTGGTACAGCAGTATGCCGACAGTGTCTACGCGCCTCACGCCTTTGTGCCTGGAACCTCTGCGGTTCCGGTTTCCGGAAAGGTGATGGGGGCCAAAGAACTTCAGTATATGGTGGAGGCCAGTCTGGACGGGTGGTTGACCACGGGGCGTTTCAATGCCGAATTTGAAGCGCGTCTGGCCGGATATTTGGGGGTCAAACATCTGATCACGGTGAATTCGGGCTCTTCGGCCAATCTGGTGGCCTTTTCCACGTTGACTTCCCACCGTCTCGGCGATCGCGCCATCCGGCCTGGAGATGAAGTCATTGGCGTGGCTGCCGGTTTTCCGACCACGGTGAATCCGATTCTTCAATTCGGAGCGGTTCCTGTATTCGTCGATGTGGATCTGGCCACGCATAATATCGATGCCCGCCAAATCGAAGCCGCCATCTCTCCGAAGACAAAGGCCATCATGTTGGCTCATTCTTTGGGAAATCCATTCAATCTGGAAGTGGTGGTGGCCTTGTGTCGCCAGTATGACCTGTGGCTGATTGAAGATTGTTGTGATGCCCTCGGAGCCACCTATCACGGACAAATGGTGGGAACATTCGGTGATATTGCCACGTTGAGTTTTTATCCGGCCCACCACATCACCATGGGAGAGGGAGGAGCGGTTTTTACCAACCGTTCGGATCTGAAAGAAATCGCCGAATCGTTTCGCGACTGGGGGCGTGACTGTTACTGTCCTCCCGGCAAGGACAATACCTGCAAGAAACGGTTTGGATGGCAGTTGGGGAATCTGCCGGCCGGTTATGATCACAAATACACGTACAGCCATCTTGGCTATAATCTGAAGATCTCAGACATGCAGGCCGCCTGCGCGTTGGCGCAACTGGAACGTTTGGATGGCTTCATTGCGGCCCGCAAGGCCAATTTCTCCTACCTGAAAGCCAAACTCAAGAGTTGCGAAGAGTATCTCATGCTGCCGGAAGCCACCCCGAACTCCGATCCTTCCTGGTTTGGATTTCTGGTTGTGCTCAAGGAGAGTTCCGGCGTCAGGCGTGTTGACCTGTTGACCTATCTGGATCAGAATAAAATTGCGACTCGATTGTTGTTTGCCGGCAATCTGACCCGTCAGCCTTACATGATCGGCCGCCATTATCGTGTCAGCGGTGCGTTGACCAATACGGATATCATGATGAATCAGGCGTTCTGGTTGGGAGTGTTTCCGGGATTGGAAACCGCGCAGTTGGATTACATGGTTATGAAACTTGAAGAATTCTTCGGCCTCAATTTCTGAGGAGATACCATGAACGCACCTGTTGAAGAACGCTTTGTCGCACAGACCCTGCGGAAAACAGTCCTGCAAATGGCATTCAATGGATCAGCCGTTCATATTGGGTGTGCGTTTTCAATCATTGAATTGCTTGCGGTTCTGTATCGCAATCATCTCAGGTATCCTGACAATAATCCAAAAGATCAGAATCGTGATTATCTGGTACTCAGTAAAGGTCACGGAGTGATGGCACAGTATGCCTGCATGAAGGAGTTGGGGTGGTTGACAGATCAAGATATCACGGATTACTTTTCTGATGGTAGCAGAATGATGGGGCTTTCTGATTCACGGCTTACCGGATTGGAGGTCACCTCGGGCTCGTTAGGGCATGGTTTCTCGGTTGGTGTAGGATTGGCTCTGGCGGCCAAGATCAAAAAAAGTGGTCAGCGTACCTATATAATTGTTGGTGATGGTGAAATCAATGAAGGTCCAATTTGGGAAGGCGCGTTGTTTGCTTCTCATCACCAGTTGAAGGATTTGATGTTATTTGTTGACTTGAATGGTTTCCAGGCCATGGGTGCGACTGACGAGGTGTTGAAATTGGGGTCTGTTCATGAGAAATTGAACAGCTTTGGTTTCGAGGTCATGACCATTAATGGGCATGATGAAAGAGAGATAGATCTTGCCATTTGCCAACTGTTGAACAGCACATCAGGCAGACCCAAAGCGATTGTGGCAGAGACTGTCAAAGGGAAGGGGGTTGGTTTTATGGAGAATGACAATATCTGGCACTATACGCGTCTGAATGCGGAAACTTACGCCAATGCTCTTGATGCGTTGACTGGAGGCTGACCATGAGAACAGCATTTTCGGAGGCTCTTGTGCGTTTGGCACAGCAAGATCCTCGGGTTCTTCTGTTAACAGGTGATCATGGTTATGCGCTCTTTGATGAGTTCCGTAAGCAATCTCCCAAACAGTATTTTAATATGGGTATTGCAGAGCAAAATATGGTAGGGATGGCCGCTGGTTTGGCAAAAGCTGGTTTCATACCTTTTGTGTATGGTTTGAGTTCTTTTATACCTGTGCGGGTGTTGGAGCAAATCAAGCTGGATATTGCTCATGATAAACACCATGTCGTATTATTGGGAGATGGGGCGGGTTTTGTTTATAGTTATTTAGGAACCAGTCACCAATCCAATGAAGATATTGCCATTACAAGAGTGATCCCTGATTTGATTGTCTTGTCTCCGGCCGATCGTTTTGAACAGACACTGTGCATGGAGTGGGCCTATCAAGCGCGCACTTCTGTTTATCTGCGTATGGGCAAATCTGATCGTGGAGATGTTCACAATACAGTGCCCAATGCGCTCATGGGCGATATTTTGCAGGTGAAACCTGGGAAACAGAACGATTTATCCTTTGTGGCGACAGGTTCAATGGTGCAAACAGCTATGCAACTTGCGATTCATCATTATCCGGATGCAACGGTGTGGAGTGTTCCAACCCTAAAGCCTATCAATCTGGCGCAGGTTGTCAATTTGTGTAAGAACAGTTCTGTTGTGGTGACGTTGGAGGAACATTCTGTTATGGGTGGTCTTGGCTCCCTGGTGTCTGAAATATCAGCAGAGCATGCGCCTGTCAGGATATTGCGGGTAGGAGTGAATGATTGTTTCTCCGAACGTTGCGGCAGTTATGAATATCTTCTGCGTGAACATAAACTTGATTTGCCTTCTGTACATGAAAGAGTGAGAACGTTCATGCTGTCTGTATAACAATCATGGGTTCAAGAGTTGATGGTTTCTTGGTATTGATTGTATCTGAAAAATGCATTTTTCTTACGGTTATGAAAGAATGGAGAACAGGAAAGCATCAAGAGTTGCCATTCTGGGTGCGACCAGTCAAATCGCCAAGGACTGTATTGTGTCCTTTTCCAAAAGCCCTGCCTATGATTTGATCCTGTATGCCAGAAATGTTGAAACGGTTGAGCATTGGCAACGAGAAATCGGGATTGAAGCCCGGTATCCGGTTTTTGATTATGCTCGATATGGTCATGAGGCGCATGATTGTGTCATCAATTTTATCGGTGTGGGTGATCCGGCGCGTGTTGTGGCCATGGGAGCCTCCATTTTTGATATCACCTATCAGTATGATCAACTGGTCCTGCAACAGCTTGAGACCCATCCGGAGCGGCGTTATATTTTTCTGTCAAGCGGAGCGGTATATGGCAGTGCGTACCTGGAACCGGTCCGTGCCGAAACGAAGGCTGAAATCTCCATCAATCATTTCTCGTCCAGTGAGTATTATTCTGTAGCCAAACTGTATGCAGAGTGCAGACATCGTGCATTGTCACAATACAGTATTGTCGATTTGAGGGTTTTTAATTATTTTAGTCGGACACAAGACATGAAGGCAAGATTTTTTGTGACAGATATGATTAGATCCATTCAGGAGAATCGTCTGTTCGAGACATCGCAGTATAATATTGTGAGAGATTATTTGCATCCCAGTGATTTCTTTCGTATGATCGAATCCATTCTGAATGCGCCACCCATCAACACCTCTTATGATTGTTATACCCGGTCGCCATCAGAGAAAAATGTGATACTGGAGAGCATGAGAGAGAAATTCGGGTTGCGATATGTTGTCAACAGCTCTCAGATTGTTTTGAATCCAACGGGTCTGAAACCTCATTATTATTCTCTCAATCAGGCGGCAGGGGAAATCGGTTATGTGCCGTTGTATTCATCGATGGAAACCATCCTGATTGAGAGCGAAAGCATTCTGAAGTCCTGAATCCTGTGATGTGCCTGTCTTTGTGTGTTTGGGAAGTTTTGACATTGGAATGTGAATCTTCATGCGCGATCTAATAATTTTAGTAATTGGTCGTTTCGTTCATATTGTTCTGACTTTTTTGACGATTAAAGTTGCCACCACCTTTCTTCCGCCATCAGAGATGGCCAAAGTGTATTTGATCTCTTCTGTGGTTGCCTTTTTTTCCAGTGTGCTGATTGGACCGGTGGGTTTGTTTATTAACAGGAAGATCAATGTTTGGAATTCCGATTCGAGACTCAGGAGATATTTCAATCTGTTTTTCTTGTATTTATTATTGTGTGCCGCATTGACATCATTCCTGTCGGACGTGGCGGTCTCTGCTGAATGGATCCATATTCACACAGACAAGTTCGTGGGTTTGATGATCATCCTCGCCTCCTTTGTCGCCTTGAATTTCAACTCAACCTGCATTCCAAGTCTGAACATCATCGGATTTCAACGCTCCTATGTGGTCCTGTCGGTCTTGACTGCGCTGGCCAGTCTGGCGCTGGCCATGTTTTTTGTCACGATGGAGGATGAAAAGAGCGCTGAATCCTGGATGTTTGGGATTGTGTGTGGACAGTTGTTGGTGGGAATGATCGGTCTTGAAGTTTTGTATGGCAAGATTCCCAGGCAGGGTCAATCCCCGGTTGCGGCGGACCTGACCCTTGACCACTATAAGATCCTGTTTGGGTTTGCTTGGCCTGTCAGTCTGGGTGCCTTGTTGGGTTGGTTGCAAACACAAAGTTATCGATTCATTTCCGAGTCGGAAATCGGATTGCATAATCTTGGAATCTTCGCCGCCGGGTATGCCATCGGTTCCGGAATCATGGCTGGCATTGAATCCATTCTGACCTCTTACTTTCAGCCGAGATTGTATAAAGATCTTGGCAATCTTCAATCGGATTTGCAGGTGGAGGTGTTTTCGAGATATATTGGCGCGTTGTTGCCGACTTATTTCCTGATTGGATTGACTCTCTCATCCATGGCGCCTGAATTGAGTGTTTTGTTTCTGGGGCCTTTGTATCGTGAATCAGCCAATTTTCTGTTGTTTGGTGTGGTGGCGGAGGTGTGTCGGGTAACGGCTTCGGCGCTTGCGATGGGGACGCATGTCAGAATGAATACCCGACCCCTCTTGATCCCAACGCTTGTAGGCACGGTTACCCTGTTGTTTTTATTGACCACTTTGACTCCTCTCATGAAGTCCCATGGGATCGGCTATTCACTGGTGCTGGCGGGCATCGTCTCCTTGGTGTTCACTTATCTGGTCAGTCGGCGCGCCATACCCATCCGGATGCCTTACAGGGCCTTGTCGTTTGCGGTGCTGTCAGGGTTTGTCATGATTCTGCTTCAACAATACGGGTACGATCTTTTTCGGATATCTGAATATAAAAATATTTATCTGACTTTTTTTAGCGCGGCGCTATTGTATCTGCCTGTGCAGTTGTTCCTGATCAAGCCATACATCAAGGCCTGAAATGGCCTTCTTGAATGGTAACCGTTCAGCCCAGTAAAACCGGACTTTCTTCTTGTTTTTGGCCTATCGCATTGATACTGGTCACATAACGACCGAATCTCACTGCATGCGACTGACTACGGGTCAGGGAGTGACGGCAAGCAGGCGGAAGGCTTCCTCCTGGAACGGTGTGATTCGGGAGAGCATGTGGA
>JADGBT010000072.1 GCA_015231375.1 Magnetococcales bacterium | reverse complement strand
ACCTGACCGCCACATATGCCAGCGCCTCAACTCTTGGTGCCCTCAGCGGATCGGGAACCTTTACCAAGGCGGGTGCTGGAATCCTGACCCTGACGGGCGACAGTTCCGCTTTCACGGGGGTCATCAATCTCGCGGATTCTGCCGGTGGCGTGGTCATCCTGGCTGGAGCCAAGATTGGTGGAATTTGGCAGTCATCCGTCTCTTCGGCGGCAAGCAATTATTCCGATGGTACACGCTTTACGTCGAGTTTTACGGGATCTTCCCTGACCGTTGCAGCGGGTGACACGGTGACGGCCAAGCCTTACGGGGCGGTACTGCCGCTGTTTCAAGTCAGCGGGAATGTCAATGGTGGCTCCACCTCGACACGGGGTGGCACCCTGGTCTTGAGTGGTGGTGACGCGGTGGCCAATGCCGCCGGTGGCGCGTTGACCCTGGCCAATATCGCCGGCAATACCTTGTTGACTACCCTGACCCTGCAAGGCGGAGAAGGGGCGGCTGCTTCGGTGGCCGGTGCGGGTGGTGCGGGAGGTACGATCACGTCCGGCACCTTCGGCGGTACCACCAATGCGACGACCATCAACCTGAGAACAGGTTCCGGTGGTGCGGGCATGAACGGCGTGGCCTTGGCCGGTGGATCTGGTGGCGCCATCGCGGCTAGTACCTTCCAGGGTCTGGTGACGGGTGCGGTGGTACTCAACACGGGTTTCGGCGCCATCGGTGGTAATGGTGGGGCCGCAGCTGGCGGGGCCGGTGGATCCGGAGGCGCGATCACCCTGTCGAACATGGTGGCGGGGATTGCCGGGACATTGGATATCAATACCGGTGCTGGTGCGGCGGGTGGTACTGGCGTGGTTACTAGTGCGGGTGGAGCGGGTGGATCCGGAGGCGCGGTCATGGCGACCGTCGGGGGTGTGACCTCCCATGTGACGGTGATAACCGGTAAAGGTGCCGCAGGCGCCATTGCTGGAGCGGCGGCCGGTGGTGATGGTGGCGCGGGTGGTTCGGTCACCCTCAACGTGGCACATGATATTGGCGACAATATCAGTGTGACGACCGGTGCGGGTGATGTGGGTGGAGCTGGAGCCAGCACGGGGATCGGCGGTGCTGGCGGTGCCGGTGGTGCGGTGACGATGATCGCAACCGGTGGTATTGCGAAAAATATTACCCTCAATGCCGGCAGCGGTGCGGCCGGTGGTAACGCAGGTGGCACGACAGGTGGCGTGGGTGGCGCCGGTGGTGCCATCTCGTTGAATGTCTCCCCCGCCACCTCGTCCACGATTGGCGGCAACCTGGTCGCGACAGCGGGTACGGGTCGTGCGGGTGGTGTCGGCTCCAACAGTGCCAATGTCGCGGGTGGCATGGGTGGAGCCGGTGGTGCCATCACGATTGTCCTGGCGGATGCGATTGCCGGCAATGTCTCTTTGACCGGCGGTCAAGGCGGCAGCGGTGGCAATGCCGGGACTGTGGGCACAGGCGGTGCCGGAGGCGCCGGGGGTGCGGTAACGGCGACGGTTGGCAATATCGGGGGAACCCTCACCCTGATCGATGGTGTCGCCGGTTCAGCCGGAACAGCCGGTGCCGGAGGTGTCGGTACGATCGGCGCGGGTGGCAAGGTCACGGCCACGGTGGCGGGTACGGTTTCGATCACGGGTGGCGTCATCGGTACCGGTACTCTCAACTTGGCGGAGGGCAGCAACCTGACCGCCACATACGCCAGCGCCTCCACTCTTGGCGCCCTCAGCGGATCGGGAACCTTTACCAAGGTTGGTGCCGGAATCCTGACCTTGACGGGCGACAGTTCATCCTTCACGGGGACCATCAATCTGGCGAATTCCAGCAGTGGCGGCGTCATTTTGAGCAAGGGAGGTGGAACGTGGCAGTCATCCATCTCATCGAGCAGCGGAGTCAATGCAATCGTTGCCACCTATGAGGCGGGATCTTATTCACTGGCATCCATGAACCAATCGGACATCTTCAATAAGTCGGGGGTTGGAGAACTGACTGTAGTCGGTAATTACAACAATACCGAAGCCTCGAATGTGACCGCCGGTGCCTTGATTCTTAACGGTACGGCAAACACCTCCAACACGGTGACGGTGAATACCGGTGCTACCCTGGTCATTGGCGACGCGAGTTCAACGAACGCGAAGATCACGGCTCCGGTCAACATCGACAGCGGTGGTATCCTCAAAGGCAAGGGTACCATTGTCGGCAACGTGGCCATGGCCGGCACCCTCAAGCCGGGTAACTCGATCGGCACAATGGCTGTGACGGGCAACTATACCCAGGCCGCCGGATCGGTCTATGAGGTTGAATTCGATCCGACAAGCGCGGGTGTGAGCGATCGGATCACCGTAACCGGCGTCGTCACCCTTGGCGGCACCGTCAGCGCGATCAAACTTCCGGTCGCTTCTCTTTCCACTTGGGCCAACCGCTACTCGATCTTGACTGCCGGCGGCCTCACCGGAAACTTTGCCGCTTCTGTGCTGAGTCCCGCCGATACCACGCTGACCACTCATTTGATGTATGGTCCCAACAACGTCGATATGATCGTGACCCGCGGACTGAATACGCAGGCTGCGACCAGAAATCAGATGGCCGTGGCTGGCGCCATGGAAAAAGCCCTCAACGCCGGCACGCAATACAGCATCATCGGCAGCGATCTCGACCTGATGTACAACCTGAGCCCGGCCCAGGTACAGGATGCCTTGGGCAAAGCCGCAGGTACCGTGCACAGCAATGCCATGAGTGCCGAGCAGGATATCCATCGTGCCTTTGAACGGGCGATCAGCGATCACATCTTCCACAACCAGAACCTGACGCTGGCCTCGACGGTCTCTGGTGTCAACGGCGGTGACGCCATGGGCAAGGAGACCAACATCTGGCTCAGAGGGATTGGCCAGTGGGGTGAGGGCAAGGCCGATGGCAACTCCGCCGGATACAGCCAGAACATGAGCGGCATACTCGGTGGCATTGACCTCAAAATTGCGAAGAAAGCCACCTTGGGGATCAGTGTCGGTTACGCGGGAGGCAACCTGGACGGCGACGACGTATCCCAAGCCGATCTGGTCAGTTTCCGTACGATCGCCTATGGCCGCCTGGATCTCAACAATCTCTTCTTCAACGGCAATATCGGCGTTGCGAAGAACAAATATGATTCCCGCCGCGCCACTCTGAGTGGTATCGCCTCTGGACATTCGGATGGCACGGATTTCTTTGGCGGCGTCAATGTGGGCTACCACTTTGACATTGCCAGTGGCACGGCCATTGAGCCATGGGTGGGCGTTGGATTCAATCGCACCCAACAAGATGGTTTGAAGGAGACTGGTGGCAGCAACCTCAACCTGACCGTGAATGAAAAGACCTTGAATTCCACACGCACGACTGTCGGCTTCCGTGCCATTCATACGGTCAAGAAGGCGGATCTCTCCTACGAACCGGAGTTGCGGATGCGTTGGGACCATGACTTCGGTGACAACGCGACCGGAACGACCGCCACCATTGCCGGGCAATCCTTCCAAAGCTTTGGGGTGGACCGTGGCCGGGATGCCATCATCGGCGGCGTTGGGTTGACTGTGACCACCAAGGATGATTTGAAACTGTCGGCTGGATACGACTATGAAGGCCGAAAAGAATCCGGTTCCCACAACATCATGTTGAATTTGAGTAAATCCTTCTAAGGCGTTTCTTGTGGAACGGCAATGTCTGTCGTTCCACAAGAAACCGCAACAACACACGCAGGAGCGGGAATCCTCCTTCTCGCTGCATTGTTCAACTTAACAAACGTCAGGAGTACACCATGTCGAAGCTGTTCACCCCTTTCTTGCGCGCGATGATGCTATCTGGACTCAGCATTGCGGTCATCGGCACGATCACCTTTCTGGCCAATGATTTGGCCACTGCCAGCAGTGTGGCCAAGGAAGTACCGAAAAAAATAGTCCCGGAAATCTCGAAAGATACCAAGATTGCCCAGAAGATGTGGGCCATGGTGTGCGAGGAGGACAAGGAAAAAAAGAAGAAAACCTGTTTCGCAAGCCAGGATCATAGCACCAAGGAAGGCAAGTTGGCCTTGCGTTTCTCTTTTGGCTATATGGAAGATGACAAAAAGCCATTCATCATCACCATGTTGCCACTTGGCATCAATTTGCCGTCCGGTGTCATCGTCAAGATCGACGAGACGACACCGATTCCCCTGGTCCTGCAACATTGCACCCCGGATGGTTGTCTGGGGGCCGTCCATCTGAGTGCCACCCAAACCGACGAATTGCTCAAAGCCAAGGATGTCTCGGTGATCATGCTACCCAGTGGTGCCACGCAACCCATCGCCTTCAATTTGAACATGGAGGGGTTCGTCAAGGAGGTCAAGCTGCTGCCGTGATCTGCGGGGGTGGTGCATCTTTTTTGATTGCATGGTCCTGTGTTGCTTTTTGAGCCTCGGGCCTCTTGGGAAGGGATTTCAAGGCAATACACCAAAACTAGAACTGTCTTCGGAATAATGTTAGTAATTGACAATTCACCTTGGAACGACGGGAACCCCGTTTCCAAGGTGAATTGTCTGTTTTTTTCATTCTGTCTGGTATGCCGGCCTGTTTCATATTACGACATCTCAGCCAGTGGTTTTGTAGATCAGGCATTTCAAACTATGTTTGAAACATTCGTCCCCGGCTTTAGAATGCATGGACAGCGACAACAAAGTCTTGATCGGGTGATTTTTGATTGATCCGTTGAACCTTTTTACAATATTCTTGAGTCTGAATAGATGCCGGTATGCAGCAATGTTGTTTCAATTTGGTTTGAAACGTGGAGACAGTCGTGAGTATAAAAATTCTTATTGTCGATAATGATGATTTCATTCAAAACTTAGTTCCTGTTGTAATTTCTGGATCTGACCATGCCACCACCATCGCCACCTCCTTGCAGATGGCCATGGAGGTATTGCAAGAACAGAGTTTCGATCTGGTGATTACCGTTCTCTATCTACCCGATGGTTCTGGCCTGCAGTTGCTGAACGAGATCCAGAAAAATCATGGCCGCACCAATATGATTGTCATCACCAGCTTCCCCGACATCGAAATGGTGCGTGCGGCCTTGCGGGGGGGAGCCTTTGATTATCTGATCAAACCGATCATGCTTTCGGAACGCATGGATGCATCGGAGTGCACCATCGAACAAAAACGCCTTCAAGAAGATCGAGAGGTGTTGAGCAATCGCCTGGAAGCGATTTTCCGGGGCGTCGATGACGCCATCATCGTGCTGGGGGAGGGGGGGCGCATTGTCCAGGTCAATGCCGCAGCCACCCGACTACTGGGTTTGGGGCCATCATCCATCAACCAGTTGTTGAAGGCCGAAACCACTTGGCTTTTTCCCACCGTGGAACCCCTGCTGCAACAGGCGCTGGAAGAGGGAGAAGGGCAACGCGCAGTACGAATGATCACCATGAACGAAGGGGGTGTGGAGCGGATCCTGAATTGTACCGCTTCACTCTTTCACGATCCGACTCACAACACCCAGGGAACCATCCTGGTGGTAAGGGACGAAAGTCGTCTGGCCGTTTTGGAACGGGAGACCAAAACGCGGCAGGGTTGGCATGGATTGGTGGGATTCAGCCAGCCCATGCAGGCGATCTACGAATTGATCGAACGGTTGGCGGAAGTCGACACTACCGTGCTCATCACGGGCGAAACCGGCACCGGAAAGGAATTGGCCGCTCGCGCCTTGCATGATGCCGGTTCCCGCCGCAACAGTCCTTTCGTGGCGGTCAACTGCGCCGCCCTGCCCGCCGGACTGCTGGAAAGCGAACTGTTCGGCCATGTGCGCGGGGCATTCACCAATGCCATTCGGGACAAGCAAGGCCGTTTCAAGATGGCCGATGGTGGTACGATCTTCCTGGACGAGATCGGCGATATTCCCATGGAAACCCAGGTGCGGTTGCTGCGGGTCTTGCAGGAACAGGTGATCGAAATGGTGGGGGACGCTCGCCCCATCAAGGTGGATGTGCGCGTGGTGACCGCCACCCATCGCAGGCTGTCGGAACTGGTGCGGGAGGGGCGGTTCCGCGAGGATCTGTATTATCGGCTCAAGGTGGTGGAGATTCACATGCCGCCGTTGCGGGAACACAAAATCGATCTGCCCATTCTGGTCGAGCACTTCCTGGCCAAATTCAACGCACGTCTGAAACGTGCGGTCAAAGGGGTGAGCGAGGAGGTCATGATGGCCCTCGTGGAGTACAATTGGCCTGGCAATGTACGCGAACTGGGACATGTGTTGGAACATGCCATGGTGATGTCGCCACAGTCCATCCTGGTCTGGTCCAATCTGCCTCCCGATTTTCGCCATATCGTTCCCACTCCGAAAAAGGCGCAACAGGCGATCAGTCGTGGTGGACGTCCCTTGAGCAGCGGTCAGCCCGCCGGCACGGGACCAGACCGGGAAACGATTTTACAGTGTCTGGTGGATTCCCATTGGCAATTGCAGGTGGCGGCCTCCCGGCTGAAGATCAGTCGAAGTACTTTATGGAGACGGATGAAAACCATGGGATTGCACCATTTCATGAAATCGGAAAAAAACAAGGATTGAAGGTCTGCCGTACCGTTTCCGACCGTACCACCCCCATCAATCAACCGGGTTGCTCCACGACCGGTTGCGCTTGAAACAGATCTCTGCGCAAAGTCGCGATTGACCCGAGCAAGGAATATTTTCAAAGGTGTCTTACCCCTGGAAGCCTTTGGGTCGTTCAGGCGTTTCCGAATAACCCGGGGGGATCGGAAGTGCCGCAGGCGAATCGTCCATCCGCGCCTCTTCCCCTTGTCTGCATACCTCGTCGCTCCCCGTCGATTGCGCCCAACAATCGTTGAGGGTGTTGCCATACCGCTCCAATGCGGCAAGCAGCCTATGTTTGCCAATCGGTTTGCTCAGGTAGGCGTCGCATCCGCCATCAAGACACAGCTTCGCTTCCCCTTCCATGGAATGCGCGGAGAGGACGACAATGAAGAGCGGTTTGCGTTGTGTCTCTTTTTGGCTCTCAATCGCCACTTGGCGCGGATTGTTCTCTTTGAACGCCAGACTGATCTTCTTGAGCCGAATCATGATGTCAGACTTGTAAAGCTGGATCGCACCAAAAAAACCGTCATTCATGTCCTGGCGCATTTCAACGAGTTTCTTTACGCTCAGGCAGAGATTTCTCTCTGGATGATCGATAATATTATTAAGATAATACTATTTGCTGTACATAAAAACAGGAAGTTTTTTCTGCGATGCATCAATAATGCTTTGACTCAAGGGCAGGAATGGTTTCATGTCGGAACTCCCTTGTTCGGATGCACGTCGGTGGTGGCGCCATGATCTGGTCGGTTTGCCAGGGGGTCACACCAGTGCCAACTGTCGGGAATGGGTGGCCTGACGTCGAATGACACTCCATTTGCGTGTTTCGTTGCGCAGGTGCGCCACTTGGCTCTTTGCCGTTTCCCGATACCGACAGGCGTACAACAGCCCTCTCAGTTTGTGTGACAAGGCTTTGGCCGTCATGATTTGTGCGTGCAGATCATACAGGTGGGACATGGCTTCCTGTTCTGCAGTCGAAACCGGACTTTCTTCTTCAAAATACTGCAAACCCCTTAGAAATCATCATGATACATTCATTTGTTTCTGCATTTTGTAGTCATGTAATATTAATTTTACTGCTTGCAATATATGGTCCTGTGCGCTACAATCACACCCATGCACATCGAACGAATTCCCAATCGCAAGTCTCATCCCACCGTCCTGCTGCGGGAGTGTTACCGTGAGGACGGCAAGGTCAAGAAACGCACGCTCGGCAATCTGACCAGTCTGCCGGACGAGGTGATCGAGGCGATTCGTGTCGTGCTCAAGGGGGGACGCATGATTCCTGCCGAGTCCGCCATGGCCATCGAGCAATCCTTGCCCCACGGTCATGTGGCTGCGGTTGCCGGGGTCATGAAATCGCTCGGACTGGCATCCCTGCTCGGACGAACGCCAACGCGCCATCGAAATCTGATTCTCGCGATGATCGCCCAGCGTATTTTGGAACCGGCGTCCAAACTGGCCACCCATCGTCTGTTTGCCGCCTCGACTTTGGGCGATGAATTCCAGGTCGCAGATGCCAACAAGGAGGAACTCTATCACGCGTTGGACTGGCTGCTCGGCCAACAGGAACGAATCGAGAAACGATTGGTAAAACAACATCTTCAGGATGGATCGATGGTTCTGTTCGACCTGACATCCACCTATCTGGAAGGCCGACAATGCGAACTGGCGGAATTCGGTTATTCCCGCGATCACCGCCCGGATCGGATGCAGATCGAAATCGGTCTGCTGACGGATCGGGAGGGGCGTCCGTTGGCGGTCGAGGTTTTTCCAGGGGCCACGGGCGATCCCAAGGTGATCCGGAGGGTGATAAATCAGTGGAGAACTGCGTGATAAATCTGGGAAGAACCGGGACAAACCGGGAAGTAGTGGGATGAAAGTTGCAAGAATGTTGTGACAGACGCAATTCCGACCCCCATCATCCCATGATCGTGTTCCGCTCTGTTGCCCTTCAACGCTCCGAATCCTCGTCACTCATAGAGAAGTTCAAAGTGCGCTGTCGATTTGCAATATTCTTCTGTCTGACACGAGCGATAATTTTATAAACGCGTTGGACCGACAATTGATATTTCTTGGCCAAACCGACAGGCCCCAATGCGTGCTGCTCGCTAAACATCTCGTGGTCACGACGGGAGAGACGATAACGGGTGCCTTTCGCGATGTATAAAAATGGCTCCTCGCTGTTTCACGTGGGTAGGGTGAAGTTTAACTTGCCCCCGATGAGGTAGGCCATGGTGATGAAGTTGGTATCCGAGCGGTAGCCCCTGGCTCGCGCCTTGGCGGCCTGGAGGAGGCTGTTGAAGCCCTCGACCAAACCGGTGGTCAGGCCGCTATGGAACCAATTGAGCACACCCGCCCAATGGTTCTTGATGGTTTTGGCGGCAGCCACCATGGGTGGAAGACGGCTGTGGGTTGCCCAGAAGTACCATTTTTTCAGGAACGCTTCCCCTTCCTTGCGGGAACGGGTCTGGAAAAGTTCCTGGAGTGTCAGACGGATCTGGTAGGCCCTGGCGGTCTTGAGGTTGCGGCCTTTCAATGTCGCCAGAGTGGCTTGCTGTTTGGCTGTCAGGTTGCCCGGATTCTTGAGCCAGATATAGCGGGTCTTGGACAGCACAGGCTGCGTGCGCACCTCCTCGCGCCGGACCTGATCCACGGCATCATTGACCACCTTCATGATATGGAAGCGATCAAACGTGATCTCGGCATTGGGGAATTGCTCCTGCACCCCGGATATGAACGCTGGCGACATGTCGCAGCAGACCTCCAACACGCTCTCCGGCTTGCCGTTTCTTGCTGTCAGGTTCTGGGCGAATGCTTTTACGGTTTCCTTGTCTTTTCCTTTGGTTGCAAAGAGCAATTGGCTTTTGTCCATGTCAAAGAACAGGCTGATGTAATGATGTCCTCGCCGACTGGCCGTCTCGTCCATACCCACCCGTCTGACATCGGACAGGTTCAGCCGCTTCCTGGCATCGGAGACATGATGCCGAATGATTCGCCACAAGCGGGTATCATGCACGCCGAGGAGGTGGGCCACTTGTGCCACAGGCATCTCTCGAACCAGGACCATGATCAATGCCTCAAACAGGAGCGTGAATCCACTCCCCGGTCGCGCCCAGGGAACTCCGATCTTTTTGACGCCACATCCCTGGTCGCACTCCACTCGTGGAACACGTGCTGTGAGCCATGCCTCGTGTTGGAAAAAGTTGAGATGCCGCCAACTCCGCTCGGTGGTGTCATAGGCTTTGGCTCCTTTGGAACCGCACACCGGGCAGATGAAAAGGCTTCCGAGTGGGAAACCGATAGAAATGTCCAGACGATGCTTCTCTGGAGAGAAGCGAATGCTCCAGACTTCCCATGGCGGGGTCAATCCCAAGGCCAGTGTGAACAGGGTGGATGGGTCCATGTGCGCCTCCTCGGTTGTCTGCCAAAGCGCACATATTATCACACCCTACCCACGTGAAACAGCGAGGAGCCAAAAATCGTCCACATCAACATGGATGCTTTCTATGCCTCCATGGAACAACGGAACCATCCGGAATCCCGATTACCCCTGGGGAGGAATTGGCGCTTACAGTTCATAAGCAAGTGAACTTTGAAACGGTTTGTTTCGTGTTTCATAAAATTGTGAGTTTGAGACAAAAAATCGTGAATCGGGCGAGTCAGCCAGGCTGTTACTTCAATATATTTTGTGTCCATTGTGTAGATTCTGCGCCATTCATAAGACTGTCTGAAGAAATAAGAAACAGACCTGACATGTGCGGCATGATTTCTGCATTAATTTGCAACATCTATTGAATGTTTGCAAAACACCAAACACAAGGATGATTAATTGATTGATCCATGCAGATAAATCCATATAGTATCATATTATTTACGTTCGACAAAAGATCTCGTTTACTGTAAAATTTTTATGTAATGCGTACAACCTAACAATTAACCGTAATGGAGAACATCATGTCAGACTCGAATTCAAAGAAAATGAAAAAAAACAGCAAATCGGATCAGAAAAATCGGCAGGACAAAAAAGTGAGGCATGACCACATCATCAAAGATGTCAGCGCAATCGGACCTCCTGTTTCCAAAATGGCTGGCGGCATCTCCGGGGCGTTGGTAAAGACTTGACGTCAAAACAGACGGACAAGCCGGATCGCATGCTCTGCGAAGAGACGAGCGAGGCCGATGATCGAGTTGTTTTGATGGCAGAAGAACAAACCATAAAAGGATAAAAGATGTGATACTGATCAAACAAGATCCTCTGCATAATTTCCGCATGCTGCAAGGCGAAATCAATCGACTCTTTGAACGGGATAATGATGCATCCTGTGGAATGATGAGCCAATGGCCGCTGCGGGTGGATATCTGTGAGGATGGTGACTCGATTATCCTCCAGGCGGATGTGCCCGGTATGGAACAGAAGGATATCAAGGTCCATGTGGAAAACAATCAACTGACCATTTCCGGAGAACGACGATTCGAGGATGAAAAAAAACGTGACAGCTACCACCGGGTGGAACGCTCCTATGGGTGCTTCAGTCGCACATTTGAACTGGGCGGCGCCGCTGACGTGGAAAAAATCAAGGCATCCTGCAAAAATGGTGTGCTGATCGTCTCCATGCCAAAACGGGAAGATGCCAAACCCAAATCAATTGAGGTGCAAATTCATGATTGATCTGGCCTCCAGGTAAACAAGCGGAGAGAGAAAGTCTGTCCGGGTGGCATCACCCAGCCCGGACAGACTTGGGAATAAAAATTACTATTATTAATTACAATGAAACACAAACATAAGATAGGAGAATGAATCATGATTATCGGTATGGATGAGTTGGCGCGTTACATGGTGGAGATCCATCACTTCCCGGTACTGTCATCGCAGGAGGAGTTCCAACTGGCCGTACTCAATTATGAACGGCACGATCTCCAGGCAGCCCATCGACTGGTCTCTTCTTACCTCCGTTATGTGGTCAAAATTGCCAAGCAATATGCCGGTTACGGTATGCGTCTGATGGATCTGGTTCAGGAAGGTTCTCTGGGACTCATGCGGGCGGTCAGCAAATTCAACCCATATATGGGATTCCGCCTCGCAACCTATGCCATATGGTGGATCAGAGTGGCCATTCAGGACTTTATTCTGCACTCCTGGAGTCTGGTCAAAATCGGTACAACCGCCATGCAACGCAAACTGTTCTTCAATCTGCGCAGAAACAAACTCTCTATTGAACAGATGAACTACGACGAGGCCTGCATACTGGGCCAGAAATTGGGCGCAAAGACCCAAGAAATAATCAATATGGATGTGCGTCTCACCAACCGTGACAACTCTCTGAGCTGTTGCAATGTGAATAATGGCGAAGAATTTCAAAATCTCATTCCTGACATCCGAAACAATCAGGAAGCAGAGCTTCTGAACTCGGAAGCCAGACATCTACGCAGACAGGTCGCAGCCCAGGCAATGCGGGCACTCAACGCACGGGAGCGCACCATTATCTCATGGCGCATTCTTAGAGACAGCCCGCTCACTCTGAAAGAAATCAGCGGCAAACTGGGTGTTTCCAGAGAACGCATCCGGCAGTTGGAAAATCGGGCGATGGAAAAAATGCGCCAGACGATCTGTTCTGCGTCATCCTTGTCGCATTATTCAGAATGACATGATCAAAAGAAGCAAGAAATCATACATTGCCATTATCCTGAGCGCTCCTTTCATCTATGCCCTGATATTGCCTCTATCAATGCTGGATCTCTTTTTGTTTTTCTATCAACTGGTCTGTTTCCCGATCTACGGATTGCCCAAGGTGCGGCGTACAGACCACATCTCTATCGATCGGGGGGCGTTGGGTTATCTGAACATTATCGAGAAAATTAACTGCCTGTATTGTGGTTATGCGATAGGACTGTTGGCTTTATCCAGAGAGATCGGCAGCATGACGGAACAGTATTGGTGCCCCATCAAACACGCTCGCGACATCAAGGATCCGCACGAGATCTATCTTGATTTTGCAGAATTTGGCGATTCGGAAGGGTACCTAAAGCGTGTCCAGGTCTCCCGTGGGCGTGTTGCAAAAAAAGCAACTGAAGGAGATCCTCGGTGATGCCGCATTGTGCGACCATCTTGGCAAACGATCAATAAAAGGATCAATGACCATGACCACCAAGCAAATTCTTCTTTCGACCGGACTTTCTTCTTGTTTTTGGCCTATCGCATTGATACTGGTCACATAACGACCGAATCTCACTGCATGCGACTGACTACGGGTCAGGGAGTGACGGCAAGCAGGCGGAAGGCTTCCTCCTGGAA
>JADGBT010000071.1 GCA_015231375.1 Magnetococcales bacterium | reverse complement strand
ACAGCCTCCTCCAGGCCGCCAAGGCGCGAGCCAGGGGCTACCGCTCGGATACCAACTTCATCACCATGGCCTACCTCATCGGGGGCAAGTTAAACTTCACCCTACCCACGTGAAACAGCGAGGAGCCGAAAATCTCTGGCTGCTTCCGCTCCCAGGAAGGCGCAGCCATCTTCTGCCGCATTCGCAGTTTCCTCTCCACCTGCAGAAAAAATGGCGTTTCCGCAACCCAGGCACTCAAAGACCTATTCCTGGGAAAATGGCCGGATTTCATGCGATCCTGATCTCCAAGCTCTTCCTAGACTCATCCACACAGTGAAGGGGGTGCTGAATAGTTACCCATCCGGAATGGTTTGTCTTCTGGCTTGGCTTGCTTGATCGCGGCATCGGTAAGGGGCATCTGGGGGGCATTTATGGGGGCAGGTCAGGTGCCCCCATAAATGCCCCCAATTTTTTGGCTGTCAATGCACTTCCTTGGACCATAAAATAAAGCCCGTAAAGTTTGAATTTACGGGCTTTTACGGACTGTATCGGACTTCTTTGGACTTGAATTTGGTAGGCGGAACAGGGATCGAACCCGTGACCCTCGGCTTGTAAGGCCGATGCTCTCCCAGCTGAGCTATCCGCCCATACGGCACACAGAGTCTGGCATCCGCGTCAGAGTCTGGTCGCGCCATTGTCCAGCGGTGGCATCGGCAGACTCTGACGCGGTGAGGGATCACTTTTTCTTTTTGATCACTTTCTTTTCGGCGACGGCAACCGGGGCCGGGGTGGGAGCCGGAGCAGTCGGAGCGGCGACCTTTTTGACCGGGGCGGGCTTGGGGGCCGGGGCGACCGGGGCCGGGGCGACCACGGTAACCGCGTCTTTCAGACCCTTGCCGGGTTTGAATTTGGGCAGTTTGGCAGCCGGAATGTTGATTTCGTCGCCGGTGCGGGGATTGCGACCGGTACGCGCGGCCCGTTCCGACACCATGAAAGAGCCAAAGCCCACCAGATTGACTTGCTGGCCCTCTTTCAGGGCGTTCTGGATGGCATGGATCGTGGCGTCAATGGCATCGGAGGCCTGGATCTTGGTCAATTTGGCTTCGGCGGCAACGGAATCGACGAGTTCAGATTTGTTCAATGGAGGTTCTCCCCTAGCATGACGTTCCCGATAACCCCGAATGCGCGCTTTTTGCAGAACACTGCCGGGGTCGCATCCGGGGTTACTATACGTTGCGGATTCATGGTGTCAAGCGATTTTTCGTGTTCTGGTTGACATTTTGGCGATCGCTTCGTCATGACCATTTCAGTGGGTGATGGGGGGCGTATCAACCCGTTCCCCCTCGGCGGGAATCAGCAGCGCTGGATCCGGATTTTCCAGGGGGACGGAGGCGGATTCGGCGCTTTTGAGCGTGTTTTTCATCGTGCCCCGCAACGCCAGACTGAGTACCTGATCCATGTGGGTGACCGGATGAATCTCCAGATCCTTGAGGATGCTCAAGGAGATTTCCTTGAGATCCTTGACGTTTTCTTCCGGAATGATGATGTGCTTGACTCCGGCGCGATGGGCGGCGAGCAGTTTTTCTTTCAGTCCGCCGATGATCAGCACCCGTCCCCGCAGGGTGATTTCACCGGTCATGGCCACATCCTTGCGCACCGGAATGCCATACAGGGCGCTCACCAGGGCGGTACACATGGCGATGCCCGCCGAAGGACCATCCTTGGGGGTGGCTCCTTCGGGAACGTGGATGTGGATGTCGCGTTTCTGGAAGAACTCTTCGTTTTCCATGCCCCACTCCCGGGAGCGGGAACGGGCGTAGGTGAGGGCCGCCTGGGCCGACTCCTGCATCACGTCGCCGAGTTTGCCGGTGGTGGTGAGCTTGCCCTTGCCGTCGATGTGAATGCTTTCGATGGTGAGCAGTTCCCCGCCCACTTCGGTCCAGGCCAGTCCGGTGGCCACACCCACCAGATCCTCTTCTTCCACCAGTCCGAACCGGTAGCGCCGCACCCCCAGATACTTGGCCAGACTCTTGGAGCCGATCGCCACCCGTTCATGTTTGGGATCGGTGAGAATGGCCCGCGCCGACTTGCGGCACAATCCGGCGATTTCCCGATCCAGGTTGCGCACCCCGGATTCGCGGGTGTAATAGCGGATGATGTCCATCAATCCCGCCGACGAAAGGGTGAACTCGCCTTCCTTGAGTCCATGGGCCTCCATCTCCTTGGGAATGAGATACTTGGTGGCGATGCGCATTTTTTCTTGTTCCGTGTACCCGGCCAGACGGATGATTTCCATGCGGTCGAGCAGGGGACGGGGAATGTTGAGGCTGTTGGCCGTGGTGATGAACATCACCTTGGACAGATCGTAATCCACCTCCAGGTAGTGATCGTTGAAGGCGGCGTTTTGTTCCGGATCCAGCACCTCCAGCAGCGCCGAGGAGGGATCGCCCCGGAAGTCCGAACCCACCTTGTCGATTTCGTCCAGCAAAAAGAGCGGATTGCTGGAGCCGGCCTTTTTCATCGACTGGATGATCTTGCCCGGCATGGACCCGATGTAGGTGCGGCGATGACCCCGGATTTCGGCTTCGTCGCGGATGCCCCCCAGGGAGATGCGCACGTATTCCCGACCCGAGGCGCGGGCGATGGATTTGGCCAGCGAGGTCTTGCCCACGCCCGGCGGACCCACCAGACACAGGATCGGACCTTTGATCTTTTCCACCTTCATCTGCACGGCGAGCTGTTCCAGGATCCGTTCCTTGACCTTTTCCAGCCCCCAATGGTCCTCTTCCAGGATCTCTTCGGCGCGGGCCAGATCGTGTTTGAGTTCCGTGCCTTTGCTCCAGGGCAGGTTGACCAGCCAGTCCACGTAGTTGCGCACCACCGTGGCTTCGGCGGACATGGGGGCCATCTGCTTGAGTTTTTTCAGCTCCGACTCGGCCTTTTTGCGGGCCTCTTCCGACATGCCCACGGTGGCGATTTTTTCCGCCAGTTCGTTGATTTCGTCCTTGTCGTCATCCTTGTCACCCAGTTCCTTCTGGATGGCTTTCATCTGTTCGTTCAGGTAGTAGTCGCGGTGGCTTTTTTCCATCTGCCGCTTGACGCGACCCCGCACCCGTTTTTCCACCTGGAGCACATCGATCTCTTGTTCCAGCACCAGCAGCAGACGCTCCAGACGGGCGCTGACGGTGGGCAGTTCCAGGAGTTCTTGTTTTTCCGTCACTTTCAGCGCCACATGGGTGGCGGCGATATCCGCCAGACGGGCCGGTTCGTGGACCGATTGCAGGGTCTGCAACACTTCCGGCGCGATTTTCTTGTTGAGCTTGGCGTAGTTGTCGAACTGCTCGACCACCGAGCGCATCATGGCCTGGCATTCGGTGGGATCCGACGGATCGTCCTCGACGTAGCGCCCTTCCACCAGATAATAGGGATCCTTCTGGAAGTAGCGCCGGATCTGCATGCGCCGTCCTCCTTCCACCAGCACCTTGACCGTGCCGTCCGGCAGCTTGAGGACTTGCAGGATGGTGCCCACCACGCCGATGGCGTAGATCTCTTCTTGTTCCGGACTGTCGTTGGTGGCCACCTTCTGGGCCACCAGCAGGATCTGACGGCTCTCTTCCCGCGAGGTCACCGCCTCCAGGGCGCGGATCGACCGCTCCCGTCCGACGAACAGCGGCACGATCATGTGGGGGAAAACGACGATATCTCTCAAGGGAAGCGCGGGGATGCGCACCAGTTGTGTGGCGAGGGATTCCTTGTGACTGGGCATGACGGTCGGATGCTCCCGTTTT
This sequence comes from Magnetococcales bacterium, assembly GCA_015231375.1. Lineage (GTDB taxonomy): Bacteria > Pseudomonadota > Magnetococcia > Magnetococcales > Magnetaquicoccaceae > Magnetaquiglobus. The sequence goes on along the minus strand of JADGBT010000071.1, from coordinate 9,467 downwards.
TTATGTGGAGGTGATTTCTTCTTTTTCAAGCCTGGGCCGCCATGGGAGGATCCTCATGGATGAGCAGCGGCTCCGCGTCGTTTTCGATGCACTCCTGGTTGATCACCACCTCGGTGACATCGTTCATCGAGGGAATGTCGAACATGATCCCCAGCAGCACCGATTCCAGGATGGCGCGCAATCCACGGGCGCCGGTCTTGCGTTTGATCGCCTTGCGGGCCACGGCCCGGACCGCCTCGTCGGTGAAGGTCAGGCGGACGCCTTCCATGGAGAGCAGCTTGGCGTACTGTTTGAGCAGGGCGTTGCGCGGCTCTCTGAGTATTTTGATCAGCGCGTCTTGATCCAGTTCCTCCAAAGTTGCAATAACCGGAAGACGACCCACGAATTCCGGAATCAGACCGAATTGCAACAGGTCTTCGGGTTCCAGCATGGCCAGCAGTTCGTTGACGCGGGTTTCGGTGTCGCCCCGTTTCACCTGGGCGCCGAAGCCGATGCCGTGATGTTTGTTGGAACGCCGTTCGATCACCTTTTCCAGTCCGTTGAACGCCCCGCCGCAGATGATCAGGATGTTGGTGGTGTCCACCTGGAGATATTCCTGCTGGGGGTGTTTGCGTCCGCCCTGGGGGGGGACACTGGCGATGGTGCCTTCGATGATCTTCAGCAGGGCCTGCTGCACCCCTTCTCCGGAGACATCGCGGGTGATGGAGGGATTTTCCGATTTGCGGGAGATCTTGTCGATTTCGTCGATGAAGACGATGCCCCGTTGGGCCTTTTCCACGTCGTTGTCCGCAGCCTGGAGCAGACGCAGGATGATGTTTTCCACATCCTCGCCCACATAGCCGGCCTCGGTGAGGGTGGTGGCGTCGGTGATGGTGAACGGCACATCCAGGATCTTCGCCAGGGTCTGGGCCAGCAGGGTCTTGCCGCAACCGGTGGGACCGATCAGCAGCAGATTGCTTTTGGCGATCTCCACATCCTCGTGGGGGGCGGCGGTTTTGCTTTCCAGGCGCTTGTAGTGGTTGTAGACCGCCACGGAGAGGATGCGTTTGGCCTTGTCCTGACCGATCACGTATTCATCGAGGATCGCCTTGATCTCCTGGGGAACCGGGATGCCGGAGCGCTTGCGCATCGGGCCGCCTTCGGGTTTTTCCTCCTTGATGATGTCCCGGCACAGATCGACGCACTCGTTGCAGATGAAAACCGATGGCCCGGCGATGAGCTTGCGCACCTCGTGTTGGGTCTTGCCGCAGAAGTTGCAGTGCAAAAGCGTGCCGGAATCCGAAATTTTCTTGGCCATGGATAGTGACTCGTTCCTTCAATAGCGACCGTGGGTCATCTTCGCGTTGAGAAATCGAAGATGGGACGAAAAGAAAAATGGTCCTTGCTGAAAGAGATGTTACGCGGTTTCATCCGCCGGGAGCTCCCGTTTGTTGATCACCCGGTCCGCCAGACCGAAGGCGCACGCCTCGTCGGCTTCCATGAAGTTGTCTCTGTCCATGTCGCGGGCGATGCGGCGCACCGGCTGTCCGGTGTGGTTGGCCAGGATCTGGTTGAGCCGTTCCCGGATGCGCAAAATTTCTTTGGCGTGGATCTGGATGTCTTCGGCCTGCCCCTGGAATCCCCCGGAGGGTTGATGGATCATCACCCGCGAGTTGGGCAGCAGCAGCCGTTTGCCTTTGGCTCCTGCGGCCAGCAACACCGCTCCCATGCTCGCCGCCTGACCGACGCACAGCGTGCTCACATCCGGTCGGATGAATTGCATGGTGTCGTAGATGGCCATGCCCGCCGTCACCACTCCGCCCGGACTGTTGATGTACAGATGGATATCTTTTTCCGGGTTTTCCGATTCCAAGAAGAGCAGTTGGGCAACGACCAGATTGGCGGATTCATCGTTGACCGGTCCGACCAGGAACACCACCCGTTCCTTGAGCAGTCGGGAATAGATGTCGTAAGCCCGTTCGCCGCGATTGGTGGTCTCGACCACCATGGGAACCAGATTCATGGCAATACCTTAAAAAAAAGAGCTTCCAAGGATGATTGGCGCAGGGGCGGGCCCGGTGCTTGAGTTGGATCGTGTCTGGATCTTCAAGCCGGTCCGCCCCGTGCGAACCCCAAAGGTCGTGGATTAGTGGTCGGCGAGCAGCGCGTCGAGGGCGATGGTTTCGTCCGTGACCGTGCCGTTGCCGAGAATCCATTCGTTGACCATCTCTTCCAGCACGGCGCCGCGAATGCCGTCCATGCGGCTTTCGTCGGACCGCGCCCACTGCTTGAACTCATGAGCCTGGGCGCCGTAGGCTGCGGCCAGGGCATCCAGACGGGCCGCCACGCGGGCGTCGTCCACCTGCATGTTCTCTTGCTTGGCGATGGCCCCGAGCAGCAGTCCCAGCCGCACCCGCCGTTCCGCCGTTTCCCGGAAACCGCTGGCCAGCATGTCGTCGTTGAGGCCGTGCTGGGCCGGATCCATGCCCCGGTTGACGGTCTCCTCCTTGAACTGGGCCACCATGGCGCGCACTTCCCGCTCCACGATCTTGCTGGGCAGTTCGAAGGGATTGGCGCCCACCAGGGCGTCATGGATTCGACGCTGAACCCGTTTTTCCGTGGCCAGGGCCGCCCGTTTGGTCAGTTGCTCCCGGATGGACTCCCGGAGCCGCTCCAGACCTCCTTCGGTGATGCCTTCCGCCGTGGCCAGGGCGTCGTCGATTTCCGGCAGCACCCGCGTGCGCACCTCGGTGACCGCACACTGGAACAACGCCTCCTTGCCCGCCAGATGGGGGGCGGAGTAGTTTTCCGGGAAGGAGACCTTCACGTCCCGGTTCTCCCCCGGCGCGATGCCGATGAGTTGATCCTCGAAGCCGGGAATGAAGCGACCACTGCCCAGTTCCAGCACATAGCCTTCCGCCTCGCCGCCCGGGAACGGTGCGTCATCGACGAAGCCCTTGAAGTTCAACACCACCTGATCTCCCGCAGCGGCCTGACGACCCTCTGCGGCCTCGTAGCGGGCGCGGCGTTCGCGCACCTGTTCCAAGGCGGCGGCCACATCCGCGTCCGTCACCTCGGCGATGGGGCGGGTGAGGGCCATTTCCCGGTATCCTTCGGCCTTGACCTCGGGCATGATCTGCATGGTGACCGTGAATACGAACGGTTGACCCCGCATGATCGGTTGTTCGCTGATGAACTCCGGATCATCCGCCGGGCGCAGATTTTGCCCCTTCACGGCCTTGTTCAGACCCTCATGCATCAGCCGTTCCATCACCGCCTGGGCGAGATGATCCTTGAAGCGGGTCTCCAGATGTTTTCTGGGGGTCTTGCCAGGACGGAATCCTGGCAGCTTGACGCTTCCGGCCAGACGTTGGAGTTCCAGATCCAGCGATTGATTGACCTGCTCGGCCTCCACGCGCACCGTGATGGTGCGATCCAAGGCGCCGGTTTCCTCGACAGTGACTTCCATGACATCCCCGATATGGTTGCGGTTTGCGAATCGAAAAAAGATACCCCCCGTCCGTGTCGAAAAGCAATCCTTCCCGCCGGATCAGGGGTATTGGACTTAACATTAAGGATTCAGGCTGGTGCCTTCTTACGGTTCCCGCGCGGCCAGCAGCGTGGCCAGACGGTTGATGTTGGCCAGGGAGATCAGATGGGAATAGATCCATCCCAGCTCTCCGGAACGAAACAGCTCCATCGCCTTGGGTGCTTCCAGGGCGAGCAATTTTTTCTCATCCACGGCCATCAATCCCTGCATGGCGAACTTTTGACCCCCTTTCGTCTCCACCCGGGCCGACAGATTTCCCAGCAGTTCCAACTCTTGCAGTCGCTGGACGAAGGTTTCGGTACGCCGGAAGCCCTCCTGGCACTCCTGAAGAAAACGGATGGTGTGGTTCAGCAGAGGGGAAGGCTCGTCGTTGTCCGCGAAGAGCGGTTCTCCGGTTTCCGTGTTGAAGCCGGGATAGGTCGCGTCCAGGCAGACGGCCCACTGATCCGGATCGGCGCCGCTTTCCGCCAGGATGAAGGGATAACGACGCACGAAGGCCGGCACATAATGGGCGTTCCAGCGCGCGTCCGGACCGATGAACAGATTTTCGTCGGCCCGCACCCCCAGCAGCGCCGCAGCCAGGATTCCGCCCGTACCGGTCTGAATGAACACGATCGGATATTCCTTGGCCGCGTGCTGGAACTCCGGTCCGGCCAGGGGCACCGAATTGGCCCGGGCGGCGAACGACAGATCGGCGCGGCTCGCATCCAGCCGCAGGTTGCGGTGGTGCTCCTTGCGGATCGGTTCTGGGCGGCCATAAAACATGACTTGAGACATGGTGTCAAGAATCCTGTTGAGCGTGGGAGTGGTTCAACCGTCAATCGGTGTGGACGGGTCTTGGAATTTGGGGCCTTTTTCACTAGTGCAGCACGCGGCCCCGTTCCGGGGAGGTGGCCGACGGGGTGAAGCCTGGCGTCAGGTTCAATTCCAGTTGCCACTCCGCCGAGGCCACGGCGTCGGCCAACAGTTTGCAAAAAGCGTGCAGAAGCTGCGTATCCATGGCCACCTCGATGCCGTAGCCCTGTTCCGGGTGGAGATGGAGCATGCGGATCTGATCCTGACCGGGTACGGCGGCGATGCGGGCGTGGACCGCCAGAATCGGTTGTTGCCCCAGCGGCATCACTTTGGACGGGGACTCCTCGAAGGGTGCTTTGAAGTCCGTGGCCGCAGTGGCGTGTTCGTGCATGAAGTCGAGCATGGCTGCCCGTACCGTCTGGTTGTCCACCCCGGTGAGGCGCGAGTGGTGTTCCAGGGTCTGGCGCAGCGCGGGCCAGAGGCGCTGCACGAAACGACGGGTCAGCCAGAAACGGAACTCCATGCCGTCGGTGGTGTTGATCCGCAACAAGAGGCGATCTTCCACCGGGGCGTAGGCGGCCTGCAATTGATGGACTTTGCCCAGTCCCATGGCGTGCCCCGTCACGCGACCAGCGCGCCCGAACAAGAGGATCCGGCCCCGGCGGTGCAGGCCAGACAGTGGTTGCCGGTGGCGATGGGTCGGGTCGTGGAGGTGGCGGCCAGGGACTCGACCTGGGGGTGAGGGGTGTTCATCGGCAGTCCCAGGGCCAGGTTGAAGTCGCAGTCGAACAGTTGTCCATCCCAGCGCACGCTGATCTGATGGCGACACATGAGGTGTTCCAGGGTTTGGGGATTGAAGGCCCGTTGCAACAGGGTGTGATAGCTTTGCTCTTCTCCCCGGCGGCGCAGGTCGGCGCGAAAACGGCCAATGGGCATGTTGGTGATGGTCGCCAGACGGGTGAAGGCGATGCCGAACCGTTCCCGCAGTTGGGTGCGATAGGTCTGCTCCAGCCGGGTCTGGTCCGGGGGCAAGGTGGCGCCGCCCGGATTGTAGACCAGTTCCAGGGGCCAGCGGTCATCGTGTCCGTAGCCCAGGGCGTTGAGGCGGCGGATGGCTTCGATGGCTCCTTGAAAGGTGCCGTCGCCGCGTTGGCGATCCACATTCTCTTCCAGGTAGCAAGGCAGGGAGCCGGTCAGGGCCACCTGATGATCCCGCAGAAACGGGGCCAGAGTGGACATCTCTGGATCCAGATGGATGGTCAAATTGGTGCGTACCCGCAGGTTCAGGTTCATGGCTCGCACCTTTTGGACCAGTTCCCGGAAACCGGGATGCAACTCCGGCGCGCCACCGGTCAGCTCCACGGTGCGGCAGCGGGACTGGGGCAGTTGAGTCAGGAGATGATCGATGACCGCCGGACTCATGGACTCTTCCCGCCGGGGCGAGGCGCCGATGTGGCAGTGGTGGCACTCCAGGGTGCAGCGCGGTCCCAGATTGATCTGCACGGTTTCCAAAGAGTGGCCGTGCAACTGGGTGGCTCCGGTGAATCGGGCCACATGGCGCAGGAAATCGTTCATCGGGGATCCGTGGTGGATGGGGTGAGTCGCATGGTTCGGGTCGGGATACACTGGTGATGGCATAAAATCCAGTATAACACGCCGTGATCCATCCCGTCCACCGGACATGGTGGTTCGGTGCGCGGATCCTCCCTCGGCTTTATTCGATTTTGGTCACGTGGCCGTTTTTCCAGGTACCCCGGTATCCTCCGCCCGAGGAGAAACGGAATTCACCGGTCCCGTGTTTTTTGCCCTGGGACCATTGGCCGATGTAGCGGGCGCCGTCGTCGTGGACAAAGGTGCCGAATCCGTTGGTGCAGTTTCCCTCCACACAGCCGATCAGGCGCACCGGTGGCGCGAGCTCCTTGGGTTTTTCCGGGACCGCTTCGTTCCGGGAAGGGCGTTTGAGCGGATTTTCCGGGGGTTTGGCGGACAGATTGGGCTGAAAGTGCGGGACTTCCGCTGGGGTGGTCGGCAGCCGGGGTGTGAAGCCGGAGCCGGGAGCGGTCAGGGGTGGCATCCCGACCAGGGGCGCGACCGGAGCGACGCCGGGTGGCGTGGAGGGTGGCCGGTCCGAAGGGACATTGGCAGGAGCCGGGGCTGTCGCTGTCGTTGCCGGGAGGGCAGGGACGGAGCCGGGAGCCGGGGCTGTCGCTGTCGCCTTCGGGAGGGCAGGGGCGGAGCCGGGAGCCGGGGCTGTCGCTGTCGCCGCCGGGAGGGCGGAGCCGGGAGCCGGGGCTGTCGTTGCCGCTGTCGTCGGGATGGCGGGGACGACCGAGCCGGGAGGGGTGGCGCGGGTCGTCGGAGTTGTCGGAGCGACGGTTGCCGCCGTTGGGGTGGCCGGGGGTTTGATGCCGGCGGTCGGGGTCGCAGGCGGAGTGCCGCTCAGGGTGTTTTTGAGGTTTTTGGCCTTTTGGCGGAGGTCGTTCATCGCCGGGTTTGTTCCCGACTCTCTGGGCAGGAGTTGCCAAGCGAGCACCCCGCCTGCCGCGCACAGCACTCCGACGATGATGAGCAGAGGCATCCAGGGTTTGCGTCGTTGTTGGGCCGGTCTGCGGAAACCGGAGGCGGGTCGAGTCCGTTCCGTCCGTTCCGGTGTGCCTGTCCCGGCCTGTTCGTGGGCGAGGATCTCTTCCAGGGCTTCGCGACAGTGAACGAAGTCCGGGCAGGAGGGCACTTCGGTCATCAGACCGGATTGCAGCATGACCTGATAGAACTCTTGCAGGGTCAGAGCCAGTCCATAGGCGTGTTTGGGGGTGAAGCGGCGGTGGGCCATGGCCATGAACTCCACCAGCTCCTTTTCTTCGGCGGTGCGGGCCTTTTTGCCTTTGCGGGCGAGAAAGGCCTCCCATTCCTGGATGCGTCGCACATCGAAGGAGAGGTTTTCGGTGAATCCGATCCCCTCTTGCTGGGTGACAAAGGTGATCAGTTCTTCCGAAAACCCTCTCATATCCATGGGCGGGGGGGCGGCCTGACGCGGTTCCGACAACGGGTTGACGTTCATCACCCCTTTGAGTGTCAACGTCTTGAAGAATTCCCGCAGGGTCGAGGCGTGGCCGTGGGCGCTTTCTGGACCTTCGGTGTCGTGGATTCTTTTCAAGAACGCCTGGACAACACCGGGTCGCAGGGTGCGCGGATTGAGTTTCTGATCCTGCAAATGGCTTTCGAAGCGGCGGATGCGCGCCGCCTCGAATCCCAGATAGCGTTCCGGATCGTTTTCGGTCGCGTGATCCAAAAAAAGCTCCAGCGCCATGGACTGAGGCGCCGCATCATGTTTGCGGCGTTCTTCGGGATTCACCGGCGCGCCGCACTCCAGACAGGGCAGCGTGTCGCCGACGCGCAGACTCGCGGTCTGGTCCGGCGAAAGATGGGTGCCGCATTGGGTGCAGGTGAGGTGGGGCATTGCCGTTGGTCTGGAATCCGAGGTTGAGGAGTTTGGGTCGTTGCTTTGGGGGCGTTATGGATTGGTAAGTCTTGCAAGAACTGTTCCTGATTTGCTTTTGGCCGTGATCTTCGGAACGGTGCGGGAGCAAGGATTTCGGGGCGGGATGAGGCAGGGATGGCGTCATGAGGGGAAGAATATCTTTGAGCATAACAATGAATTAACTTTAATTAGCATGTAGTGTCATTGTTTTACAGTAATGTCGGCCTGGTTATGAAAAAAGATGGGATTTGTCTTAATTTTATTATCATGCATGCATGATTTTTATCCGATGAAGCGCTCATTGTATTGTTTAACGTATTATTTTAATCATTATAAATATCGTTAACAACTGAAAATCGGTTATATTGATCCTGGGTAGATGCGTGGAGGATGTCTCGAATCGTCTGGAGGAGATTTCAACCTCGATCATGATGCGCCTCAAGAAAAGTGAGGAAGCGCTGGAGCGGGAAGTGTGTGTGGCGGGGGAGAGGTTGGAGCGGGAGGTCGGGGTTTTGCTGGCCGGGAGGGGGGAGGATGGTCTGTTTTTGGTCAGGCTTCGGGAGTTGGTGGGTTCTTTTGGGCGTGGGGTGGGTCGTTTGGCCCGGAGTTATTCAAAGAATCACGTTCTGGTCAAGGAGTTGTTGCAGGCATTGGATCTGCCCACCATTTGGCCGCGTTCGGTGGACAATCGATTGTTGGTCTGGCGTGGGGAGGTGGAGGCGCGTTTGGATCGATTGGTGGAGGGATTGGTTGGGGATGTGGGGGTGATTTTGGGTTTGGTTCACCGGCGGGGTGGGAGTCGTTTGGATGTGGGCAGGCGGGTGATGGGCAGGGTGCGGGAGTTGGTTGGCGCCGGGAGGCGTTGTGTGTTGGAGGGGATTGGATCCACGGGTGCGTTTGGATTGGATGGACGGGGAGTTGCGCGGGTTCGGGTTGACGTTGAACCAGGTGGAGGGGGCTTTGGCGGTGGATTTGGGGTATCGTGGGGTGGTGGAGGATCCGGAGCGTCTTTTGGTATTATTGGTCGCGTTGCGGCGGCGGGATGTTTTTCTGTTTGGGGAGCAGGTATTGGAGTGGGGGCGTCGGCGTCATCAGGAGATGGGTATGGCTTTGATTGTGGCGGCTGTGTTTGGGGCGTTGACGGGCAACGTGGTGGGGGGAGGTCATTCGGAGGGGTATTATCGGGACTCTCCGGTGCGGCGTGGCGGGGAGGCTTTTGCCAATGGTGTGGTTTTGTTGGGGGATGGCAATTTGTTTTGGAGTCGGATCTTGCTGATTTTGGCACCTCGTTTTGCGGCGCGATTGATGGTGGTTTTGCGTGAGGCGGGTCAATTTCCGCCGGAGCAGGCGGAGAGGTGTTCCCAGGCGGCCAGGTAATCCAGCAGGTGGGGTTTGGTGATCGCTTCGTGGGTGATCATTTCGCGGGCGCGTTGTTGTTCGGTTTGGTAGTCATTCGCGGAGATGAGTCCGGCGAAGTGGGCCATGCGCAACCAGACAAGGTAGGTTGTGAGGGCGTCACGTTCATTGTAGGCGATGATTTTATCCAATTGGCCATCGAGCCACATTTGGGGCACGTCGTCGCCGGAGGCATCCATTTTGCCGGGGATGCCGGAGAGCACGGCCAGTTCGTGGAGGGAGGGGGAGCCTTGGCCCCAGCCGGGGGAG